>JABUFA010000056.1 GCA_013314755.1 Chthonomonadia bacterium
AGTCTGGACAGTCAGGGTTGGGGCAAAACTCTCCAGGTTTGGCCAGGTGTTGCACAGGGTATCCCTCCGATGTCGTTTGTTTGAAGTATACCCTTTGGGGCTACCTGCTCTCAAGAGGGAGACTACCTACCGAACGATTACTTCAGATATTCGCTTACGGTTTGTCCGGGCAGGTTTTTGCGGGGATATATTTATCCAATCTGAAAAGGCAGTACGAAAGAGGAAAAACAATACAGGTTTTCTTACCTATTACGTGTTGAAGGAAGGTATGAAGATATGAACGAAGACGCTGTCGCGTTATGGATTCGCCGGGCGGAGAACGACCTGAAGACCGGCAAAGACGAACTGGCTACTGAAGAACCGGCTACAGACACTGTTTGCTTCCACATGCAGCAATGCTGTGAGAAGTATCTTAAGGCTTTTCTCATGCCCTGTTGCAAAGATAGCGAGATGATACACACACGACCTCATACCACACAAAACACACTACCACCCAACGGTGGATGTTGTACACCAAACCCTTCACCAGCACCTCCCGCAACTGCAACAACCGCCTGCGCGAACGAACCCGATCCCCAAACTTGCGCTTTATCACCGAATGAACCATCTCGCACTGCCATCGCTGACCATACACCCCATCCAAACGCGCCATACTCACCAACTCCGCACGAGCCACGCGAGCCGCATCCGCTAAACTCCCTCCACGACGAATGGGTGGAATAATGTCCCCCTCCACCACCCCACAACCATCAAATCCCCAATCCGCCAACAATAACCAACCACGACCCCTGCCCGAACGAATACCATAACGACCCGCAGCCCGACGTCAACCCGACAGATGAACACTGTCATTACCCGGTCCCCAATCACTGCGAAACGCTAAGATATACTTGCTCTCCACCCCAACCGCATACAAACCCTTCACCCAGTGCCGATAACACCTGCCACGACGCGACTGATAATACACACTCGCATCCCCCACACAAAAACCCGTGCTGTCTAACGCAATCACCTGCTCCCTCATCCCCAACTGCCCCAGCAAACGAACCAGCATCTGCCGAATATAGCCCGCTCCTAACCTCCGATACGCACTGGTCAGGCACACGACCCAACTCCAACACCTTCTGGATGCTGTCGGTGTGAGATATGACAGGGCGCACTTCCCATCCTTAGAGGAAACCCAAACTGCTGTTGCTCTTGCGGAAAAGGCGCGGGATTTTGTTCGGGCGAAGCTGCGAGACGAAGGCTATAATCCCTGATGGACGGGGAAGGTGCCATACTGCGAATTGTCAGGAGGGATGTCTGAATGCAAGCTCTCACCAGCTCCCGGCAGATTGCCACCAAGAAGTTGATAGAGTTCGGCTGGGATGAGCCGGATACCGCCTTCATGCGCCGGCACGTTGCGCAGATGGAAACCACGCCCTTTGATGGGTGCGTATTCCATCTGAACTACACCACCGCCGACGGCAGGTCCGCCAATTTCACGTGGGAGTGCTGGAGCAAGCGCGCCTTCACCGAAGCCGAATTGCGTCCCGCTCTGGAGCACCTGAAAGCCACGCCGTTTCGCCGGTTCAAACACAACTTCCTGCGCTTCAACACCACCCCTGCCGATATTGACTGGTTTGGCGATTTCTCAGCGGTGCTGAACAACGCCCGGCTGGCGGCGCGCATCGCGCGGGAGGGTAGATGCGCTGGCATACTGTTCGATATCGAGCAGTACAACGAGCCGCTGTTCAACTACCAGCGCCAGCGCGATGCAGACAAGAAATCGTGGGAAGAGTACGCCGAGCAGGTGCGCCGGCGGGGCAGAGAGGTGATGCAGGCATTCCAGCAGGGCTACCCGGGCTTGAAGGTGCTGTTGACCTTTGGTTACTGCCTGCCGTGGGCGCAGTCGCAGGGCGGAAGGAGACCGTTGAAGGAATGCGACTATGGACTGCTGGCGCCGTTTCTGGACGGCATGGTGGACGCGGCGAGCGGCAGAACCCGCCTCATCGACGGGCATGAGCTCTCTTATGGCTACCGTGACCCTGCCCTGTTTGCGAAAGCCTACCAGACAATGAAGCGCGACCTGCTTCCCATCGTGGCGGACCCGCGCAAGTATGCCCGGGTGTTTTCGTTCTCGTTCGGCATCTGGATGGACCTGGACTGGCGCAACAGCGGCTGGCATACCGACGACCTGAGCAAGAATCCCCATCCTCCCTCGCAGTTCGAGGCGCTGGCGCGCGAGGCGTTGAAGGTGGCGGACGAATACGTGTGGATATACTCCGAGACTCCGCGCTGGTGGTCGGAGGAGGGCAAGCCGGTCAAGCTGCCGCAGGAGTACATCGAGGCGTTACAGCGGGCAAAGCAAGGGGGAGGGGCATAACCTTTCGTCGCCGTTGCCTCCCCCGTGCGAATATCCTGCGCTATCCGTACTGCCCGTACTTGCGTACCAGGTCTATCGTTCGGCAGTACTGCGCGAAGCTGACGCTGGGCGGCACCGAATGGTCGCTGTGGTAGATGTAGCCGCCTCCCTTCATCGCCACTTCGAACTTAGTGCGAATCTCTTCCTCGATGACGGCTGGGTCGGGGTCTGCCATCTTGCGCGTGTCGATGTTGCCCATGAAGGCGAGGCGGTCGCCGTACTGCTTTTTCAGTTCGCGCACGTCCATGTTTGCCTTCGCCTCCAGCGGTTGCAGGCAGTCGATACCCGCCTCAATCAATCCCGGAATGAGCAGGCGCACGTCGCCGTCGGTGTGGTAGATAACCGGCATGTTCCTGCTGTGGAAAAAGTCGCACAGCATCTTATCCGACTCCAGAATGCACTCGCGATACATCTTCGGCGAGAACAGCGGTCCGTTGCGATAGCCCATGTCGTTGAAGAGGAACGCGGCGTCGCAGGGGTAGCCAGAGTCGAAAATCATCCGCGCCATCTCCAGCACCAGCTGCGCATGGGTCTGCACCATATCACGGAACCAATCGGGGTCGTCGTGCATAATTACCAGCAGTTCTTCGCTCTTCACGTAGGACTGTAACAGGTCGTATCCTACGGCGGCGGTCAGCACGATGCATTTGTTTTCGGAACGCGCCTGCTGGTATCGCTGACGCAGGGACACCCAGTCCACGCGGGTGTAGTCGGGGCGCAGTCGTTCCTTGATACGCAGCCAGTCTTCCTTGCTTTTCACCGCCCAATCAATAATCTCAGGGGTGCTGGCATAGGTGCGGAAGTTCTTGCGCACGCCGCCATACGAGGTCGTCTGAACGATGACCTCGTTGTCCTTGTACAGCGTTTTCACTTCGAACATGGGCGACGCATCGAAGCCGATGCCCACAATTTCATAACCGAAGTAGTCTTCCGGGGGGATTTCGCCGGGCATTCCTTCGCGCTCCCATCGGCGCACCGTTTCCGCCCACAAACCATCGTGAATAGGAACACGGTCGGGCTGTTCACGGCGCAATGCTTTCAGAACGCGTTCTCTTGGAGTCATGGTAGTAACACCTCCCATGTGGTGTTAATAACACTTTCGTTACGGTGTGGGAGGTGTTCCTGCCTGTTACCCTGAGCGACTGGCGCTCAGCACGACCAAAGAATAGCGTCGTCATAACGCTGTTCTTGGATGAAAACGGCACTATTCATAACGTCCGTATTTTCGCACCAGTTCGATCACCTGCGCGTAGCGGGCAAGGCTGACGGTAGGCGGGATGGAGTGGTCGCTGTGGTACATGTAACCGCCTCCTTCCATCGCCACCGAGAGTTTACTGCGAATCTCCTCCTCCAGCTGTTCATCCGTTCCGTATGCCATAACGTCCGCGCTGATATTTCCGAAGAAGACAATCTGCGTGCCGTAAAGCCGCTTCAGCTCCCGTACGTCGTTGCCGGCGCGGGCTTCCAGGGGCTGGATAGCATCGAAACCAGCCTCGATGAGCAGGGGGATGAACTGACGCACGTCGCCATCGCAGTGGAGGAGCATGGGGATGCCCTGCGCTTCGCACCATGCCTTCACCTTGCGGTGACAGGGCATCAGCAGGTCGCGATAGGTGCGCGGCGAAAAGAGCATCCCGTTTTTGTAACACAGGTCGGAGAAGAACCACAGTCCATCGAAAGTAATCCCGCGCTCCACACACAGCTGACACATGCCCAGCAGGAAGTCGGTGTAGGTGTTCAGGATGTCCGCGATGAGGTCGGGCTGTTCGGCAATCAGCGGCAGGGCGTTCTGAAAGCCCATCAGGTGGTCCAGCACGTACCACATCGGCTCCACCGGCTCCGCCACCACAAACCAGTCCTGCTCGCGCCAGTAGCGGTAGGCGTTTACCATCTCGCGGGAGATACGGTCGGGGCTGACCTGCAGGTGCGACTTCACCTTCAGCCATTCGTCCCAGCTGTTGACCGTGCAATCCAGGCGGGCAGGGGGCGCATACGAGTCCTTCCACTCCTTCACCACCAGTCCGTTAGCGTTGCGGTAGATGCGCCAGCGGTCAGTCTCTTCGATCATCTGCACAGGCAACTGCAGGGAACCGTCGAAGCCGAACCGCTCGATCCTGTCCAGCCCGAAGTAGTCCACCGGGTCGGCTCCTTCGGGGAAGCCTTCGCTGTGCCAGCGGACCAGCGTATCGGGCCAGAAGGTGATGTCCAGCATGGGCACGCGGTCGGGGATACCGCGTGCTAACGTGATGCATATGCGTTCTCGTGAGGTCATGGTGTCACTCCGTATTCGGCAGGGATGTACAGCGAACCGTAGTTCACGTCTGCCCGGCGGCGCAGGGTGTCGGCATCTTCAGGAAGTTCGGCAATGGCGTCCTCAATCATGCCAAGCCACCGCTCCTCGCGCCCCTCGAGGCTGATGTGTCCCTCCTGAACTGCACGGCGTATCTCCTCAACCGCATAGCGTGCCATCGCCAGGGTGCGGGCATAGTGGTCCTCACCTGCTTCCACGAGGCGCCTGCCTGCCTCATACACCACGTGCAGGTCGAGCATCAGTGCCTGCGGGTCGCGATGGTAGTCGGAGACGATAAACAGGTCGCGAAGCATCCTGCCCTGTCCCTGCTTGAGAGCGGTGTTCATCAGCCGACAGTCGTACGCCAGAATCTCGGTAAACACGGCGGGAGCATATCCGCCCAGCAGACGCACGTCCTGTACCGACTCGTTGCTCCACAGGTCGCACACCGTTGCGGCGATGTTGCCCAGTGGTGAGGAGTGGGCACATGCGCTGGATTTGCCTTCCATGCTGATAGGCACGCCGGTAATGGCTTTGATGACCGGGTTTTCATAGCCGCAGTCTTTGAGCGGTCCTGTGGCGCCCATCTCCACCGCCACCAGCGAACGCGGAACCGTCATCAGCCGTACCACCGCCGCCAGCACTTTGGGCAGCAGTCCCTGATGCGCTAACTGCATAGCGGTGTTGCCGAACCCGCAGGCGGTGTCGCCTCCGGGCACGACCTTATAACGGTGGGCAATCTCTGCGATGGCTCCCCACAGCATCTCCATATCGCGCGGTGCCAGCACTCCCAGCGCAAAGGCAATCCCCTCCATATCGCCCTGCACCAGCGCGTGGTCGGAAACCTCTTTGCCTCCCGTGCTTTCAATGGACAGGATGTCGGCGCCGGCGTCGGCGCACCGTTCGAATGCCTGCAACATAGTGGCGAACAGCTCGCCTGTGCGCATACGAGGTGGTCGTTCCTGTTCGCGGATGTCGGCGACGGTCACACGCAGGGCGGAGCGCAAGCCGTAGCGCTGATTGAATTCCTCCATCACCCGCTTGATGTCCGCCGTCACCAGTGCGCCCCAGTCGGGATACAGGGTGAGCTCGTACAGGTGCTCCAGCTCCAGCACCAGTGCGGAAAGTCCCTGTTGCACCGCCCGGGTGAGGATACGTTCCACCATCTCGCGGAAACGCTGGCGGATGTCGGGCAGGGTCTCTTCCCGGATAGCCATTGGCGGGAGGGTAAAGTTGACCTCCGGAATAACCTCTCCTGCGCCGATGAGCACTCCGCTGCCGCAGGCAAGCGGCTTCGGTGCAGTGCCGAAAATCATCTCATCGGGCGAAGCGTACGCCATCTGTGCATGTACAGTACGAGAAAAAGACATCTGTTCTTCCTCCGATAGTTTCGTGTTTAGTCACTGGTTTACGCTCCCCTTATCCGCCGTCCCCTTTACCGACGATGCCGCCTTCGGTCATCGGGCGCGGGTCAAGCAGGGCGTCCAGCTGCTCCTCCGTGAGGTCAGTCATCTCCAGCGCGACCTCTTTGAGCGAACGCCCCTCCGCGTAGGCGCGTTTGGCTATCTGCGCCGCCTTATCGTAGCCAATCACCGGGTTCAGCGCGGTGACCAGTATCGGGTTTTTGCCCACCGACTCGGCGATGCGCTCGCGGTTCACGGTGAAGCCGGCTACCGCTTTGTCCGCCAGCACCCGGGCGGCGTTGCCCAGAATGGTGATGGACTGCAGGAGGTTATGCGCCATCAGCGGAAGCATCGCGTTCAGCTGGAAGTTGCCATGCTGGTTGCCCAGCGACACCGCGACATCGTTCGCCATCACCTGAGCGCACACCATCATCATCGCCTCGCAGATAACAGGGTTCACCTTGCCCGGCATGATACTGCTTCCCGGCTGGAGGGCAGGCAAAGCAATCTCGCCCAGCCCCGCGATGGGTCCGCTGTTCATCCAGCGCAGGTCGTTGGCAATCTTCATCAGCGCGGTGGCAGTGGTTTTCAGATGACCGCTGAGCTCGGTAGCGGTGTCCATCGCCGACTGCGCGGCGAAGTGGTTATCGCTTTCCACAAAGGGGATGCCGGTGCGCTCCGCCAGTTTCGCCGCCACGCGCGAGGCAAACTCGGGATGTGCGTTAATGCCCGTGCCGACGGCTGTGCCTCCCAGTGCCAGCTTCGCCAGACGCGGCAGGCAGGACTCAATCCGCTCAATGCTTTGCCCAACCTGATACGCCCATCCACCAATCTCCTGGCTCATGCGCACGGGCATGGCGTCCATCAGGTGCGTCCTGCCGGTTTTCACCACGTCGTCCAGCTCGTTCGCGCGTTTTTGCAGAGTCTCGTGCAGGTGACGCAGGGCAGGTAACAGCACCTCCTGCACCTCCAGGTACGCGCTGACGTGGATGGCGGTGGGGATGACGTCGTTGGAGGACTGTCCCATGTTCACATGGTCGTTGGGATGCACCAGCTTGCTGCCGATTTCGCCACCCAGTATCTGCGTGGCGCGGTTGGCTATCACTTCGTTGGCGTTCATGTTGGTAGAAGTGCCTGAACCGGTCTGGAAAATATCAATGGGGAAGTGTTCGTCCCACCTGCCTTCCGCCACTTCGTCTGCTGCCTGTTGAATCGCCTGTGCTTTTTGCGCGTCCAGCAAGCCCAGCTCGGCGTTTACCGCCGCAGCACATCCCTTAATCAGCCCCAGCGCCCGAATAAACACGCGCGGGAAGCGAATACCGCTGATGGGGAAGTTCTCCACCGCTCGCTGGGTTTGTGCCCCGTACAGCGCGTCCGCGGGCACTCGTACTTCGCCCAGCGAATCGCGCTCGATGCGATGGTTGCTCATCTCAACAACCCTCCTCCTGTCGTCGTACAGTACTATTTCACCTCGCAAAGATTTTTACCTGCCCTTTTCGCGAGGATTCCGCTGGCAGGTCGCCAATCGGCACGACGACGAACGCGGAGTTATACGGCAGGTTCAGTTCCAGCCCGTCCAGGAGGAGTGTGTCCTCGAGAGCATAGCCATTGATAACATACAAGTAGAGGCGACAGTCGCGGGCGGTCTGGTCAATCTCAAGGACTAGAGGATTGCTCGTGGTGGTCTGTTGCTCGTCGCCGACGGTGTAGGTGGCAATTGCCTGCAGGTGAAGAACGCGGCGAGGTCTGGGATTCTGTATGGTAAAGCGCACAGTCTGAATAGTACCCGTCGGAAATCCGCTACGGGGTACCTGGAGAGAGAGCCTTACTGGCGCCCCATTATCCGAACTCACCCACGCTCTCAACAGCGCATCAGCGGATATTTGCCCAGACGTTCCCACGAACAGCAGTACACCTGTTAGCAGGCATAAGATATCCTTTCGCATACAGACAACCTCTAAGAGAGTATTTGACTGCGTATGTGGACTGCTCGGCGGCTTATGAACTGCAGGTTCTTCCTGTGGCAAACACTTGGCTGCGGGGCTGGCGAATTCCTCGCCGCTATCTATTGTATCATAAAAAAGGCGATTGCTACCAATGCGGGAAGGAGAGGGAGGCACTCCTTGCGAAATACTCTCATGTATTCACTTCGTGCAGAAGATGAGGAGGAAGAGGTTGCAGCCGCACAGCGCAGCCAGCACGACCGCCGCCCAGAACGTCCGTGAACAAACTGCTCACGTAGAAACCTCTGTCCCTCGTGTGGTTACGCTACGTGCCGTGCTGTTAGGTTTACCGCTCATCGCCATTAACTGTTTCTGGATTACGGTGGTGGAGGTTCGGCTTTATACACTCGACGGCACGTCGCTGCCCCTTTTTATCACGCCAATTTTCATGCTGTTCGTGTTGATTATCCTCAACCTGTTCTGGCGATGGTTTAGTCCACGGTCGGCGTTGACGCCGGGAGAACTTCTCACCATCTATATCATGCTGGTTATCTCTTCCACGCTGGCGGCGCACGACATGCTGCAGAACATGTTCGGCGTGCTGGGGCATCCGGTGCGCTTTGCCACGCCCGAGAATAACTGGAAAGCATTGTGGTTTGAGTACCTGCCCTGGTGGCTGTTTGTGCGCGATGAGAAAGTGCTTACCGACTTCTATCAGGGCAACGTCTCGCCCTATCGCTGGCACCGCATTCTGCCCTTTCTGGAGCCTTTGCTGTGGTGGGCGGTGCTTATCTTCGCGCTGATTGGCGTGATGCTGGGCGTCAATATTCTCCTGCGCCGCTCGTGGACGGAACATGAGCGACTGGTGTTCCCCATCGTGCAGCTGCCGATGGCGATGACCGGGCACATTGGCGGCGTGCCCTTCTTTCGCCAGAAGCCGATGTGGATTGGCTTCACGCTGGCAATGGCAATCAGCGGGCTGAATGGCATCCACTGGCTCTATCCGTCTGTGCCCTACATCCAGTACATCAAGCTCTACGACCTGCGCCAGCATATCACCAACCGTCCGTGGGATGCGGTGGGCTGGACGCCCATCAGCATGTATCCCTTCGGCATCGGGCTGGCGTTTTTCACGCCGCTGGACCTGCAGTTTTCGTGCTGGTTCTTCTATGTGGCGCGGAAGCTGTTTCAGGTGGTAGGGGCGGTGTTCGGCTGGGACGCGCCGACGAACGTGGGGTTTCCCTTCTTCCCGGAGCAGGCGGCGGGCGCGTGGACGGCGCTGGGCATTGTGGTGGTGTATGGAGCAAGGCGTTATTTCGTCAACGCCTGGCGGCAGGCGTGGGCGCAAAATCCCGACGACCCGGAGGAAAGCCGCCGTTTTCGCTGGGCGTTCGGGCTGATTGCAGTGAGCCTGGCGGTGATTGTCGCGTTCGCGGGGCGGATGGGCATATCGTTTTGGGTGGGGGCGACCTTCTTCGGTATCTATTTCCTGCTGGCTATCACCATCACGCGCGTGCGCGCCGAGCTGGGCACACCCCACGAGATTTACTTCGTCAACCCCAACCGGATGATGACCGCCCTGTTCGGCAGTCAGAACATCGGCACGCGCGACCTGACGCTCATCCAGACGCTGTACTGGTTCAACCGGGGCTATCGTTCCCATCCCATGCCCAATCAGCTGGAAGCGATGAAGATGTTCGAGCACCATCCGAAATCGCTGAACAAACTCATCTGGGTGATCGTGGTGGCAACAATTTTCGGCTTCATCGCGACCTGCTGGGCGAATCTGCATGTGACCTATCGCGCGGGCGCGGATGCAAAGGCGGTTGGCTTCAAGGACTGGCTGGGCTGGGAGTCCTTCGGCTGGCTGACCAACTGGATTAATGCGCCCGTCAAGCAGGAAAGCACCCGCATCGGCTACATGGTGGGCGGCTTTTTCATCGTGGTGTTCCTGCGGTTGATGCGCAACGTTTTCCTGTGGTGGCCCCTGCATCCGGCGGGCTATGCGCTGGCGGTCTCGTATGCGATGGACTACTTCTGGTTCAATTTCTTCATCGCGTGGGTGATTAAGGGACTTCTCATCCGGTACGGCGGGATGCGTGCGCACAACATCGCCGTACCGTTCTTCCTGGGCTTGATTCTGGGCGACTACACGATGGGCTCGCTGTGGAGCATTCTCGGCGCGGTGATGGACGTGCAGACCTACAAAATATACATCTGAGCGCAGGAGAGAGGCTTTGTTATGCTAAACTATCTCTGTGCAGAAGGTAAGTGAGGGAGGGGCAAAGGTTGAAAATCCACGAATATCAGGCGAAAGAGGTCCTATCGCGCTACGGCGTGAGCGTGCCCAGGGGGCGCGTGGCAAGCACCCCGGGGGAAGCGCGACAGATTGCCGAGAGCCTTGGCGGGCGTGTGGTGGTGAAGGCGCAGGTGCACGCTGGCGGACGCGGTAAGGCAGGAGGTATTCGTCTGGCGGACACCCCGGCACAGGCAGAGGAACATGCTCGCGCGTTAATCGGTTCCCGGCTGGTGACGCCGCAGGCGCCGCAGGGTGTGCCGGTGCACAAAGTGTTAATCGAAGAAGCCATCTCCATCGCGCAGGAATACTATCTGGGCATTACGTTAGACCGAGCCAGACAGCGCGATGTGGTGATGGTCAGCGCGATGGGGGGAATGGATATCGAGCAGGTGGCGGAGGAGCATCCCGAAGCCATTGTGAAGGTATGGATAGAGCCCTGGCTGGGGCTGATGCCATATCAGGCGAGGCAGGCGCTGTATGATGCCGGCATTGCACGGGAGGCGGTGCCAACCGCTACGAAGTTCCTGCTGGCGCTGTATCGGGCGTATGTGAGCAGTGATGCTTCGCTGGCGGAAATCAATCCCTTCGTGTTGACGCAGGACGGGCAGTGTCTCGCCGCCGATGCCAAGCTGAACATCGACGACAACGCCCTGTTTCGCCATCCCGAGTTCAACGAGTACAAGGAGGAGAGCGAGGAGGACCCCATTGAGGCGGAAGCGCATCGGCGCGGCATCCAGTACGTGCGGCTGGGCGGCGACATCGGCATCATCGGCAACGGTGCAGGACTGGTGATGAGCACGCTGGACGAGGTGAGCCGGGCGGGAGGCAAACCCGCGAACTTCCTGGACATCGGCGGCGGCGCGAAAGCCGACCTGGTGCGCAACGCGCTGGAGATTGTGCTGATGGACCCAAACGTCAAAGGCGTGCTGTTCAATGTATTCGGCGGAATCACGCGCGGGGATGAGGTGGCGAAAGGCATTCTGGAGGGCATTCGCAGTCTGGATGTGAGGGTTCCCATTGTCATTCGGCTGGCGGGCACTCGCGCCGAGGAGGGACTGGCGTTGCTTCAGGGCACGGAGCTTATCCCTGCAGTGACAATGCAGGAAGCGGCACGCAAGATTGTGGAGGTCACACGCTGATGGCTGTGCTGGTTGACAAAAACACGCGCGTGCTGGTGCAGGGTATCACCGGACGCGAGGGCGAGTTCCATACCCGACAGATGCTGGAATACGGCACGCAGATTGTGGCGGGGGTGACGCCGGGCAAAGGCGGGCAGGAGGTGCTGGGCGTGCCGGTGTTTGACACCGTAAAGCAGGCGGTGCAGGCTACCGGCGCGGATGCTTCGGTCATCTTTGTGCCTGCGCCCTTCGCGGCGGATGCGGTGCTGGAGGCGGCGGACGCTGGCGTGCGCGTGGTCGTGTGTATCACCGAGGGCATCCCTGTGCAGGATACGGTCAAAGCGGTGGCGCTGGTGAGACAGAAGGGCGTTCGGCTCATCGGACCCAACTGTCCGGGCATCATCACCGCGGGGCAGTGCAAAATCGGTATCCTTCCGGGCAATATCTTCACGCCAGGACCTGTCGGTCTGGTGTCGCGCAGTGGCACGTTGACCTATGAAATCGTAGACCTGTTAACTAAAGCAGGGCTGGGACAGTCTACCTGTATAGGAATAGGCGGCGACCCGGTGCTGGGGAGCACGTTCGTTGACCTGCTTCCGCTGTTCGAGGAAGACCCCGATACGCAGGCGGTGGTGCTGGTAGGCGAGATTGGCGGCTCGGATGAGGAAATCGCGGCGGAGTATATCCGCACGATGCACAAGCCGGTGATTGGCTTCATCTCGGGGCGCACAGCACCGCCCGGCAAGCGAATGGGGCACGCGGGAGCAATCATCTCGGGGCGCACCGGCACCCCACAGGCGAAGGTAGATGCCTTGCGAAGCGCGGGTGTGCCTGTGGCGGATGCGCTGTATGAGATACCCGACCTGGTGAAGCAGGCACTGGCGAGCCGAACCTGACAGGAGGTGTTCCGATGAGACGAGCAGTATGGCTGGCAACGGCGATGGTGTTTTTGTTCACCGTCAGCCTTTCCGAGTGGAGCAGTGCGCAGGATTTGGGCAAAATCCTGCGGGGCGGTGTGAAACTGCTGGGCATTGGCTACCTGGTGAAGCAGAACGCCAAATCGCTGGATAAGTTCATCAACGAGATTACCATCCGCCGCAACGTGCCCATCAATCAGGCGACGAAGGTCGTGCCCATCCTGAGCATTGGCGATAAGGGCTATGTTGGCGCGGCACAGGTGATGGGTCCCAAAGAGGCAGTCAACAAGGTACAGGCGGTGTTTCAGATTGAGGAGTCACTGGACAGGTTCCGCATCAAGGTGCTGGTTCCAAGTGACAGCCTGACGGGTCTGCGCCGGGTAGAAAAGGTGGGCATCTCTGCGCTGATTGACGTCGCCCTGGAGGGCGGCTTCAAGGTCACCCATCCGAAGGGGTTGGGTGGCAAAGAGGTGCTGGCGGCGACCGCCGTGGCGGTTGCCGTAAAGAACGCCGGCAACCAGCTGAACGAAGTGATTAACAAAGTGAGCCTGCGCAAAGGCGCAGAGGAGTTCACAAAGGTCATCCCGATGGCGACACTGGGTGAGAACGCCTATATTGGTGGGGCGCAGGTCTCGGGCGCTGCAGGTGATGTGAACAGGGTAGCAGGCGTCTGGCAGTATGAAGACCTGTTCTCCAACGGGATGTTCCGCGTGAAGATACTCATTCCTACCGATGACCTGAACCCTTTGAAACTGCGTCGCGTGGACGGCGTAGGACTGACGGCGGTCATCGACATGCGCATCATGAGCTGAGCTGTCACTGGGAACCACCTAACCCCCAGCCCCTTCCCTCGCAGGGAAGGGGCGCATCATCTCTCCCCAACACGGTAAGAGATTCCCCTCGCAGGGACGAGGCTGAGGGTTAGATAAAACAAGCCTCACCCTCCAGAGGCTGCGGACTGCTATTGCGCCAGATGAAAACCGAAGGTCTCCCGAAGCCATTCGTCGGTAGGGCGGGTACCATATTCGCTTATCTGAAACGCCTCCGCGAACTCGTAGTCGCCACCGGGGGCGATTCGGGGATGACCGTGTTCGGCAGCTAGTCTGGCGTTGCGGGCATCGCGATACATCCACTCCGTCACCCATTCCCGCATCTGTTCATAGGTCAGAGGCAGGGGAGACATGCCCATCGCGTAAGGTATCCATTCCGCAAACTGCGATTCGTGGGCGCAGAGCATATCGATCTTTGTCTGGATGACGCCGTCGATATTGACCACCACATCCGCGCGGAAGGGCACCGGCTCCATGAAGTCGTCGTACCAGTACATCACCACCGGCATCCGGCGAAGCGGAGGCACATCGGGGCAGATGGTGGGCACGGTCAACAGGTACACCGAATCCAGCACCAGCTGGGCGGTGACGCGGTGGTCGCGATGGTAGTCGTTGAGGCGGTTGACCAGTATCAGGTCGGGACCTTTGCCCGGCTCTCCAAACGAGCGGATGGCGCGTATCATGGACGAGGTGGTTTCATGGTTCACGTACACGCCTCCATCGGGCGCACCGAGGCAGACAAACTCTGCGCCAATCATTGAGGCAGCGCGCTGTGCCTCCGCCATACGCCGTTCCACCAGGAGACGCGGGTTCTCCGCATACTCCTGTCGATAGTGTCCTTTACCTCCGTCGGTCACGCTCAGAAAGCGCACCACATCTCCCCGTTTACGCATCAGCGTCACCGTACCACCGATGCTTCCCTCTACATCGTCGGGATGTGCTCCGATACACAGGATATGCCGCATAGCCTCACCTCTTTTTGCTCCACCAATTCGCCACTGCTTCGGTGTTTGCCTGCAGGAAGGAATAACGACAGGCACAGCCAAATAACAAGTGATACACATCTGCGCGGAGGGGAAATCCGATGAAAAAAGAGGTCAGTCCCACCACCGCAGCGATAGTAATTCTCTTAGTGCTGGCGGTGATTGCTGTGGTGGCGTGGAGATTCTTTTTTGCCGAGCCAGAGCCGCCCGTTGTGGATCCCAGCAAGATGCCCGTTGGCGGACCGGGACTACCTCCTCCGGGGATGATGCCTGGCGGACGACCGCCTAGTGACGCGCCTGGTGGTGCACCTGCCCAGCCAGGTCCACGGTAACATCTGCAGGCATCGCAACGACACAGACGGAGGGCACAGCAACGGGGCGAACGGGGATGGGTAACAGGGATCATGAATACCGTCAGGAGGGAGAAGAGCCATGAGTGAAACAGGAGCAAGTATGCAGGCGGTGCGTTGTTACGCGCCAGAAGATTACCGTCTGGAGCGCATACCCGTCCCCGAACCGCGCCCCGGTGAGGTGATTGTACAGGTCGAGGCGTGTGGTATCTGTGCGGGGGACGTGAAGTGCTTCTACGGTAACCCGTCCATCTGGGGCGATGCCACCCGTCCACGCTATGTCCAGCCGCCTGTTGTGCCCGGACACGAGTTCGTAGGGCGAGTGGTGGCGCTTGGCGAGGGAGCAGGGGAACGCTTTGGTTTGAAAGTAGGAGATCGTGCCGTCGCCGAGCAGATTGTGCCCTGTGGTCGCTGTCGCATGTGCGACAGAGGGATGTACTGGCTGTGTCGCGACCGCGAGATTTTCGGCTTTCGTGAGAAGGCTCAGGGTGGCTGGGCACAGTATATGCGCTATCCCGCCAACGCGCGTGTCTATCGCGTTCCCGACAGCCTGCCCACCGAACAGGCAGCGTTGATTGAACCGCTGGCTTGCTCCATGCACGCGGTGGACAGGGGACAGATACAGTTCGGGGATGTGGTGGTTATCGCGGGTATGGGACCGCTGGGGCTGGGTATGGTGGCGTGTGCCCGGCTGAAGAACCCGGGATTATTGATAGCGCTTGACCTGCGCGACCACCGCCTGGAGATTGCAAAGCGGCTGGGCGCAGACATGGTACTCAATCCCTCTCGCGATGACGTTCGCGCCGAAATCAAGCGCCTGACCGATGGCTATGGCTGTGATGTGTACATCGAAGCCACCGGGCATCCGCAGGGCGTTCTGTTAGGACTGGACATCATCCGCAAGGCGGGCAACTTCGTGGAGTTCAGCGTGCTGCAGGAGCCGGTAACCGTGGACTGGACGATTCTGGGCGATGTGAAGGAGCTGAACGTGTACGGCTCGCACCTGGGACCCTACTGCTACCCCAAGGTGATAGACTATCTGACGCGCGGCTTGCTGAAGACCGATGGTATCGTCACGCACCAGCTGCCGCTATCCGATTTCCGACACGGAATCGAGATGGTGCACGAGGGCAAGGAGTCCATTAAGGTGTTACTGGTGCCGTAGATGCTCTCAAGTAGCGACTCTTTTGCTGTTGCTCAAGAGGACATTTGATATTACCATGCGCTTTTTTGTCATTCTGGTCAGATAAAAGAATCTCAAGACTTACTTCACTGCTTTCTGCATGACAGCGGCTATGCTTTATACAGATAGTAAGTAATCTCAGCTACTTTTAAAGTATAAATACCAGTTTTTCAACATTAAACTTCTTGCGTGATAGTGGTAAAACCACACCCTTCAGCCTCTTTATTCTTTCTACCATCCGGCTAACCCTTCAACCGTCCACTACGAACCAGCACCTCCAAGTTCACTAAACCCGCTATCAACGACACCATCTGCCCATATCCCTTACCCTGACCACGATATAACCCGCCAAATGCCA
>JABUFA010000057.1 GCA_013314755.1 Chthonomonadia bacterium
ACTTCTGGTAGACGCAGGAGCAGTTGTGGCATGGCTTACCTCCTGTGGGATGCCGAGTGGTTCTGGAGATATTTTTCGTGTTGGCGAGCCTTCTACCCTTCAAACCAACCCTTGCTGTAACAGACACCTTGATCTGCCATCCCCTGCCTGCGTCCAGCGTGGTGCTTAAGCCGAACGTGGCGTCCACCCACGAGGCAGATTCACTGCCATAGTAATAGGCGTTGAACTTCGGGCAACCCCAGCCAACCTGCGCACTCATGCTAAGCGAACGCTGGATTGGCACTTCCACACCTGCCGTGGCGTAAAAGCCCCCGGCTACTCCGGTATCGCGGTAGATGGTAACGTTTGGCGAGAGTGGAGCGTCCACGCTCAGGCTCAGGTATGCCTCTCTCGTTCGCTCCCAGCCGGTGCCCGGATACTGATACTCAATCCAGCCGAGTGCGACCTGCAGACTTCGCCACGTGGTAGCATACTCAAGCACCAGATTCCACTCGGTGAAGGTTCCGGCAGGTTTGGAACGGGTGTACGCTGAGCCGTTATGATTGGTCAGATCCATGTTACCCCATAGCGAGGCGGTGAGGTTGCCGAAGTGCAGTTCCGTGCTCTTTTGCATCACCCAGTTGTTTACCGTGTTCACGCCACGCGAGACATATTTGGAACTGAGCGTAAAGCTCAGGTTCGTGCCGGGCTGTGCGCTCGCCAGACCGGCGAACAGGCACAGAATAGCTGTGGCGGTTATCCTGTACCAGCGCATCCTGGTCTCTCCTTACCAATGGCTTTGTCAACCATCGGTAATTATCAGCGTTGCGACGGCTTTGCCTCATCCGCAACTGTACCAGATTCGCCAATGGCAAAGCTCAGCACAGGCGATTGAGGGGAGCGCATTGCCGAAGTGCGCCCCACCATCAATCGTCCGCGTGGAAGCAGATACAGCTCCACCTCACGCTGTTGATGAGGAAGCACCAGAATGCGCTTAGAGGACAATACCCCCTTTCCGTCCAGCGATACCAGCGCGTAGTGCCCGCTCGCACGCGCTACCAGTTCTCCGTTCAGGCGCAGAGTGTCTTCACTCTCCGCGCACACTACCTCGCCCTGCCCGTTGACCAGCACGAAGGCAGTGCCCCCTTGTCGAAGGGTCAGTTCAATCCCGTGCGCCGGCAGGCTCACCTGACACAGCCCATCACCCGAATCGGAACGCACCAGAGCGTACAGCCTGCCGCCGTCGCGCGTCGGGATGGACAGTGCATGAACCTCGCCGCCTCGCGGTGTGACCGGGATGCCTTTTACCCCCGCAAGGCGAAGCGTCTGCTCGTACATCGCTCGGTCACCGGCTTGCGGGCGCAGCTCCAGCGGATAGGGCACGAAGACCACCTGCCCCTTTCCACACCGGCTGATGAGCACATCCCTCTGCCATGCCTGCTCATCCACGTCAAAGGGCGGGACTGTCGGCTGTTCGGGAAGGGCAAGCGACAACAGCCTTTGGGGGCGCGTGGGCTGACGGGTACGGTCAAACCCGATACCGCCCGACAGATACAGCACTCCCCCTTGCTGAACCCAGCTCAGCACGGTCTGAAAGGCCTCATCGGTGGGGCAGTAAGGGAGGGGCCAGAAAATCACCTTCGCCGAGTCGGGAATCTGCTGAAGGTCCTCCTCGTTCAGCACGCCGAAGTTCACCCTCTGCTCCAGCAACAGCCCGACGGCGTTTTGCAGGGCGCGATGGATCTGGTCAAATCGCGCTCCGATACGATGGCTGTCGGGAACCAGCAGGTAGACCTGCGGCGGTTCGTAAACGGGTTTTACCCGCTTCAGTAGTTCCGCTCCCTGCGCCAGCGTCACCAGCCAGGGCTTGGCAACCGGCGTGCCGTGATGCACCACTCCCCACGGAAAGACCATTTCGTCAAAGTCCTTCCAGTCCCAGTTGCACAGGAAAGCTGCTCCCAGCCCCACCGCATAGTGCAACACCTGTCGGAACCGCGTGACGCTCTCCTCAACCGGCTGACCTGTTCGTCCATATACCCTGGCGTTATGCGCCTCCTGCGCCCCGAACTCGCCCAGGCTGAAGCCTTTGCCATAGGCGCGGCGGTCAATCAACTTGAACTCCAGCGGAAAGTCGCGCAGGGGACCATAGTAGTGCATGTTGGAGAAATCGGTATACCGCGTGCCAAGAATCTTGTCTGCAGGGGGCATGCTGGGCAGATACCCCACGCACACCAGCGCATCGGGGTCGCCCTCTTTGATGCCCTCCACGTTCGCCTTCACCCACCGGTTCAGCAGCTCGGTTTCGAATCGCTTCAGGTCGGCAGTGCGCACGTCGTCCCAGCGGTCGGTGCGGTTGCCTATGGGCACGTTGGGCATGGGAGCTTCGGGAGGGTTTACCCGCCACGCTGTGCGCAGGGCTTCATCCGAACCGTACCGCTCTTTCAGCCATCTGTTCCACAGACTGCGCACAAAAGGCAGGTCAGGCACGTCCACCACTGGCTCATTCTGGATGTCGTAGATGATGCCCGGCACGTTGCGATAACGCTCTGCCCAGAAGCGGTTCCACTCGCGCTGTGCCTGCAGTTCCTCATCCGTCAGCACAACACCAAGCCAGTCGTGCAGGGACAGAAAGATGACGATACCGTGCTTCTGGGCGAGCTGTACGATGGCGTCCATCTGCCTCTGCAACCGGTCGGGAGGCACACCGCGCAGGTCCAGCGAAGAGTGCTGTCCAATCCCTTTGTAGCCATCCTTTGCAAACGGCGAGAAGTGCAGGATGCGCAGGATGCGGACGTTGTGCTGAGCCATCAGGCGGAAGTCGCGGTCCCACACCGCGGGGTTCTCGTTCGCCGAAAAGAACATCATGCCCGTCTGATTCGTGCCCACCAGCAGGGCAGGCTCTCCGTTAATCGTCAGATAGTTGCCCTGCCAGCCCACGCGGGGTCCCCGCGCGACCACATGCTCATCCCAGATGCAAAAAGCCGTGTGGACGGTGTCCAGCCGTCTCCTCCCCTGCCACATCTGCGCCTCTACCGGGAAGAAATCCCCCTTCAGTCCCCTGGTATTTACCTCTCCCTCCACCGTTTGCGTTTCGCCCGGTTGAAGGGTGAGATTGCGCCGTAAGATGTTACGCCCCGACACCTTCAGCACTACCTGCACGCTGGCAGGTTTCTTCCCAAAGTTCGCCACATCCACGCTGACTCGCGCCACCTCGCCCCGCTCGTAACAGGCGAAGTCGGTGCGCAGGCTGTGCAGGTACACCTTTTGCACGAGGCGATCGACCACCCCTTGAAGCAGTCGCTCGCGAGCTGCGTCACCCAGCAGAAGCGGCTCGCCCGAAGTCACCCCACTGAACGCCCAGCTGGAGCCTCTGTACACGCCCGTGAAGTTATGCAAGATGCTCAGCGCAGTGCCTCGCAGGTTGCCCTTAGCGTCGGTCGCCTCCAGCACCGGTATCCACCGCCGGTATACGGGCGGAAACACGGGGTTATTGTCGCCAATCAGTCCGCTGGCGGAGAACCCCTTCAGCGGCTGGGCAAAGCGCAGGTTGACGGGGGAATCGGCAAAGTCGCCGGTGGTCCTGACCTGTACCGCGTCCTCCAGCAGGAAGGCGGGGTCAAACACGCCAATCTGCTCCCGCGTGAAGGTCATGGCATCGCCGGGCGTGCCGTAACGTGTGTTGATGCGGATGCCTTCCCCGTCTTCGCGATTATGCTCCTCAGCGGTAACAGCCTGAGCGACATCCACCCACCCTTTGCCATCCCACAGCACCGGGCGGTCAAAGGCATAGCCGTCGGTAGAGAGAAAGCTTCCGCCCGCCTTCAGGTAGTCCAGAAAAGCCTCTCGCGCCTGCAGGGGGAAGAACTCGCCGCAGGGCAGTATCACCGCGTCGAACCGCTGGGGGTTCAGCACCTGTTTATCGGCAAAATCCCCAGCCTGCAGGACTGTGACGCCGTATCCCGCCTGACGAAGGCTCCGGGCAATCTGCTGGGGAGGATGTGCTGTGCGCCTGCCGTCGGGCAGTGGTTCTCCCATGTCCAGCACGGCAATGCTCCCGCGCTCTCCCTGTTCAACCTGCAAGTTTGGGGTGACCGGCAGGGGTGCGGCGCTGGTCCCTTCTCGAACCTCCCATTCCATTCCGTCCACGCTGACCTCCAAATCGCCGAAGTTACAGCCGATAAGCATCCTGTCCGCCGAGGTGATTTCGCGCGTGCGTTTGCCGCGCCCGTCAAACAGGAAACCGCTGATAGGCAGGGTAACGCGGTTCCATCCTGCGGGCAAATCGCTGATGGGCTTGGCGCCCACCGTCACCTGCTGGAGCCACATATCGCCATCAGGTTCTATCAGCCAGATGTGCATTCGGGCGGAGGGCACGGCGTGATGGACATATACCCAGAAGCGAAGCGCCGCCGCGTTGGGCGGCACGAAGCAGGAACCGACGACATTGCCCCAGTGCGGTGGAGCATCACGATAGAGCAGACGTAAAGCCGACCTGCCCTCTTTCACCGAAGCGGTATCCGCCTGCACCACCACAACGACGCCGCCGTCAGGATGAGGCTTCCATTGCGAGGAGTCTTCAAAGTCATGCAGAGGCACTGCACGGGCAAGAGTGCAGGAAAGGGCGAGTATACACCACAGCGCGCGCACCAGACGTCCTCCCCTCTGACTGATGATAGTTCTCACTTCGCGGGAGGGCGAAGGGTTCCTGCAAGGGTGTCAGTAGGAGGACGCTTCATCCCGCGAACAGATTGACAAACCTGACAAACAAGCGCATAATATTAAGTGGAATCTGAACCCCGGTCCGTCCGGGTAGTAGGATTCCTCCGGGGGTAGATGATACCCCCTTTTCTTTTTCAAATCCGTACGATGCCGTCGGGGTCGTTTGCAGAGGCGTGAAGGCATAGAATGGGTTTTAGCCTAGTGAAGTAGGTGTGTCCCCCCTTCTTTTTCATATAGGCGTTAGGCTCCAGATGTTGGTACAGTAGGTACGCGGCTAAATCCGCCGCCTGGACAAAATAGTTATGCGCCGAGTCTCTAAAAGGTGGATCCTCTATCACATATCGCAGGGGTAAATTGCGAAAGCCTGGTCCGTATGTTGGTTGATTAGGAATAGGGTTATAGCGCCTTAGTTTGCGCAGGAGACGGACAAGCTTCTTATCATCAGTGTGGTCGCATAAGATAATCCCCCGCTCGTCGGGGTTGTTAGGACCTGGAAAATTGTGGTTGGAAACGGTATTTTCAAATCTCTGAACAAGCGCTGTCCATGCCTTCTCGAACACATCGTAGGTAGCTGACTTCCCCTGTTTGTCTACCACCACGTTAATGAGGCCCAGGTCTGTCATGGAAGCCAGCTGGTCAGCGAACGCTCTTATCATCGCAAGCCTATCGTAGCGTTTGATCCTTACTAACTCGCCAGGACGATTGATAAAGGCAGAGGCGTGGAACTCTTCTCGCAAGCGTAGACCAAACTTCTGCCTCAGGTATCGGCGAAAATCTATCAATTGCTCAAGATATACCTGCCATCTCAGCTCATGAACTACCAATCCAGTAAGCACAAAATAGCGAGTTGGACTGTTCTGCAAACCGCAGTCCCCGCTTTCATCTACGTACATCAAATACATTCTATCGCCTCTTCGCTTCCTGTAATGTGTCGCATCACCTCTTAGTGTCCTGGCACGCTCTGTCCCACCAGAGGCTCCAGCATGATGGTCTCGGTCTCGTCGTCGTAGGCGATGACCTCGCCGTAGCGCCCCCACTCGATGATGGTGTTGAGCTGCTTCTCCGCGTCGGCGGGAGGAAGCTCCAGCTCGATGGCGGCGCGCACCACGTCGCGCTTCAGGCTCTGGTTCTCCGCCAGATGAAGCATGTTAATCAGCCACTGGAAAATGGGCAGCCGCCGGATACGGGTGGAGAAAATCTCCTTGCGCGTCAGGATGCTTGCTTCGCTGAAGGTCTCGCCCAGCGGGGTCAGCATCACGTCACCCTGCCCAACGCGCACGAACCCCAGCAGCTCCGCCGTGTCAATCAGCCTCAACACCAGGTCCGAGTCCGCGCCGAAGTCCTCGGTCAGCTGATAGATGTCATAGGTAGGCTGAGAGGACTCCGCCAGGTGTTCCAGCAAGCCAACGAGGTCGCTGATTTGAATCTGCGGTAGCCATCGCGTGATGCCCGGCTTGCCGGGCGCCGTACCGATTTCCACCGGTTCGGGCTGGGTTTGACCAGCAAGGATAGCATAAATCTGGTCGATCAGCTTCAGGAACTGTGGCGACTTGCGATGGCGCGGCTGAGGCATATCCACGTTCACCTCAGCTATCACCCGTCCGGGTGAAGTGCCCATGATAATCAGGCGGTCTGCCATCTCGGCTGCTTCCTCGATGTTATGCGTTACCATCAGGATGGCCTTGGTGGGGATTTTACCGTCAAGCCACAGTTCCATCAGCTCGCCGCGCAGTGCTTCGGAGCTGAGCACGTCCAGCGCGGAAAATGGCTCATCCAGGCACAACAGCTCGGGTTCCACAGCCATCGCCCGCGCAAAGCCGACCTTCTGGCGCATCCCCCCCGACAGCTCGCGCGGGTAGGCGTTCTCGAAGCCGTCCAGCCCCACACGGTCCAGCAGGTCCAGGGCGCACGCGGTGCGAATCTTGGGCGGAACCCCTCTCGCCTTCAGCGCGACCTCCACGTTCTCCTGCACCGATAGCCATGGAAACAGGGCAAAGGTCTGAAACACGATGCTGGCATGGGGATTGACCCCTCGCAGCTCCTCCCCGCGATAGCGAATGCGCCCTTCCGTAGGGCGCTGCAGTCCCGTGATCAGGCGCAGCAGAGTACTCTTGCCACAACCTGACGGACCGAGTAGACAAACAAACTCTCCCTCGCTGATAGTCAGGTTGATGTCCTGCACCGCATAAAAGCGTTTCCTGCCAGTAGCGTATACCTGGCTGACATGTTCTAGTTCCACAAGGGTCTTTCCGTTGGTCATCTCTCTACTCCATCCGGTAACGTGATGCGGCGATACGGTACAGCCGTCTCCAGAGCAGGCGGTTGACAAGAACCACCGTGGTAATCATCGTCAACGTGGACGCCAGAAGTAAAGGAAAATTTCCCTGCGCGGTGCTGTAGGCAATCAGGTCGCCCAGTCCCGTCACGCGCAGGGTGCGTCCACCGAACTCCACGTATTCTGCCACAATGCTGGCGTTCCATGCGCCACCGCTGGCGGTAATCGCTCCCGTAATCAGATACGGGAACAGCGCGGGCAAAATCAGCACGCGCCACTTCTGCCAGCGGTTCAATCCCAGAAGGGTGACGGTAAAGCGCAGCTCCTGCGGGATGGACATGGTACCCGCAATGACGTTGAACAAAAGATACCACTGGGTGCCCGTCAACATCAGCATAATCGCAGCGACGTTCAGTCCGCCGGGCAGCTGTGCCAGCATCAGCACGAATACCGGGAACAGCGCCGTCGCCGGAATCGAAGCCGCAATCTGCACCAGCGGTTGCAGCCGAGAAGCCAGACGAGTGTTCATGCCGATGTACACTCCCAGCGGCACCGTCCAGCAAAGAGCGATTGCCAGCGAAGTGAACACGCGCAGAGCAGTCGTCACCACGCCCTGCAGGATGGCGAACCACTGCCCGATTTCCACCTGTGCCAGCAGGTGTAGTGAGCGCAGGACGCTATAAGCAATCAGTATCAGCGCAACGAGCATAAAGAGTTTCCACGCGGTGTCTCCACGCTGAGGACGTTCGGAAATCCGTTCGGGTTGGAACGGCCAGACCCGCAGGGTCCATGCATCGATGCGCTCGCTGATGCGCTCCCAGAAAACAGAGACCCTCTCGGACAGCTTCGACGAGCGCAGCACATCGTAGAACCAGGAGCTGGCGTGTGTCTCCTGTTCTACCATCTCCAGCTTGAACTTCTCACTCCACGCCACCAGCGGACGCCACACCAGCTGGTCGAGCAGGACAATCACCAGCACCAGCGTGCCCAGCCCCCACAGGATGGCGGGAATATTTCCCTGATGTGACGCCTCGCGCAGATAGGCACCCAGTCCGGGCAGGCGATAGTCGCGCTCGCCAACGGTGAAAATCTCCGCTGCCATCAGGAAGAACCAGCCGCCCGCCCAGCTCATCATGCTGTTCCAGATGAGCCCGATGGCGCCGAATGGTAGTTCCAGCTTGCGAATCTTCAGCCACCAGTTCATGCGGAAAATCTCCGCCGCCTCGCGCAGCTCCTTGGGCAGGGTGGTCAGCGACTGGTACCACGAGAAGGTCATATTCCACACCTGGCTGGTGAAGATAAGCACGACGGACGCCAGCTCCGCAGCGAACCGCTCGGGCATAACTGCGCTCAGCCCCAGCAGAACCACCGGTAGAAACGACAGTATCGGCACGCTCTGCAGAACGTCCAGCGTGGGAAGCAGGATCTGCTCTGCCCGCCGACTGCGCGCTGCCGCATAGCCATACACCAGCGTGAACATCAGCGATAACAGGTAAGCCGCCCCCATCCGCAGGACGGAACGGAACGCATAATACGGCAGTGCTGAGGGTTCCAGCACAATGTTCGGTCCTCGTACCGCCTCGGGGGCATGAAACCCAAAATGAACCCCCAGATACAGCAATGCCGTGATGGTCAACAACACAAAGGCATCGCTCCACCGAAATTCGCGGGTTGTTTGCTTGAGCTCGTAGATTGGCGCTTTCAGGTAGTGCATCGGCAAAGATTCCTTTCAAGGTGGAACGGCTTTCTAAAAAAGCGGGTGCAATGCCAGATTACCAGATTATTATACATGGCAGGAAGGGGCAAAGACAAGCAAAATCTTCTAAAGTGCGGTGTTGCTTGCGGTAAGTGCAACACTCGCCTGCTCTGAGGGGTCATAGCACAGAGGAAGGATGAGAGCCTTACTGACCATAGCCCTGCTGGTCATCAGCCTGGGTGCAGGCTACGCCCTGGCACAGCAGTCTGCTCGCCCTCTGCCCAAATGGAAACAGGAGTTTCAGCGTGCCCGGCAGGTGTGGGATAAGGGAGAGGCGGAGCGTGCACTGGCGGTGCTGGAAAAGGCATTTGCTCTGGCGCCAGACGACACCGCGCGCGCCCAGATTGCCTTCCGCTATGCCGACTGGAGCCACCAGCTGGGACAGTACGACACGGCAACGCGCTGGTACAGCAAGTGCATCACCCTGTCGCCGCCGGGTTCCGACCTGATCCGTCGCGCCCGAGAGGGTCTGAACGCTTTGCCTCGCGCCCGCCCGGTGCCAGCCTATCCCGTGCCGCCCGCAACCACCGTGCCCCCATGGACGCCAGCTCCAGCTGATGAAGTTCGCATGTTCCCATCGCTGGCTGTGCTGTTTGCGGTGTCCCTGCTGGTGTTGCTGATGCTTCTGCAGTGGGCAAGCGGCTGGAGGCGTGAGGCGTTCTTCGCGCAGGTGGTGCTCAGCACATTGCTTGCCGGGGCGGTAACCATGATGGTCCCCCTTGGCGTAATCCTGCTGAGCCAGCGGTTTTCGCCCCAGCCCGACGACTGGGTAGCGGGAATACTGACCATCGGCAGTATCGTCTGCATGGCGTTCGCCGCCCGCACCTGGCAGCAGGGACAGCTACTACGTGCCACCCCCCTCACCCGTCTGAGAAGCGCATCACACGGCTTTTTGAAAGTGCGCGGAGTGGCTGAAGCCGCATTCGGCGTGCTCACCAGCCAGGTCGGCAACATCTCCGGGATTTACCTGAGCGAGATTTCCCAGCGCTACGTGCGCCGCACCGAGACCTATTACGACTCGCAGAGCAAACGCTGGAAGACGCGCACCGTTCACCGGTGGGAGACCATCTACAGCTTCACACAGGGCGTAAACTTCCTGCTGGACGACGGCACGAGCAAAGCCATCGTGGAGGTGGATGGGGCGGAGTTCTATCCTGAACACGTGGCGCTGTTTTACAACTATCGCCCGGTGCGCTCGTTTCGCTGGTTCGCCAGCGTGGGTGACGTGCGCACCACAATACGATACATCCCGCCGAACGCGACGGTGACCGTCTGGGCACGATACTATGAACGCGACCTGCCCGGCACCGAGCGCGACGAGATGCGCCTGCAGTACGACCGCTTCCACAAATGCATGGTGGTGCTGGAAGGCAATGAAAGTAAGGTGTACACAACGCGCTCGGGCACAGGGCTTGCGCTGGCGGTGCTGGGGGTGCTGATGCTTCTGGGGGTGATTTTCATCCTGCTGAACCCAGGCGCCGTTTCGGGATACATCAACACCTATTAAGAGGAGGTTCAACGTCATGGCAGGCATTTCAACCTTAGCGATTGTGCTGTTCATCATCGGAGGCGTGCTGGTGATATGGGTCATCGCCGCCTACAACAACCTGGTGCACCTGCGCGGACAGGCTCAGCGGGCATGGGCAAACGTGGACGTGGTGCTCAAACAGCGCTGGGACCTGATCCCCAACCTGGTGGAGACGGTGAAAGGCTATGCCCAGCATGAACGGCAGATGCTGGAGCGCATTGCCGAACTGCGTGCGGTGGCACTGGGCGCTAAAGACCGCAAGGAGCGCATTCAGGCGGAACAGGAAGCCTCGCGCCTGCTGGGCAACATCATCGTGTGGGGCGAGAACTATCCCGAGCTGAAGGCGAACGAAAACTTCCTGCAGCTCCAGCGCACGCTGGCGGACCTGGAGGAGCAAATCGCCGACCGCCGCGAGCTGTACAACGAAGCCGCCACGAATTACAACGTGTACCAGAAGACCTTCCCAGCGGTGCTGGTGGCGCAGAGCGTCTGGGCGGCAGAGATGCCCCTGTTCGAGGCGGCTCCCCAGGAGCGAGAAGTGCCAAAAGTGCAGTTTTAGAAACTGAGGGCAGGACACGAGTCAGGCAAGCAGGTGTACCTACTGAAGCAAGCTTCAGCACCAAAGATGTTTTTTAAGACAACCTTGCGATTGGAAATCGCAGGCTACACAAAACGAAACCTGCTGACGCAGGTTAGGGTCGCTGAAGCAAGCTTCAGCACTCCAAAAAGGTTAGCCTCCGAAGGAGGCTTTGTGATGAGTAGTCCGCAACTTCCAGTTGCAGAGTTGCCTTCAGCAGTTCAAAGAAGATGCGGGATGTCTGCCGTGTCCCAATTTTGGTTCTATTTTGCAAGAATTGGTATGAGTTGCAGGAAAAGACAACGGCATAGTGGAATCTTCAGGTAGCAACCAAAAGGGTGGTACGCACCACCTGCCTTGCTGGAATGCCGGGACGCAGTAAGCGAGGTTGCAAAAACGTTTGAAGGAGGCTCTTGATGGCACTAACCGACCGGTGCGACATCTTCGGCAGCGTACATGAGAAGGGCATCAATCGTATTGTACGCCACCTCATGCGACAGCGCCCTTCCCTGTTCAACTACGGTACCGCATTTTTCCTGCGAAACCCCAACCTGCTGTGCGAGCGCATTCAGGCGGCACCTGAAGTGCTGCAAGCACATGACCCACTGCTAAGCGTGCAGGATCCTGTTCCCATCCTGGGCGCAGCAATCCCACTGGGACTGAACTGGTGCCTGCAGTTCACCGACCTGCAGATTGACTTTCACCCCGGCAACGTCTTTCATCTGCCCAACGAGCTGGGGAATCTGCCTGCACAGCGACTCGCCCTTCGCATGAGGGGTTGTTTCGGGCTGGACTGCCCCTCGGAGGAGTTCATCCGCGAAATCCTGCCGCAGGTCGAAGCAGAAGAAGTTGCCCAGCGTGGCAAAGAGGTCTTCGGCACGAAGGAACGTCAGCCCGCCGCTCCTGAGAGGGAACCTATCGTGTTGCCCACCAGGAAGCTGCAGTGCCTGTGTGTGGAGCTGTTTGCCGTACTGCACTTCGAGTGGGGCACAATCCCCGGAAATCCTCAGCAGTGGCTGAAGCTGCGGCTGGATGGTCTGGAGATTGTAGACCTCGGTCCCGCTCCGCTGGAGGAGATGGCGGAATGCTACATCAGGGCGGTGCTGAAGCTGGGCATCCTGCCGCGGCTCAGCGTGCCTATCGAGGCGATGGTACTGAACATCACCGAACTGATGCGCAAGCAGGGACTGGCAATCGGCGAGACCATCACACTTCAACCCACGCCTGTGCCCGCCGGCGTGCCCAACAACCCGGCTGTAGAAGACGACCGGCTGAAGGCGTTTATCAATCTGGTGGTGGAGGTATAACCGATGGCACACTTCACTCTCGCCGTTTCCGAAGGGACCTTCCGGCGTTCGTTCGACCTGCTGAAGCGCAACCTTCGCTTCTCCAAATCTGACCAGGCAAGCTTCGGAATCTTCGTGGCAGGCTATGACGTGCGGGCGCATCTGGAAGGAGGAACCCTGGACCTGCGCGCGGACAATACTATCAGCGTAAGGGAGCTGGATATCCGCTGGGACCGCCTGCGTTTCACGCTGGGCATCAACATCCCCGAAATCTGCGTCGGGGGCGGATGCATCAACATGCCCTGGCCCATCCCAGACATCTGCCTGCCCAGGGTATGCGTGTTCAGCGGCAATCCGGATATCTCCATCTCGCCCGACCTGGCAGCCTTCGTTGCACAGGAGGTCAGCTTTACCGGAAGGGTGGTTGCCCGTTACTTTGACGCCTCGGTTCCGCCACCCTTACCAGACCTGTGCGCGCCGATACGCATCGAACCCCTGCCCGACCACAACCAGTGGCACATTCACATCGACCCGCAAACCATCGACGTGGACCTGTTTGACTTCCCGGACATTGTGGGCAACCTGATCGAAAACACCCTCAGCAACGCCGTCCGCGCGATTATCCCGGGCGGGTTCGTGCGCGACATCATTCTCGCTATCATCGGGGGCATTGCCGATTTCATTCGGTTCCTGCTGGACATCCCCGACGAGATTGATGAATGGCTGAGCGACCTGTTCAACGTCAGCTTCGGCTTACTGGACTTTATCGGCACGCTGGTGCTGGACTTCTTCAGCACGTGCAACCCGATATACCGCATCGACGACCCATTTGAGCTCCTGCCAGCAAGCAACGGGCTGATTCCGGTCCGAATCCCACTGCGCAACCTGAGCGTGCGCGTTAACGACGCAGAGATGGTTGCGGAAGTAGATATAGGAGGCTAACCATGACCACTCAAAAGGCGTCGCTGAACCGCCCTGTTTTCAAACTGCAGGAATTCGACAGCAGCAATCTGACGGTGCTGACCACGCTTATCCACCGTTTCGCCGAAGCGGGTTCCTATGACCTCTTTGTCCGGCGAGGCGAGCGCGTGGTACACCGTGCTACGGTAAACGTGGTGCGTGAGACCTGTGCCCCGCATCAGATTGATGTGGATATGGCGGTCCTGGGTTCCGCGGAGAAAGGCTGTGAATGCGGGAAGCGCGAGGGATATACCCTTCGCGAAGGAGGGGTGATGTGCTTCTTCGTGTCGAGAGGCAGCGCGCGCTTCAGGGTATCCGTCCAGCAGATTGGCGCCAAGGAGAAACGGACACTGCTGGACAGCGCGAGCTCCATCCCGGCGGGTGACCTGTTCGCAGTCACTCTGGTGTTGCCCGGCGTATATCGTGTGGTGAACACCGAAAGCAAAGCGGAGATGACGGTGGAGGTAGAGATGCCCTCGGGACCATACCGGATGGACCAGCCCACCGTTGTGGAGATTGGGCGCACGGGGAAATTTGGCTCACGCCGTGCCAGCATCATGCTGGGACAATCGGTGGTGTTTCGCTGCGGAGCGCAGGCGCGTATCCGGCTGGAGCTGGTAAAACCGCACGACATCCTCCAGAAGCGCGAGCAGGAAAAAAGGCGGTTTACCATACGCAAGCCCGACACCAGTGATTAGCACACCCCCCAAGCCTTCTGTTCTGCCCCTCTTCAACGTGAAGGGGGGCAGATTCCCAAAAGTTTTTTCGGAAAAAATATCTGGAATCGCCCTAAAAAGGCTTGTTTTGCCCGGCATTTATGGTATACTACCATTGTTCGGTGTTCATTGCACGCAACGGTTCGGTTCCGGGGTCCGTAAGCCTCATGTGAGGAGACCGCGTTCGAGCCTGCCGGCAGCACCGTAACAGAAAAATCCGGGAGGCGACGCGCTTCCCAGCATGAGGTTAAAAAATGCCAGAAACCACTTCTTTGTTCGTAGGAAACCTTTCCTACGCCACCACCGCAGAGCAACTGCGCGAGCTGTTCTCCCCATGGGGTCCCGTGGAGGATGCCCGTGTCGTTGAGGGACGCGGCTTCGGCTTCGTGGACATCCCCACCGAGAACATGCAGGCGGCTATCGACGCCACCAACGGTCAGGTGTTCATGGGCAGAACCATCACCGTGAACCAGGCTCGTCCCCGCACCGAGCGACGCGAGGGCGGCTTCCGCAGCGACCGCGGCGGCTATGGCTCCGGGCGACGCGACCGACGCTGGTAAGCCCGAACCGCAAGCGAGGTGCAACGGCACGCTGAACGGCGTGCCGTTCGCGTTTATTTGAAGGTCACAATCGTTACCCCATCTCCACCCTCGGCAGGGCTCGCCCCCCGATAGGAACGCACTAACGGATGGGTTTTCAGATACTCGCGCACCGCCTGCCTCAGCACACCCGTGCCCTTGCCGTGAATCACCCGCACCTGTTCCAGCCCCGCCGTGTACGCATCGTGCAGATACTGGTCCAGGTTCGCCAGCGCCTCGTCCACCCTCTGCATCCGAAGCATAATCTCCGACGAGACCTGCATCGCGCCTCGCAGGTTCACCGGCACCGAAACCGCAGGCGTGGCGGCAGGGCGTGTTGTTTCCACCCGGCGCAGGGCTTCGCGGGGCACGGTGACTCGAATGGCGCCCGCCTGCACCACCGCTTCCTTTTCAGTAAGCTGGAGCACCGTGCCAGCGACGTTGAGGGTGGTGACCTTCACGGTGTCGCCCTCGCGGATTTCCTCTGGAGCGGAGGCAGGAGCAGAAGGGGCAAGCAGTTTCTTCATCTCCTCGGCGGATTGGCGTATCTGCTGGCGTGCCTCCTGCGCCGCGCGGTTCTCGCGAGGCTGTTCGCGAAGGCGACGGTATGCCTCCTCTGCCTGTTGAACGAGCTCCTGCAAACGCGCCTGTACCTCCTGTGCGACCTCCTCGCGCACGCGCTGGCGCTCTTCCTCCAGCTTTGCCATCTGCAGGTTCAGGCGTTTGCGCAGTTCCTGTGCCTCGCGTCGCTCCTGTTCGGCGGCGGCGCGCGCCTCCTCTACCGCACGCTGTTCCTCCTCCAGGCGGCGCATGATGCTGGCAGACTCGGTTTCGCGCCCGGCGAGGCGCGCCTGGGCGGTCTCTATCACCGTCGGCGGTAGTCCCAGCCTCTGGGCAATCACAATCGCATGGCTGGAACCGGGCGTGCCGATGCGCAGGTGATAGGTCGGGCGCAGGGTTTGCACGTCAAACTCCACCGAGGCGTTCTGTACTCCCTGCCGGGCGTAGGCGTAGCTTTTCAGCTCGCCGTAATGGGTGGTCGCCATCACGCGCGACCGACGGGCAAGCAGGTAGTCCAGTATCGCCTGCGCCAGCGCTGCGCCCTCCGCCGGGTCGGTTCCTGCGCCCAGCTCGTCCAGCAAGACCAGCGTCTGCTCGTCACACTGGGGTAACATGCCCGCGATGTTGGTGATATGCCCGGAGAAAGTGGAGAGCGACTGTTCAATGCTCTGCTCGTCCCCGATGTCGGCGAAAATCTTCTGGAACACCGCCATCTCGGTGCCCGAATCCGCCGGCACGTGCAGTCCCGACTGCATCATCAGCGTCAGCAAGCCCACCGTTTTGAG
>JABUFA010000007.1 GCA_013314755.1 Chthonomonadia bacterium
CGGCGTTCTGGGGATGTGATTCCACGTGAGGTCTCTTTCTCCTCTTGCCAGTGTCATCCGTTTACGGTAGAATGTTACTGAAAGGTTTAAGTTCAGGAGGGAAAAGATGTCTGTCATTCGTTTCCCCGAAGGTTTTCTGTGGGGGGTTGCGACCGCTTCCTATCAGATAGAGGGATCTCCGCTGGCGGACGGCGCAGGGGCTTCTATCTGGCATCGCTTTTCTCACACCCCCGGAACCACCCATAACGGCGACACAGGCGATGTGGCGTGCGACCATTATCGACGGTGGCGCGATGATGTGAACATGATGCGCGAGATGGGGCTGAAGGCATACCGTTTCTCCATCAGCTGGCCCCGTATCCTCCCCGAAGGCAAAGGAGCGATCAATCCCGCAGGGCTGGACTTCTATGACCGTCTGGTAGATGCGCTGGCGGAAGCCGGCATTGAGCCGATGGTTACCCTTTATCACTGGGATCTGCCGGGGGCGCTTCAGGACCTGGGCGGATGGGCGAACCGTGAGGTCGTGAACTGGTTTGCGGACTATGCGCAGGTAGTCGCCATGCGACTGGGTGACAGAGTGCGTTTGTGGGCAACGCTTAACGAGCCCTGGGTGTTTACCTTCCTGGGTTACGTGTTCGGTCAACATGCGCCCGGCATGCGCGACCTGTGGGCAGGGCTTCGAGCCATGCATCACTGCCTGCTGGCGCACGGTGAGGCGGTTGCCCGGCTACGTTCGGTGCTCTCCGATAGCGCGCAGGTGGGCATTGTGTTGAACCTTTCTCCTCAACACCCGGCATCCGACAGCGAAGAGGATAAGGCAGCGGCGGAACGGATACACACGATGAACAATGCCCTGTTTGTAGAGCCGGTGTTGAAAGGCAGGTATCCCGCCTTAGCGGAGCAGATGGTCCACTTCGCCTGGCCTCCCATTCAGTCCGGGGATATGGAGCGCATCGCTCAGCCCATCGACTTTATCGGTATCAACTACTACTCCCGTGGCATCGTCAAACATGCTGAGCACGGTTACCTGGGTGTGCAACACGTAGAGAATAGGGAGGCATTGCACACAGAGATGGGATGGGAGGTCTATCCTGACGGGCTGTACGAGATACTGCAGTGGGTGCACTCTGAGGCTCCGCGCCTGAGTCTTTACGTGACCGAGAACGGCGCTGCCTTCCGGGATGAGGTGCAGGATGGCAGGGTCGCCGACGGGCAGAGGCTGGAATACCTGCGCCAGCATTTCTTGAGCGCACATCGTGCGATTCAAAGCGGCGTGCCGCTGAAGGGCTACTTCGTCTGGTCGCTGATGGACAACTTCGAGTGGGCGTTCGGTTACTCCAAGCGCTTCGGCATCGTGTACGTGGATTACGCCACGCAGGAGCGCATCTGGAAGGATAGCGCACGCTGGTACCAGCAGGTCATCGCGCAGAACGGAGTAGAGGCGTAAGCAACTCGCGGGAAAGGAAGGGGCAACCGGTAGCGGTTGCCCCTGTTGCTTCGCTTACGGGGTCTGCTCCAGCGCGAAGGAGGCTTGCTCGTGATAGTCGTATGCCTCAATGCGTGAACTGCCCGTGAAATGCTTCGCCCGCACGTGCAGATACACCGAGAAGGTGCATCGCGTGTGCGTGGTGGGGAAGCCGGGGAACGGACCCAGCAACTGCCCGATGGTTGGGGCGCTGGACGCCTGGGGTGGAGCTGGCGGCTCGCCCACATCGGCGGTTCCCGCGGCGAATGTCCCACCCGGACCGTTCAGCCCACGTCGCCACGTCAGCGAGTAGGACATCATGAACGTGTTGTTGGGATTGGACACGCCCCGCTGGTGGTAGGCGCGGAAGCCTACGGACACTGTGGTGCTGTCCGGTCCGCTGATGAACTGGCACTCCTCACTGCTGGGCACGCCGTTGCGGCGGATGTCCACAATGTCGCCCTGCACGGGGGTGTTGTCGATCCAGAACACGCTCACCACGTCGGCGAAGGGTACGTTGTCGGTGGAGTTGGGGTCGCCCTGTCGCCAGCGGCGGAACTGGAAGTTGCGGGCGTTGCCCGGGTCGCTGGCTGGTGCGGAGCTGGGCTTGATGCGGTTGCCCGAAGCGTCGAACAGCTCCAGAATCAGCATATAGCGCCCCGGGTTGAACAGCGTGGTATTCCACACCTGATGATACTGACCGCTCAGCCAGTAGTTGCCGCCGCTCCAGTAGGGGATTCGGTTCAGCCCCACCTGACCACCCACATCTGCCGGGTTAACGGTCAGGCTGTCTGCAGTGACCTTCCACTCGCCGCCGACGAACACAAAGCGGTTCCATGCCACCGGGGCGTCGAGGATAGTTACTGAACCGGCTGGTGTGCCGGTATCGTCCACTCGCACCACCGACAGGCGATAGTACTTCGCCATTGGTTCCATCTCGGGCGAAACCCACAACCTGATACCCAGCGAACCACCCCACGGGCAATCTGGCGCATAGGAAGTGGTGAACGTGCCGGAGCCGGCGCCAAGTGCACCTGTTCGCGAAAGCCCCGTCTGAGATGGGAAGTTGAAGTGGCGCGAACCCTGGCTGCCGATGTACTCCACCATCGCGAAGGGTATCCCTTCTGAGGGAGGTGGGTCTCCCGGACTGGAGCCGCAAACCAGTGCCCGCCAATCCCATGTGCGAAGGTCTGCCGTTTCACCCTGCGCGAACCAGTTGTGCGATGCCACACCGTCGTACACGGTTACCCAGTTACCCTGGATGCGCTGTCGCACCTTGAAAGCGAAGGTGGTGTGGCACCTAACACCGGATGGCGTGAGGCGACGAGGACGCAGATAGCAGAAGTCAAACCTTCCACCCGGCTGAAGGGGCGTTTCGCCCACCTTGCGCATGGAGCAGGTGCATATCAGCCCAAGCAGGTAGGGTCGGGCGAGCACATACTCCTCCGCCTGCTGAGCGTTCAACGTGGTCAACGCCACGTAGTCCGCATACAGTCGCTCGGCAGGCATGGTGGAGACCTCCGCTGGGGTGTTCGCCAGCCGCCGCCGCAGGTCGGCTACCTGAGCGCGGATGCCCATGGAAACCTGCGGGCGCACTGCGGGGCGAATGGCGGTCAGCTCCAGCCGTTCCGCCAGCCTGCTCAGGCTTGCACCTGCGAAGGGAAGCGGGTCGGGTCCTGGTCCGGGTGGGAACGGTCCGGGCGGACCAATGGGGGGTGGGTCTGGCAGGGGAATGGGGATGTCTTCCAGGATGTCGCGCAGGCGGTCGAGCAGGTCGGGAATGCGGATGCGCCAGCAACAGCACACGCGCTCGTAAATCTCCACGATACCATCGCACAGAGGCAGACAGTGGACGGGAAGAAGCGTGTGCAGCTCCGGGCGCAGGGCAAGGCTCTTGATCGCCACGTTGCGCGACAGGTTCAGCCCGGCAACGATATCCAGCCTGTCGATAACGTCCCACCACCAGGGGCGGCACTTGCGGGCGGTGCCGCTGACGCAGACGAACTCGAACAGAAATCGCTCCCAGATGTCTGGTCCGATGGTCAAACCTCGTTCGCGCCAGATAGGAATAGTGGCATCGGGGCGAAAGGTGACGAGGCTCTCGGTGGTCAGCTGAGCGAGGTCTGCAACATCTGGACCAAGCGCGATGGCAGGAAGTCTTGTCCATTCTGCCTGCACGTTTAGTTGATTCTTCTCGACACGGGCGAGTTTCCTCACCGGCTTGCCCACGACGTCCACTTCGTACACCGCAATGGCGGGCGCGGTTTCGTCGGGTTTGAGGTCAGCAAGTTGCACCTGCACGCTGAAGGCAGGCTTGCTGCGCTGTGTTTCCTGTGATTCTTTCACGGAATGGTCTCCTTCTTGAGTAAAGATTGGGGCGCTACGTGGCTACCCTGTAGAATATACTTGCGCGAAGTCTCCGTTATGGTCACCGGTATGCCGGCAGGTCGGCAAGAACGCTTTGCAATTTGCACCTCAGCTGCACCAGCCGTTTGTGTACCGCGGTTTTACTGAGGTTCATCCGCCGGGCGATTTCCCGCTCGGTCATCTCTTGCTCATACCAGAAGGACAGGAGGCTGCGCTCGGCGTCGGAGAGCGATCTCAGCGCACGCTGGATGTCGCATGTTTGCTCGCAGTGTTCAAAAGGCGTTTGCCAGGCGGGGTCGGCGGGGTCAATCTCCTCACCGGTGGTTTCGTCGCAGGGCAGGGGCATGACGTGGGAGCTCCATCGCCAGGCGAGCCGGTGCTCGCGGCGGATTGCCTGTACCGCGCTGAAGAAGGCGTACACGGAGAATGCCACGCCCGCGTTCGGGTCGTAAGAGAGGTGAGCGCTCCACACTGCAATGCGGGCGATGGAGATGCGCTCCTCCTCCCAGTACGCAGGCTCATAGCAGGGGGGAACTTTCCATCCCTGGGTTCTGCGCAGGGCTTGCTGTGCGATTTGCTCGAGATGTGCCGGCATCTCGGCGTATTCTGTTGCCTGCTCGCATCGGGACGGCGAAGGCTGGTCGTCTCGGAACCGACTCATGGGTTACCTCCTTAATAACAAAATACGCAAAACACGAAGAAATACCTGCATAGAAGGAAGGTGAACCGAGAGAGTTTTGGAGTGCTGAATCTTACTTCAGCGGAGTACATCTGCTTGGAAAGACAACCCTGCAACTGGAAGTTGCGGGCTACTCATGACAAAGCCTCCTTCGGAGGCTGACTTTGGAGTGCTGAAGCTTGCTTCAGCAGACCCCTTAACCTGCTTCAGCAGGGTTCGTCTTGTGTAGCCTGCGACTTCCAATCGCAAGGCTGTCTTCAAAAACGTCCTTGGGCACGAGAGTTGCGGATTATTCGTTTGGTGCTGAAGCATGGCTTCAGCACTCCATAGCCCGGCAGGTTTTGCCATGTGTAGCCTGCGATTTCCAACCCAAGGGTACAATAGAAAAGGTACAACCCTGCCGGGTCGCCCCTATTGTGGTTTTGTCTGCGATATTTTTACCTCTCTCATGATGTCGTACTGCTGGATTTTGCGCACGACGTCCATGCCCTGAATCACCTTGCCGAACACCGCATAGTCGCCGTCCAGCTGGTGCTGGGGACCCAGGCAGATGTAGAATTGACTGCCCGCGCTGTTCTTGTCGCCCGGATTAAGCGCCATTGCCACCGCGCCGTCCTCGTGCTTCAGTCCCGTGTTTTCAAAGGGGATGGTGTAGCCTGGTCCACCGGTGCCGTTGCCGTTGGGGTCGCCCCCCTGAACAACGAAGTCGGGCACCACGCGGTGGAAGGTCAGTCCGTTATAGAAGCCCTGCTCTGCCAGCTTGATGAAGTTGCCTGCGGTCTTCGGCGCCTTCTCCAGGTTGAGTTCGATAACGAATTTGCCCTTGCCATCCACCTCCACGATGGCGTATGCCACCTTCGAAGGGGTAGGGGAGGGTGCCGGCTCAGTAGTTGATTCGGTAGATGTCTGCGGCGTGGAAGAGGGGGAAGGAGCCTGTGCGGTCTCCTTCTTGCCACAGCCCGCCGCTATCAGCGCGAGTGCGGTTATGCAAACAGCCACCCATGCCGTAAGGTCTCTTCTCATGTGTATCGCCTCCGTTCACTGGTCCTATCAATCGGGTTGCAGAGCCTCGCGTTCGTGCATCGTCAGCGATTGCCCGTCATGCAGGGCGTATGGAAACTTCGCGTAGCTGGCGGAGACGCCGAAAGAGCCATCTGCCCGCACAGCAAGCACCGCCGCATGGGGTGGAACGCCTTTTTCGTCAGAGCGTTTACGCATGAGGTAGCGAATCGCCTCGTCACACGCCTCCTGTGCGCTCCTGCCGAGCTCCATCAGAAACGCCACTCGACTGCACAGCGCCACCCGGCTGATTTCATCGCCGTTGCCGGTCGCGACCGCCGCGCCGACCTCCGCGTCCGCATACAGCCCCGCGCCCACAATCGGGCTGTCGCCCACACGCCCCGGGTATTTCCATTTCAGACCCGAAGTAGAACAGCCCACCACAATGGTATCAGGCGTCCACAGTATCATCCCGACGGTATCATGGTCTTCTACGTCGGCAGGAGGAGCCTGCGTTTCACGCCACTGAAGCCACTGCTCGGACGCCTCCGGGGAGAGGGTCTCTTCTTCCTCAAAGCCTTGCTCCCGTGCGAACTCGGCGGCGCCTTCGCCCACCAGCAGGGCATGGGGCAGTACCTCCATCACCCGCCTCGCCACCGAAATCGCACGAGGAAACCCTCGAAGCGCAGCCACCGCTCCCGAGCGATGTCCATGGGCGTCCATGATGGCGGCATCCAGCTCCACGTAGCCCGCCCGGTTGGGCAAGCCGCCGTAGCCGACGGATTGCACGCTCGGGTCCATCTCCACGGCGTTAATGCCCGTTTCTACGGCGTCCAGCGCAGAGGCTCCAAGCTCCAGCGCGTTGAATGCCCGTTCTACCGCCAGCCTGCCAAAGTTCCACGTGGCGGTCAGCAGTATCCCCTTCATACCTTCTCTTCCTCACGTTCGGCTAACATCTTCACCACTCGCTCCACCAGCCGGGTGGTCGAGCGTCCCTGTACCAGAGTGACGGTAACGACCTGCCCGCCGTACGAGCGCACCAGGGGCGCTTCCGGGATGTGTTCCGGCTGGTAGTCGCCGCCCTTCACGTAAATCTCGGGGCGCAATAGCCGGATTACTGCCTCGGCGGTCAGCTCGTCGTAGATGGTGACGTAATCCACGCTCTCCAGCGCAGCAAGCATTTCGGCGCGTTCGTCCTGCGTCACAAAAGGGCGCGGATAGCCCTTCAGCTGACGCACCGAGCTGTCGCTGTTGATAGCAACCACCAGATAATCTCCCAGCTCGCGTGCCTCCTGCAGGTACCGAATATGTCCAACATGCAGGATGTCAAAACAGCCGTTGGTAAACACGCATCGCTCGCCGCGCTCACGTCGCGCCTGCACCACCTGCGCGAGGTCGGCTTGTTCCTTTACCTTGTCTTCTGCCCTTCTCGGCATTAAATCTCCTCCAGATACAGTCTGGTTTGCTGGACAATGCGGTCAAACCACCTCCCGGAGGGGTCTACCAGCGGTATCCACCAGAAGGTGGGGCGGTGGTTGGTGTGCACCAGCCCTTCAGAGACCAGAATCGCCTGGCGCACCAGCTCCATTTTGCGCAGTTCCGCCCGACGTTCTATCTCCATTGCTCGCTGGCGGGCACGCTGGTTTTGCTCTCCGCGTTCCAGCATCTGCCGCTGAGGCTTGAGGCGTGCTACCTCCGCCCGAGCTTCCGCAATCCATTCGCGCCGCTGTTGCAGTTCTCGGTCAAAGCGCGTTCGCTCCTGCTCATGCTGGCGAATCTGCTCGTGGATGCGCATGACCTCCTCCCCGCTGGTGATGCCCTGCTGTGCCAGCTCCCACAGGCGTTCCTTCAGCGGCTTAATCGTCTGTCGGTAATTTTCGCCTTTCTCGCGTTCTATCCTCTGGTATTCCTGTTTCCACTCCTCTATCTGCGCGTAGAGAGCGTGAATGCGCTGGTGAATTGCCTCTGCCTGCAGACGCAGTTCGCGCAGGGTGGAGATGTGTCCGTCGTACTCCTGGCGAAGGCGGTGCCACTCCTCGCCCTCTCGCTCTGCCAGAAACTCCAGCACCTCGCGGGGGCTGGTCAGGTGGCGGATGGTTTCCAGCAGTGCCTTCTGCTCCTCGACCACCTCGCGCCATCTGCGGGAGAACTCGGCGGTGTGGATCTGGCTCTTCCCAAAAGCATTTGCCAGGTGCTCGGGCAGGGTAAGCGCCAGGTCGTCCTCGTCGCCCATGGTGTCCCAGGTGGGGTAGACCAGTCGCAGGATGGGGTGGATGTTCCATTCGATGCCGTGCTCGCGCAGATACTGGTTCATTTTGCGCGTGCGCCACACATAGGGTGAGCCTTCCTCGTTCATCACAAACAGGAACTCGCGGGCAAGCATGGAAACCAGCGCAACCGCCTTGCCCACCAGCGTCACACTCGTGTCGAAATGCTGTTGAGTCACCTGAGCCAGCTCCGCTACCGAACGCACCGGCTGTTGCAGGGGGATGGTGATGGGCTGTTCGGTCTCCACAATCAGCCAGCGGTCGGTCAGGCGGATGGTTCCTCTGCCTCGCTTCGCGATAATCAGGTCGAACGGAATGGCTCCTTCGCCAAAACGGTCCAGCGTATAGATTTCCGAATCCTTAACTGCCTGATTATAAGCCTCCTCGGCGACGGGGCGGGTGTTGGGGTTCAGGAACAGGTCTACCAGCTGAAAGCGGGGAAGAGAAGCGGTTTGCGGGCTAAACTTCAACAGATTCGCCGAACAGTTTGTGCTGAGGTTATCGGTTGGTGCGCCCATCATGGCGAAAAAGCGGGGGAACAGCCACTGGTACAGTGCGCTCAAACACTGGTCAGGATACTGTTTAGCAAAGTCTGTTACCCATCCAAGTATTCGGTCGGCAACGACGGAGCGTGCTTCCGCGCGGCGATGTTCGGGCAGGAGTTTCAGGCTCTCTTCAAAACCCCATTCCAGCAGTTCCATCAACGGCTCCAGCACATGTTGCAGGCAAACCTCATGTACAATCACGGAGTGAAACTCGGTGTGCACCAGCCCTCGCCAGCCCCAGGCTTCGGTCATTCGGTCGGTGAACTGTTGTTCGCCGTCGGGGTGCCATTTCGCCACCTTATCAAAGGCGACACCCGCGTTGACATAGCGCTGGCGCGTGGGAACGGTCTCGCTTCCGAACAGGCAGGATAGTTCGCCCGCAGCGGACCAGAGGTCACGTGTTGTGCCATCGTTATGAGGCAGAGCAACGATTTTGCGCTCGGTCTGGATGGGCGAAGAGAGCTTGGCGAAGTAGTCGGTGCAATGCACGCACAGCAAGAACGGCAATCGATAGCCCAGCTCGTCCATCAAACGGTTCAGCGCAGCTTTGGTCGGCTCGTCCCAGAATACCGTCTGTCCGAGTGCCAGGAGAGTGACGTTAGGATACTTCTCCCGCAGTTGAGATAGCACGGTGACAACAGATGGGTGCATGGTCATTCCTTATCTCCTGCGATTTTATCCTGAGTTGACGACGGTAACAGCGTTTTGATTATAGCCTATGCGCAAAGCCGCAAGCAAGGGCAACGGAGGTCAGCTCTCGGTGTCAGGTTCTACCCGGATGGCTCTGGCGAGGTGATGGTCGATAGCAATCTGAGTAAAGCCGATTGTGATGACGTAAGCGGGGAAGCGTTGTACCACTTTCAGCCGTGCTCCCGGCACGATTCCCAGCGCAAGCAGTTTCTGGGCAGTCGCGTGGTCATGCAGATGCAGGTCGCGCACAAAGCCTGCCTCGCCCACATGCAGAGCGGTTAGCGGCAGAGTGCCTTCAGGTATTGTTTCAGGACGTCCGTGCTGGCGATGACGTTTGCGCACCGGGTTACGCCCTCTCGCGGTCGGCTATCTGGATAGCACGCCTGGCACGCCAGCGACGAAGCCACTGTATCACCGCCGGCTCTTGAGGCTGTTCGTAGCCACAGCGCGGGCACTTGGTCAGATGACACCCGCCGAACAGCCCGCACCCCTGGCATACCAGGGCGGACTCGTCCTGCTCATATGTGTAGCCACAGAAGGCGCATTTCATAGTCGTACCCCCATTACCTGCAGTATCAGGTTCATAATGGCTCCGATGGTGATGGCGAAGGGAAAGATGATGCCCGAAATCGCCAGCGCGGTTTTCAGTCCGCGCTCCTTCTTCATCATCAGAAACTGTGCCACGCAGGGTAGGAACAGCGTGAGCGTCACAGCGGAAACCAGCAGCTGGCGTCCGTTCAGCACATGACTTTCCTGCAGATGATACAGCCCCGCCGCGCCGTAGTCGCGACGGAAGAAGCCGAACAGGAACGCCGACGCCGCTTCATCGGGCAAGCCGAGCAGGTGTACCACAGGAGTTAGCGCACGCAGGGCAAGGTCAAACAACCCTGTCATCTGTCCCAGCCATATCACCACGCTGGCAAGGATGAACAGGGGAAACACTTCGCGGAAGTACCAGTGCATTCGTGCATAAGTTTTGGTAAGAACATTAGACAGAACCGGCAGGCGCATCGGCGGGATTTCCATGTGGAAGGTAGCGGGCGTGCCGGGTAGAACCTTCGCAGTTAGCCAGCCGATGAACAGGAAGACCCCAGCCAGCGTGACCGCCCATATCAGCAGTGCGCCCGGGTGCGATGCCAGCAGTGCCATAATCACTCCCAGCTGTGCCGAGCAGGGAATTGCCAGCGCCAGCAGGAAGGTGGCGATGAGCCGCTCGCGCGGGGTTTCCAAAATGCGCGTGACCAGCGTTGCCATCGTGTCGCATCCAAAGCCCAGCACCATCGGAATGACTGCGCGACCGTTCAGCCCTATCTTCTTGAACAGGCGGTCAATCAGCATCGCCAGACGGGGAAAATAGCCGCTGTCCTCCAGAATGGAAAACATCAGGAAAAAGGTTCCGACAATCGGCAGAATCAGCGCCACCGCGTAGGTGATGCCCAGCGTGAACACGCCGTACTCGCCCACGAGCAGTTCCTGAATGGGCGCGAAGGGAATAAGCGTCTTCACCCAGTGTGTCAGGAAGGGATTGATGTATTCCCCGAACAGCCTGTTCTCCAGCAGGTCGACCAGCGTGCCCCCTCCGAACACCCCGACGAACTTGTACAGCCCGTAGTATAGCACCACCAGAAGGATGGGAATACCTGTTACGGGATGCATGCACACCCTGCCCAGCCACTCGGCGAAACCGCTGGTCGTCGTGGGGGGATAGTAGACAACCTCCTGCGCTAAGGACTGGGCAGTCTTCTGTCGGTAGGCGAGAATGACCATACTGAGCGGTTCGCGGTAATGCGATTGCGCTTTGCGGATATGCTCGGCAATAGCAGCAAAACGTTCCTCTCCTTCCTGTCGCCGCACCATGCCCTCAATCTCTTCGTCGTGCTGTAGAAGCAGCAGAGCAATGGCGCGTTTGCTCAGCGTGTAGTCCACACTTAATATTGTCTCTATCGCTTCAGCCGCCTCTTCAATGGGCGGCGGATAGGTTACTGTCCGCTCTGTTGGAAAGATATTCACCGACAATGTTCTTCAGCTCCTCAACGCCCCGTCCTGTAATCAGCGAGGCAGGAATAACAGGGATACCCAATCGTTTTGCCAGCGCATGGTGGTCGATGCGCAGGTGGAGCCTTTCGGCTTCGTCCATCATGTTCAGCAGGAGGATAACAGGCAAGCCCGCTTCCAGCAATTGCAGGGTAAGCGCCAGCATCCGGTTCAGGTTCTTGGCATCCACCACGTGGATGACCACATCAGGCTGCTCTTTCAGCAACAGTGCCCGCGCCACCCGTTCCTCTTCCGTGATGGGCGAAAGGGAGTACATGCCGGGTGTATCTATCACCTCGCAGGGGTGTCCGCCAATCTGCGTCTGACCGCGGGCAATCTCCACCGTCGTGCCCGGATAGTTGGAGACCACCACGTACCTGCCCGTCAGCCGATTGAACAGTACGCTTTTGCCCACGTTTGGGTTGCCCACCAGCGCAATGCGGGCGGGCTGAGGCTGTGCCTGATTCTCTCCTCCATCCGTGCGGCTCATGATGGCTCCTTTACCCAGACGTAACGTGCCACTTCGGGACCGATGGTATGCTGTTTGCCGTCTACGTTAATCTGAATCAGCCCATCGAACGGCGTGCGCGATACCACCTCGACCTGCGCACCGGGAACCAATCCCAGCGATTCTATATATTCCAGAAACTCACGCCTCTCGTCGGTGATTTTTATCACCAGTAAGTCTGTTCCGGCGACGGCATCGCTCAACCGCCACGACCCATCGTCGAAGGTGGGGTCTATGGGGTTGCCATGCGGGCAGGTTGCCGGGAAACCCAGCGCCTCAGCAATCTTATCTGCGATTTCGGGGGCGATATAGTGCTCCAGCTTGCAGGCGAAATCATGCACATCGTTCCACGGCAGACCGATGATGTCGGTCAACAGTCGCTCGGTGAGACGATGGATGCGCAGCAGCTGATGCGCCAGCTGCGTACCTTCGTCGGTGAGCAGGATTCCGCGATAGGGGGTATGCTCCACCAGATTCATCTCCGCTAACCGCTTGAGCATGATACTGGCGGAGGCAGGGGAGACGCCCATGTACTGCGCGACCTCGTTTGTTGCCACGCGCCCAACTTCCTGCTGGAGCCGGTAGATGCCTTCTATATATTCCTGAATGGTTTCATTGATCTGCCCTTCGCGCATGGCGCTCGGGCGGCAGACTTCAGGAACTCGGAGCTGGATGTCATAGCGACTGCGCATCGCCGGGATTTCCTTCCGTCAAAGAGCTTTTTTAACCTCATCTAAATTATACATCATATATGCTTCAAAAATACAGTAGATTTTCGTGTACCCTCTTCTTATTTTCCGATGCAGAAGTCGCTGAAGATGCGCTCCACGATGTCTTCCGTTGCCGTTTCGCCCGTAATCAGCCCGACCGCATCCAGCGCGCCGCGAAGGTCCACCGAAATCAGCTCGGCGGGCAGAGCCGCTTCTGCGCTCAGCAATGCCTGCTGGAGGCTGGATACCGCCTGTTGCAGGGCAATCTGATGTCGTTCGCTGGTGATGACTGCCCCTTCCGGCGTCAGCCAGTCACTGCCCAGCAGTCGCTCGCCAATACGCTCTGTCAGCTCCTGAAGGTTCCAGCCGGTGAGTGCACTGACCGTCAGAGCAGGGGAGGGGAGCTCTGTTGCTGTTTGTTCTATCAACCGGGAAAGCGCACTTTCCGACACGAGGTCACACTTATTCCAGACGAGCAGGGTGCGCTCGTGCGGGAGGCGAGCCAGCAGGCGACGGTCATCGTCGGTGATCCCTTCGGGAGCGGATAGCAGAAACAGTATCAGGTCGGCGTTCTGGATGGAGCGTTGCGTGCGTTCCACGCCAAACTGCTCCACCACGTCTTCTGTATCGCGCAGTCCAGCGGTGTCCCACAACTGCACGGGGATGCCGTGTATCTGGATGCTTTCCTTAATCACGTCGCGGGTGGTGCCGGGGATGTCGGTAACGATGGCGCGGTCCTCGCCCAGCAGGGCGTTCAGCAGGCTGGATTTGCCCACGTTCGGTCGCCCGGCAATCACCACCATTGCCCCCTCGCGCGTCAGCCGTCCGTATCTGGCGGTGGCGAGCAGGTGCTGACAGTGTGCGATGAGCGACCGCAACTGCTGGACCAGGTAATCGTGGTCCATTTCGCCGATGTCCTCGGAGAAGTCCAGATGCGCTTCCACCGACGCCAGCAGGTGCACCAGTTCGTCGCGCAGGGCGTGGATGGCGCGAGACAGCTCTCCCTCATGCTGGCGCATGGCGAGGCGCTGTGCGCTTTCGGTGCGTGCACGCACGAGGTCGGCGACCGCCTCTGCCTGTGCCAGGTCCAGCTGTCCGTTCAGGAAGGCACGCAGGGTGAACTCGCCCGGCTGGGCAAGGCGTGCGCCATGTTGCAGGGTAAGCCTCAGCACCCGGCGCAGAAGCACCGTTCCCCCATGGCAGCTGAACTCCACCACGTCTTCACCGGTGTAACTGCGCGGGGCGAGAAAGGTCAGCAGGAGCGCACGGTCGACATGTTCACCCGTGTCGGGGTCAATGATGGTTCCCACGTAGATGTGGTGGCTTTGCACCCGTTCGGGCAGAGGGGTGAACATCCTGCGTGCTATCTGGAGGGCTTTTGCGCCGCTGACTCGCACGATGCCGATCCCGCCTTCACCGGGCGGAGTAGCGATGGCTGAGATGGTGTCCAGCGAAGGAAGCATGGCGGTACCTCGAGATGAAAAAATGGCGGAGCGGGTGGGATTCGAACCCACGAGGCCCGTTTTGCGAGCCCACACGCTCTCCAGGCGTGCGCCTTAGTCCACTCGGCCACCGCTCCACGCAAAGCAATTATATCACAACGGGCGCCGGGTATCAACAGGAAACGCTCCCGTTCCGTCCACAGCGAGATTCTGGTATAATCTTGTGCAGAGGGGCTGACAAGAGGCGGTGAAGGAGAAAGTTCTGGTCATTGGTGCGAGCGGGATGCTGGGGCAGGATGTATGCGCCCGTTTTGCCCCCCATTTTGCGCTTGTCACCGCCTCGAGGCAGACGGGAGATGTCCTGCTGGACATTACCGAGCCTGCTTCCGTGCGTCAGGCGGTTGCCGATGTCGCGCCCGATGTGGTGATATTGTGCGCAGCGTATACCGATGTAGACGGTTGTGAGCGCAACCCGGAGAGGGCTTATCAGGTCAATGCGTTCGGAGCGGGCAATGTGGCTTCTGCCTGTGCTGAGGTGGGCGCACGGCTACTGTACGTCAGCACCGATTACGTATTTGATGGCGAGAAGAGCGACGGTTACACCGAATGGGACGCACCTCGCCCGCTCAATGTGTACGGCGCCAGCAAGCTTGCCGGTGAAGAGTGGATACGCGAGGTCTGCCCGCGCCACTGGACTGTGCGAACGGCATGGTTGTATGGCACCGGGGGTAAGTGCTTTCCGCGCACCGTGCTGAATGTAGCGCGAAGAGGTGAGCCTCTGCGCGTGGTGAGCGACCAGACCGGTTCGCCAACGTTCACCTGGGACCTGGCGGGTGTTTTGCTGGAGATGGTGCGTCAGCGAGTGCCATACGGAACCTATCATGTGGTCAATCAGGGTTCCGCGACGTGGTATGAACTGGCGTGTAAGGTGGTGGATCTGGCGCGGGCGAAAGGGCTGATATCGGAGGCGGTGAGCGTGACGCCCATTCGCAGCGGTGAATGGTTATCGCCGACCCGTCGCCCCGCCAACTCGGTGTTGAAGATGAGACGGTTAGCCTGGACAGGTTTACCCCTGCCCAGACACTGGCACGAGGCATTGCAGGATTATATCCAGCGACTGGACCTATGAGGTGAGAGATGGACTACGACCATACGTTGAACCTTCCGAAAACATCCTTTCCGATGAAGGCAGAACTGGTAAAGCGGGAGCCGCAGTTTCAGCGGTTCTGGCAGGAGCATGATGTGTACCATAAGGCGTTGGAAAAGCCTGCCCCGCGCGGGCTGTTCATCCTGCACGACGGTCCGCCTTACTCCAACGGCGACATCCACATGGGACATGCGCTGAATAAGACTCTGAAAGACATTATCGTAAAGTTCCGCATGTTGCAGGGGTATCGGGCGCCGTTTGTTCCCGGCTGGGACAATCACGGCATGCCCATTGAGAACGAGGTGACCAAAGAGTTCCGCCGCAAAGGCGAAAAGCCCGACAAGGTCACCCTGCGCCGACGGTGTCGCGAGTACGCCAACCACTTTGTCAGCCGCCAGCGCGAGCAGTTCAAGAGGCTTGGCTGTATCGGCGACTGGGAGAACCCCTACCTCACCATGTCGTATGAGTTCGAAGCCACTTTAGTGCGCGTGTTCGGCGAGCTGGTAGAGCGCGGCTATATCTACCGCGGGCTGAAGCCGGTGCTGTGGTGCCCGGTTTGTGAGACGGCTCTGGCGGACGCCGAGATAGAGTACCACACGCACACCTCGCCTTCCATCACCGTGCGCTTCGCCCTGAAGCACGACCCCAACAGCGTCTTTCCACAGGAGGACGGCAAACGGGCATACATTCTTATCTGGACCACAACCCCCTGGACCATCCCGTCCAACCTGGCGGTGGCGGTTCATCCTGCCGAACCGTATGCCGTTGTGGAGGCTGATGGCGCATACTACCTGCTGGCGGAGTCGCTGGTGGAAAGCACCATGTCGCGCATCGGGGCGAAGGAGTATCGCGTGGTGCGCACCCTGCAGGGCAATGCGCTGTCGGGGCTGGTGTTCCAGCATCCACTGTACGGACGCGAGTCGCCGGTGGTGTTTGCGGATTATGTGACCATGACCGAAGGCACAGGCGTAGTGCATATCGCGCCCGGGCACGGCGAGGAGGACTTCAATACCGGTCAGGAGTACGGTTTGCGCGTGCTCTGTCCGGTAGATACGCAGGGCAAATTCACCGGCGAGGTTGGCGAGCGTCTGGCTGGCAGGTACGTGCGCGACGCCGATGCGGAGATTATCCAGTGGCTTCGCGAAGAGGGGGCTCTGCTGGCGTACGAGCCGTACGAGCACCAGTATCCCTATTGCTGGCGCTGTCATTCGCCTCTTTTGTTCCGGGCGACGGTGCAGTGGTTCATGAGCATTGACCACAATGATCACCGTCAGCGCTGTCTGCAGGCGATTGACCGCGTGAAGTGGTTCCCGCCCCAGAGCATCAACCGCATACGCAGTATGGTGCAGGGGCGACCAGACTGGTGTCTCAGCCGACAGCGGGCATGGGGCGTGGGCATTCCTGCCTTCTACTGCAAAGGGTGCGGCGAGGTGTTGCTGGACCCTGTGCTGATCAACCGAGTTGCCGATGAGGTGGAGAAGGCAGGGAGCGACATCTGGTTTGACAAGCCCGCCGAGTTCTTCCTGCCCGAAGGGACGAAATGTCCGAAGTGCGGGGGCACCGCCTTCGAGAAGGAGACGGATATCCTCGACGTGTGGTTCGACAGCGGATGCACGCATCGCGCCGTGCTGGAGAAGCGACCGGAACTGCGCTGGCCCTCCGATGTGTATCTGGAAGGCTCGGACCAGCACCGCGGCTGGTTCAACTCCAGCCTGATGATTGCCGTTGCCACGAAAGACGATGCCCCGTATCGCGCCGTTATCACCAACGGGTGGATGCTGGACGGCGAGGGGCGCGCCATGCACAAGTCCTGGGGCAACGTTATCAGCCCGCTGGAGGTCATTGATAAATACGGTGCGGACGTGTTGCGGCTGTGGGTGTCCAGCTGTAACTACTTCGAGGACGTGCGCCTGTCGTTTGAAATCCTGGACCGCACCGCCGAGGCATATCGGCGCATCCGCAACACCATCCGATTCCTGCTGGGCAATCTGTACGACTATGATCCGGCGCAGCACCGCGTGGTGGAAAGCGAGATGTTGCCGCTCGACCAGTGGGCGGTGGCGCGAACGCGCAAACTGCTGGCAGACTGCGTGTCCGCATACGAGGTGTACGAGTTCCACCGCGTGTATCAGAACGTGCATAACTTCTGCGTGGTGGATATGAGCGCGTTCTATCTGGACGTGCTGAAGGACCGGTTGTATTGCTCGCCACCTGCTTCACACGAGAGGCGTTCCGCGCAGACAGCTCTGCACTTCATCGCGCAGACGCTGGCGCAGCTGCTGGCGCCCATCATCACGCATACCTCCGAGGAGGTTTGGCAGGCTCTGCCCGGCGATAAGAAGGCGGAAAGCGTGCTCCTTTCACAGCTGCCCGATGAGCCCTTCTCGGTGCACGACCAGGCGATGCTGGACCGATGGGAGCCAGTGCTGGCGGTGCGTGAAGCGGTGAACAAGGCGCTGGAGCAGGCACGCCAGACCGACCTGATTCGCCGTTCCCAGGAGGCTTCTCTGCACCTGAAGCTGGATTCCGAGACATGGAACGCGCTGAAGCCCTTCTTCGTCGACCTGTCGACGCTGTATATGGTGGCTTCCGTGAGCGTGGAGGAATGGGACGAAGAAGAGATAGCGGTTGACGTGCAGAAAGCCGAAGGGGAGAAGTGTCCGCGTTGCTGGCAAATCCGTACTGATGTCGGCGCGGACGCCGAGTATCCTGAGGTGTGTACACGCTGTGCACACGCACTCCGAGCAATCGCATGAGGGTATGGTTCTTCGCGACGGCTGGGCTGGTTACTCTGCTGGACCAGCTCAGCAAGTGGTGGGCACAGTGGTTGCTGGCGCCCGGTCAGTCCATTCCGATTGTACCGGGCGTCCTGCATCTGACGCTGGCATTTAACAGGGGCATCGCCTTCGGGCTGTTTCCCTCGCTGGGGGAGGTGTTCCTGTGGGTGTCGCTGGCGATTACGGTTGGAGTGCTGGTCTACTACCTGCGCCTGCCATCGCCAACCCCGTGGACGACCACCATCGCCAGCCTGCTGGTTGGCGGCTCGTTGGGTAACCTGTGGGACCGCGTACGGCTGGGGCATGTGGTGGACTTCATTGACTTTCGGGTGTTTCCCGTTTTCAACATCGCAGATACGGCGATTACCTGCGCCACGGTGCTGTGGATTATGCATCTGTGGTCGGCGATAAGAAGCGAGCAACAGGCGGAGTCGGCGGATGGGGAAGATTGTCGGCTGGGATGAACTCCTGCGCTTGCGGGAACAGTGGCGCAGGGATGGGAAAACCGTGGTGTGGACAAACGGGTGCTTTGACCTTCTGCACCTGGGGCACGTGAAGGGTTTGCAGGCGGCGAAGTCACTCGGTGATGTGCTGGTAGTTGGACTAAACAGCGACAGCAGTGTGCGCCAGCTGAAAGGCAGTCCGCGCCCGGTGTTTCCCCAGCAATACCGTGCCGAGATGCTGTGTGCGCTGGAGTGTGTCGATTACGTCACGATATTCGATGACCTGACGCCTGAACGATTGCTGGCGGAACTCCAGCCCGATGTCCATTGCAAAGGCGCGGACTACGCCGACGGCAAGCCCATGCCTGAAGCAGAAGTCGTGCGTGCTTACGGAGGCAGGGTGGCTTTTATACCGCTGTATGAGAGCTATTCCACGACCGAGATTCTCAGACGCATCAGCATTTTGCTGAGCGAAGAGGCAGGCTGACTACAATCCCAGCTCATGCGCCAGTGATAAGGCGGCTTCCACCACCGCATCCGCTGTTATCGACCGTTTACAGGATTCGCCTCCCATCGCACACTTCTGCGGGGTACATCCAGGGCACATAGCCGTTGCCGGCACGATACGGTAGGGAACCATCCATGGATGCCACCGTTTCTCGCGTATGCGGTAGTCGGATACGGGATGCACCACGACGCACGGGGTGCCCACACTCGCTGCGACATGCACTGCGCCAGTATCTCCGCTGACGAGCAGTTTCGCACGCCTTAGCACGGCGCCCAGCACAGGAACGGAGGTCTGCCCAGCAAAGTTCACAGCCACTTCCCCTGCCTGATGGCAAACCACCTCTGCCAGTGCTTTCTCATTGTTGCCGCCTGTTACTACCGCTTTCCATCCTGTTGCCTCGCTCAGTTTACGGGCAACCTGTCCATAGCGTTCGGGGTACCATGAGTGGGAAGAACCTCCGGTGCCAGGGTGAACGCAGAAGAAGGGCTCCACGGGGTTTATCCCGCTCACTTGGAGCAGTTTTTCCGCCTGTTGTTCATGCAGTGGCAGGACCGGCAGGTAGAGCCGTTCCAGTTGCAGGGGAACGGAAGTGATATGCTGTGCCATTGTTGTAACAAGCTCCACCTCGTGTATAGGCGGGTTATGAAAGTCGAAGGGCAGGTTATGGGTCAGGAACCGCGCGTAGTACTTGTGGGTACTGCCGACACGAACCGGTATCCTCGCCAGCGCTGCAATCCACGTGTGTGCACCCGAGTCGGGCTTGCCCAGTATGATGGCATCCAGTCGTTCTCTGCGGATTTTGCGAATCCAGTGCAACCACTCAGAGACCGGCGGACTGTATGCGGTATGCCAGACGGCGTCGATGTTCGGGTTGTACTCGACAATCTCGTGCAGGTGCGGGCGGATCATATAGGTGATATGACACTCGGGGACAGCCTTTTTCAATACGGTGGCAACGGGCGTGGTGAGCAGGAGGTCGCCAAGTCTATCCTGACGGACTACCAGAACACGTCGCGGTGTTCTCATGCAGAATCCTCCTCACCGCCTCCAGCACTTCCTGCACGCTGATACGCTTCATGCACTCGTGGTCGTGCAGACACTTCTCTGCGCTGCATCCTGTGCATACCTCGTGATGTCGGATGATGACGTGTCCCCTGCCAAAGGGACCCGTATAGTCGGGGTTACTGAAGCCGTACAGTGCCACTATCCTCGTGCCCATCGCTGAGGCGATGTGCATCGGTCCGGTGTCGCCGGTAATCAGCAGGCGCAGACAGGGCATCAGGGCGGCGGTCTGCAGGATGGTCAGCCTGCCGGCGAACACCAGCGGTCGGCTCCGGCAGTTGCTCAGGATTTGCTTCGCCAGAGGGATGTCCTGCGCTCCCCCCAGAATCACGCACTCAGCCCCATCCTCTGCCAGCGCATCGCACACCTGCGCGAACCGGTCGGGTAGCCACCGGCGATGCTTCCTGCTCGCGCCCGGATGGATGCCCACCAGTGGCAATTCGCCGTCCCAGCCTGCCTGGCTCAACAACGCTTCGATGGTCTGCCTGTCTTCGGGCGACGGGTACAGTCGCGGTCGGTAGTCTGAGGTGTCACAGCCCAGCAGTTGCACCAGGTCGCGGAAGTGGTCAAGCGTTTCGTGGCGCGTGGGGTCATGCGGGACGAAGGCAGTATACAGTCGTCGGAACTTCGGCTTGCGGCTCACGCCGTATCGCAGGGGGATGCCTGCCAGCCATGCGTGCATCACCATATCTGCGCTGTCGTCCAGTATCACCGCGAGGTCGAACCGCTCCCTGCGCAGGCGTCGGATAAAAGCCAGCTTGCCCCACAGCCCCTGATGGGTCGGGCGTATCCACACCTCGTCTATGCCCGGAAAGCCGTTCAGTACCTGCGCCGCACGCTCGCCCACCTCCACGCACAGATGAGCCTGCGGGAAACGCCGGCGCAGGCAGTGCAGAGCCGCCGTGCTGTTCACCACATCGCCGATATGTTCTCGCAGAAAAATGAACACTCGCGATGGCTGTTGCGTCATGAGCGAACCATCAGCGTCGCCGGGTAGTTTGAACCTGCCAGCGGCATCGTGCGGATGGTAATGGTGCGTTTCTGGTTCGGCTGCAGCCGCACGCGGGTGATGGAAAACTCGTTGGGCGGGAAGATGCGCGGGATGCCCCGAATATCGCCTCCGATGGCGAACACACCGCCCGCCTCGCCACCGCTGGGCTCAAAAGCCATCTCCACATCGCGCGCCTTATCGGTCGGGTTCACCAGCTCCAGGCGCAGCTCATAAATCACGCCGTAGTTTCCGTCCAGCTTGCGCTGATTCGTGTGATTTTGCACCGCCTGTTCACCAATGCGAATAAACTGCCAGCGCTGTCCCACCACGTAGGTGGCGGTCAGTACCTTGACGCTGGTGGGGTAGATGTGGTCGGTGCTGGCGACCTGGCGTCGCTCCTCGGCGGACAGGGGGCGCGGCGGCGCGAAACCCCATGCCATGGTGGTTCCCACCAGCGGCAGCGGCTGATTTTGAAACGCCAGCATCGCCACTTTGAGTACGCAGGGCGCAAGCGTTTGCGCTCCGTTGGACGGGAGCACCCGCAACTGAAGCACACCGCTGGCAGTATCCAGAGGGCGTATCTTCTGTGCCAGCAGAACCACCTTGCTCTGCGGGGGGACCGTTACCAGATGCCCGATGTTATAGGTTATCGCCTTCAGGAACAGCTCGCCGGCGATATAGCCCACCCGAACCGTATCGCGCATGGGCACACTGGCAGCGCCGGTGATATGCACCGTCCGGGCAACGTCCGCCGGATTGAGCAGTTCAATCTGCAGGAGACCGTCCTGAACCATGCCGTTCATGTGGTGGTACAGCAGGCGTGCGCCCTGCCCACTGCCAATCTCGCCGGTGAACAGCGTTTGTGGCTTCTGCACGCGCTCCGGGTCGTTACTGACCATCAGCAATACGGCATCGCTGAAAGCCAGCGGACGATTGGTCACGGTCAGTTCCACGTTCTGCTCGCGTGGGATGTAGCCCGACCCGGTGGCGCGAACGGTCGCTCGAGCGGTGGTGGACTGTCCCACGTCGGGAACGCTGTTTAGGCGAATGTCAGAGGCAACTTGCAATTGCGCGCCCGGTTCCAGCTGTGCCCAGCGGCTAATCGCCGCGATGATTGCCTGCTGGAGGAAGTCTGCCGAAAGGGATGTCCCCGTCACCACCACGGGTTCCGGCGGGCTGACTATCCCGGCGTATTTGCGTACGGTCACCGTCAGGGGAACGGACAGCTCGCCCACAGAGACCAGCACGCGCTCGGTGCCAACCGCAAGTCCGGTGACCCGAATCGTGCGCCCATCGCCTGTTACCGCAGGGTCCACCACGCCGTCATCGGGTGCACCTGTTGGTGCGACGACCGCCGACCCTTCCAGCCAGCCGTTCACCCGTACCAGGCGTGACTCGCCCAGCGGCACCAGCAGTTCGTTCGTGCTCAGGCTGAGCGGCGGAATGGACAGGCAATGACGCAAGGAGCTAGCCCACGTGCGCGCAAGAGCCAGAGGGGTCGTGCCTGCAGAGCGAGCGTCGGCACGGGTGGCGTACAGCAGAACACTGCCCCCAAAGGTGACGATAGCGCGGCGCCGCTCTGCCTTCACGCCGACATGCTGAGCGCGTAAGCCCTGTTCAATCCCGGCTCTCAGCCTCTCCCCGGCAATCTCTGCCCGCCGTTCAGGAGTTAGCGGTCCGTTGGATGCCCGAATACGGATGGCGATAGAACGGTTGACCACGATGGTGCTGCCCTTCACCTCCACGCGCGGCGGTATCTGCGCATGGGCGCACCACGCGGTGATTAACAGAAGTATCAGTGTCAGAACGTATTTTCCCATTCTCCCGGTTACCATCTCCTTGCTCAGTCTTGCTCGTTGTGATTTTCGGAAAGCAGGCGCAGTATCTCTTCCCGGCGCGGCGGTACCACCCCCACATGCCGTACCACACAGCCTGCAGAAGCGTTCGCCAGACGCGCCGCGGTACGCCAGTCCGCCCCTGCGGTAAGCGCACAGGCCAGGGTGGCAATCACCGTGTCGCCTGCGCCGGCGGTGTCATATACTTCCACAGGCATGGCTGGCACGTGCAGGGGCGGTGCACCCTCGGTGGCGAGAAGAATACCCTGCGCTCCCAGTGTGACAGCCAGCGCGTGTACCTCCAGCATCTCGCGCCACGCCGGGGCGTGCGACGCCACCTGTGAGACCGTATGCAGTTCGGTCTCGTTGCCCACACTGTTCGCGAACGCCTGCGCCTCCAGCAGGTTAACCGACACCAGCTTTGCCCCCCTGAGATGACGCAGGAGCGGAGGCTTGGGATTTGCCATCACCGGTAGACCTCTCGCAATGCACCGCTGAATCACCTCGCGCACAAGCGAGGGCGTCAGCATCCCTTTCTGGTAGTCCGAAAGCAACACCGCCTGAGCACGGGGCAGAGCGGTCTCCAGCCGATGCAATAACTCCTCCTGCAGATGCTGGGGAACAGGATGACGCTGTTCACGGTCCAGACGCACCACCTGCTGGCTGTGGGCAATTACCCGCGTCTTGCACGTGGTAATGCGCGAGGGGTCGACTAACACGCCCGTCACATCTGCGCCGCTTTGCGCCAGATGGGCGGTAAGGGTACGCCCCTTCTCATCATCTCCCACCACCCCGAACACGCTCGCCTGCGCGCCCAGCGCCAGCAGGTTATTCACCACATTGGCAGCTCCACCCGGCACAAAGCTCTCTTCCGTCCATTCTACCACAGGCACCGGCGCCTCGGGTGAAATACGACGCACGATGCCGAACACATACTCGTCCAGCATCAGGTCGCCTATCACAATCAGGCGCAGGTCAGCGAATCTTTGCAGTATCTGCTCGTATTGCGCGACGGACACCACTCCCTCCTTGCAACCACTGGCTTTCTGGACAATTCGCGATACAGGCGGGGAATCCCTGCATGGGCTGTCTGAAGGATTAGCCATCGTCACGGTAGAAACAGTTAAAAACGGACAATAAGGGCAGTAACATGTTGCAAAGGCTGATAGTAGCATGTTATGACTTCAACCTGAACTGCTTTTCTCCCGTAGAGTTTCGAGGGTTCGCCGGTTCCACACTACGCGGGGCGCTGGGAGGGGTGTTTCGCAATCTGGTATGCGTCACCCGTGCGCCCACCTGTGAGGGCTGTCTCCTGCGCCATCAATGCGCGTACGGCTACGTATTTGAGACCGCACCGCCCCCGTCGTCGGAACGCCTGCGCCTGTACGAAAGCGTGCCGCGCCCCTACGTGCTGGATGTACACGACAGCGGTCGCCTGCTTTTTGAGGAGGGTGAGCAGTTGTGGTTTACGCTGACGCTGGTGGGGCGAGCGATAGACTACTTCCCGTACGTGGTGCTGGCTGTGGAGCGCCTGCAGGAGAGCGGACTGGGCAAAGGCAGGCGGGAGGGCAGGGGACGGTTCGCGCTGGGGGAGATACACGCCCGGCGGGCTGACGGCTCAACGGTGCGCGTGTACACCCCCGAAACGCGGCTGGACCTCCTGAACCTGCCCACCATCCGCGGCGCGGAGATGCTTCATCAGGCACACAGCCTACCCACCCATCGCCTGCGTTTGCGCTTCCTCACCCCCACGCGCCTGCGCTTTGAGGGCAGGCTGACCGACGACATCCAGTTCCACCATCTGGTGCGGGCGTTACTGCATCGGCTGTCCGGTCTGCTTTACTTCCACTGCGGGGCGGAGCCCGAGACCGACTACACCGCTCTGATTGCGCAGGCGCAGGAGGTGCGCACCGTACATCGCGACCTGCAGTGGGTGGACCAGGTGCGCTACTCGCAATGGCAGAAGAGCATGGTGCGGATGGGCGGTTTCACCGGCGAAATGGTGTTTGAAGGTGACCTTGAACCCTTCCTGCCTCTGCTGGTGGCAGGGGAATACGTGCATGTTGGCAAGGGTACGGTGATGGGCATGGGCAAGATTCAGATAGTTCGCGAGGAGGAGCGGGACAATGCATGATTGGGAGTTAGACCTGTGGCTGGCGGCGCTGTTCCACGACGCGGGCAAGGTGAGCCAGCGGTTCGGCGGCGACTACCGCCAGAAACATGCGGCGATGAGTCAGGACTTCGTGCGCTCGCTGAGTGCTTATCTGGGCGAGGAGAGGGCGCAACGGGTGGCGCAGCTGGCAGGCGCGCACCATGACACCCCCCGCAGTCGGCTGGAGAAACTGCTCCATGTGGCGGACAAACTCGCTTCGCTGGAGCGCACTGCCGAGCCGCGCGCCCAGATGAACAGCGACGAAGCCGCGCTGGTTTCGGTGACCAGCCGGGTGGAGTTTCGCGCCGAACGGGCGAAGGAGCGATACCATCCCCTGAAGCCGTTGACCGGCGACCTGCAGGCGCTGTTTCCGGGCGACGACGCACGCGTGCAGACAGGGCAGTACCAGCAGCTCTGGAACGCCTTCGTGCAGGAGGTGCAGAGCCTGTCGCCCTTCCGCCCCATAGACCTGCACACCCTGCTATCGCTGATTCGCAAATACTGGGCGTTTGTGCCGTCCGCCACCCCGTGGGAGAGCACGGCATATCGGACAGTGCCCGATGTTTCGCTGTACGACCATACGAAGGTGGTCACCGCCATTGCCGCGTGCCTGGGAAAGCTGGACGAGGGAAGCCTGCCCGACAGCCGACTGGACGCGCTGATTGCCCAGCTGAGGCGATTCGCGGAAGAGGGCGCACTGGAGAACCTCCAGCAGATAGAGCAGAACCAGCCTCCACTTGCCCGTTTCGTGCGGTGGGACCTGGGAGGCATCCAGTCCTTCATCTTCCGCATCGCCCGACCCGAAGCCGATACCAGCGGCGTGGCGCGACGACTGCGCGGGCGTTCGTTCATGGTCGCCATGCTCACGCAGGCGATAGCCGACTGGACCGTGCGCCTGTGCGAGGTGACCCCAGCCAACGTGCTGTTCTGCGGGGGCGGAGTGATAGACCTGTTGCTACCAGCCACCCCACAGACTGAAGAGGCGATTCGGCAGGCGCATCATCAGGTAAGCCAGTATCTGCTGGAGATGAGCGGCGGTCTGCTGACCCTTCAGGGGGCACGGGTGGACCTGTGGGCGCACGACTTCGGCAACTTCGGCGACGTCTACACCCGCGCCGCCGCCCGACTGGGCGAGGCGAAGAACCGCCGCGCCTATGGGCTGATCCAGCAGGACCCCGAACGGTTCTTCGCGCCCGAGGGGGACGTGTACGACATATGCCCTTCCTGTGGAATCGTGCCGGTGGAGGGCGACCGCCTGTGTGAGCACTGCCAGCACCAGCAGACGCTTGGCGCGAAACTGCCGCGCACGCATACCCTCGCATTCGTGTGGGGCGATGCGCCTCGGGGGGTGGAACGGATAGCCTTCCCGCTGATGAACCTGCAGGTGGCTCTGCTCGACCCCGCCGAGCGACAGCAGTTCCTGCAGGAGCCGCCCGATGCGCCCTGCGTGCTGGTGTGCCTCAACGACCCGGAGCAGTTCCTCTCGACGCGCGGAGAGGCGGACATTGGCTTCCGGTTCCAGTTCGTGGCGAACGGCGTGCCCACCCGCGCCGGCGAGCTGATACCCTTCGAGCCGATGGCGGGGCTGGGCGAGGGCGCGGAAAGGCTGGGCGTGCTGAAGATGGATGTGGACTATCTGGGCGCGGTGTTCGGGATGGGGGTGGAACCGCCTACCATCAGCCGACTTGCCACGCTCAGCAGTGCCATGGAAGCCTTCTTCGGCGGGTGGCTCAACCAGCTGTGCGTGCAGGTGAGCCGGGAGTGCCTGCCCAACGCGCCCGTCGACCCGCAAGCGGGCGTGTACTACACCCTGTATGCAGGCGGGGATGACCTGTTCGTGCTGGGACCGTGGGAGGCGGTGGTGCGTCTGGCGCAGAAGGTGCAGGACGACTTCCGCCGCTTTGTAGGGCACAACCCGAATCTAACGCTATCGGGCGGGCTGGTTTGCGTGAAGCCGAAGTTCCCCGTGCCTCGCTTCGCCGAGCTGGCGGAAGAGGCGCTTGCCCGCGCCAAAGGCGCCCGCCACGCCGACCCCCTGGCGCGTGGTGACCACCTGTGCCTGTTCGATACGGTGGTACCCTGGCAGGAGCTGCCCGAACTGCTGGAGTTTGCGGAAGACCTGTACCGTGCGGTGCAGGAGAAGCAAATCTCGCGCGGCTTTGTGTACTTCCTTCTGCGCCTGCACGAGCAGTTCTTCGCCGACCCGCAACAGCCCAACCTGCTGTGGATACCCCGCTTCCATTATCAGCTGGCACGGCGCGTGCACCCGGACGTCATCCAGAATCTGCGCCTGCTGGAGCGTGTGCCGCGAGCCATGCCAGCGGTGCGAATACCCGTCTCTTATGTCAGTCTCAAAATGAGGGAGGATTAGATGCAATGGCAACACAGGGAAAATCCGACATCGACACCGTCATCGAACGCATCCGGTCGCTTCAGCGCATGAGCGACCTGCGGGTGGAGGAGTTCGCCGTGGAGGACGGTCTGGCAGACCAGGTGGTGAAGGCTGTCGGCACGTCCCAGCTCAAGCCCACCCAGCTGCGCAAGGTATTTCATACCCTCAAAGGCATTCAGCAGAGGGTCAAGCAGGCGCCTGAGCCAGACCCGTTCAACAGCGCCGAACTGCTCAAGCTGATGCCTGTGCTGGCGTACGCGGTGGGCAGAGACCTCATCCCGCGTGATTTCTACCGTCTGCTGAAGGAGGTCTTTGAACCGAAGCGCCTGCGCACGAATGCCGATTTCCTGCGGGCGTTTGACTTTGTGGAAGCCATCCTTGCCTATCACAAATATCGGGGAGGAAAGTAGACCATGAACCATGCATCTTTCGAGGGCAAGTACATCATTAGCGTATCGCTGGAGGCAGTGACCGGACTGCACATCGGGGGCACGACCACCGGCTTCGAAATCGGAGGGGTGGACAACCCCGTTATCCGCGACCCGCTGACCGACCAGCCGTACATTCCCGGCTCGTCGCTGAAGGGCAAACTGCGCCACCTCACCGAGTGGAGCCTGGGCTTAATTGACAAGCACCCCAAGCACAAGGTGTACGGCGCGTATCACTGCGAGGAGCTCAAAGGGCCCCGACCGACCGACAATCCTGCACGGTGGGACAGAGTGTACCTGCTGGGCAGGCTGTTCGGGGTAGCATCCGACGATACGCAGGTGCGCCAGACCGCCGGTCCCACCCGCCTGACCGTGCGCGACTCCTTCCTGACCAACGGCTCGGTGAAGGAGCTGGAGCGCATCCTGGGCGAGGGCATCTTTACCGAGCTCAAGACCGAGAACTTTCTGGACCGCGTGACCTCCGAGGCGAACCCGCGCTCGCTGGAGCGGGTGCCCGCTGGCGCCACCTTCTCGGTGCAGATGGTGTTAGACCGGTACGCGGGCGACGGCGCAGAGCTCCTGCGCCAGCTGTTCGTCGCCATGCGCCTGCTGGAGGACAGCACCCTGGGCGGCAGCGGCTCGCGCGGAAGCGGTCGGGTGGCGTTCCGCCGGCTGCGCGTGACGTGGCGCGGGCTGAACTATTATCTGGACGGCGAACCCGAACGGGTGCTGTTCCCACCCGAACAGGTAGCGGAAGAGGAGCAAAACGAGATTCTGTACTTCCCCCTGCGCTATCTGCAGGCGGAGGGCAGGTTCGAGAAATACTTCGGACGGGAGGAGTAACCGATGCCAGTGGCAGTGGTCCACCTTCAGCCACGGGGTTCGGTGGTGGGCGCGCCGCCGCCGTCCCCTACCCTTTACGGTGCGCTGTGCTGGGCGACGGCGGTGCTGTACGGCGAGGAGCAGGCGCAGGCAATGGCGCAGGAGCTCACCTGCACGGACGCCTTCCCTCTTGCCCACAGCGGACAGGGATACACGGTGCGCTTCTTCCCCATGCCTGTCCTGCCCCAGCCGGTCACTCCCCTGCCCGAACGCACCCTGAGCCACAAACAGCAAGCGGTGCGCCAGCTCAACCTGTTCAAACGGCTCAAGCGGGCGCGATACCTCAGCGAGGGGCTGTTCACGCGCTACCTGCAGGGCGACCTCTCCGCGAGCACGCTTGCTGATGCCCTGCAGGAGGGACAGGCGGTGCTGAGAGGCAACTGCCTGATGCTGGCGCAGGAGGCACAGGACGTGGGATGGACCTCTCGCGCCACCGCGCCGCTCGCCTCCGCCGATGTCACTCGCAACGAAATCGACCGCTGGAGCCTGGCGACCGCAGAGGGCAGAATGTTCCTGCGCGAGGAGACCTTCTTTGCGCCCGGGGTGGGGCTGTGGTTCGGCGTGCACCTGCCAGAGGAACAGATGCGCCTTCTGCCCGCCCTCCTGCGCTACCTCGAGGACACCGGCGTCGGCGGGGAGCGGTCGTCGGGCAAGGGGCAGTTCGCCTTCCAGCTGGAAGAGGGGTCGCTGGCTTTGCCTCAGCCCGCCAGCCCAGACGCCTGGGTGAGCCTGAGCCACTATCTGCCCACGCCGGAAGAGGTGAAGGGGTGGCAGAGTGCGCCCCGCTATACGCTGGTGTCGTGGCTGGCGCGCTACGAATCCGCCTTCGTGGGGGGACAGCGGGTGTTCAAGCCCCTGCGACGGATGCTGGAGCCCGGTTCGGTGTTCCCCCTAACAGAACGGCGCGAGGTGTACGGCAGGCTGGTGCGCTCAGGCGAACGGCTGGGACATACCGTGTGGGTGTGTGGACGCGCCCTGCCCGCCTTTGCGCAGAGAGGAGGTGACCTATGAAAACGGAGAGCTATATCGTGAAGGTTGAGGTGCTGACGCCCGTGCATGTGGGTAGCGGCGATAGCCTCAACGCGCTGAACTATATCCGTCAGGGCGACACGCTGTACGTGCTGGACCCCGACCGCTGGATGGAGTGGCTGGGCGGCAGGCAGGGCGCCATTGAGCGATACATCGGCTGGGTGGAAGCCAGCCTGGGGCGGGGCGTGAGCCTGAACGAGTTCCTGCAGGAGCGGCTTCGCCTCAACCCGTCCGAGGTGGCAACAGCGGCAAAGCAGGTGAGCCGATACGCCGTGCGCCTGGAGGAGTGCGGCACTCCCGACCCCATGCGCGGCTTCCGCACGCACATCCGCGACGCCCGAAACCGCGCCTACCTGCCAGGCAGTTCGCTGAAGGGGGCAATCCGCACCGCGCTGATTGAAGACCTTCTGCTGGAGGAGGACGCCCTGCAGGCGAGGTTGGTTGCCCCGTTGAAAAGGATAGACGGTGGGGGCGACCCGCGCCGGCTGCGCCGGGAGGCGCGACAGGTATGGCAGGGGATGGAAGCGGGCACCCTGCGCGGGGGCGAAATGGATGCGCACTATGACCTCCTGCGCTTTGTGCAGGTGTCGGACAGCGAGCCGGTGGCGCACGAGCAGGTGAGCGTGCGCAAGGTTCGTTCGGAGGGCACGAACCGAAACACGAACACCTGGCTGGAGGCGTTGCGCGAAGGCGCGGGGACGCGCGTGAGGCTGTCGTTCCAGCCCGAGGCTCCCCTGCGTCTGCTTGGACTGGAGGGGGAGCTGGCGCAGTATCTGCGTCCGCAGGAGCTGTTCGCGGTGCTGGCAGAGCGGGCAGAGCGCCGGCTGGAGCGGGAGCTGGCGTATCCCTATCCGCCCGCGGTGAAGCAAAAGGTGCAGGATTTGCTGGCGCAGAACAGCGAAGAGACCCCCCTGCTGTGCATCGGCTGGGGACAGGGCTACCTGGGCACGACGGTGATGGGGCTGGTGCTGGACGAGAGCGCGGAGGAGTATGCGCAGGCGGTGCGCCGGCTACTTCCCATCCTGCCGCGGCGCGGGCAGGGCATCGACGCGAGACGCTTTCCGAAGACACGCCGGGCGGTGCGCGATACGAAGGATACCGCACGCAGTCCGTTAGGCTGGGTACGGCTGGTGCTGGAGGAAGCATCTGCGGGATGAAGCCCTGCGCCGTCGCCCTGAGCGGGGCGAAGAGCCCAGCAGGATTCCGCCCCGGGCAGGACGAAAGGTCTCAAGGGGTGTCGCCCTTCGTTGTCACCCTGAGCGCAGCGAAGGGTCTTTCTGTGTTGTCACCCTGAGCGAAGCGAAGGGTCTCAAGAGATGCTTCGCTAACGCTCAGCATGACAATGAGCGTCACCCTGAACAAGTCCTATTGTCTGAAAAAGACGGAATCGGTGACAAAAAGCCGTGTAGAACCTCGATTGGCGACGTCTCAAGCGTGAGGTTCTACAGGGTCCGTGTAGGGTGCATTGCAGGACCCGCGCAGGACAGGGCGCCTCGCGGGGGAAAGGTGCATCTTGACAATTAGATAATTCAACAAAAAAGCCGATTTTGTTGAATTATATGCTGTTATGCGGCGTAACAACGCTTGCCCCGACGAATAGGGGACTGAAACATATTCGAGTGCTTTAAATGGAGGTACAAGAACCAGTAACAACGCTTGCCCCGACGAATAGGGGACTGAAACGCGATTGCAGCCCGCGATGTATCGCACGTTCTCGGTAACAACGCTTGCCCCGACGAATAGGGGACTGAAACCTGTTCGTGATACGGGCGAATACTGTCATCTCGGAGTAACAACGCTTGCCCCGACGAATAGGGGACTGAAACATTTGCTCAGTCGTTGCTGTGTGTTGCGTTAGGTTGTAACAACGCTTGCCCCGACGAATAGGGGACTGAAACAGGATACGTGAAACTCGCAGACATGATGAATGAGTTGGTAACAACGCTTGCCCCGACGAATAGGGGACTGAAACTGGAATAGTCAATGCCCCCTAACTCGCGTCAGGGGGCGTAACAACGCTTGCCCCGACGAATAGGGGACTGAAACTCCTGGGACAACCACTCAGGATACACGTAGTTGCCCGTAACAACGCTTGCCCCGACGAATAGGGGATTGCGTGAGCCGTTCGGACATATCCGTGCGACCCGAAATCGCAGGCAACACGGGACAAAATCTGCTGGCGCAGGTTCCTATGGAGTGCTGAAGCCATGCTTCAGCATTTCAAAGCAGCCCGCAACTTCCGTCCGCAGGGGTGTTTTTTAAGGCGACCTTGCGACTGGAAGTCGCAGGCAACACAGAACAAAACCTGCTAAAGCAGGTTTCGCTGAAGCAAGCTTCAGCACTCCAAAGAGGTAAAGGAAGCAAGCTTCAGCACTCCAAAGGGGAAAAGGGCAGGGCGTTCGCGCCCTGCCCTCTGTTTTTGGGAAGATAGTTGGTTCAAGGCGTAGAGGGTGGGTCGCCCCAGTCGGGGATTTTGAGCAGTTCGCCGTCGCGCAGGGCGGACTGGTGCGCCACCACGCCGGGCGCCAGATACCGCACCGCCTCCCACACGTGGATGCGCGGCAGCCTTCCGCGGTTGCAGGCATCCACGAACTCGTGCACCAGGTAGGCGTGCGATCCGCCGTGCCCGCCCTTGTCCTGCGCCAGCGGTTCGGGAAGCGGTTCACCCACCTGCGCCAGGTCTATCGGTTCCCAGCCCTCCTTCGTCACCCATTTGGCGCCCGAGACGTCGTTTTCGAAGCTGGCTTCGGTGCCGTAGATGCGGAACCCCTCGCGCCCAATGTGCCCAATCCGACGGAACTCGGCGATGCGGGCGGTTGCACCGTTGCTCATGCGGTACAGCGCCACCTCGTTGCTGAAGAGATTGCCCCAGATGGTGTCGGTGCGATACCAGTCGTCATCGGGGTAGATATAGCCCTGCGCGGAGACCTCGGTCATGTGTGCGCCCATCACGCTGATGATTCCACTGGTGGAGTGGGTGGGGTAGTACATGGGCGGGTCGCCCGTCTTGTCCCTGCCGAACTGTTCGCCCCAGCGGTTGCGCAGAACCTCATACAGCCCGTGCGAGAGGTCATGGAAGTATTCACCCTCCGCGTACACGAACCGCCCAAACGCGCCTTTCTGTGCTTTCTGGCGGCAGTAGATGGTTTCGGGTCGGAAGAAGGTGGTTTCGCCCAGCATGTAGATTTGCCCCGTTCGCCTGACGGTCTCCACCAGCCGGTCGCACAGTTCCAGCGTCCGTTCGGGTTCGCGCGCGTAGGCGGGAGGTACTGCGCTGTATACATGTTTGCCCGCTTCCATCGCCTGGATTGCCTGTTCGGCGTGGAGCCAGTGCTGGGTAAAGAGGGCAATGGCGTCCAGGTCGCTTCGGCAGATTTCTTCTAAAGAGCCGTAGGTTTCGGTGATGCCGAATTCGCGGGCGGCGTGCGCCAGGCGGTCGGCGTTCAGGTCGCACAGCGCGAGGCGGTGCACGTCCGGGTGGTCGCGGAACAGTCGGATGAAGTGCCAGCCGAACTGCCCCACGCCCACAATGCCAACGCTGATGCTCATCGGTGTTCCTCCTTGCGGGTTTTCGGGTGAGGATTCGCGGTTTCATGGGGTTGTCCTGCCCGGCAGAATGGGCTGGCTGGCGGGGCGAAGGGGTTTTGAGATGCTTCACTTCGTTCAGCGTAACATTTGGTATCACCCTGAACGCAGTGAGGGGTCTCAAAAAAACCCCCCTTCACTGCCGTTTAATGAAGCAATCGCCATATCCAGTATGGAATACTGTATTTTTCAAAAGCAGACTGTGGCTCAACATCGACCCGTTCGTGTCCGATGTGTCGTTGGTTTCAGGCTCGGTCGTTGGTGGGGGCCTCTGTCTCCATCGGGGATTTAGACGAGGATGAAGTTCTCGGTCTCGGTGAAGGATTCGACCTGCGGATCGACTTCCCCACCGAAAATGTGTCAGGTAGGCTGATGAACACAGAATTGGTGTCGTGGATACTGCAGGGTACCGGGCTGACCGAGAGCCACTTCCTTGCAAGGTCAGTGAAAAAGCAGGGACAGACAATAGGGCCGGGGGACCTACTATACCCTCCTGCATGTGCAGGGCATAGATTCAGGCGGACAAGGTTCCAGCCATCTAACGATTCCAGAGCCGGGCACGATTCTGTTGTTCGCGGCTGGGCTGACTGCACCGCTGATGAGCCGTCTGCGCAGGCGCACATAGCCGGGATGTGCTCAAGCTGGTGAACACGAGCGGGGGTAGCCCCGGTGGGCTACCCCGTTTTCGTTCGACTGCGGTTGGGACGGGATTTTTGGAGTGCTGAAGCTTGCTTCAGCAAATCCGCACTTGAGACGTTGCCCCGCTGAAGCATGGCTTCAGCACTCCATATCCGCGCAGGCTCTTGACAACTCCTGCCTGTTACGGGCATAATACAATTGTCATACTTTGCGAGGTGGACTGTGCAGGTCTGGAACCAACAACTGATACTGGATAACGAGCGGACAGTCGGTGGCTGGCTGTGTGGAGGGATGTCCGCACAGCAAGACAGGCACTGGCGTCATCATCGCTTCGGACACGTGATGCGTATTCGGAATAGCTAGACCAGCCAAGCCCGCTGCCGTGTCCGCAGTGGGCTTTTTCGTTACACCATGCGGGAAGGGATCGATGTTGGAGACGGACAGACAGGTACTGGTATTGAACAACGACTACGAGCCGTTGAACGTTTGCAACGTTCGGCGGGCGGTGGTGCTTGTACTGCTGGGCAAGGCGGAGGTTCTGCACGCCGACGGCATCGCTCTGCACACGGCGGACAAAGTGATTCAGGTGCCGTCGGTGGTGAAGCTGCGCTATCACGTCAAGCGCCCTCTGCCAGAGCTCAAACTCACTCGGCGTACCATCTTCGCGCGAGACGACTATACCTGCCAGTACTGCGGCTATCGGGGCAAGGACCTGACGGTAGACCACGTGATCCCGCGCCGGTTGGGTGGCAGTGACGACTGGGAGAACTTGGTGACCTGCTGTCGCAAGTGCAATCTGAAGAAGGGTGACAAGCCTCTGCATCAGACGGGGATGACGCTGTTGCGCCAGCCTCGCCGTCCGCGCTACGTGCCGTATATCAGCCTGAGCAAATACATCGAGGGCACGAGGAACGAGGTGTGGCGCAACTACCTGCCGTTCTTCAGCGACGTCGCTCCCTCTCAGGATTGAGCGTGCCAATCGGAGGGCGGACCTGTGGTTGTAGGGGCAACCCTCTGTGGTTGCCCTCTCCCGGCAAAAGCCCTCACCCTGACCCTCTCCCACAAGGAGAGGGAATGTCCCCCTGCTTGCGGGGGGACAATAGGGGGGCTGACACCTCAAACGGCTCGGCGGGAGCCTCGCCCTCCAGAGACGATACCCCTCTCCCTGCCTCTCCCCGACGCGGGGAGAGGAGATACGCCCCTTCCCTCGCAGAGAAGGGACTGGGGGGCAGGTAGACAACAGTTGTCTACTCGGCGCGGGCTTCCAGTGTCAGCCTCAGCTCCACTTCCTTGCCGTCGCGCAGAACGACCACGGTCACCGTGTCGCCCGGTTTGTAACGGTTGAGAGCGTCCATATAATCGTAGATGCTTTCCACCTTCGTCTCACCGAAGCGGATGATGACGTCTCCTGCACGCAGTCCTGCCTTGTGGGCGGGGCTACCCTCGCGTACTCCGGTCAGGCGCATGCCCTTTACATCCTCGCTGTAATCGGGCACCGTGCCCACGTATACGCGGATGCCACGCTCCGGTCCCTGGCGACGGGGCTGAGCCTGCTGCGGCTCGCTGAAGGCGATGCGCTCGGACAGGTTCGCGATATGTTCGGTTATCTCCGCTACCAGTCGCGCCACCCGTGCTGCGCCGGGTGCGTTGATGGTCTCAGGTTTGTCGGCAGGGGTGTGATACTCGCGATGCATGCCGGTGAAGAAGAACAACACCGGAATCTTTTTGGCGAAGAAGGGGGTGTGGTCACTCCCCCCGAAACCACCGCCGCTGAGCGCAAGGTCAAAGCCCGCCTCGCGGTTCAGCTCTTCCAGCAAAGGTCGCCACACGGGGGAGGTGTCGACGCCGCTGATGCTCAGTTTGTCGTCGCGCAGGCGCCCAATCATATCCATGTTCAGCATGGCGACCGTTTTCTCCAGCGGGATAATCGGATGGCTGGTGTAATGAGCCGAGCCGAGCAGTCCCAGCTCCTCGCCGGAGAACGCCATGAAGATGAGCGAGCGTTTGGGTGGGTTGCCTGCGAAGTATTGCGCCAGCTCCAGCACGCCTGCTGTGCCGGAGGCGTTGTCGTCCGCTCCGTAGTGGATCGCGGGCAGTTTGCCAGTGTACATCGAGCCTCCCTGCAAGCCCCAGCCGAGGTGGTCCATGTGCGCGCCGATGACGATGTATTCGTTCTTCAACTGCGGGTCGGTGCCTTCCACCAGCCCAATGATGTTTGCCGTGGCGCCGTATCGCTGAATGACCTCGGTTTGCACCGTCGCGGAGGCGCGTTCCAGTGGTCTGCTCTTCGGGTTCTGCCACAGGTCGCTCAGTGAGACCCCACACGCGGAGAACAGCCTCTCCGCCGCCTGCCGGCGCAGGGTCACCACCGGAATGCCCGAATCGGCGCCGCGCCCTGCCAGCATCGCGGACAGGGGAGCGTCTTCCTTCTGCACAATCACCAGCGCCACCGCTCCCTGTTCTTTGGCGGTACGCGCCTTCGCCCGGGCGGATTGATAGGCGCGAAGCAGGTTCGGTCCCTCGGTAACGGGCGGCGTTCCCTCCAGAGCAATTACCACCTTGCCCTTTACGTCAATGCCAGCATAGTCCTCATGACCTGCCAGGCTGGAATGAATGCCATAGCCCACAAACACAAGTTCACCGCTGGCGGTGCCGGTGGCGGCTACCGGTTCAGGCATGAAGTCCTCGCGCAGTTTGAAGGCAAGTTTCTTACCTTTGACCTGCGCTTCCAGCCGGTTTGCCCTGCCCGCTTCTGTGCCGACATACACACGGAACGGCTGGAAGTATCCACTGCCATCCATCGGCGCCTGCAGGTCATGGTAGCGCGACGTGCCAATCGGTTTCAGACCGTATTCCGCGAAGCGTTCGGCGATGTAGTGCGCGGCGGCTTCGTTTCCTGCACTGCCCGAGCCGCGCCCTTCAAACTCTTCGGATGCCAGCGTGTAGATGTGCGACCAGATACGCCACGAGTAGATGCCCGTGGAACCTTTGCGCACATCCCCTGCCTGAGCAACCAGCCCTGCAAACAGCAGGACGAGAACCAGCAAAGCACTACAACGACGAAAACGCATCAGCGTATCCCCCTTCTAAACGACCATAGTGTCTTATTTTACCTTTTATTCCAGCGGCCAGGTGCGCAGCTCCTCCAGCAGTGCCTCGGCGGTGAGGTCCAGATGGATGGGCGTTACCGAAATCTTGCCCGCGCGGATGGCGGCGACGTCACTGTCGGGAGGCACTTCCTCGTTGGCGAGGCTTCCCGTGAGCCAGTAGTATTTGCGCCCCCAGGGGTCCACACGCGCTTCCACGCGGTCCACATACTGCCTCGTGCCCTGTCGGGTGACCGCCACTCCGTTCACCTGTGCAAAGGTGCAGTTGGGCACGTTCACGTTCAGCAGGGTATGGGCAGGTAGTCGGTGTTCGCGCAGAATCTGTGCCAGCTTGCGAGCAAAGTGAAAGGCGGCATCGTACTCGGGCGTCTCGTCGTCGCCACAGCATACCGAAATCGCCACAGAGGGGATATTGAAGATAGCCCCTTCCATCGCCGCCGAGACCGTGCCCGAGTAGGTGACGTCCCATCCCAGGTTCGCCCCCTGATTGATGCCTGAAAAGACCAGGTCGCACCGCCCGTTCATAACCACGGTCGTGCCGAGTGTCACACAGTCGGAGGGCGTGCCGTTGGTGGAATAGCCCAGCGAACCATCGTTCAGGCGAACGGTATGCAGTCGCAGGGGCTTGTGCAGGGTGATAGAGTGCCCGGAACCACTGCGTGGGCGCTCGGGGGCAACCACAAACACCTCGCCCAGCGGCTCCAGAGCGCGTTTGAGCACCAGCAATCCTTCGGCTAAAATGCCGTCGTCATTCGTCACCAGTATTCGCATAGCGGTCATATCTTAGCACAAAGTGCGGGCATGTGCAAAGGGGGGGTGAAGGGGAAAAGTTCTCTCAAACCGAATCTGTGGACTGCGGAAGTTTACTCGCGCGGTCCAAAATACAGGTACAGCGAACAGGTGGTTGCAGAGCGCACAGTTACCGATTCTTCCAACAGGCACAAAGATGGTCATCCCTCGGGAACCATCTCGCTTCGCGCTCTTGTACTGGGCGTTTTGCTTATCCCGCTGAATGTATACTGGGTGATTGTTGCCGAACTGCGCTGGTATGCTATCCTCACCCTCAACCCGCTGTTTGTGACGCCAGTGTTTTACCTGTTTGTGCTGGTGCTTCTGAATGCTCTTTTGCACCGTTTTGCCCCACGCTGGGCGTTCAGCGCGGCGGAACTGGTGGTGATTTACCTGATGCTGGTGATGTCCTGCACCATCGCCACGCACGATTTCATCATCAACCTCATCTCGCTGATGGGCTGGGCGCGGTGGTTTGCCACACCCACCAACCGCTGGGAGGATACGCTTTTTCCCCATCTGCCTCGCTGGCTCTTGGTGTGGGACAAGGAGCTGCTGGAGGGCTACTTTCAGGGCAACAGCACGCTCTATCGTTTAGATGTGTTGCGGATGTGGCTGGCGCCGCTGGCGTTCTGGAGCCTTTTCATCCTAATTGCTGGCTGGACGATGCTGTGCCTGAACGTGCTGTTCCGCCGCGCGTGGATGGACCAAACCCGTCTCTCGTTCCCCATCGTGCGCCTGCCACTTGCCCTCACCGAGCCGTTCGCTCCCGGCTCGATGATACGCTCCCGCGCTCTGTGGATCGGCTTCGTGGCGGCGGCGGGGCTTGACCTGTTGAACGGTTTGCACGAATGGTTTCCCAGCCTGCCCTATTTCCAAACGCGGGCGGTTCCCATCCAGTTTACCCAGCCTCCCTGGACGGCGGTGGGCTGGTTCGTGCGAACGTTCTATCCCTTCGCGATTGGGCTGGCGTATCTGGTGCCGCTGGACGTCTCCTTCTCGTGCTGGTTTTTCTATCTGTTTATCAAGGCGCAGATGGTTATCGGCTATCAGCTGGGCTACGGCAACATTCCCGATTTTCCCTACGTCAGCGAGCAGGGCATCGGCGCGTGGGTTACCTTTGGGGTATTGCTGTTATACTCCAGCAGGGGCTATTTGAAGGAGATATTTACCGCTGTGTGGCGCGGCGACCGCACGCTGGACACGGGAGAGCCTCTGCCGTATCGCGTGGCGCTGTGGGGTGCGCTGGTAGGGCTGGTGGCGTTTGCGGGCTTCTGGTGGCTGGCGGGAATGAGCCTGCTGTGGGTGCTGATGATGGTTGCCACTTATTTTCTGCTGGCGCTGTGCATCACGCGAGTGCGGGCGGAGGCAGGCGGACAGCACACCGTGTGGGACCTGGAGCCGATACGCCTGTTTCGGCTCTTCGATTCCAGCCTGATGACTCCTGCCACAATGTCTGCCGCTGCACTCAGCCACTGGTTCTGGCGCCTGAACCGCAGTCACATCATGCCCAGCCAGATGGAGGGGTTCAAGCTGGCGCAGGAGCATGGCATCCCACTTCGCCGGCTGGTGCTGCCGATACTGCTGTCGCTGGCGGTGGCGACGGTGGCGGGGCAGTGGGCATGTCTGCACGTGCTGTATCGCGAGGGCGCACTGGCAAAATGTCGCGGGTTCGCCGTGTGGACGGGCGTGGAGAGCTTTGGATGGCTGGATAGCGCTATCAATTCAGGATTCAAGGCAGAGGTCAATCGCTGGGGAGTGGTGGGTGTGTCCAGCCTGTTCACGCTGTTTCTGTATGCCATGCGCACGCGCTTTGTGGGTTTTCCGTTTCATCCGCTGGGGTATTGCATCGGTCCGGGGCTGGTGTGGCTGTGGTTGCCGTTCTTTATTGCATGGCTGGTAAAGTTCTTCGTGTTGCGCTATGGAGGATTGCGCATGTATCGGCGCACGTTGCCGTTCTTCTTAGGGCTGGTTCTGGGAGACTACACGATGGGGGCATTGTGGTCGTTGATTGGCGTGGCGTGGGATGTGCCCACTCTGCAGATATTCCACTGAGCTCAGCAGGCAGAACAAAGGGATGGGGGGAAGGCATTCTTCACTGCGTTTAGGGTAACCATCACGTCGTGCGGAGCATCAGTGAAGCATCTCTGTTCGTTGTCCTATTGATGAATTTTTTTGATTAAACGCTTCATCATATTGACTCTTGCGGCCAGTTTTCGTATACTAAGGATACAGTTACTTAATCGTTTCATGTCAGCCGTGTTCGCGGTTCTTCCGCAGTTCCTGCCGAGTCCAAAATGTACATTGACAAACACTTTGATGAAGGAGGTCTCTCAGATGAAAAGGGCTTTCACCCTCATCGAGTTGCTCGTCGTCATTGCGATTATTGCGATTCTGGCGGCGATACTGTTCCCCGTGTTTTCGCAGGCACGCGAGAAGGCCCGTCAGACGCAATGCCTTTCGAATACCAAGCAAATTGGTCTGGCGTGCATGATGTACATTCAGGACTACGACGAAGTCATGCCGCCTGGATACGACTACCGTCAGGGGGGCGATACCACCGTCTGGTACATGCAGTTGCTCTATCCGTATCTTAAGGACCTGAACGAGGGCGGTATTCGCACCTGCCCCTCCGCGACCTATCGCCATGCGTGGGCGTATGCCTATAACGACTTGCTCAACTACAAGTCGCAGGCAGCGATGCCACGCCCTGCGGAGACCATCCTGCAAGGGGACACCGGGCAGGTTCCCGAGTGGGGCGGCTACTGCTCCTCCACCTTCTGGAACTGGTGGACGCCCGAAGTGTGGCAGGATCCTGCTACGGGGCAGATTCCGCCGGCTAACTACTGGAGCGACAGCCAGGTGAACCCGCAGTCGGTGCTGCTGTGGAGACTGCCCGACGGCACCAACATCGACGATGATGCGCCGAACCCCATCCAGATCTGGAGTGCGGTCGGCAAAGTGGGCAACCTGCGCTTCCGCCACAACATGACGGCGAATGTCACGTTTGCCGACGGACACGCCGCGAACGTGAAGCGCACTGCCAGCCCCGGTGCCGGAGGTGCAGGAGGCACCACCGTGAAGCTGTATTACTTCCGCTTCAGCCTGCAGAACCGGCTGTAGGTTCGTTGTCTCGGCACGGCTGACATGAACAGAGGGGGAGCCGCAAGGCTCCCCCTTAACGTTCCTCTATGGCAATCTGTGCCCAGTAGCCCGCTTCCCACGACCAGCCGCTCGGTTCGTTGAGCAGCTCCACACGGACGCTTTGCCCCGCGTATCGCGACAGGTCTATCGCCACGTCCAGCCAGCCGTTCCGCGCCGTCTCCCTGCCCACCACCTGGCGCAGTATCTGCTCGCCGTTTGCCTTCACCACCAGCGTCCAGTCGCCCTGTGGATGATGTCCTACCGTCAACTTCAGCAGGCTTTTCCTGCCGGCAGGCAGGTTCAGGGTGCGAACGATGCGACAGGCGGTTTGCTGGTTCAGCGGATGGGTAACGAACACATTGCGCCTGCCGTTCCATTCCTGGCGCAGTCCGGGCTCCATGTCTTCGCCGCAGTCCAGCAATGTCCAGCCCGATGACCATTCTTCAAAGCTCTTCGCCAGCGCCTTCGCCCAGGGCAGTTCGCGGATTCGCGCCATCTCCGCAAGGCTGAAACGTGCGCCTGCTATCCGTTCGGGTGACCACGATTGCACCAGACGCGATGGACGCGGCGGGCGTACAGGTATCAGCCAGACCTCCTTGCCGCTGCCATCGCGCTGTATCCTGCCGCCATAACGGATAACTGCCTGCCTTGCCAAACGAAGACAAACATCCACCAGCCGGTCAAAGGTGTATTCGCTGAAGGCGAAAGTGGCTTTGGGGTCCAGATGCAATTTGAACCGTTCCGGCAGGCGCGCATAGCCGATGGTGGTGAACAGAATGCCCCCGGCGTTTGAAGGGTTGCAGTCCGAATCCTGCCCACAGCGCATCGCGACCGTAATGGTGCGTTCGATATCGCCCCCTCCATATAGCAAGCCCATCACGATATATGCACCGTTCAGCTTGGCGTCGATGTTGAACTCGCCTTTCGTGCACGAGAAGCGGCGATATTCGGGCGTACGGTTGTACTTGCGCTCTACCAGCTCCCAGGTTCTCTGCCACTCATTCGGATACTGGCGATACCAGCGAAGCACATCGCGAATAGCCTCGGCGTACTGGCTCCGGGACGGGATGCATCGCAGTCCCGCCTCCACAATCTTCACGGGGTCGCTCTCGAAAAAGGCGGTGGCGTACATCCCTCCCACAAATTGCCCGCCGTACACGCCGTCCCCGTAGTTCATCAGTCTGCCGAAGACCTCCCCAAGGTCTACAGCAGCCTGCGGTATTCCGGGCGCAATCAGTCCGGAGAAATCCGCCTCTATCTGGTAGTCGATATCGTCGGCATGTGGGTTGAACTGCGGATGCCCGGAGTCGGGTGGGGCGATGCCGTTTCGCAGATTTTCCCGTCCCTGACGGTTGGCGTGCCAGAGCGGGTAGCGGCTGTTGGCGAAGTCAATCCCTGCCTGGCGGATGTTCACCTTCAACCCGTGTTGTTCCAACGTGCGCAGGAAGGTCATCTCCACGTACAGGTCGTCCTGCCAGAACTGACTGACCATCTCCGGGCGCCAGGCAGGTACTTCCGCTTCGGGGATGATGGCGCCGGTGTAACGAAACTCGGTGGGCGCGCCCCATCCCACGCCCACCATCTGTCCAATCCATCCCGCCTTCATCCGGTCCAGATACTCGTCGGCGGAGATGCGTAACCACGGTGCGGATGCCGGCATGGGTACTATTTCCCTTCCTGCAACATACTGGCGTCTATTCTGCCTTTGATTTTTCCGTCCGCGCCGTAGAACACGACGCTCTCGGTGCCGACCAGCGTGCGCAGCCGCCCCTGCCCGTCGTACAGCGCAAGGAGAGTATCTTCTCCCGATGTTTTCAGCTCGGCGCGGATTCTGCCTTCCCTGTCCATCAGCTCGATGCGCTGGGTACGCACGACCGCAGGTATTTGCGTCCGCGACTGCGCCCACAGTGCGCCTATCAGGAGCAGAATCCCCGCCACAGGTAGCATCGTCACACGAACCACTCGTTTCATCTCTGCTCGCCTCCTGTCTGTTTCTTTCACCATAGCATATTTTTCTGGGGCGAGGCAACCCGCAAGGAGTGCACAGACGGAAGCACGAAATATCAGCCTGTACGCCGTCTGGAAAAACGGAGGAACCGAAACGATGCCCCTCACCGCACGGGTGGCAGTTCGCCGGGGAGTGCCCGCCCTGTTGATAAATGGCAAGCCCGTGGCGCCGCTAATGGTGTTCGTCAACCTGGTGGGCGAAAATCGGGAGGCGGGCTTGAGCACCATCCGTCGCGCCGCGCAGGCGGGGGTGAATCTTGTGTCCTTCGTGGAGCACTATTTCCCGCTGACGCCGCCCGGCGAGAAGCCGAACTATCAGCCCTACGAGGCACAGATAGAAGCCATCCTGCGCGAGAATCCTAATGCTCTGCTACTGCCTCGGTTCGGCTTGAACAACCTTCCTGACTGGTGGGTGCAGCGCAACCCCGAAGAGATGATGATGTACGACAACGGTCAGCGTGGGTTGGTCAGCATGGCGTCCCGCAAATGGCGCGACGAGGCAAGCGAGGCACTGCGTCTGCTGGTGCGCCATCTGGAGTCGCGCTACGGTGAACATATCTTTGGCTATCATCCCTGCGCACAAAACACGGGCGAATGGTTTTACGACCGCGTGTGGGAGGGTCTCCTTCCCAGTTTCGAGATGCCCATGCGGTCTGCCTTCCAAACCTACCTGCGCGACGGGAGTGTGCCGCTACCTGCCGCTTACGAGCGCACGGCAAAGGGCAGAGGGGCGTTCCTGCATCCTTTCGCGCAACGCCGGCTGATTCAGTTCTGGCGGTTCCAGCAAGAGGTGATGGTAGAGGCGATGGAAGAGTTCGCCCGGATCATCAAGGAGGAGACGCAGGGTCGCAAACTGGTGGTGTATTTCTACGGCTATCTGTTCGAACTGGCAGGCTTGCCCGGCGGCGCGGCGGTGTCGGGGCATCTGGCGTTAGAGCGTTTGCTGAAGTGTCCCCATGTGGACATCCTTTGCTCGCCCATCTCTTACCTTGACCGCCAGGCAGGCGGAACCGGTGGGTTTATGGCGCCGGTGGACTCGGTGCATCTGCACGGTAAGCTCTGGCTGAACGAAGACGACACGCGCACCTACCTTTCCAAACCCGAAGACAACTACGGCAGAGCCGAGACGCTGGCGGAGACGGTGGCGGTGCATCAACGCAACTTCGCCCATATCGCCTCGCGGGGGGCAGCGTGCTGGTGGATGGACCTCATGGGCGCGGGCTGGCTGGACAGCAAAGAGATATGGGACAACCTCGCCGGGCTGAGCAGGCTGTATGCCGACCTCCTGCCCAGCATGAGACCGTACCGCCCCGAAATCGCGGTGGTGGTGGATGAAGCCAGCCTGTGTTACCTCTCTTACGGCAACGCGGTAACGCTTCCTCTGCTCTCGCAGATGCGTCAGGCACTGTATCGGATTGGTGCGCCGGTGGGGCTTTACCTGCTCAGCGATGTTTGCGCGGGAAAGGTGGAACACGCCCGCCTGTTTCTGGTACTGAACGCTTTCGCTCCGATGGATGCCCAGCGACGCGCCCTGCAGGGCTTGATGCATCGGGGCAAGATGGTGGTCTGGTTTTACGCGCCCGGCTACATCCGGGGCAGTTCCATTTCCGCCGAGAACATCTCCGAGCTGGTCGGCATCCGTGTCGCCGAGAGGGAGCGGATACCTTCCGGGCGGGTGTCCGTTCTGCCTCTGGATGCCACGCAGGCTCAGCGTGAGCGGTTCGGTGTGGATGCGCCGCTTGAACCCGCCTTTGTGGTGGACGACCCCGCGGCGCGTTCCCTCGCCACGTTCGATGCGACCGGAGAGGTGGCAGTAGCGATGAAGAAGGCAGGGCAGGGCTGGTCGGTCTTTGTCGGCACGTTAGGCGCGAGCGCCAGCTTCCTGAAATCGCTTGCGGAACAGGCAGGAGTGCACATCTACACCCGCCCTGGCGATGTGGTGATAGCGGGGAACAGCCTGCTGGCGATACATGGCGCAGAGAAGTATTCCCAGATTCGTCTGCCCGCACGCGCTACCGTGTACGACGCCATCCGCGGCGAGCCCCTGGCGAAACACGTGCAGGAGGTAAAGGTGCGGGCTGAGAAAGCAAAAACACTGTTGTTCAGACTGCGATAAGGAGGCTGTCAGTGAAGCGCAAACGAGTGGTAGCAATGCTGGTGGAGCCGCGGCGATTTGAGCTGCAGGAAGAGGAAGTAGAGGTTCGTCCCGACCAGGTATGGGTTCGGGTAGAAGCATGTGGTGTCTGCCACAGCGAGATGGTGTTCTATCTGGGCAAATGGGAGGGCATGCGCTTTCCCACGAAGCTGGGACACGAACACAGCGGCGTCATTGAGGAGGTAGGTAGCGAGGTCAAAGGCTGGCAGGTGGGCGACAGGGTAACGTGTCTGCCCTGGCCCGGCTTTGCCACGCACGTGGCAGCGGACCCCTCTGAAATCGCCCGTGTGCCCGATGGTCTGGACCTGGACCATGCGCTGGGTGAGCCGCTACAGTGTGCAGCGCGCTGTGCCCGAGCCAGCGCGATAGAGTTCGGGGATACCGTTCTGCTTGTCGGCTGTGGGTTCATGGGGCTGTTGACCATGTGCGGTCTGGTTGGCAACGGTGCGGCAGAAATTATCGCGGTGGACACCAACCCCTATCGCCTGCAGGTAGCAAAGTCGCTGGGCGCAACAGTTACTTTGAACCCAAAGGAGGTGGACGTGGTCGCCGAGACCTTACGCATCACCGAAGGGCGCGGAGTGGACGTTGCCATTGAAGCCACCGGCAAGCCCGAGCCGCTGGAGATAGCGAGCCGGGTGCTGCGCAGACCTCGCCCCAAGCTGGTGCTGGTTGGCTGGCACAATGTGCCTGCGACCTATAACCTCAGCCACTGGGCGAACGGCGCGGTGGTGCACAATCCTCATCCCGACTACTCCCTGAACCCGACAGAAGACATCCGCCGCGGTCTGTGGGCAGCGCAAAAAGGCGTCTTTCCCATGGACAGAATGGTAACCCATCGCTTTGCCTTCAAAGACATCGGCAGGGCGTTTGAGATGGCGCTGTCGCAGGAGGATGGATACATCAAAGGGGTGGTCAAACCGAACTGGCTTTAGAGTAGTAGTGCAAACACCCCTTCTCTGTCGTGCTGAACGACAGTGAAGCATCTCTTGAGACCCCGCGCTGTGCTCAGGCGGTTTAAATTAGTTTCGCGCCCGTCAGCGGCAGGTAACTGCGCCCCATCAGGTATTTATCCACGTAGTGCGCGGCTTCGCGCCCCTCGGCGATCGCCCACACAATCAGCGACTGCCCCCGGCGCATATCACCCGCCGCAAACACACCCGGCACGCTGGTCGCGTAGTCTACCGTCTTCACATTGCCCCGCGCGTCATACTCCACGCCCAGCGCGTCCAGCAAGCCGTCGTGCTGGGGATGCAGGAAACCCATTGCCAGCAGCACCAGGTCCACCTCGATGCTGAACTCACTGCCCGGTATCTCGCGGAACTGTCGGCGTCCACTGGAATCGGTGTACCACTCGAGGCGCACTGCGTGCAGGCGTTTCACGTTGCCGTGCTCGTCGCCTTCGAACCATTTGGTGTTGATGCTCCAGTCGCGGATGCCGCCCTCCTCATGCGCGCTGGAGGTGCGCAGGATCATCGGATAGGTGGGCCAGGGCTGGGTCAGCTCGTCGCGCTCTGCCGGTGGCTTTGGCAGAAGCTCTATCTGATAGACCTCTTTTGCCCCCTGCCGAATCGCCGTGCCCAGACAGTCCGCGCCCGTGTCTCCTCCACCGATAATCACCACTCGCTTGCCCTCGGCGGTGATGCGCTGTTCAGGCGGAATATGGTCGCCGGCGTTGATCCGGTTCTGCTGGGTGAGATATTCCATCGCGAAGTGGATGCCTTTCAGCTCTCGCCCGGGTACGGGCAGGTCGCGTGGAATGGTGGAGCCGCCCGTTAACAGCACGGCATCAAAGCCAGCCAGCAGTTCCGCAGGGCTCAGGTCAACGCCCACGTTCACACACGGCTCGAAGCGGATACCTTCCGCTTCCATCAGCTGCAGGCGACGGTCCAGGATCTTTTTATCCAGTTTGAAGTCGGGAATACCGTAGCGCAGAAGCCCGCCGATGCGGTCGGCACGCTCGAAGACGGTAACCCAGTGCCCCGCACGGTTGAGCTGCTGTGCCGCCGCCAGCCCCGCCGGTCCCGAACCCACCACCGCCACATGCTTGCCAGTGCGCAGTGGTGGAGGCTCAGGCTCCACCCAGCCTTTCTCAAAGCCGTGTTCGATGATATGCTCTTCAATCTGCTTGATGGTGACCGCCGGTTGATTGATGCCCAGCACGCAGGCGGTCTCACACGGGGCGGGGCACAACCTGCCGGTGAACTCCGGGAAGTTGTTGGTTGCGTGCAGGCGCCTCAGCGCCTCGTGCCACTTGTTGCGGTACACCAGGTCGTTCCAGTCCGGGATGATGTTGCCCAGCGGACAGCCCAGGTGGCAGAAAGGCACGCCACAATCCATGCACCGTGCCGCCTGAATGCGCAGGCGCTCGGGTGGCATGTGCGTGTGTACCTCCAGCCAGTCGCGCTTGCGCTCCTCTACCGGGCGGTAGGGCGCTACTTCACGGGTATATTTCAGGAAGCCTTTCGGGTCTGCCATCGGTTGCACCTCAATCCAGCATGACCTGCGCGTCGGACTTTTCCTTCGCCATCTCGGCAAGCACGGTCTTGTACTCCACCGAAATCACCTTCACGAACTGCGGAAGCACCTCGTTCCAGTGGTCCAGTACCTCTTTCGCCCGCACACTGCCAGTGTAGCGATAGTGCCGTTCCACCAGGTCGCGCAGCAGCGAGATGTCTTCGGGGTCTTCCACTGGCTCGAGCAGGATGGAGCCGCCGCCGTAGTTGACGCGCTTCTCAAACAGCCCGTCAATATCCCACACGAAGGCGACACCACCGCTCATGCCCGCGGCGAAGTTGCGCCCCGTCTTGCCCAGCACCACCACCACGCCGCCGGTCATGTACTCACAGCAGTGGTCGCCTGCGCCTTCCACGACCGCTCGCGCGCCGCTGTTGCGCACGGCAAACCGCTCGCCCACCACACCGCTCAGGAACACCTCGCCGCCCGTTGCGCCGTACAGCAGGGTGTTGCCCGCGATGATGTTCTCGTGCGCCGGGAAGTCGCATTCCTTTGGCGGATAGGCGATGATGCGCCCACCCGAGATGCCCTTGCCAAGGTAGTCGTTGGCGTCGCCCTCGAGGATTAATGTGACGCCGTTGTGCAGGAACGCGCCGAAGCTCTGTCCCGCTGAACCCTTGAAGTGGATGCGGATGGTGTCGTCGGGCAAGCCCTCTTCGCCGTAGCGACGGGCAATCTCGCCGCTGAGCATCGTGCCCACGGTGCGGTGACAGTTGCGGATGGGCAGTCGCAGTTCCACCTTCTCGCCGCGCTCCAGCGCCGGTTTGCACCAGTCCAGCAGGTGGATGTCCAGCTGTTTCTCCAGCCCATGGTCCTGCTTCTCCACACAGCGAATGGGCACACTCGGGTCAACGTCGGGCTTTTGCAGGAGCACGCTGACGTCCACACCCTTCGCCTTCCAGTGGTCAATCGCCTCGCGCGTCTCCAGCATGTCCACGCGACCGACCATCTCGTCAAACTTGCGGAAGCCCAGTTCCGCCATAATCTCGCGCACCTCCTGCGCGACAAAGGTGAAGAAGTTCACCACATGCTCGGGCTTGCCGGCAAAGCGTTCGCGAAGCACCGGGTCCTGCGTGGCGATGCCCACCGGACAGGTGTTCAGGTGACAGACGCGCATCATGACACAGCCCAGCGCCACCAGCGCCGCGCTGGAGAAGCCGAACTCCTCTGCGCCCAGCAGGGCAGCTATCACCACATCGCGCCCCGTCTTCAGCTGTCCGTCCGTCTGGAGCACCACGCGCCCGCGCAGGTTGTTCTTCACCAGCACCTGCTGTGTCTCCGCAATGCCCAGCTCCCACGGGATGCCCGCGTGCTTGATGGACGACAGCGGGGATGCTCCCGTGCCTCCCTCGAAACCGCTGATAAGGATATGGTCGGCATGTGCTTTGGCGACGCCAGCCGCCACCGTGCCCACGCCTACCTCCGCCACCAGCTTCACCGAGATGCGCGCGTACGGGTTGACGTTCTTCAGGTCAAAGATCAGCTGCGCCAGGTCTTCAATAGAGTAGATGTCGTGGTGTGGCGGCGGCGAGATGAGCGTCACGCCCGGCGTGGAGTGGCGCACCTTGGCGATGTATTTGCTCACCTTGTGTCCGGGCAGTTGCCCGCCCTCGCCCGGCTTCGCGCCCTGCGCCATCTTAATCTGCAGTTCGTCGGCGTTCACCAGATAGTGCGTGGTTACGCCAAACCGCCCCGAAGCCACCTGCTTGATGGCGCTGCGCTTGCTGTCGCCGTTGGGCAGAGGGATATATCGTTCAGGGTCTTCGCCGCCCTCGCCCGTGTTGCTCTTGCCGCCCAAGCGGTTCATGGCAATCGCCAGCGTCTCGTGCGCCTCCTTGCTGATGGAGCCGAGCGACATCGCCCCCGTGGCAAACCGTTTCACGATTTCGCTGACCGGCTCTACCTCCTCAATGGGGATGGGGTTGCCTTTCTTGAAGCGGAACAGCCCGCGCAGGGTCGCCAGCTGCTCGTTCTGCTTGTTCACCAGCTCGGCGTATTCCTTGTATATCTGGTAGTTGCCCGTGCGCACCGCGTGCTGAAGCTTGGCGATGACGTCGGGGTTCATCTGGTGGAACTCGCCGCCGCGCCGCCACTTGTACCAGCCGCCCGGGTCCAGGTCCAGATTCTCGGGCACAGGCGCCGGCGGATAGGCAAAGCGGTGCCGCGCTAAGGTCTCCTCGGCGATGACGTCCAGCTTCACGCCGCTGATGCGCGAGGCGGTGTGCGTGAAGTATTTGTCGATAACCTCCTGGTGCAAGCCTATCGCCTCGAAAATCTGCGCACCGCGATAGCTCTGCAGGGTAGAGATGCCCATCTTGGACATCGTCTTCAGCAAGCCCTTGTTGATGGACTTGATGAAGTTCTTGCACGCCTGCTCGTAGCTCAGGTCTTCTGGCAGAAGCCCTTCGCGCTTCATGTCCGCCAGCGTTTCGAACACCAGATAGGGGTTCACCGCGCTGGCGCCGTAGCCGATAAGCAGGGCGAAGTGGTGCACCTCGCGCGGCTCGCCCGATTCCACCACCAGCCCCACGGCGGTGCGTGTGCCCTCGCGAATCAGGTGGTGATGCACCGCCGAAGTCGCCAGCAGGGCGGGAATGGGCACGTGGTGACGGTCTACCCCTCTGTCCGAAAGGATGATGATGCTCACCCCGTCGGCAACAGCGCGGCTCGCCTCTTTGCACAGGCGGGTGAGTGCCACCTCCATGCCCGCCGCGCCGGCATCGGGGTCAAACAGCATGGACAGCGTGCGTGCGCTGAAGCTGCCCGTCTGGATATGGCGCAGCTTCTCCAGCTCCACGTTGGTCAGGATAGGCGTTTCAATGCGCAGCTGCCGGCAGTGCTCCGGCGTCTCCTCCAGCAGGCTGCCGTCCTTGCCGATGTAGTCCGCCAGCGACATCACAATCTCTTCGCGGATATGGTCAATGGGCGGATTGGTCACCTGCGCGAACAGCTGCTTGAAGTAGTTATAAAGCAGTTGCGGTCGCTGCGACAGCACCGCGATAGGCGTATCGTTGCCCATCGAGCCGACGGGTTCCTCGCCGTCGATAGCCATTGGAGCCAGAATCATGTTCAGGTCTTCCAGCGTGTAGCCGAACACTTTCTGGCGCTCCAGAATGGTCTCGTGGTCGGGCAGGTGCACGTGCGGCGGGTCGGGCAGTTTGCTCAGCTCGATGCGGTTCTGCATGAGCCACTGCCGATAGGGCTTCTGGTGCACCAGACGGTCTTTAATCTCCTCGTCGTCAATGATTCGCCCCTCTTCGGTGTCCACCAGGAAAATCTTGCCCGGCTGCAGTCGCCATTTCGAGCGGATGTTCTTGTCCGGAATATCCAGCACGCCCGTTTCGGACGCCATGATGACATGGTCGTCTTTGGTGACCAGATAGCGGGCGGGGCGCAGTCCGTTGCGGTCGAGCATGGCACCGATCTGGCGTCCATCGGTGAACGCCACCGCCGCCGGACCGTCCCACGGCTCCATGATGCAGGCGTGGTACTCGTAGAACGCCTTGCGGTCCTCGTCCATGAATTGATGGTTGCCCCAGGCTTCGGGGATGAGCATCAGCATGGCGTGGGCAAGGCTTCGCCCGCCGCGCACCAGCAGCTCCAGCGCGTTGTCCAGCGTGGCGGAGTCACTGCCCGTCTCGGTAACCAGCGGGGTCAGTTTCTTCACGTCGTCACCGAACAGGGGCGAACGCAGCTGCGCCTCGCGTGCACGCATCCAGTTGCGGTTGCCGCGCAGGGTGTTAATCTCGCCGTTGTGCGCAATCATGCGATAGGGGTGCGCCAGCGGCCACGTGGGGAAGGTGTTGGTGCTGAACCGCTGGTGCACCAGCGCCAGCGAGGTCACCACATCCGGCTCGGCGAGGTCCAGATAGAAGCCGCTGATCTGATGTGCCAGCAACAGCCCTTTGTAAACAATCGTTCGGGACGACAGACTGCAGATATAGAAGTACTCCGGCTGTTTCAGGTGCAGACGCGCCACACGGTTCTCTATCACCTTGCGTATCACAAAAAGCTTGCGCTCAAACGCCTCCTGGTCGGGCAGGTCCTTCGCCCGCCCGATGAAGAATTGCTTAATCACCGGTTCCACCGCACGCGACGCGGTGCCAATCTTGCTGTTATCCACCGGCACCTCGCGCCAGCCCAGGAAGACCTGTCCTTCCTCTTTCGTGGTGACCTCTATCGCCGCCTCGCACAGGGCGCGGTCACGCTCGTCGCGGGGTAGAAACACCATGCCCACCCCATAGTAGCCCTCCTCGGGCAGGTTTCCATCGCGCTGACGCAGGAAGAACTGATGCGGTATCTGAATCAGGATGCCTGCGCCGTCGCCCGTTTCGGGGTCACTACCAGCCGCGCCCCGGTGCACCAGGTTCTCCAGAATCTGGATACCCTGCTCCACAATGGCGTGCGACTTTTTGCCCTTGATGTTGACCACAAAGCCCACACCACAGGCGTCATGTTCATATGCCGGATGGTATAATCCATCTGGTTGCGGCAAGCCGTGATAATGCATACCCCTTCACCAACTCCCTGTCGTGCAATTATTGCAATCGTTTGGCGTCTGTAAGACAAATAATGCCCGTTGTCGCAGGTGCGTTTGCTCCGCACGAACGACACGGGCGCCTTTGGAACCGTGTGCGTGCCTTATTTTACCCTACTCTGCACGCTCTTTGCAAGCGTTTTTATCCCCGATGTGCCTTTGTGGTGGTCTCTACCCACACACTGCGATACTCGTCTAACGGACGATACTGCTTGCGTGCCTTCTCCAGCAGGAGGCGCAGGGTGATAATCTCATAGGGCTTCAGGCTTACCTGCACGCTGTTGCCCTCTATCGTCAGCGGTTCAGGGTTGCACAACAGCATATCGGTACGCTCTGCCTTCTCCACCCCACCGTAGAAGCCGAACCGGGCAGTGGCGGGCTTGCCGTTCACTTCGTACACCCGAAGCACACACCATTCGCCCTCGCGGTAGAAAGCGGAAAGGAGCACGTCTCCCTCCACCTGCAAGAAGCTCATGGTCGCGGGCATCTGCGCCTGGTCTACCCTGTCGCGGTACACCGCCATCAGAGGACGATTGAAAGCAATCGCCTCGCGCAGGAGTACGCTTCTGGCAGGGACCTGTTCCCACACGCGATAGGCATAGCGCAGTTCCACCTCGCGCACCCAATTCTCCTCGTCCCACGCATCGTACATGAACAGGATATTGCGAACGACATCCCCATCGCGCAGGAAGCCCTGATTGCCTGCGTGCAGATACTGAAGCCCTCGCACGCCGTCGGTCAGGAAGATGAAGTTCAGCCCGGTGAACGGATTGACCACCTCCTCGAAGAACTGTGGCGAGGTCATCCAGTCGCCGGTGGGATACTTCTTGCGATAGACCCCTTCCGCACGCACAGGCGTCACCGCAAAGGGATGGTCGTGCCAGATTTCCGTATGCTCCAGCCGAGCGGCGATGTCGGTCTGCAGTGAACGCATCATAGATGGCTCAGGGCGCTGGAGGAACTTCAAGTGCGTGCTAACCTCTACCTGTGCGCCCACAGCGTTAAGGGCAATCCGCGAGCGGAACCGCACCACCTCGCCCAGACTGCCTTCCACCAGCACGCTCGCCAGCACAGGACCGAAATGCTCTATCCTCACCGAACGCACGCCATCCTGCGAGCGATATAGCCTGTCGCCAAAGGGAATGTGCATGGCGTTCAACTGCACATCCTCGCGCACGAACTCCGTGCCATCCACCACCGATTGCAGGCTGGTAATCGTGCCGTGGCGTTTGTCAACGCAAACCTTTACCTGCGGGTTGACCAGCTCTATCGAGTCGGCATGTTCGATGACGGTCACCTGTGGTGCGTTGCTGGCGTCCGCTTCCCCAAAGCGGCAGGCGCGATAGCCCACCGACGGCACGTCGTGCACGGGGAAGCAGACCGTCGCCTCCTCGCCGTTCTGCGCGAGCACCTGCACAGGCAGGGCATGTCCCTCGGCGTCCAGAAGAGCCGGTTTCACGCGGTCAGCCGGTATCGTCGCGGTGACAACACCTGTCTGCGCCCAGCCCAGCGGATTGAACACCACGATATCTGCCTCACCACCGATGCGCCTGGCGATGTGTCTCAGGTTTCGCTCTAACACTATGCGCGAGAGTTCAATGCTGTTGCGGTAGTAAAGCTTGCCGGTATCCCCGCAAAGCCCCTCGCACTCGTCCACGTCGTGATGCTGAGCCAGCAACAGGTCGCGCCACGCCTGCCGGAGCTCCCATTCAGGGTACACATCCCACTGCGCATACGGTCTGCCCAGCATTCCCGATACCAGCGCGAAACTCTCCGCGCTCAGCAGTTGATTCTCCGCCTGCTTGCTGAGGTAGCGCACCAGGTCACCGTTCTTGCCGACCGACATGCCGTGGAACACGTCGTCCAGCGTGTACTCCAGCACCGGTTCGTCGCCCTTTGCCTGCGCGAGGAACTCGCTCAGCGTCACCCAGCGGATGTCAAACTCGGGCTGGCTGGCAATCTCTTTCATTCGGGGAGCTATCAGCTCGGCGCGACACATCCAGTCGGGCGTGGGCAGGAGCTCCAGCCACTGGATAATCAGCGGGTCATCCATCTGCTCTACCGCTTCATGGCGCAAGCCCTGCTCGAAGTCCTCGGGCCACTGGTGCAGGCACAGGTCGGTTTTGGGGGCAACCAGTATCTCGGAGCCGTCCAGTCCGCGCCAGCGCGCCCGCGAGACCTTTTCAATGGGAATGTGCGGCGTGTGCCATGTCCACTGAAAGAAGAGACAGCCGTACTCAAAGCCGCATCCCCGCAGTATCTGAGGCAGTTGCGGGAAGAAATCAAATTCCTCTTCCCACCAGGTCACGGGGCGCACGCCGAACAGCTTTTCGCATACCAGCACGCCCATCACCAGCTGGCGCACGTTCGCCTCGCCGCCGCAGAACAGTCCGTAAGGCTGACCGTACGATGCCCCGGCGATTTCCGCCCGTCCCTCGTGGATTGCCCGTTTCAGTGCCTCAAACGCCTCGGGGTCAGTAATGGCGAGTTGTTCATAGCCCACCACGTCGAAGTTCACGTTCCCCTTCGCGCCTGTCTGCTCCATCAGCAACAGCATGTCGCGCACGCTGGCAGGGAGCACAAACTCCCCCCAGTTCCATACCATATCCACCCAGTGTTTATGGTTGCCGAAGGTATAGTAAACCGTTCGTTTGGCTGTTACAGACATCTTCTCACTCCTGTTGGTTTATTCTGTTGGGATGCTCTGTGGTGACAAGACTCGCGCTTGTCCCAGCACGATGCCTCTTATCAGTTGCCCTCCGTTTGTCACCATGAAGCAGAGCCAGTCCCTGCCCGGCAGCGAGAGCCGGATAGACTTAAGGGCACAAAGACCCATTAACAGAGACCGCTTCGCTGCCCAACCGGCGGTGCACTTTTTCAGCATAACACAAACAGAGCATAAGAGGCAACAACAATGCGACCTTTACGTCGCAACAAATCGTACGGGAAGCCGTTTCTTGAGGTATCATCACAGAGGTTAACAACCATTATAGCGTGCAGGAGGAAGCAATGATTCCTGAGCAGACCATCCGTTCGTTCCTGAGCGCACGTCCGATAGCGGTGTTTGGTGTGTCGCGCGACCCTGAGAAATACGGCTACAAGGTGTACCGCACGCTGAAAGAGAAGGGGCTGAAAGTGTACGGCGTTAACCCCCGTGCGAGCGAAGTGGACGGCGACCCGCTGTATCCCGACCTGCAGTCCCTGCCCGAAGTGCCACAGGCTATCGTCACAGTGGTGCCGCCAGAGGTCACCCGAAGCGTGGTAGAGCAGGCTTTGCAGGCAGGCGTTCGGCTTATCTGGATGCAGCCCGGTTCCGAACACCCCGAAGCCATCCAGAAAGCAGAGCAGGCAGGCGCGACCGTGGTGCACGGCGGACCCTGCATCATGGTTGTCGCCAGGACGCACCTGCCTTAAGGTTTTTGCGGTTCCAGCATCCTCTGGCGGATGTTCTGTTCCTGCTGAGAGTCCTTCAGCCGACCCTGGTCGGTAAGGATGTGCGGCGTCACGAAGATGAGCAGTTCCGAGTTGATGCGGCTGGTCTTCGTGCCCTGGAACAGCGGTCCCACTATCGGCAGGTCGCCCAGAATGGGTATTTTCGTGTTCGTTTTGTACTCCTGACGCTGGGTTAATCCGCCGATGACGATGGTTTCGCCGTCCTTCACGCGCACGGTGGTTTGCGCCCGCCGCGTAGAAAGCACAGGCATGCCCGTCTCGCGGTCCAGTTCGCTGATGTTGCTCACCTCTGGCTCGATGGTGAGCGTGATTTCGCCATTGCCGCCCGTCCATGGGCGCACCGAAAGCTTCACACCCACATCCACGCCCTGAATGCGCTCCTGCTTGCCTCCGTAAGAGGTAACCTCCACCTTGATGAACTTGGTCTGCCCGATAAAGATGTCGGCGTTCTGACCATTGACCGCTGCCATTCGCGGGTTTGCCCGAACGCGCGCCCTGCCCTGTGCCTCCAGCGCATCCAGCCTCGCCTTGAACTCCTCGGGCAGTGTACCGACCGTGCGATACAGAAAGTCGCCCGTGCCCGAATCGGAGGCGGTGGTAATCCAGCTATCGGTAAACGAAAGCCCTAAGGAGGCAGAGATGTCCTCGGTAGAAGAAATCTCCACCGCCAGCGCTTCTATCATAATCTGGGGCGGCGGCAGGTCAATCTTCTGGAAGTCGGCGCGAATCTTTTCCAGCATCTGCGTGGGAGCGGTCACCACCACGGCGTTCTGCGCCTCGTTCACGTGCAAGTAGCTGTAAAGGAAGGTGGGCAACAGTCCCGATGCCACCTGTGCCTTGATGTACTTCATGCGGAACGATTCGGTTCCCGACAGGCGGTAAGGCGCCAGGTCGGTCGGTACGCCATCGCTGACCATGTACACCCCGTTTACCTCCGACAGCGCCAGTCCATACGCGCTGGCGATGCCGCGTATCATCTCATCCACAGGCAGGTTATCCACCGACATGGAGACCTCGCGGTTGCGCACCGAGTCGTCCACAGCGATGTTCACTCCCGTCCGCCGGGCGATTTCCGCCATCAGCTGGTACAGGCGCGTCTTCACGCTGTGCACCGACAGCAGACCGTTCTCGTACTCTATATGCAGTTGGGCGGCGGCTTCGGTACGCACAGCCTGGTTGTTCGTGGTCTGTCTGCCTACCAGCGTGCGTTCACTGCTAACGGTGATAATCACGCTCTGCTGGTCGTTACTGCGTTCCACGTTCACCCGCGAGGGTTCAAACAGCGCAACTACCATCGATACCCCGATACCCTCTACCGCGTTCTGGGGAACCGATAGCTGGATGTAGCTCACGGGGAACTTGCTCACGTCAATGAAGTTCTTGCCGATTTGCGATTTGGCGTTCGTAAAGAGCAGGGCGATACGGTTGCGCCTGCCGTACAGCATCCCCCAGTTACCGCCTTCCGGCTGCCACTCCAGCACACCGTCGGCGCGAACCGTTATTTGAACGCCGTTGCTCAGCTGGTCGGCACGGATCTCGGTGATATTGCAGTATGCAGAGGTCTGCGCCAGTGCGGGCACAGCTAGGAACAGCCCCAGTATGGTTGCAACAAAGGTGCGTCTCATTGGATACTGCTGACCTCCCTGTGTGTTGAAGTGATGATACGCGGTGTCACGAAGATTGCCAGTTCCGTAGTGGTATGGCGTTGGGTGCGCACCCGGAAGAGCCCCCCAATCAAGGGAAGGTCGCCCAGAATGGGTACTTTGCGCGTCAGGGTGTCCTGCTGTTGCAGTTTCAAACCACCAATCAACAGGGTTTCGCCGTCGCGAAGGAGAAGGGTGGTCTCCGCCCTGCGCGTGGAAGTTGTCGGCAGTCCGGTGGTGACGTCCAGCTCCGCCACGGCGGTCACCTGCGGCACAACGGTTGCCAGAATCACTCCTTCCGCCCCCACCCAGCAGCTCATCTCCAGGCTCGCGCCCACATCCACCGGGATAACGCGCGTGATAAAGGCTTGCGACCACTCCTCAAAGTAGTCCGCCTTGATATATCGCTGTTGCCCGCTGAAGATGCGTGCCTTCTGCCCGTTAAGTGCGATCGCGGTGGGCTTTGCGCGGATACGTACCTTGCCCTGAGCCTGCAGGGCACGCAGGCGGGTTTCGATATCGGTGCGTGGGACGCCGGTTATCCGATAGGTGAGATCGCCTGTGCCCACGTTCACCGTCGCCTGGTTGTGTGCGTCGGCGATGGCAAAACGCAGAACGTTCTCGCTTTCGGCGGTATCGCTGATCTCCACAACCAGCGCGTCTATCTGCACATGCGGCACCGGGCGGTCAATCCGGCGGATATCCTCCCGCACCTTCTGCACCAGCGCAGGCGGTCCCACCACGGTCAGGGAGTTCTCGCCGGCGTTCACGCGCAGGTATCTCAGCAGGAACTCGGGCAGGCTGTTGCGGGCGGACGCTGCGCTGATATAGTAAAGGGGGATTTTTTCCAGCGTGCTCTGCAGATAGGTGCTCATACTGCCCACAGCCCCCTCGCCAATTGCCCATGCGCCATCGGTACGCCCCAGCTCCAGCCCGTATCCCACGGCGATGACGTGCAGGGCTTCTTCGGGAGAGATCTCCTGCAGGCAAAGGCTGACCACCCGTTCCAGGTCGGGGTCTACCAGCACCACCTGCCCTGTCCGGCGGGCGAATTCGCGGAGCAGTTCGCGCAGGTCGGCGTTGAGGGCAAACAGGCTCACCGTGTCGCCGTCCGTCTCTATCTGCAGTTCGGAAGTTGCCACCTCGCCCGGCTTGCGTCGCTGGACGGGCGGCATGGTGCGTCGGTCGCTGGTGACCAGGATAATCAGCGAACGCTGGTCCTGGGTTTGTCGAATGCTGAAGGTGGGACCGTCATACGGCAGTGACCCGAAATCCACCTCTTCCCCGCCCACTCTGCCCGAGCGCAGAACGCCCGGAGCAAACAGCACTATCCGCATATCCACGCCCAGCCCATCGGGGGTATCGGAGGGCAGAGACACCTCCACGTGGCTGACCGGATAGATGCCCACGTCCACGAAACTGCTGACCTGCGAGCGGGCGTTGGTCACCCGGAAAGGGATTTCCAGAATCGGCTTGCGCGGGTCGCCTCCGTCCCGCCGTTCTGCCCGCGCCGTGTCCACGAACCGCTCGGGGTCAAATTGCAGGCGCATCAAGCCATCCGCGCGGATGGTCACCTGCACCGCGTTGCCGATACGCTGGCTCTCCACCGCCACGATGTTGCAGAAGGGTATGCGACGCTGGGCGGTGGACGGTAAGGTGCACAGCGCGGTCAGCACTATAGCGATGGCGAAGAGGCTAACGCGTTTCATGGCTTTCGTCTTGCAGGAAGTGTTTCTTCAGAGCCTCCTCCTGCTCGGCGGGCAGGTGTCCGGTCTGCGAGAGGATGCGGGGCGTGATGAAGATCGCCATCTCGGTCATGACCTCTTTGGTGTCCTCCGAGCGGAAAAACTGCCCGATGAGCGGAATATCTCCCAGAATGGGTATCTTCGTCTTCGTGGACATCAGCTCGCGCTGAACCAGCCCGCCGATGATGATGGTATCGCCATCGCGCACGCGCACGGTGGTCTCGGCGCGGCGGGTGCTTTTGTCGGGCAAGCCCGTTTTGGGGTCGGGGGCACTCAGCACGCTGATTTCCGGCTCCACGTCCACAATAATCTCGCCCTCGCCGCCTGTCCACGGCGTGATGTTCAGGCGCACACCAGCATCGATAAAGTTGGTCTGGCGGAAGAAGTCACCACCCCCGCCGATGCTGACCGGCGTGCTGAGATAGCGCTGTTTGCCGATGAAGATGCTCGCCCGCTGACCGCTGACGGTGGCGATGCGCGGGTTGGCGTGCACACGTGCCTTGCCCTGGGTGACCAGCGCACGCAGGCTGGTGAAGAACTCCGTCGGCAGGGTCATGACCGACTGGAAGGTTATCTGCCCCAGCGGCGAGTCCACCGTCAGGCTTCGTCGGTCGTTGCTCCAGCCCCATCGCGCTCGGAACTCGCGCGCAGCCGAATCGGTAAACTCCACCATCAGCACATCTACCATAATCTGTGCCGCGGGGATATCGAACTGCTTGATGTCTTCGCGGAACTTTTTCAGCACCTCCGGCGGTGCGGACAGAATCACCGCGTTCTGCTCGGCGTTGGTCTTTACATGGTCCTGCAGGAACACCGGCAGAAGGGATTTGGCGTTGGGAGCCAGCACGTACTGCGTGGTGATGGTGTCGATGTCGCTCAAAAGATACGAGGAGGGACTGCGTGGAATGCCCTCGCTAATCATGAAGATGCCGTTGACCTCACGATAGGACAGCCCGTATGCCGCGGCGATGACCTCCAGGATGCGCGTCACGGGCATGTTGACCAGATTGATGGTGACCGTCCGGCGAACAGTGTCGTCCACAATCAGGCGGATGCCCGTCTCTCTGGCAAGGCGGGTGAGCAGTTCCTGGGCGTCCACTCCCGCAGCGAACACCGATACCCCTTCCGCCCCGGCGGTAATCTGCAGAGAGGGAAGCTGTTGTCCGTTGTTCTGCACGGGAGGGGAGGGACCGTTTCCGCCAGGCTGGCCGTTCTCTTGCGCCAGAAGTGTGCCCGTCAGCCCGAAAAGCAGTACCAGCGCGACGGCAAAGCGATTCCAGACCCACATGCCACAGTAACCCCTTTCGGCGAGATGCGTGTTAGATTTAGGCAGAAGCGCACGAAATGCCTGCCCCTGATGGGTTGACTACACCACATATAGTGACGTCAGCCGCGGCGGGAAGTTTCGGCTAGAACACCTTCTGCTCAATGCCCAGCTGTTCGCACAGACAGCGAATCTCCTCGGGTGTTAACCCTTGCGCCATCTCGCCGTTCACCAGGTTCAGATACTCGTAGCGTGCCCCCGTCTCGGCGTACTCGATCCGGTCTAACGCTCGCTTCACCGACGCATCCGAACGCGCCATCACGCCATGCTTCGCCCACACCACCACGCGGTGCACACGCAGTTTCTCCATCGTCGCCTGCATCAGCTCGGGCGAACCGGGCAGGAGAAACGGCACCAGCCCCACGCCTTCAGGCAGTTGCACGATACATTCGGGCTGCCAGCGCAGGATATGTTGGTTCAGATAACGCTCATCCTGATAGCGCGGGATGTGGCTGAGGTAGGTCAGATGCAGGGGCTGTGCGTGGATCAGCGCGTGAAAGTTGGTGCCGGTGCGCGAAATCTGGTCGGCGTGTACTGCCAGATGGCTGTTGAACTCGCTGGTCAGCCTCTCGAACAGCCGCCGGGGCGAGGTGTACAGGGTGGCGGTCTGCCCATCGGGGTTCACTCGCACCGCGCCGAGGTTTGCCTCGGGGTCGTGGGCGATTTCACGCAGGCGTCTGCCCGAACCGGTGACGAGGAACAGCCCGTCGTGCAATTCGGGCACCGGCGTCGGCAGGGGGATGGTCTCTTCCAGCGGAAAGCGGCGACGGGGGTCTACCTCCCAGCCGAGATATACCGAGATGTTGCCGGCGGCGCCTTCACTGGCTTCAATTTCGGCAAGACGCTGACCCGCTTCGCCAATCAGGGCGAGTATCTCGCCAAGGTCAGGATAGGGTGGTTGAACAGGCATGTTTTTACTCCACAATCTCGCCCACAAAGCCCCACAGATGCCCTTCCACCGCCCGCACGCGTACCGTCTGTCCAATCAGCTCGCGTGAGCCGGGGAAGTTCACCGTCTTGTTCTGGCGGGTCAAGCCGGTCAGGCGTGAGGGGTCTTTCGGGCTGACACTTTCTACCAGTACCTCATACACGTTGCCCTCCTGCGAGCGGTTAATCTCGCAGGTGATGCGGTTCTGCAGGTCAATCAACCTCTGCAGTCGCTCCAGCTTCACCTCGCGCGGGATCTGGTCCTCACGTTCCGCCGCTTTGGTGCCCGGCCGTGGGCTGTAAGCGAACATGAAAGCCGAGTCGAAGCGGATGCGCTCCACAAACTCCAGCGTATGCTGGAACTGCTCCTCCGTTTCGCCCGGGAAGCCAATCATCAGGTCGGTCGTGATGGCGATGTCGGGGATGGCGGCGCGCAGTTTGTTCACGATGCTCTCGTACTGCTCCACCGTATAGCCCCGTTTCATCTCGCGCAGGAGGTCGTTATCGGCGACCTGCAGGGGCAGGTGCACATGCTCGCACACCTTGGGCAGTTCCGCCATGGTCTGAATCAGCTCATCGGTGAAGTCGCGCGGGTAAGGGGAGGTGAACCGGATGCGCTCAATGCCCGGAATATCGTTAATGAGGCGCAGTAGTCTCGCGAAGGGCACTTTGCCCTCCAGCAGGTTCTTGCCGTAAGAGTTCACCGTCTGCCCCAGGAGGGTTACCTCTTTGGTGCCGTGCTCGGCGAGGTATCGGATTTCGTTCAGGATGTCTTCGGTGGGGCGGCTGCGCTCGCGCCCGCGGGTGAGCGGCACCACGCAGAAGGTGCAGAACTTGTCGCAACCGTACATGATGGGCACAAAGGCGCGCAGTTTGGGCTTGCGCTCGGTAATGCGGGCGGGCACATCGGTCACAATCGCCCCCTTGCGCGGGGGCAGTTCCAGCGCGGTCATCAGCTTGCGAGTGCGACGCACCTCCTGCACCAGCTCGGGGATACGCGCAATGTTCGCCGTGCCGACAATGAAGTCCACATGGGGCGCTTCCCGGCGAATCTCGTCTGCTCGCACCTGCACCATGCACCCGCAGACGCCAATGATGCCTTCGGGGTGACGCTCCTTCCACTTGCGCAGTTCACCCAGCAGGCTGAAGACCTTATCCTCCGGTTTCTGGCGCACCGAGCAGGTGTTGAGCAGAATCACCTCCGCCTCTTCGTCATCCTGTACAGGGCGATAACCGAGCCGCTCCAGAAACAGCCCCATCTGCTCGGAGTCCTCTTCGTTCATCTGACAGCCCCAGGTATATACCTTGTAGCCCGGTCTAGTCTTTTCCAGCACCTGCGACATCTGCGTTCCCCTCGTTCCCCTTTCTTTTGCAAAAATATTATAGCATACAGGAACAGGAGACGGTATTTAGCGTGTATAATAAAGTAAGCACTACCTACACGACAATCAAACAACTGCACAAGGAGGAAAAAGGATGCGTAAGCGTTTTGTGGGGATTGGAGCGGTGCTGTTGCTTGGCATCGCGACGGTGCTGTGGGTATCCGCCAATCCGCAGGATAAGCCTTCGGTGAAGCCTGCTGTGATGAAGTCGGGTTCCTGCTGTCCCAGCGAGGGCGCAGTGAAGGCAACCTCAGCACAGGCAAAGAGCGACGTGAAGCCGGTGGCACTGCAGGAAGGCAAGTCAGCCTGCCCTTACGCAGCAAAAGCAGCAGCTGCTGCGAACGGCACGAAGAACTGCGCCGATTGCCCGCAGACCAGGTCCAACACGGCTACGGTAGCGGCGAAAGACAATCCGCACGGTGGTTGCCCGTTCATGAAGTCCACCAGCAAGGCAATGGAGGCGAAGGCAAAGCCCGCTCCTGCCAAGCCAGCGGTGAAGGCTGTTCAGGCGAAGAAGACCAACGGCGCGAAGGCGGAGAAGAGCCTGTAACGGTTCGGACGCGGTCTACTTTTGCAGGTCCGGCGGAAGCGAAGGCGATCTTCGCTTCCGCCATCGTGTTTTTATATCCCCTGCCCTTCCATAGAAGGAACCTGCCCCGTGTTGCCTCGAATCGCAGGGTAAGTATACTGCGCAAACGGAGGTTACCATGCCACCTGTGAAGATAGCCCTTATCGGTGCAGGGAGTCGGTCGTTCGGACCGTCCACCATTCGCGATGTACTGTTGAGCAAGCCGCTGACCGAGGCGGGCGTGGAGCTGGTGCTGATGGATAAGGTTGCTGAACATCTGGTAGATGTGGAGCGATACGCCCGCTATGTGATAGAACGGCTCGGCGTGAAGGCGGAGGTTCGCGCCACCACCGACCTGCAGGAGGCTCTGGACGGAGCGCATTTTGTGGTCTCTGCCATTGAGGTCAACCGCTTCCTCTACTGGTCTCAGGACTTTCACATCCCGCGCAAGTACGGTTTCCGGCAGGTGTTCGGCGAGAACGGCGGACCGGGCGGGCTGTTTCACGCCCTGCGCAACATGGGTCCCACGATAGAGATTGCCCGCACGATGGAACGGCTGTGCCCGGAGGCATGGCTCATCAACTTCACCAACCCCGAACACAAGCTGTGCGAGGCGGTATCGCGCCTGACCAGCATCCGCGTCGTGGGGCTGTGTCATGGCTTCTTTATGGGGCTGGAACAGATTGCGCGCATTCTGGATATTCCCGCGGAAGAGATAGATGCCATCGCGTGCGGGATTAACCACTTCACCTGGTTCCAGAAGATACGCCATCGCCACACCGGCGAAGACCTGTACCCTCGCCTGCGCGAGGCGGAACGGGAGGGCGACTGGCTGTCCGACTGGCACGAGATTGGTCTGGGGCGCATCCTGTTCCGACGGTTTGGGCTGTGGCCTTCACCCGCCGCCAACCACTACGGCGAGTATATCCGCTGGGCAGACGAGTTTGTATGCAGTGAACTGCAGTACTTTTACGACCCCGCCGATGGGCATCCGTGGCAGACGGGGCGCATCCCGGAGTTCGTCTACTCGTTGACCGGCGACCCTACCCAACGCCCGTGGAAGCCTGAGCCGTCTCAGCCCTGGCGATTGGAAGATGCTCCCCTGCAACCGTCGGGCGAGCTGGCAGCGCCCATTATGGAATCTATTGCCTGCGGCGTTCGGCATGGCCTGCCCGCGGTAAACGTGCCCAATCAGGGCGCCATCCCCAACCTGCCGGCGGAGACGGTGGTGGAGGTTCCCGCCGTCGGCGATGCGCAGGGCATCCACCCGCTCCAGCTGGAACCGCTTCCCGAAGCCATCGCTGCCATGCTTCGCCTGCAGGCAAGCATCCACCAGCTGCTGGTGGAGGCGTTCGCCGAGCAATCCAAGGAGAAGCTTCTGCAGGCGGTATTGCTCGACCCGACGGTGGATTCCTATCGCAACGCCGTGCAGATGGTGGAGGAGATGCTGGAACTGCAGAAGGACATCCTGCCGCCGCTGAGGTAGCCAGCCTGACCGCAGATTCGCCTCTCCCCGCATCGGGGAGAGGCCGGGAGAGGGGTTTCATCTCTGGATGTTGATGGCTATCTCAGCCTACTCATCCCCAATGGCGCCGAAGTTGCGTACCAGTATCCCGAAGTCAAACAGGGTTACCTCCAGGTCGCCATCCAGGTCGGCGTTAAAGTTCCAGTTCGGGTCACCGGAAAGGCTCCCGAAAGCGGCGACCAGCTGCCCGAAGTCAAACAGCGTCACCTCGTTGTCGCCATCAATATCGGCATTGTCCAGCACGACATCTGCCGCTGCTACGCCGGTAATCGTCACGTTCGGCACCACCCGGCGGAGCCAGTGGTTCGCCCGGAAGGCGATATCGTAAGTGCCCTCCGGCACCACTGGCAGGAGGTAGCTGTAGGCGTGACTGCCGTCGGGTTGCTCGGTGGCGTAGGGGGTGGTGTAGAAGGTACGCACCACGTTCTGAGTGCCCGGCTGGCGCAGTTCCACCTCCAGCGTGGGCAGAAAGGCGTCGTTTTCATCCTCCGAAATATCCTTCGGCGGCTGAACCGCGAACTCGAAGTCGCTTAACCCGACGTCGCCCAGCAGAGTACCGTTGGCTACCGCAGGGATGCCTATCAGTCGCAGGGTAAAGTTAGCCACAGGGTGCCCGTAGAACTCTGTGAGCTGCCAGCTGTTGCCGCCATCTACGGAAAGATAGGCGTCTCGCCGACCGATGGGCGCGTTGAAATCCCACGTAACGAGGTACAGCCCGTCGCCGCTCGGCTTGACCACGCTCCACCCGATGTCGCCGCTGACGTCGAAGTAAAGCGATCTGGGCAGGGTGACCGTGAAGGTGTAGTAGCCCGCATACTGAGCCGTCACATCGAACACCGCCGACCCCGTGCTATTCTTCAGAGGTATCAGGTTGCTGGGGCTGGGTGGCTGGTTGGGGGTTACATTACGGAAGAAGTAGATACGAATCGGCGCGTTTTGCATCGTTACTTCGGCGGTGAACTCGAACTGTCGCACCTCGCCGCCCGCGCCGACGTTGTCATAGTCCACCCACCAGCTCATCCCGGGTTCCACGCCGTTTCCCGTTGGGTCATAATAGAACAGGTGCGGCGCCGGTTCATCGTTGGGATAGTTGTCATAGAGAAACGTGGTTTGCTGAGGCGTCAGTCCCTGAACGCTCAGAGATGGCGGAGCAGCCATCTGCCCCGCAGGGCGAACGCGCACAAACTTCTGGGGAATGCGGATGGCTCTGGCACGCCACTGGGCATGGGCTGAGATTGCCACCGCCATCAGCACAAGAATCAACAAAGCCTTTTTCATGCGAACCTCATCCTTTCCTGAAGTGATTGTGATTCCCAACACTGGAAGCAGGTTAGCATATTCTACGCTGTTGTGTCAAGTCAACTCTGGGATTGCTGAAGCAAGATTCAGCGGTCCAAACTAGCAATTTCCAGTTGCTGGATGCCTCTACCGAATGGTGAGAAGGAGCAACCATGCAACCCCTGTCGTTAGAAGAAGGAAAGAAGACATGGGTTCCGCTGGTAGCCCGGCGGCAACCAGCCGCCGGGCACAGGCACATCAATCATTCAGCGGGTTGCAGATGAAGTTCACGAAACCGCCGATGTTAATCGGCTGAAACTTGGCGTGACCGTCCATGTACACCGTCGGCGTACCACCGATGGCTCTACCCGCCGACACGTCCTGGTTAGAGGAGCCATAGTGCGCCCCCCACGAGTAACATACAATCAGCCAGTCCTCTGCCGGTCTGGTGATGCTGGCTTGTGGGACGCCGCACGCCGTCCACCCAACCGAGGAGGTCTGTATTCCCTGCGGGCACACGAAGGTCGGCGCGTACAGCCCAAAGATAATCGCTGCGAAGACATCCCCGCCACGTAAAATGGGTGATACGTTGCCGGGCAGCCCGAAACCGTCGTAGCAGCGGTAGGCGTACGACCCGGTGTAGTCTTCGCAGGCATCACCCTGGGCGTTGCGCCTCACCGGCACGCCAAGAGTCGGGCAGTGGAAAATTCCCTCGTTCTTGGTGTAGGGCGCCAGGAGGTCTGGTAGCACCGGATGCTGTCCAAGCCGCGTGTGGCATCCTGTGGGTCCGCCCGGAACGCTAACCCAGTTGCCTCCGACATGGTTCACCTGTGATGGCGAGGTGAAGATGGGCATCGCGACCGGGTACACTTCGTCGTAGTCCTGCACGTACATCATCGCCCCCAGTCCAATCTGCTTGCAGTTTGAGATACAGGTGGCAAGGCGGGCACGTTCGCGAGCTCGCGCGAACACCGGGAACAGAATCGCTGCCAGTATCGCGATTATCGCGATAACTACCAGCAACTCGATGAGGGTAAACGCTGTGCGCTTCACGAGAGTTTGCCTCCCTTCATGTTGATTATTCGCTTAATTACAATTATAAGAAGTATGCCAGGGTTGTCAACATGGGGGAAGTGGTAGAATATGTACAGACCGTCTGGAGGTGAACGGATGAACAGACGTTGGTTCGCGGTTTTGCTGGGTGTGTTGATGGCAGTGGCGGCGTGGGGAGACGGGGAAAACAGTCCGTGTGCCAAGTTACTGCCGTCGGCTGAGTTGAAAGGCTGGAAGGAGGTTCAGGGGTCCTTCCTCTATGGCAAGGGCGAGGGCTTGACCAGCATCTACAACGGTGGATACCAGTTTTACCTTAAAAACGGTGTTCAGGAGGCAGCGCAGAGGCTGTATCAGCGTAACGACCTGTATGCCACCATCACCACGCATACCATGAAGGATACGGCATCCGCACGCAGGTTCGTGGAGCACTGGCGAAGTACCCTGCGCAAGCAGAAACCGCAGGCGATCAAAATGACCGGCACCGGCTTCTGGGTGCAAGCAGATGGCGCCACCACCTTCTACTGGGCGAGCGGGCGATTTTTTGTGACGGTGATGGTGACGCGCGATGACCGCTCTGCAGTGGACGAGGGGCTGGCGGTTCTGCGTGCGGTGGTGCAGCGTGCGAGCAGGGTGAAATAGGTCATTGGGTCAGGCATAAGGCACTTCCCTGTGGGGATGCTGGCGATGACAGACGCACCGCGTGTAACGTGTCTGCCCTTGACAAAGGGCATTTTGTTCGGTAAAATCCTACAGGTGTTTGAAGGTAAATCGCTGGAGAGGCAAGATTAACGATGGTGGCGGTCATCCGAACAGGTGGAAAACAATATAAGGTAGAGCCGAACACGATACTGCGCGTGGAGAAGCTGCCCGTCGAGGAAGGGCAGACGGTGGAGCTGACCGAGGTGCTGATGGTGCAGGACGAGAACGGTCTGCGCATTGGCACGCCGACGGTGGCGAACGCGAAGGTGATTGCCGAGGTGGTGCGCCACGTCAAAGGCAAAAAGATTATCGGCTTTACGTACAAGCCGAAGAAGAACCAGAGGCGTCGCTACGGTCACCGACAGTGGCAGACCATTCTTCGCGTGCAGGGCATCGAAGCGTAGAAAGAGGTGAGAACAGATGGCACATAAGAAGGGTGTTGGCAGTTCCCGCAACGGGCGAGATAGCAAGTCCAAGCGGCTCGGCGTCAAGGAATACGCCGGCGAGGTGGTGAAGGCGGGCAGTATCATCATCCGTCAGCGAGGCACCAAGTTCAAGCCGGGCAAGAATGTGGGCATGGGCGGCGACTACACGCTGTTCGCCCTGGTGGACGGCGTGGTGAAGTACGAGAGCAGTGACAAGAAGAACCGCCGTGTCAGCGTGGTGCCTCTGGCAGAAACAGTGGGTGCGTAGTCTCGCTACCGAACAGATGGCTGAAAGGCTCGCCAGCTGGCGAGCCTTTTCGCGCATTCGAGGCAGAACATGTTCGTCGACGAGGTAGTCATTGAAGTTCAGGCGGGAGACGGCGGAAACGGCTGTGTGGCTTTCCGGCGCGAGAAGTTTGTACCCCGCGGCGGACCGTCTGGTGGGGATGGCGGGCGCGGTGGCGATGTGGTGCTCATCGCGGACGAACGCCTGACCACCCTGCTGGATTATCACTTTCAGCGTCACTACCGTGCGGAGCGGGGCGGCGCCGGCGGACCGAACCTGCGCCATGGCAAGCATGGGGAACCCTGCGAGCTGCGCGTGCCAGTAGGCACTGTGGTGTACAACGAAGAGACGGGCGAATGGCTGGCTGACCTGATTCAGCCCGGTCAGCGGGTGGTGGTGGCGCGTGGCGGGCGCGGCGGACACGGCAACGCCTATTTTGCCAACCCGGCTCAGCAGACGCCCCGATTCGCCGAGAAGGGGGAACCGGGCGAGAAGCGTCGGTTGAGGCTGGAACTGAAACTGCTGGCGGATGTGGGGCTGGTGGGCTACCCGAATGTGGGCAAATCCACGCTGATCTCTCGCATCTCCGCTGCCAAGCCGAAAATCGCCGACTATCCCTTTACCACCCTGGTGCCCAATCTGGGCGTGGTGTTTGTGGAGCAGGGGCGCAGTTTTGTGGTGGCAGACCTGCCGGGCTTAATTGAAGGCGCACACGCTGGCGAGGGGCTGGGGCATCAGTTCCTGCGACATGTGGAACGCTGTCGCGTGCTGGTGCACATGCTGGACATCTCGGGTATGACGGGACGTGACCCCCTGCAGGATTTTGAGGTCATCCAGCGCGAACTGGAACTTTACAGCCCTGACCTTCTGCGTCGCCCGATGGTGGTGGCGCTGAACAAGGTGGATGTGGCACCACCCGAATTGCGCGACCGGGTAAGAGATGCCTTGCTGGAGCGGGGCTATCCCGTACATGTCATCTCCGCCGCGACGGGAGAAGGCGTCCAGCAGCTGGTCTATCACCTTGCCGAGCTGCTGGATTCGATACCACCACCAGCCACACCATCCGAGGATATGGTCATCATTCGTGCGCCGCGCCAGGACGAACGTGCCTGGCAGGTGATGCAGACCGGTGAGCATGAGTTCACCGTGCAGGGCAAAGGTATCGAGCGCATGGTGAAGATGACCGATTTAGAGAACGAGGAAGCGGTGCGTCGCCTGCATCGCAAGCTGGAGCGAATCGGCATTTTGCAGAGATTGCGCGAGGCGGGCATCCAGCACGGCGATACAGTGCGTATCGGGGACGAAGAGTTTGATTTTGTAGACGAGGAGCGCTGGGAAACCTCGTAATGGCTTACCGAAGAGTTGTGATTAAAGTGGGCACAAGCACCCTGACAGACGAGAACGGTGCGCTGGACAGGGTGTATATCGCTTCACTGGCGATGCAGTGTGCTGCCGAGTATCGCGCCGGCACTCAGGTAGTGCTTGTCAGCTCGGGAGCTATCCGGGCGGGAATCGACCAGTGGGAAAACTATGCCGGGCAATCGCTCCAATCGCTCGCACGAGTGACCATGCCCTTCAAGCAGGCGATGGCTGCTATCGGTCAGCCCCTGTTGATGCAGGCGTATCTGGCGGCGTTTGTGGCTTATGACCTGCCGGTGGCGCAGGTGCTGTTGACCCGCGAAGATTTCGGCGAGCGTCATCGCTTCCTGCACGCCCGCAATACCCTCCAGCAGCTGCTGAAAATGGGAGTAGTTCCCATCATCAATGAGAACGACACCGTTGCCACCGAGGAGATTCGCTTTGGTGATAACGATACCTTAGCGGCGATGGTGGCTTCGATGCTGGATGCAGACCTGTTGATCCTGCTCTCGGATGTGGAGGGGTTGTACGAGCGGGATGAGAGCGGCAGGTACACCCGGCTGGTTCGGGAGGTGACGCAGCTGGACGAGCGTATTTGGCGCATGGCAGGCGAAAGCGGCTCGCGGGTGGGTACCGGCGGAATGATTACCAAGCTGCAGGCGGCACAGATTGCCACCACGTCGGGGCTGACGATGGTCATCGCGCACGGCAGGCACGAGGGGATTGTGCATCAGATTTGCCGTGGGCATGAGTTCACAGGCACGATATTCCGCCCGCTGCCACGCAAGCTGTGCCATCGCAAGCGATGGCTGGCATACGGCTTGCCTGCAAGCGGTGCAATTGTCGTCAACGAAGGGGCGAAAGAGCGCATCCTCGCCGACGGCAAAAGCCTTCTGCCTGCCGGGGTGGTCGCCTGTGAGGGACATTTCCAGCCCCAGCAGGTGGTGGAGGTGCGCGACGAACAGGGCAATGTGTTTGCACGCGGCTTTACAAACTACAGCAGTGAAGAGATTGTTCGCATTGCTGGATGCCAGAGCTCGCAGATTGAGGAGAGGCTCGGTTTCAAGCGTGCCGATGAAGTCATCCACCGGGATAACCTGGTGCTTGTATACGGAACATTAAAGTAGATGTTTGTCTGCTTGTATTTTTCTGTAAAGAAAGTATAATGCAGTAGTTCGGCTCCCAACTCAAGAAAGGAGAAAGAATCGTGAAGCGACTGATGGCGGTTGTGTTGCTCGCGTGGGCAACAAGCCTGTCGGTGCTGGCAGGCGATCTTGAAATCGGGTTTTATTATGGGGACATCCGCAGTGGCACTCCGGGGCATATTGCGCCCTACCAAGGCTACCTTCGCAACGTCGGCACCAGCGACCTTTACCTCAACGACTGGCGATACAGCACCAATCCTGGCGAAGACTGGAGCCAGCTGGGGGTGTATGGCTACGTGGCACCTATTCGTCTGGCTCCCGGTGAGGAGCGTCAGTGGCAAACCATCCTGGAGGTCAGCATTAACACAAACGCTGTCGGAATATACAGCGCGGAGCTTGGAGTGCTCGGTGGAGCAGACGAGAATGCACGCGATGAACTTGCGACGCTGCCTTTCCAGGTGGAAGTGGTGGATGATTACCAATTCATCGTGTGGATACCGAACCCTGACCGGGTGGCGGGGATTGGGGAAACGGTCGTGTACTCCCATCAGTACACCAATGAGAGCACAAGGGATTTTCGGTTCACCTGGCTCTGGACTTCCGTTGACGGATGGCCTCTCGAGCTCGAACACGAGTTCCAGCAAGGCAGTCTCATCTGGGAGGTGCCGGCCGGGCAAACCGCGGAGACAGAGGTGTTCTCCCTCAAACCGTTACCAGGGTTGCCTCTGGGATTGTATCGCGGTCAAAGTGGTGTTGCCGGAGGATACTATTGGGGCGACACGCAAGAGATTGGCGCCAACTGGACACTCACCGTCGTTCCTGAACCTTCGGGGCTGGTTGCCCTGTTCGGCGGGATAACCTCGCTGGGTGTACTGATGCGGTTCCGACGAAAGCGATAGTTAACCCGCTGTTCGTCGCCGTGTAAGGGCAGTGGTTATGCCGCTGCCCGTTTTTGTGCTCCCGTGCAGGCAGGATGTTTCTCCACCTCCAGCGAAACCCTTCCCGAAAGCCCAAAACGGTTGCATGGAGGCTGCGTGATGAGAGCGTTACGTTTCGCGGTGCTGTGTGTAGTCGTGGCGACGGCGCAGGCGCTATCTGCCCCGTCCATTACCCTTTCCGACCTGCTTCGCCAGATGGTGGACCTTGAAGCCCTGAGCATCAAAGCACCTTCCGGCGAGCGATGCCTGCAGGCGTCCAGCTATGACCGTGCCAGCCGTATCGTGGACGGCAGGAAGGTGGACTGGTTCGCCAATGGGGATGCAGGTCAGTACATTCGTGTGGATGAGCGTAACGGGCGCAGGGAAATGGTGATGGCAGACATCCAGGGACCAGGCGCGATTGTGCGCATCTGGTCAGCCAACCCCAAGGGCATCCTGCGTATCTATATTGACGGCGCGGAAAAGCCGGTGATTGAAAGAGAGTTTGCGAAGCTGTTCGACGGTTCGCAGGGGTATCCCTTTGTGCCTCCACTGGCGGGGATACGTTCCAGCGGCGCCAATATCTACTTCCCCATACCCTTTGCGAGGCGTGCACTGGTCACTGTAGAGGGCGGCGAGGGGATGTACTATCACGTCACCTATCGTCTCTATCCGCCAGGCACACAGGTGGAAAGCTTCTCTTGGGAAGCGGTGGAGCGCACGCGCGCTCTAGGCGAACAGGTGGCACGTCGGTTGTCGAAGCCTTACGAGACGTGGCGTGTGCCAGCAGGAGCGCGAACCCAAAACATACGCTGGAGCATTCCACCCGGCGGCTCGCAGGTGCTAACTCTGCAGGGACCGGCTCGCATCGTGGCGATAGAGATGAAGCCAGAAGCAAAGGACCTGCAGAAGATGTTGAGAGCGGCTGTACTTGAAATCACCTGGGACGATTCCATGCTGCCCTCGGTATGGTCGCCCCTGGGAGACTTCTTCGGTACGGGTCCTGGTTTCAACGCCTATCAGGCGCTCCCTTGTGGAATGCTGGCAAACGGCACGATGTACAGCCACTGGGTGATGCCTTTCGCCCGACGTGCGGTGCTTCGGGTGCGCAATGAGGGCGATGAACCGCTGGTGCTGACTGGCAGGGTGGTGGTTCAGCCGATACGGTGGAGCGACCGCTGGCTGTACTTCCATGCGCAATGGCATGGCAAGTATCCCATCAGCACCCGCCCGATGCGGGACTGGACGATGGCAGAGGCAGAGGGACGTGGACGATTCGTAGGCGTGGCACTGAGCGTGGCCAATCCAGTACGAGTGTGGTGGGGCGAAGGTGACGAGAAGTTCTACGTGGACGGCGAAGAGTTCCCCAGCACCTTTGGCACGGGCACGGAGGATTTCTTTGGTTACGCCTGGGGCAACCCGACCCCCTTCACGCACGCCTACCACAACCAGCCCCGCGCCGACGGACCCGGCAGCTTCGGGCATGTGTCCAACAACCGCTTCTTTATCATTGACAACGTGCCGTTTGAGCGAAGTTTCCGGGCGGACATCGAGGTGTGGCACTGGGCGGAGACGGAGGTCGGATATGGCGCCACAGGCTACTGGTACACTACTCCTCAGCAGGCGCCGGGAGCCTTCCCATCGCTTCGGGAGCGTCAACCGATGCAGTTGCCTGAGCTGAGAATATATCGCGAGCCCGATGCTATCGAGGGCGAAGAGATGACCGTGCTCCGCCACGCGGGCGGCAACGTCACGATACAGGACATGCTGGGCTTTGGCGATGCGTGGAGCGCAGCCAAACACCTCTGGTGGACGGGTGCCAAACCCGGCGATGTGCTGGAGCTGGGATTCAATGTGCCGAAGGCGGGTACTTACGAACTGATTCTCGCAATGACCAAGGCGGTGGACTACGGGCAGTTCCGCCTGTCGGTGAACGGCACGCCCGTTGGTGACGTGATAGACCTGTTCAACAACGGCGTTGTCCACACGGGTAAAATCAGCTTCGGAAAGGTTAACCTGAAGCAGGGACAAAACGTCCTGCGTGTGGAGGTCGTGGGCACGAACCCTGCCAGCACTGGCGACCGCTATATGTTCGGGCTGGACTTCATCAAGATCGTGCCCGCGCAGTAACGTTATCCTGGGTACGGAGGAAGGGCGCGAGTGATATACTGGTGCACCGGCATCTCCTGCCTGCTGATTTGCCTGGCAATGGGTGCAGTGGCACAGCAGGTACTGTACGACTTCGAGACGGAACAGCAGTTACAGACCGTGGTTCGCAACAACGTGCAGGTTCAGCGCGTTCCTGCGGGAGGGAAGCTTTCGGGGCAGGCTCTGGAGGTAGAGTATCAACCTGCAGAGTGGCCCAACGTGACCTTCAAGCCTGCTCAGGCATGGAACTGGAGCGGGGCGGGTGCACTGGCAATAAGCATCCACAACCCCAATCCCGAACCAGTGTGGTTCGGCATCCGCGTGGATGACGACCCCCGTGCAGACGGCTGGAACTACTGCCGCCAGGCGACCACCACCATCGGCGCAAGAGAGACGCAGACCTACGTGTTACCACTGGCATTCAACCCGATGGACTTCGGAATGCGTGGGCTTCCGCCACTTGCCAGCGGCGGGGGCATCCTACTGGGGGTGGCGAACCCACACCGGTTGAACCTGAATCACATTGTGGCGTTTCAGGTCTTCCTCAACCGCCCGACCAAGCCCGTCAAACTACAGATAGACAGCATCCGCTTGATAGAAGGCAGTGCCCCCGTGAAGGGAATTGTTGACCAGTTCGGGCAGTGGACGGGTGGCGACTGGCCCGGCAAGGTGAAGAGCGTGGACGACCTGAAGCGCTTGCGCCAGCAGGAGGAGCAGGAGCTGAGACGCCAGCCCTCTTTGCCTGACCGTGACGAGTACGGCGGCTGGGCGAGCGGTCCCAAGCTGGAGGCGACCGGCTACTTCCGCACCGCCAAACACAACGGCAAATGGTGGCTGGTCACGCCAAAGGGCACGCTGTTTGTCTCACTTGGGATGGACTGTGTGCACACGGGCGACGCCACTTTTATCACGGGACGAGAGGAGATGTTCACCTGGCTGCCAAAGGAGGGTGACCCCCTGGCCAGGCACATCGGCTATCACTCCGGCATACACTCAGGACCGGTCAGAGAGGGACGAACAATCAGCTGGTATGCGCTCAACCTTCAGCGAAAGTACGGCGAGAACTATAAGCCACAGTGGATGGACGTGACCCTGCGGCGTCTGCGGTCGTGGGGCTTCAATACCATCGCCAACTGGTCGGATTGGGACTTTCACCGCAACGGAAAGGTTCCCTACGTGGGCACAGCGCATGTCGGCGGCGACCATGCACGAGTTGCCAGCGGCAACGACTACTGGGGCAGGATGCACGACCCCTTTGACCCCCGCTTCGAGCAGAACGTACGCAATGCCCTGCGCCCGCTGGTTGAGCGTATCGGCGATGACCCCTGGTGCATCGGCTACTTTGTGGACAACGAGCTGAGCTGGGCGGGAGGCGGTGAGGACGGCGGTCGCTACGGGCTGGCGTACGGGGCGCTGCGCGAGGACGCGGCAAACTCGCCTGCCAAAAGGGCTTTTCTGGAGCAGTTACGGGCGAAATACGGACAGATAGAAAAGCTGAACGCCGCGTGGGGCACTTCCTTTGCCGACTGGAACGCGCTGGAGAAGCCCGTCACGCTGGAGCCGCCCTCCACCGACGCCCGCAAGCAGGATTTCGCCGAGTTCGTCAAAAGCCTGGCGAGGCAGTACTTCCGCACCGTGCGAAACGTGCTGAAGGAGCTCGCGCCAAACCACCTGTATCTGGGCTGTCGGTTCGCATGGTATGGACCGGATGCAGTGGAAGCGGCGGCGGAGTACTGCGATGTCATCAGCTTCAACATCTACCTGCCTCGTGTGGATCGCCAGCGGTATGCCATCGTGGAGCGCTTAGACAAGCCTGCCATCATCGGTGAGTTCCACTTCGGTGCGCTGGACAGGGGAATGTTCCACACGGGACTGGTGGCAGCCAAAGACCAGCAAGACCGCGCGCGGATGTACAAAGACTACCTGACCAGCGTGCTCACCCATCCCAATTTCGTGGGATGTCACTGGTTCCAGTACAACGACCAGCCGCTGACCGGTCGCTGGTTCGACGGCGAGAACTACAACATCGGCTTTGTCACCATTACCGATACGCCCTATCCTGAAATGGTACAGGCGGCGCGAGAGATACACGGCGCGGCGTATCGGATTCGGTCGGAGGCGAAGTAGAAGCTAATCGCTGGGGCAGGCTACCAACGCTGGTCCAGCCTCAGCCCCAGCTCCTCCGCCAGACGCACCGCCCGCCAGTACTCCTGCGAGGTGATGCGCCGGTTGATTTCGGGATACCTCTGCGAGGAGACCTGCCCTGCAGGATGGTACTGCGCCATCACGTTCACGTAGGTATCGGGGGCGACCTGCTCCGCCAGGAACCGAAGGATGTGCTCGGTGCCGGCGACGTCGCCCGGCATGACCAGATGCCGCACCAGCACCCCGCGCTTGGCTATCCCTCGCTCGTCGAACTTCAGCACCCCCACCTGACGATGCATCTCTAAGATTGCCTGACGCGCCACCTCGGGATAGTCTCGCGCACGCAGGTATCGCTGTGCCTGTTCGGGATGCCAGAACTTGAAGTCGGGCATGTAGATATCCACGATGCCGTCCAGCAAACGCAGGCTTTCGAGCGAGTCGTAGGCAGAGGTGTTGTACACCAGCGGCAGGCGCAATCCTTCCTTCACTGCAATCACCAGCGCTTCCAGTATCTGCGCCACTACATGTGAGGGCGTGACAAAGTTGATGTTGTGACAGCCCAGCGATTGCAGGTGCAGCATCATCCGCGCCAGTCGTTCGGGCGATACCTCAACGCCGCTTCCATCATGGCTGATATCGCTGTTCTGGCAGAAGACACAGCGCAGTCCGCACCAGGTGAAAAAGATGGTGCCGCTGCCGTTCCAGCCGCGCAGGCAATCTTCCTCGCCGTGGTGAGGGAAGTAACTGGAGACAACCGCATACCTGCTCGTGCGACAGACGCCCCGGCCCTCCGTCAGTCGGTCTACCGCGCAGTTTCGCGGACACAGGCGACACTCTTTCAGCGCGGAAAACGCCTTCTGGGCGCGTCGCTGCAGGTCGCCTGTACGATGCAGGGCAAGGTAGGCAGGCTCGAACTGCTCAGAAGGGATAAGGTATTTCTGGGAGATACGCTGTGCGCCTGTCATGGCAGGTAACCTCCCCCTGTTTTGGAATACGTTGCCGGGGCGGTCGTTCCCTGCCGGGCGAGAAGGATTTTCCCACCTGCATCATAAAGACTAATGCGACAGGTGGCTGAGGGAGGTGGTAGAGGAGGATTCTGTGTGATGCCTGTAGCGACGGAAATGAAGAGTAAACCTGCTGCATCTGTCCAGGGAAAAGCATGGCGGTGGCTGCTGGTAGGGATTGGTATACTGATTAATCTATGCTGTGGAACCGTCTACGCATTCAGCGTGTTCCGCAAGCCCATCGAGGAGTTATGGGGCATTAGCGCTACAGCCAGCGGTTTCCCGTTTATGGTGTTTCTGGCATCTTTCGCGGGCACGATGCCGATTGCTGGTGCGCTGCTGGATCGGTGGGGACCGCGTCGCACGGCTCTGATAGGCGGGATGCTGGTAGGAGGGGGGTGGATACTGGCTGGGTTGTCCCCGAATATCGCGGCACTGACGCTCACCTACGGCTTGATTGCGGGGGGCGGCGTCGGCTTTGTTTATGGGTGTCCGATACTGGTGGCGGCGCGCTGGTTCCCCGATAAGCGGGGGTTAGCCGTAGGGTTGACTCTCATTGGTTTCGGGTTGTCTCCTCTGATTACCGCCCCGGTGGTAAACGCCCTCATCACAGCGCTGGGTCCCTCGCTGACGTTTATCTATGTGGGGGTGGCGTTTCTCGGTATTTTGACCGTGCTCTCGTTGCCGTTACGTCTGCCCCCGCCAGAGTGGTATAACTCCGCTTCTACCAACCATGTGGGACAGCGGCAACAGAGTGCTGACCTGACGCCGCGTGAGATGCTCAAAACGGGCGCCTTCTATGCGCTGTGGACAACTTTTGCCATCGGTTGTCTGGTGGGGTTGATGGCGATAGGGATTACTGCTCCGTTCGGAACCGAAGTGGTAGGATTGAGTGCTGGGTTAGCTGCTGCCAGTGTGTCGCTGTTCGCCGTATTCAATGGCGTGGGGCGCCCGCTGTTCGGCTGGCTTGCAGACCGCATTACCCCTCGTTATGCAGCTGGGGTGTCTTACGGGCTTATTCTACTCGCGGCGGGAATGCTCGTACTGTGGGGGCAGGGAAACCTCGCTCTCTATTTTGTTGGTTTTAGCGTGCTCTGGCTGAATCTGGGAGCATGGCTTGCCATCGCCCCGGCTGCTACAGCCACGCTGTTTGGGGTCACACACTACGGACGAAACTATGGCATCGTGTACACTGCCTACGGGGCGGGCGCAATACTGGGAATGATACTTTCCGGCATCCTTCGCGACTCCACAGGCACTTACCTTTCGGTGTTTCCGCCCGTGATGTTGCTCGCCGGAGTGGGGATACTGATTGCTCTCTGGGGACTACGACCTGTTCATCCCGCACAGCGATAGCAACAGAAAGCAGGAACCTTCTGCTCCGTGGCGAACGATTTTTCGGCAACTTTTCAAGGGAGGTGCCGGATGAAGAGAGCAATCGGTGTGGCGACTGTCCTTCTTTTGCTTTTCGTTGCGGTGGCGTCCGCCCAGAAGGTGAAGATTGAGGGCAAACTGGGCAAGGAGATACTGCTGTTCAACGGCAAGGACTTTTGTGGATGGACCTATTTCCTCGCCGACCCCAACGTGAAGATGGAGGACGTCTGGAGCATCGACGGCGACCGGGGAATCCTCATTTGCAAAGGCAGACCAGCAGGCTACATCCGCACGGTGGCGGACTACACCAACTATATTCTGAAGCTGGAGTGGCGCTGGGCGCCGGAAGACAGAGGCGGGCGCAACAGCGGCGTGCTCCTACGGATGCGGGGAGCGGATAAAATCTGGCCAAAATCCATCGAAGCGCAGCTGATGAGCGGGAGCGCAGGCGATTTCTGGCTGATTGACGGCGTGAAACTGGATACCGACCCCGCCCGGATTAACCCCAATGCCCCGACCAATCGCATCAAGGCGAAGATGGTAGAAAAGCCCATTGGCGAGTGGAACGAGTACGAGATTATCGTGGACGGCGACCATGTGGTGCTGAAGATTAACGGGCAAATCGTCAACGAGGGCACTGGCGCAGAGGTGGTGCCGGGCAAAATCTGCCTGCAATCAGAAGGGGCGGAGATACACTTCCGCAACATTCGGCTGATACCTATCCTGAAATGATGAAGGATTTGTGCTGAAGCATGGCTTCAGCAATCCACATGTTCACGGGCTTTGGACTACCAAAGCGTGCTTCAGCAATCCTTTGTGCAGGTTAACCTTCCTGAGCAAGAGACAACCCTGCAACTGGAAGTTGCGACTTTGGAGTGCTGGAGCTTGCTTCAGCAATTCCTAACCTGCATCAGCAGGTTTCGCTTTACTACCCTGCGACTTCCAGTCGCAAGGACAGAGAAAAAAAGGAAAGCAACCCTGCAACTGGAAGTTGCAGGCTACGCATGACGAAGCCTCCTTCGTAGGCTGGAACCTGCGTGAGCAAGTCTTTGGAGTGCTGAAGCTTGCTTCAGCGTACGGGTGAGGACTAACCTGCTTCAGCAGGTTTCGCTCTGTGTTGCCTGCGATTTCCAATCGCAAGGACAGAGAAAAACGGGATAGGCAGCTTCTTACCTGCGCCATCCGCTCGCCGGGTCAGCGGTGAGAGGTACGGGGTTTTAACAATCTGGTAAATCAGCTGGTCTTCTGGGCTATTGACAGCACCTGCCGTTTATCATACAATGTTCCCTGTGACGCAAATTAAACGCATAATTGAAGGAGGCATCACGTGATGAGGCGTGCTTTTACGTTGATTGAGCTGCTTGTTGTTATCGCGATTATCGCGATACTGGCGGCGATCCTGTTCCCGGTGTTTGCTCGCGCTCGTGAGCAGGCACGCAAAACCACCTGTCTTTCCAACCTGAAGCAGATTGGCACTGCAGCGCTGATGTACGTGCAGGACTACGACGAGACCTTCCCCTGGCTGATGCAGGACGGGCGCAACAACGACGATAACACGGGCTACAGCCGCGGGATGCCAAGCGGACCACCTAACTGGTCGGTAGACCTGAACAACAAGCGCGGTCTGTTCATGGAGTATGCTTTCTATCCGTACATCAAGAACCACGGGCTGTTCTCCTGTCCCACGCTGGGTTCCGACCCGGTAAGACTGGGTTCGGATGGTCTGCCGCTCAACCAGTTTGGCTCCTACGGGTATGCATATGGTGGCGTCGGGCTGTATCCATCGCCGCGCATGACCCCGCTGGAGCTGTTCGTGCGTATCCTGGGACCCTTGCTGGGACCTCCTTACAACACGGGCAACCCACAGGATTACTACATCGCGGGACAGCCTCTGTCGGCGGTGGGCTCGCCGGCGAAGTCCATTATCGCTTTCTGCAACTCGTACGGCTCTCATGAAGGCTATGGCGACTCGGACGTCGTGCCCGCGGTGTTCGGCGGCAACGGCAAGGAGGCAGTCGGAGCGACGTACGCAGTGATGGTTGATGGACACGCCATGTACAAGAAGGGCAAGTTCCTGGACCTGGTGCGCATGGTGATGGAACCGCTTCGCCAGTAGGAGGCGCAGAATGAACCTGAAAAGCCAGATAAACCCGGTGGTGGCGCTGGTCATCATCCTGCTGTTCATTGTCATCGTGGGCGCGGTGATGTGGAGGAACCTGCCGCAAAGCGTGCCGCCCGGACAGGGACGCAAGCAGAGTGACCTGGACCTCAGCAAAGCCACCAAAGACCCTGCACAGTTCCAGAAGGAGGTGCAGGAGTTACTAGAGCGCGACCGCCGAGAGCACGGCGGCAAGTAGTCATCGGGAGGGGCAGGAAAAACTGCCCCTCCATCCCACGTCGTCAAGAGGAGGAGTAGATGGGCAAGGTAACAACCTTCTTTGTCCGCCTTTTTGCAAGTATTGCTATCCTTGCTGTTCCCGGATTTTCCCACGAGATAGGCAAACTGCGCAACCCCCAGATGTCTGTGCCTGCGCAGGGCGTGGCGCAGTGTGTGGTGGCTACCGCCAAAGACCTTCCGGGCGGTGCAAAGGCGGAGGGCAAGCCCGGGGACTATATCCTGCGCAATCATGAAGCCACTTTCGTCGTTGCCGCGCCGCGCCTGACGTCTGGCTATTCGCGCTATGGGGGGCGTTTGCTGGATGCCGTGCTAAACGAACCCGGTCACGACGAAGATATGCTGGGTGAGGTCTTCTTCGCGACTGTGGTGGATAACATGTTGTTCAACATCCGCGTGCTCCGAGCGGAAAGGGCGGAGATTGTTTCGGCGGGCGGCGCAGGCAAACCGGCACACCTGCGCGTGTACGCCGTGGACGACCGCTTCCCGATTGTGGATACTACCCTGCGAATGCCTTCTACGGCGCAGAATCTGTCGGTGGTTATCGACTACCTGCTCCCGCCCGACAGTCCAACCCTGCAGGTCCATCTCACAGTGAAAAACTCTGCCAAGCAGGAACGTAACCTGCTGTTGTTCTGGGGGCAGATTCAGGGTGACGGGCTGGTGACCTTCCTGCCACCCTGGGGCACTGCGGGATACGCCATGCAGGTAGCCGGCGGACAGCCTCTGCTTGGGCTGGTGCAGACCCTGCAGGGCGCGTTTCCGATGGTGGCGTCGGTTGGCTCGCGGGTGAGCTACGCCTTTTTCAATCAGCGGGAAGAGTTCGTCCAGATGCTTCAAGCGGAGCAAATCTATCTGTTCTCGGCGAACCGTCCCCTGCGCTTGCCAGCAGAAGGCTCCGCCGAGGTGAAACTGGCGGTGAGCGTGGGTGAGGGCGAGATGGACAGCCTGTGGCGGGAGGTACGCAGGATGCGCCCCGTTACTGGGGACCTGCAGAGGCTTGAAGGGCGCGTGACCGACCGAACCGGGAAGGCGGTTGCGGGGGCGCGCGTGTATCTGTTGCGCGAGGGAGGCAGCTCCCGGCAGTTCTTCAACATGGTACAAACCGACCGGCAGGGGCGATGGAGCGCACAGGTTCCGCAGGGCGAATATCATGCGGTGGTATTTGCAGATGGCTATTCGCCGACTGAAGTCAATCTCCAGCGGCAGACGCAGGTGCAACTGGAAGGACCAGCTATCTTTCGCTTCGGCGTGCGGGACGAAACACGGCGTTTTATCCCCTGTGCGGTGGTGTTCGAACGTCTCTCCAGCGCCATGCCCAAATCCGAGCGCGCACGCTTTGGCGAGGAGGGCGACTACGGTCGGTTCGAGAGGGTGCACTACAGCCTATCTGGCAACGAAAGGCTGCTCGTGGAACCGGGGCGCTATCGGGTGACCGTGACGCGGGGCTTTGAGTATGAGGTCTTTCAGCGGGAAGTAGACCTTCAGGCAGGCAAAGAGACCGCTCTGCAGGCAATGCTGGTGCGCAGTGTGCAGTTACCCGGCTACCTGTCGGGCGACTTCCACGTGCACGCCCTGCCTTCGCCCGATTCGAATGACCCGCTGGCAGACAAGGTGAAGGCATACGTGGGAATGGGGGTGCAGATTCTCACTGCCACCGACCACGACGTGCTGACCGACTACGCGCCGGTTATCCGCGGTCTTGGCGTTCAGGGATGGATTACCTCGGTGGTAGGCTGCGAGATTTCGCCCAATTTCGGGTTGGGGCACTTCAACGCCTATCCCCAGCGTTACGACCCCAGCAAGCCCAATAACGGCGCGATTTCCTGGTACGACCTCTCTGCCGAGCAGATTTTCGCCGCCGCGCGCCGCAACAACGATGGGGATACTATCGTGCAGGTTAACCATCCTCGCGGGGGCGGCGCGGCTTACTTTGGCTGGATTGGGCTGGACCCTACAGCGGGCACGATTGCACGCCCGAACGAGTTCTCGCCCAACTTTGACGCTATTGAGGTGTTCAACGGCACCGACGTGGGGCAGCTTCTGCAGGTACTTCCCGACTGGTTCTACTTCCTGAACCGGGGACAACGCTATCTCGCCATCGCGAATACCGACAGCCACCATGCCTATCAGCTGGAGCCGGGCTATCCCCGCACATACCTGCACTTCGGGCACAGTGACCCCCGGCGCGTTACGCCGCAGGGCGTGGTGCAGGCTATCCGAAGAGGCAACATCACCCTGTGCGGGGGACCGGTGGTGACAATGACGGCGCAGGGGCGTTACACGTTGGGCGATACCGTGCCGGTTTCCGGCGGTACGGTGCAACTGCAGGTGCGCGTACAATCCGCCTCGTGGGTGCGGGTAAACCGACTGAAGATATACGTGAACGGTCGGGTAGCGCAGGAAATGACCATAGACCACCCTGCGGGCAAAGCTCTGGACTGGCGACAGCAGGTAACCCTGAAGGTGGAACGGGACAGCTGGGTGATTGCGCTGGTAGAAGGCGAAGGGTTCACCGCGCTGTACCCGGGCAATCGTCCCATGTCCTTCACCAACCCGATATACATCGACGTCGACGGGGATGGCTGGAGACCTGCGCCATAGGGGACAGGAAACGGAAGAGCAAAGATAGTATTAGCATGGTGTATGGCTTTACGCGGTTGGGTTCAGCAGGCGACCGCGTAACCGAGAAACTTGCACAGTGACGGAGGGAAAGTGCGTATGTGGTGGAGGAACGTCAGTGCAGTGTGTCTGGCCCTTCTGGTGGCGGCGGTGGCAGTCGCCCAGGATAAGCCAGTGAAGCCCCCGAAGGGTGCTGTGGTGCTATTCAACGGCAAAGACCTTTCCGCGTGGGTATCGCGTGATGGCAAAACGCCTGCTCGGTGGGAGATTACACCTGACGGCGCGATGCAGGTGAAGGCAGGCACCGGCGACATCATGACCCGCGAGGAGTTCGGCAGCTTCCAGCTTCACATCGAGTTCAACATCCCGTCCATGCCCCAGGCGAGCGGCCAGGGGCGCGGCAACAGCGGGGTGTACCTGCACGGGCTCTACGAGATACAGGTGCTGGACTCCTACCAGAACGAGACCTATGCCAAAGGCGGTTGCGCCGCGATTTACGGCATCAAGGACCCGGACAAGAACGTCGCCAGACCGCCTGGGCAGTGGCAGAGCTATGACATCACCTTTATCGCGCCCAAATTTGATGCCAGCGGTAACGTGGTTGCCAATCCGCGCTTGACCCTGCGCTGGAACGGTGTGCTGGTGCATGATAACGTGGAGATACCGCACATCACGGCGGGCGGCATCGACAACAAAATGCGGGCGACCGGTCCCATTCTGTTGCAGGACCATGGAAACCCGGTGAAGTACCGCAACATCTGGATACGCCCCATCAAGGATTAACATGGACGCACAGCCGTCCAGCGTGGTGATTGCCCATCGGGGCGCAAGCGCGTATCTGCCTGAGAACACGCTGGAAGCCTTCGCCATGGCGGTTGGGCAGGGGGCAGACGGTGTTGAGACCGACCTGGTGCTGAGCGCAGACGGCGTGCCCCTCTGCCTGCATGACCTGTGGCTGGAGACCACCACCGATGCGCAGGATCTGTGGGCAGATTACGCACGCCCCGATGGGCATATCTACGCCATAGACCTGAGCGTTGAACAGATTTCGCGATTGCGTGCATTCGGCAGGGTGGGGCGTCATGCCCGCTCTACCGTTCCCCCCATGCGTGTGCCCACACTGGAGGACCTGCTCAAGCTGAGACAATATCTGATGCAGAGGCTGGGTAGGCAGGTAATGCTTCTTCTGGAGCTGAAATCGCCCGCGTTTCACCACGAGCAGGGCAAGCCCTTAGAGGAGGCTGTGCTGGATGTGCTGGAGCGTTACGGATGCACTAACTCAGAGAGCGGTGTGATCCTGCAGAGTTTCGAGCCCGAGTCGCTTCAGCGTCTGCGCACCCTGCTGGGCACTCCGTTACCCCTGTTCTGGCTGACCGCGCACCCGCTGTCAGCTCGGCAGCTGGAGGAGATACGCGCCTTTGCTGACGGGGTGGCGGTATCGCGCTGGCTGATAGAAGACGGCGAGGGCAAGGCGGTGAATCGGGGCAGGCTGGTAGCGTCGTGTCACCGGCGGGGGCTGAGGGTGTTTGTGTGGACGATGGGGCAGGACGAATCGGCGGTGAGGCGCATGTTCTGGCGCTACCGGGTAGATGGGGTGATTACCGACAACCCCGACATCGCGTTGCGGGCGAGAGCTAACCCACCCCGCGGTCGCGGGTGGTAGTAGGGGCAGGCATTAGGGTTGCCGTACCTGTTGGGCGCTATTCATTGGAGGGCGAGGCTCCTGCCGAGCCGTTTTGCCCTCTCCTCGTGGGAGAGGGACAGGGTGAGGGCTTCTCCTCCCCGCCTGTGGGAAGGTCAAAGGGCAACCACAGGGGGTTGCCCCTACAAACGGTTCATCGGGAGATTCACCTCTCCCTGCGTCGGGGAGAGGTCGGGAGAGGGGTTTTCCACCCTCGCCTGCGAGGAGGTCAAAGGGCAACCACGAGGGTTGCCCCTACCGCTGGATGCGCAGGGCAATATCTGTGCTGATGCGCGGCAGCTCTAATTTCAGCTCGTTTCCGTCCGCGGTGACCTGCATAGTGCTGGTCACTTTACCCTCCACCGTGTTCCAGAACTGAACCTCGTATCTGCCGGGTTCGCACGGGATGCGCAGGACCGTTGGTGCAACCGGCTCGGGTGGGCGTTTGGCGACGTTCACCTGATACCAGGTGTATCCGGTGTGCTGGATGTACAGCAGACAGGTCTTCCTGCCGCGAAGCCCGAATAGACGCAGGGGCGGCTCGGTCTGTTTGACCGCCTTCTCCAGAATGTAGGAGACAAACACCCAGTCGTTGCCGATGTTCCTGACCACCGTGGTGTGTCTGCCGGCGGGAATCTCCACGATGTACTCCCCGTTATACTGGTTGAGCGTATCGGTCACGCGGGTATCGTCGGGGTCGGGCATATCCCTGTCCAGCACGCGCGTGCCGTCCCTTTCCACAATCAGGTGTGCGCCTCCGTGCCCAGAGACTCCGGTGACGAAGATGCGCAGGCGCGTCGGATGGGGCAGGTCGGTCTGGAAGGTCACCGGGTTGTGCTTGTCGCGGTGGTTGCGCAGTCCGTGTAAAAGCCCGGCGACCTGTTCGTTCACCGTCACCCTGCCGTCTGCGCTGACCTGCACGGTGGTGGGCTTGTTGGACGGGTGGGGTTCCCAGGAGGTCGGTCCGTGCAGGTTCAGGTCGGTATAGGTGGGCTGGGGCTGTGGGTCTTTCCAGGCGAATCGGGCGTCGGTGATGCGCTGAAAGCCCTCTCTGGGAAAATCTACGCCCTTGATGAAGCGTGTGAGCGCGGCGAAATGGTAGTACAGGTCATGCGGGTGGATATGGTTGTCCCACCACCAGAGCATGGGCGTGCCCGCAGCGCCATCCAGCAGGTTGCTCCAGATACCGGTGTGCAGGGCGATGCCCGTCGGGTCGACGCGGGGGTCTTCGCCCATGGCGCCGGCGCCGAACTCACTCACGAAATGCGGCTTGCCGTAAGCCTCCTTGCGACGGTGGAAGAAGGAGAGGGCGGCGGAGATGTCACGCGAGCCGTAGTTATGGGTCTGTACGAACTCTATCTGTGGCAGACGGTCTATCCCCTCGCGCCCGTTCGAGTCGGCAAAGCTCGTGGTGATGAGATGCTTCCAGGGGTCTATCTGGCGCAGATAGTCGCCCATCTGCTGGTGCCAGCGGGTAATCAGCTCCAGGTTATAGGCACTGGGCGAAACGATATCCACCTCGTTCCAGAACTCCCAGCACATCACGTTGGTGCGCCAGCCGTAACGGGCGACCAGATAGCGCAGTTTGTTGCGGTAGGCGCGAAGCATCTGCGGATTCGTCCAGAACTCTATCGGCTCCTTGAGAGGACCGCCGTTCGCGGCGTTGTGCGCGGTCTCCTCCCAGTAGGGAAAACCGCCATCCTGCCGTTTGCGCAGCTCGTTGAAGCTGTCAAAGCAGAGCATCACGTACATGCCGTGCTTCTGTGCCAGGTCCAGCACGTAGTCCAGTCGCCAGGCGTTTGCGAGGTCTATCTTGCCCACACCGTAACGCTGGCGCGGCTCGCCGGTGCGCTCCAGTCCGAAGGTTACCCAGCCCGGTCCCAGCCACACGCGGAAGTAGTTACAACCCGCCTGCGCGTAGCGGGGGAGCCAGTCATCGTAGTCAAAGGTGCCGCGACTGCCCGCCCAGCAGACATTTGCGCCGACAGGTATATACGGCTGACCGTTATCAAAGGCGAAGTAGCGCCTGTCCTGCTTGCTGATGCGCACGAAGCCGGGGTTGCGCGATGCCACGCACGTGAAACGAACGGGTTGGGAGCGCACCGTCTTACCGGTGCTGTCGCGCACGGTGACCACCATCTGGTATCTGCCCGTTTCAACGGGGGCGAAGCGAATACGCCAGTCGGGTGCGCCTGCCGGTGCCAGTCGTTCGTTGCGCCCTTCCAGTTTGCGGGTATAGTCGCGATAGAAGAAGCCGGGAACCCGCACCTTTTGACCGGATGGCGTGGTGAAGATGCCATCCACCGCAATTTCGTCGGCGTCGAAGGCGTTGTCATAGGTGGCTTGCAGGTTCAGGCGGAACTCTATCAGCTCGTAACGTGGAACCTGCGTGCGCGATGGCTTGACCGACAGCAAACGCAGGGGACGGTTGTCGGAAATCGGGGGTTGCAGCACCTCCGGTTCCTGTGCACTACAGCTGACCACCAGTGCCCCCACGCTTAGAATCAGCAGCTCCTTCAGCCTGTACATCCATGGCCCCCTTCATCTGCGCTATCCGATACGCTGGAGAATCTGTTTGAGATTTCGGGCGAAACGCGGCACCGCCTGCTCGGCAGGTTCGGTGTACTCGTACTCAATGGAGATGTAGCCTCTGTAACCCGCTTTCTGCAGGATGCGCAGGGCGCGTTCGTAGTCCACCTCCACGTGTTTGTCGTTATTGCCCCGGTAGTGCGTTTTGGCGTGAGTGGTCACCACATAGGGCGCAAGAGCTTCGAACTGCGCGTAGATGTCGCCGGTGAAGTTGCCCAGGTCCAGATTCAGCCCGAACCAGGTGCTCTGCACGGCACGGTAGATGCGCAGCACCTGCTCGGCGGTGGAGGTAATCCCTCCGTGATTCTCCAGAGCAACCACCACGCCCTGGATAGCGGCGTAGTCAATCACCTCGCGCAGGCAATCCACCACCCAGTTGAACGCCTGTTCTTCGGTATGCCCTTCGGGCACAGGTCCGGCGAACACGCGGATGCAGGGCGCCCCCAGTATCACCGCGTTGTCGATCCACTGTTTGGTCATCTCGATGTGCTGGCGTCGTTTCACGGGGTCTGCCTGTGCGAAGTTGTTGCCCACCGCGGTTCCCGAGATGTGCATCCCATACTGGAAGCAGTATCGTTTGATTTCGTTCAGGGTGGCGCGGTCGGTCGCTGGGAAATAGTAGGAAGTGAGCTCTACGCCATCCAGCCCCATGTCGGCGCAGGTGCGGATAAAATCCTGAAGGCTCCACTTCCGGCTGGTCAGCAGATCGCGATAAGAATAGGCACAACAGGCTAATCGCATAGTTCGTCCTCCGAGTTCAGCAGGTTATAAGTCTGTTTCAACAACAGAAGGTGTTCTCCTGCCTGGAGAGTTGGGGCTGCACTCACTGCCCTCGTTCCGCATAACGGTGAGGCGTATGTGAAAAACGCAAAGCAAGTTAGTTTTTTTCCTACATTTTGCCTAAAATGCCTGCTTTTGGTACGATTCTTGCCTTATATAATTAGTACTAAAAAACTCTAAAGGAGGATTTGCTATGAATGCCCCGATGCAGTGGTTTCGTGCCGTGATGCTTGCGTTACTGGTGTCTGGTGTGATACTGGCATCGGTACCCGTCTCCGCCGATGACCTCGCTCCGCCTCCCTGGCGCGGCGCTCCCGGCAGTGACTGGCAGCACTGGACATGGGACAACGGACCGAACGCTGTTCCTGATTTCTGGAACAACCCCTACGGTACGCCAACGGAAAACACTAGTGCGCGCCAAAACGCCGCCTGGAACCCCATCTTTGGTGGTCGTACGGGGGTGTGGGAGTTAGAAGATGGGTATATGGAGTGGTACATCCCTGACCACTTTGACCCACAGCTGGAGAAGTTGGTGCGCGTCCAGCTTACACTGAACGTTCCGGACTGGAACTGGGCGGGCAGTCCCACCATCGGTCCGGTCACAGACCTTGGCGATGGGTGGTACCACCACTGGGCGGACTACGTCATCCCCTGTCAGCCGTTTACCGTCTGGATTGCGGGCACTTTTGCGATCGACCAGATGGTTGTGGATTCCGTGTGTGTACCGGAACCGGGCACCATGCTATTGTCCGCCATTGGCTTCGGCGTGGTCGGAGCCGCGCTCAGGCGGCGGCGGAAAGCGTAAGACGGGCTTACGCACAGATACCAGTGGCGGGGGAGCTCCCCCGCCACTATCACCTGTGTTACCGCGTACCGTATGTCTGCTGAGGCATGACGGTGGCGGGGGCAACGTGCGCTACCTGCACCAGCATCACGCGCCGGCTATCGCGCCAGACACAGTGCTCTTTGCCCCAGTAGACCACATACACACTGCGTCCGTCCGCCGCGCGTGCCCAGTGGTTTTCGCCAACACCCGTGCAGAGCGCAACATACGCGCCCGGCTCCACCATCATCTCCTCGCGAAACACGTACAGGCGTTCCGCCAGCCGTAGCGGTTCGTTGTCGAAGAAGGACTCGTCGGTAATTGCCCAGCCGCGCAGGTTCTCGTAGCGCAGGGATTGGTTGCGTATGACCACAAACTCCCGGCGCGGATGGTCCCCCGTTTCCACTCCAATCACTCGAAACATCCGGCACCTCCCCAAAGGGAAAAAGGGGTTGCGAGGGCAGGGTCGCCCCCGCAACCAATGTGGCAGCCCGGTATTAAGAGCATCCCGAAGTTGCGCCGCAGTTCAAGCACTTGTAACATGCGCCATTACGCACCATGATGGAGCCACAGTCCGGGCAGGGCGGCGCATCCGCCTGGAACTGGAACACCATCTGCTCCGCTTCCCGGAGCGTTTTCGCCGGCTCGGTCGCTTTCTGGGATAGACCGGTATGGTTTTCAATGGAAGCCTGTTCGCCAGCGGGCTGCTGTTCGGGCGGTAGGAACTTGAGCGCGAGCCAGCGGAAGATGTAGTCCATAATGGACTTGGCAAAGCGTATCTGCGGGTTGTTGGTCACGCCCGACGGCTCGAAGCGCATGTGCGCGAACTTGTTCACCAGCGTCTCCAGCGGCACGCCATACTGCAGAGCAAGCGAGATGGCGGTAGCGAAGCTGTCCATCAGCCCCGATACCACCGAGCCTTCCTTACTCATGGTGATGAAGATTTCGCCCGGCGTGCCATCGGGATACAGCCCAACGGTGATGTAGCCCTCGTGTCCGCCCACGCTGAACTTGTGGGTGATGCTCTGCCTCTCGTCGGGCAGTTTGCGTCGGACGGGGCGTGCCTCCTGCACGGGCTGTTTCTCCAGCTGCTCGCTGGTTTTCTTGGTGCTCAGCGGCTGGGTGCGCTTGGAGCCGTCGCGGTAGATGGCGATGGCTTTCACGCCCAGCTTCCACGCTTCAATGTACGCCTCCATGATGTCTTCCACGGTGGCGTCGTTGGGCATGTTCACCGTTTTGGAAATGGCGCCCGACAGGAAGGGTTGAACCGCGCCCATCATCTTGATATGCCCCATGTAGTGGATACTGCGCTGACCGTTCGCCGGCTTGAAGGCACAGTCGAACACCGGCAGATGTTCAGGCTTCAGGTGGGGCGCGCCTTCAATGGTATCGGTGCGCTCGATGTAGCCCATGATGTCCTCAATCTGCTCCTGGGAGTAGCCGAGTCGCTGGAGCGCTTCGGGCACAGTGCGGTTGACAATCTTCATCATGCCGCCCCCCACCAGCGTCTTGTACTTCACCAGCGCGATGTCGGGTTCCACACCGGTGGTATCGCAGTCCATCATGAAGGCGATGGTTCCCGTGGGGGCAAGCACGGTAACCTGGGCGTTGCGATAGCCGTACTGCTCGCCGAGCGACAGGGCGTTATCCCAGCACTCAATTGCGGTGCGGAACATCTCGGGGGGCACGGTCTCCTTCGCCTCGATTTTGTCCACGTGCGCGCGATGCATCCGAATCACTTCCAGCATCGGCTCACGGTTGCGGGCATAGCCGGGGAACGGTCCACCGCAGTCTCGCGCGATAACGGCGGACTGGGCGTACGCCTCGCCGGTCATGATGGCGGTAATCACAGCGGCGTACGCGCGTCCGGCGTCGCTGTCGTAAGGCAGTCCGCGAGCCATCAGCAGGGCGCCCAGGTTGGCGTAGCCCAGCCCGAGCGGTCGGTAGTCGTGGCTGTTCTGGGTAATCCGGGGCGTGGGATACGCCGCGTTATCCACGATAATCTCCTGGGCGGTAATCATGATGCGCACCGCGTGGCGGAACGCCTCAATATCGAACTCGCCATCGGGCTTGCGGAACGCCATCAGGTTCAGGCTGGCGAGGTTGCACGAGGTGTCATCCAGGAAGACGAACTCCGAACACGGGTTGCTGGCGTAGATGCGGTCGGTGTTCTTGCAGGTATGCCAGCGGTTGATGGTATCGTCGTACTGAAGCCCCGGGTCGCCGCAAATCCATGTGGCTTCGGCGATTTCGCGCAGCAGCTCGCGCGCGTTGTAGGTGTCGGCGACTTCGCCGGTGGTGATGTACCGGGTCTGCCAGGGCAAGCCTTTGATGGCGGCTTCCATGAAGGCATCGGACACACGCACCGAGTGGTTGGCGTTCTGGTAGGAGACGCTGTCGTATGCGCCGCCCGGTACGTTGAAGTTGCCGTCGTAGCCCGCCTCGATCAACGCCCATGCCTTCTTCTCCTCTTCTGCCTTACAGCGAATGAAGGGGAGGATATCGGGGTGGTCGGCGTTGAGGATGACCATTTTAGCGGCCCGGCGCGTTTTGCCCCCGCTTTTAATCACGCCCGCGAAGGCGTCGAAGCCGCGCATAAAGGAGACGGGACCCGATGCGGTTCCGCCGCCCTGCAGGTGTTCGCGCGAGGAGCGCAGGCGCGAGAAGTTCGTTCCCGTGCCAGAGCCGTATTTGAACAGCATCCCTTCCGTCTTCACCAGGTCGAGGATGCTCTCCATGCTATCCTGAACGGAGTTGATGAAGCATGCACTGGCTTGTGGGCGTTCGCCCGGCACTCCGACGTTGAACCACACGGGGCTGTTGAAAGAAGCCTTCTGCATCACCAGCAAATGGATGAGTTCCTTATGAAAGGTATCCGCGTCCTCTTCGGTAGCGAAATAGCCATCTTTGCGTCCCCACGCGGCGATGGTGTCTGCCACGCGCGAGATAAGCTGCTTCACACTGCGCTCGCGCTGGGGACTGCCCAGCTGTCCGCGGAAATATTTGGAAGCCACCACGTTGGTTGCCAGCTGGCTCCAGAACTCAGGGACCTCCACGTCCTTCTGCTCGAAAATCACCTCGCCGCGCTCGCCGGTGATAGATGCGGTGCGCAGTTCCCAGCGGATTTCGTCAAAGGGATGTACGCCGGGGCGGGTAAAGTACCGCTGGAAGCGCAGACCGGGAGCGGTTTTCTGGCTGACCGCCACATCCCCAGCCGGCGGGGAGACCTCCTCAATAATCTCGATATCCAGGTGTTCCTTCGTCGGTTCCATAGATGACAGTGTCCTCCTCCTTTTTACTTCTGTCGTCTCTGGCGGGTGAGCATGTTCACCAGCTCGCGGAACTGCGTGGCGTCTTCGAACTGGCGATACACGGAGGCGAAGCGCACATAGGCTACCTGGTCCAGCTGCTTCAATCGTTCCATCACCAGCTCCCCGATATCCGAGGATTTCACCTCCCGCTCCCCGCGATTGATGAGCACCTGCTCGATGTCGTTGGCGATCTCCTCGAGGGCATCGATAGAGATAGGGCGCTTCTCGCAGGCGACCTGCATCCCGCGAAGTATCTTGTTGCGGTCGAACGGCTCGCGTCGCCCGTCGTTTTTCACCACCATCAGTTTCAGCTCTTCAATCTCTTCGAAGGTGGTGAAGCGTCGACCGCACGCCAGGCATTCTCGCCTTCGTTTTATCGCCTCACCATCGCGGATCGGGCGCGAGTCCAGCACCCTGTCCTCGGGATGACCGCAGTACGGGCATTTCACTTTGTCATTCCCCCTTGCCGGCAATGGGGTATTTCCCAGATATTGGGCATGTTCATTTATATCACACAAGATATAGGGGTGTCAAGAGTTTTGATGCCTCATCCGAAGATTTTTATGAAAAATCGGAGGGAGCGAGCGGCATGGCAGGGGGTAAGAAAAAGATTCCTGCCCACGCCCCTTGACAAACGCGATATCTTCTGGTAAATTATTACGCGCGAGGTTCCCCGGTAGCTCAGTCGGCAGAGCGGGTGGCTGTTAACCACTAGGTCGCAGGTTCGAGTCCTGCCCGGGGAGCCATATTATTTTGTCCACAGAGCGACCTCGCTGGGGCATCTCCCATACGCTTGACAAACGTTCCGCCTTCTGATAACTTGCTACTTGCATGGACATGTGGATATTCGTCCCTCCGAGCAGGCGAAGGATATAATGCTTCACTACCGCTTGACGTAACTGTATGCTGAAACAGGCAAGAGGTAACAGGTGAAAAGGCGCAGGCTTCCGCAAAATGTACGCCTCGCACTGTTAGAGTTAAAACGGGCGCTTGTCCAGATGTATGGCGAGCGGCTGGAGGGGATATATCTCTATGGTTCGTACGCAAGGGGCGATTTTACCCAGGATTCAGACGTAGATGTGCTAGTTGTTTTCAGGGACGCAGTCAAGCCGGGCGCCGAGATTACAAACATCAGCCCACTCGTCTCCGACATCTGCTTGCGTTATGATGTTCTCTTCTCGATATTTCCTGTTTCGGCGGAGCAATTTGCAACTCGTCAGTCGCCTTTCATGCTTAATGTCCGCCGGGAGGTCGTAGAGGTTTGCTGTGAATAAACTGCTGTTGATTCAGCACCAAGCGAAGGGGTAGGGCATGGAAAAGGTCGCAAGAGTGAACGACACAGGGGCGATAGCCGGACTTTCCCAATCCGAGCCGATAAAGTCCCTTGCCGATTGTGACCAGAGGCAGGTCTATACCATAGAGGAGGTGTTGAACAGCGTCATCCAGGGCGACGCGCTGAAGGTGTTGAAGAAACTGCCCGAAGAAACGTTTGATATGGTATTCATTGACCCACCGTACTTTCTGCAGCTGCCCAGCCGGTCGCTCAAAAGATGGACGGTTAAAACGGTTGTAGAGGGTGTTGACGACGAGTGGGACAAGTTTCCCTCTTTTGAGGCATACGACAGGTTTATCGGCGAACTGCTGACGCAGGTAAAACGGGTGATGAAACCCAATGCGACTATCTGGGTGATAGCGACCTACCACAGCATCTTCAGGATAGGCAAGATCCTGCAGGACCTCGGATACTGGATATTAAACGACGTGGTCTGGGTCAAAACGAACCCGATGCCCAACTGGTTGAGCGTTCGATTCACCAACGCGACCGAAACGCTGATATGGGCTGTGAAGGACAGATCTGCTAAGGGATATGTTTTCAACAAGGAGCAGGCAAGGCAGTTCGGGATTGGTAAGGTGGGCGCGAACGTGTGGATGCTACCGGTGTGCAACGGCGGGGAGCGGCTGAGGGATGAGATGGGCAGGAAGGTACATTCCACCCAGAAGCCGGTTGAGCTGTTGAAACGAGTCATACTGACCTCTACCCATGAAGGCGCGTTAATCCTTGACCCCTTTGCCGGTGTCGGAACAACGGGATATGTTGCCAGAGCGCTGAACAGGAACTTTGTGATGATTGAGATAAACCCCAGGTATGTGGAGTGGACCGTGAAGAGGTTCGGTCAATCGCTGGTCATCGGAGCCACCGAGAGCGAGTAGGCGGTTCAGATGGAAGAGGGAGGCAAAAGATGGAGAAGCATTATTTCACGGTGATTCTGGAGCGGGAAGAGGACGGTGGCTATCATGCCTTCTACCCTGCGCTGAAAGGTTGCCACACGCAGGGAGACACCTTAGAAGAGGCTTTAGCGAATATCAGGGAGGCGATGGAGGCGTATCTGGAGAGCCTGCGGGCGCATGGGGAAACCGTGCCTGCCCTCTGAGGAAGTATTTATAAAGCCATAAACTGTGTTAATCCGGGCGCAGGCGTCCCGCCTGCGCCCTGACCTTACTTCAGCGGGAACGCCAGCACCTTGCCGTTCGCTGAGGCTGCCACGATGACGTCGCTTTCGGATAGCCCCGAAATGCTGGGCGAGCGCACAAACGATTCGCCGTTGTTCGTGCCGTCGTACAGGTAGAACTCCTGCGGGTTGTCGGCGTTGATGGCGTAGAACTTGCCGGTGTCGCTGCCGATGTAGATGTAGGGCGTGTTGCTGCCGCTCTTGCGCACCACAATCGGCATCCCTAAGAACCTGCCGGCATCGCGAGGCTGGATGGGATAGCCGCTCTTTGCGGTGCCGTCGTCGGCTTTGACCGCGTGAATCTTGCCATCCACGGTGCCGAAATACACCACCTTCGCCACCCAGTCGAAGAACGGGCTACCTACAATCGCGGATCCGGCATCGTAGACCCAGCGAACATGCGGCACACTGGGGTCAGGGGTGGCGTTCATGGCGTAGAACAGCCCGTTCTGCCCGCCGATGAACAGTGTGTTGGTGCGGATATCAATCCATGGCGAGCTGGTTACAGGCTGACCGGGTGACACCATCTCCATCCACACGCCCTGCAGGTCACTGGAGCGGAAGCACACCACGAACCCATCGCCTGTGCCTGCCCACAGGTGCGTGGTTCCGGGCGCGGAGGGTGTGGATGAAAACTGAGTGCCCCACTGGTTAGACACCGCAATCAACATGCCGTTGGCGTCAAACGCGCGAATGCGCCCGTCCTGCGCGGGTACGAACAGAATGCCGTTCTGCACCACCGGTGACGCCACGATGCTTACCCCGCTGGCAACGGTTCGCGTGCCTTGTACGGAGCCAGAGCCGGCGTCCACCAGCTGCACTCGCCCGTCCGCCGTGGGCACGAACAGCATACTGCCCATCGCGGAGATGCGTCCCGTCATGCCCGCGCCGATGTTGACCGGTGTGCTCCATACCTGAGTGCCCGCGCTCTGACCACTGACCGAGAAGGCGTAAAGCTGCCCGGTGCTGGAGCCGATAAACGCTTTGCCGCCGGTGATGGTCACGTCACCCTGAACACCGCCCGGCACGGTTGCAGTCCAGAGGGGAGTGAACGGGTTCACCACGTCTGCGGACACGCTGTTGAGGGCAAATCGCTGGTTATCAAAGTTGGATGTGACGCGGAAGGGCAGATTTTGCACGCTGCTTCCCGTAACCGGGTCGGGTGGGGCAGTGACGGTGACGAAAATCTTGTACTCCTCGCCCATCCGAAGGGTTGGCGTGCGGCTGATGGTGGTGTTTTCATTGGCGTCACGCTGACCGTTGCCGTTGGTGTCTTGCACGAACACCACAGACCACCCGGAGGGCAGAGTGTCGGTGCTCAGCTGATAGTAGTCATCGCCATTGCCCGTGTTCTTGACGGTAACAGGGAAATTGTAGGAAGTGCCGGGGTTCAACGTGGCGTTCTGCACTGCCAGTGTGACCTCAACACCTGCTACCTGGGCTACTGTCAGAGTCACGACGTTGGACACCGCGCTGTAGGAGTTGTTGGACGAGTCGAGATAGGTTGCGCTCGCCTGCAGAGAGATTTGTGTGCCTGCGGGCGTCATCTGGGCGAAAACATTTATGTTCAACGCGCAAGTGATGGCTATACAGAGCCACACCCAGCGATAAGTATTCCTCATAGACGGCTCCTCTTGTGCAGTGGTTCTCGATGGCATCGTTCCACACGCTGATAAAGGTAACGGCAGGTAACATTCAGGGGAAGGCGCGAAACCCGCACGAATGCTGATAGCAGGATTACGGGTATTGGGCGCGAATGGTGTGAACACAGGAAGTGTGTGGAGGGTGCAACGATGAAGCTCTTCTGGAGCGTAGGGGTGCTGGCGATGCTTTCTCTGACAGGTGTGCTCGCGCAGGAGGAGTGGAATATCCCGCTACATCAGAAAGCTCAGCGATTTGAAGAGGATGTCCTGCGCAATCACTGGTTAAACGGGCTGTATATCGCGCAGATTGAAGTGCCCCCAGAGGGCAAAACCGCCGACCATACCACCGAAGGCGGCTCCGACGTAGCGCACAGTGTGAACTGGACCTGCTACTATCTGTCGGGCGAGATTTATCGTTACCTGTTGACCAAAGACCCCGCGGTGCGAGCGCATAGTCGGCAAATCTATCAGGGGCTTCTGAGCCTGACGCGCATTTCGGGCATTCGCGGTTTTGTGGCACGGGGCTACGTGAAGGGGCGCGGCGAAACCCGGGAGGAGAGACTGAACCCGCGCAACGCACGCCTGTGGCATCAGGGGGTGCCGCCGTACGAAGAGTATCGATGGCGCGGCAGTCCCAGCCACCATACCTACAGCAGTGTGGCACATGCGTTCGCGCTGTACGCCCTGCTTGTCGCTGACGAGAGAGAGAAGAAGGAGTGTGCAGAGACCATTGAAGCGCTGGTGGATTACTGGCTGGAGCGCGAGATGAACGTGCACGACGAGTACGGGCAGGTTTCCGACACCATCCTCGGCTTCACCGATGGGCGCACCCCCAGCCTGAACGTGGTGATGGCGCTTTCCGCCCTGCGCATCGCCCACCATTTCACCGGCAAAGCGAAGTTCTTGCAGGCGCATGAGCGTCTGGCGAAACAGTACGGCGTGCGCGGCTACACGGGACCGGTACTGGGTGTGCAGAGTTTTGATGACTGCAATCACGTGTATCACCATCTGGAGGTGCTGATGCAAATTGAGAAGGACGAGGCAATGCGCGCTTTCTACCGGCACGTTGCCCAGCAGATGTGGCAGGCACACCAGCGCGACAAATGCCCCCTGTACACCTACGTTCACTTTTCGCTGTTCCCCGATACGCCGGGCAAGCAGGAGGCACTGCAGGGGGCGAAATGGACGCTTCAGCACTATCCGGTGGATAAGGTCTTCCGCCCGCGCATGAACAGCCTGCGCCGGGACATCGCCATCAAGGACGGCAAAGCGGTGGAGCCTCTGCCCCTGCACGAGTCGCCCCGCGATAACGAGTTTCAGTGGAAGGGTGACCCCTATGCGCTGGACGGCTGGCTGAGTCGCCCGGTCATCAGTGTGGCGGTCTCGCTGGAAGATGAGAACGTGTGGTTTGCGCTGGAGGAGAACGGCACTATCTACCGCACGCGCGACGGAGGCAAGACCTGGCGCAAACTGGAGACCCATCCGCCTGAGAAGGCGCACGTGATTGCTGTGGGCAAACGAGTGGGGCATCTGTACGCCGGCGCGGGCAGTGCGCTTTATCAAACGCTGGACGGAGGCAGGACATGGACAAAGCTCCCTCTGCCTGCCGGCGTGGGAACCATTCGGCAGGTACTGACCTCGCGAAAGAACCCCAATGTGCTGGTGGTTGTCGGGACAGGTGGCGTGTACAGGAGCCGCGATGATGGGGAAGAGTGGATTGGACAGCGTTGGGAGTGCCTGACGGAGGAGGCGCCTCCGGCGCGGGAGCGACTGTTCGCGGTGTCGGAAAGTGAGCCGTTTTGCGTGTATGCCCTGCTGGATGGCGTGCTGTGGTGCAGGCAGCTGCCCGGCAATATGTGGCTTCGAGGGGCTTCTGTTGGCATTGAGAATGACGCTCCACCGTTGCCGGTTTTGCTGGCACACCCCACGCGAGCAGGACGGGTGTATGCGGCGTTTCGGGTGAACTACGGCAACTTCCGCGGGAGCGTTCTGTGCCAGAGCGATGACGCTGGTCGTACCCATTCGCACGAGTTGCAGTCTCTCTATCGGCGGATGCGCGAGGAGGGCGCGGAGGGGCTGATGCGCGACATTATCCCGGCGACTCTTCGGACGCTCTGGCTGGACGAGGTACGCGAGGGGGTGCTCTGGGGATTAACGGACCAGGGGGTAATGCGTCTGGAGCCTGAGCGGAAGCAGTGGAAAGTTTTTCATGAAGGGCTGGACATTCCCATTGTCCATGCGGTGTTCGTGCCACAGGGTAGTAAGCGGGTATTTTGCTCCACGCCGGCGGGCTTGTACGTGCTGGAGCCGGGCAGTGAACGCTGGCACAGCGCGAACCTGGAGCTGATTTTCGAGGACAACACCCGGCGCGAAGTAGGTAGCGCCGACTTTCTGGAGGCGTACTGGCGCGGAAGGTATTTCGGGTTCCTGCAAGAGACGGACTGAAGGAGGAAAACACCGATGAAAAAGGGTGACGAAGTGTTCCCGCGATGGACAGTGTTCATCGTGCTGTTGGTAGCAGTGTTGGTCTGGTGCTCAGAGGCAGTGGGTTTCTCAGGGGAGGATATTCTTCGTGGTAATCCATGGTACCACCAGCTGCTGACTGAACGTGCGGCGAAGACGTGTGGGTTTTCGGATGGAGCGGTAGCATCGCTGAAGTGGCACGCCGATTACATCGATTCCTACGCCTACAACCCGTTGTGGTGGGCGGACGGCGGATTAAGTCGTCTGAAGGTTTCGCTGGCTACTTACGACCACCTCGCCAAACTGCATTTCGACGACCTCTTCTCGACCATGCAGGTTGAAGCGAACTGGCGGCGTATCCTTGCGGGCACTCTGCTGGGGTTGCTCTGGGCGAAGGAGCAGAACGATGTCGGCGCGGCGCAGAACGTCCTGGGTGTTTCGCTTCACGCGATACAGGATTTTTATGCGCACTCCAACTGGGTGGATGCTCCCGACAGACGCAATCGGACGTGGTTCGAGGTTCCGCCGGACGAGCGCAGGCGGATGAGCCTGTGGACGGGGGCATACGAGAAGCCGGTTCAGCTGGGGGTCAAACCACACGGCAAGATTGAACCCGCAGCCGCTATCCTGAACATGCCGGTGGTGTCGGAATTGATGCCGCTGGTATGCTCGCCGTTCTCGCCGTTGAGTAACAGCAGCCTGTGCGCCCAGTGGAAGAACGTACGAGAGGGCGTTGCCGTACAGCCCAGCGTGCTGGGGGTGCGTGTTCCCGACAATGTGGCTTACCTTGCCCCACCGGGTATCGCGCTCGACAACCGATGGGGCGCCAACATTGCGGTGCAGGTGCGTGGAGTGACCGATGTAACCGGCGAGCAGCTTTTCGAGATTGCTCTTGCGCTGGCGGAACGCACTTCTGTGCAGTGGCTGAACATTCTGGAGGCGCAGATGAACGCTCTGGGGGCAGGGGAGTTCTGGCAGAGAGTGAAAACTACCCCGTTCCCCCTCTCCGAGCGCACCAAACAATACGAACACTACAACAAACTGCCCTACACCTTCCTGAGCACGGGACAGTATCCAACCCCGCCGTTTCGAGAAGCGGGCGATGAGTAGTTTTTCCTGCGTGTGCGCCTGAAGGCCGCCTCGCAAACGGGGGCGGGCATCGATGCGGACATCATCCTGGAGTCAGATGGGAAGCGATTCCTACTGGATTACATGCCTCGCGCCAACCCTGTGCTTGCGGTCAACGACTTTGAAGCGGGAGACGACATGGTGTACGTGGTGGGTCCCTTCTCACGGCTGCCGGATGCTATTACCCTGCGTAACGACGCCGCCACAGGCTGGGATGTGGTGAAGTCGCTGGGTGATTCGTTCATTCGCGGGGTGGAGAGTGTGCTTTCCAACGCCCGTACGTTCCTGCTAAGCCTGATTGGTGGTAACGCCGACCACGTGGCGACCAACAAGAAGACCTGGACAGCCGAGGAACTGGCGCAAATCGGCAGTGCCCCCTCGGAGTTTGCTATCAGCCTGAACGGAGGCGGAGAGGGCAAGTATACCGTTCACGGTAGCATCCGCAGGGTGGGCGAGGGAACCTCTGCCTATGGCGATTGGGCAGAGTATCGCGTCAGTCTGGACAGGCTCTACTGTAACTCGGAGAGCGAGTGGGACAGGGGCAGTGACTCTGACGAGCCGTTTGTACTGGCTTTGCTGGTGCCCCTGCCGGGGCAAGTGCAGAAGCGTCGCGCCGGTCCCTACGGCGACGTGGATTCCAAAGAATCCCGCGACATCAACCATACGTTCCAAACGGTGCGGGTTCCGAAGAACGCGGGTATGCTAAGCGTGGCACTATCGCTCTGGGAGAGCGATGATGAAAGCGCTTCTGACCGCGACAAGCTCCTGAGCAAATTCGCTGGCGAAACCGACCGGGCAACCGATGTGCCCCGTCGTGGGTTCCTCGACACGCTGGGCGCAGCCATCGCCGCGGACTGGCGACTGGCGGAGATTGAAGTATACGCTTTTACGCGCGTCGGCACTCTGCGGAGCGGTAAGGTGTTGCACCAAACCGTCAATCGGTGGGTGAAGGCGGATGGGTCTATTCGGCTCCCGTTGAACACTGGGGCAGTGCGAAACTGGCGAGTACAATCTGCAGACCTCGAACGGTTGCGCTGACGCACAAACACGGCAGGGGGCACGCAAAAACCCCCTGCCTGCTATTGACTCCTTCTACTTTCATAGGTTAAACTGTTACCAACCTGTATCGTTTTAGTGCGTTCGGAAACGGTGTTCGCGAGCAGAGAGAGGAGGTTTTGCGTGAATGGACGACGAGCGTGACAAGAAACCACAGGACACCCCCGAAGAGGTAGACGCCTCCCGCCGAACCTTTCTGCGCAATCTGGGTGTGAGCGCGGCGCTGGCGGGACTGCTCTCTTCCGGGGCGATTCTGGAAGAGCGGCGGGCGAAACGCGCGGAGGCAGAAACCCTCCAGGCGCCTCCTGCCGGTGCGGCGGAACTGCGCGGAACCGTGCGCATCACGCTGAACGTGAACGGCAAGTCACACACCCTCGAGGTGGAGCCTCGTGTGACCCTGCTGGATGCTCTGCGCGACGGGCTGGGGTTGACGGGCACGAAGCGCGTGTGTGACCGAGGCAGTTGCGGAGCGTGTACGGTTCTGCTGGACGGCAAGCCCGTCTATTCCTGCTCGGTGCTGGCGGTGGATGCGCAGGGTAAACGGATTGAAACGGTGGAGGCTCTGGCGCAGGGTGGGCAACTGCATCCGCTTCAGCAGGCGTTTGTGGAGCATGATGCACTGATGTGCGGCTTCTGCACGCCCGGTTTCATCATGTCGCTGAAGGCTCTGCTGGACCGCGTGCCGCAGCCGACAGAAAAGCAGGTTCGCGAGGCGTGCGCCGGCAACATCTGCCGTTGTGGAACCTACAACCGCATTTTTGAAGCAGCGCTGGACGCATCGCGGCGAATGAGGAGGGGATAAACCATGCCACAACAGAAGATGAAGCGTGTCAAAACCACCATCACCGTTAACGGCGAAACACGCGAAGTGGAGATTGAAGTGCCCGACATTGAGGCACAATGGGGCGACCCCAGCAACATGCGCTGGCTGGGCAAACGCATCCCTCGTGTAGACGGTGCGGACAAGGTAACAGGACGGGCAAAGTATACCTACGACATCCAGCTGCCCGGTATGCTGTATGCCAAAATCCTGCGTTCTCCTTATCCTCATGCACGTATTCGCTCGATTGACGCTTCACAGGCAGAACGATTGCCCGGCGTGAAGGCGGTAATTACCGACCTGACGCGCGAAGTGAACTATGTGGGCGAAGAGGTGGCGGCGGTGGCGGCGGTGAGTGAGCAGATTGCCCGTGATGCGCTGAAGCTCATTAAGGTGGAGTACGAGCCGCTTCCCTTCGTGGTGTCGCCTGAGACCGCGCGCGAGCCCAGTGCTCCTCGCGTCACCCCGCAGGGTAACGTGCGCGGCGGCAACCCTCGCGAGCGAGGCGATGTGGATTCCGCCTTTTCGCGCAGTGACGTGGTGGTTCATGAAGCCACCTACAGCGTGCCCCCGCGGTCGCACTGTTGCCTCGAGCCGCATGGGCTGGTGTGCCAGTGGCAGGGCGATAAGCTGGTGGCATGGGCGTCCACGCAGGGCATCTTCTCGGTGCGCGACGAGCTGGCTGGTGCGCTGAATATCCCTGCAAGCAACGTGCGCGTGATTTGCGAGCACATGGGCGGCGGGTTCGGCAGTAAGTTCGGTGCGCGAGCAGAGGGCGTCATCTGTGCGCGGCTGGCAAAGATGGCTGGCGCTCCTGTGAAGCTGATGCTGGAACGCGAGGAGGAGCAGCTGGCAACGGGTTACGGTCCCGGCGTCACGGCGAAGGTCAAAATCGCCGCCACCCGGGATGGTCAGCTGATAGCATGGGAGAGCGAAACCTACGGCACAGGTGGTGTGTGGGGCGAAGCCAGTGTACCCCTGCCGTACATCTACCCCGTGCCCAACGTTCGCACCAGGCACTTTGATATTTCCACCAATATCGGTGCTTCTGCTGCACTTCGTGCGCCCGGTCACCCGCAGGCATCCTTCGTTATGGAATCGGCGATGGACGACCTCGCGCACAGGCTGGGCATGGACCCCTTAGAGTTCCGCATGAAGAACGACCCCAACCCCGTTCGGCAGGCGGAGTATCGTCTGGGCGCGGAGCGCATCGGCTGGCAGAGGCGCAACAGGACGCCGGGCGCGGGGAGCGGTGTCGTTCGGCGTGGGATAGGCATGGCGAGCGCGGTATGGGGTGGTGGCGGCGGCGCAGGAAGCCGCCCAACGGTGCGCATCGGACCCGATGGCAGTGTGGAGGTGCGTCTCGGCACGCAGGACCTGGGCACCGGCACGCGCACCTATGTGGCAGCCATCGTCGCGGAGGAGCTGGGGCTGGACATCAAACAGGTCAAAGCGCTGATTGGCGACACCGATTACGGCTACTCAGGCGCCAGCGGCGGCAGCACCACAACCGCTTCGGTAGCTCCTGCGGTGAAGATGGCGGCAATGGGCGCGAAGGAGCGACTGCTGGCGACGGTGTCTCAGCACCTGCAGGTCAACCCCGCCGACCTCGTGCTGGCAGACGGTCAGGTGACCGTTCGCGGCGGCTCTGCTAGGACGCTCACCTGGAAGCAGGCTTGCGCTCTGCTCGGCAAGGAAGGCATTGAGGTGCAGGGCGAGTGGAACCCGAACCTGCAAGGAAGCGGTGTGGCGGGATGCCAGTTCGCCGAGGTGGAAGTGGACACCGAAACGGGCAAGGTGCGCGTGGTGCGTATCGTCGCCATTCAGGACTGCGGACAGGTGATGAACCGCCTGGCGGTGGAAAGCCAGATTTACGGCGGCGTCATTCAGGGGCTGGCGATGGCTCTGCACGAACAGCGGCTGTACGACGAGCAGACGGGGCGAATGCTCAACCCCAATCTGGAGGAGTACAAACTGCCCGGCTCGCTGGATATGCCGGACATTGAAGCGATAGTGTACGACAACCCGACGGGCAAGGTCTCCGGCATGGGCGAGCCGCCCGTGATACCCACCGCTGCAGCTATCGGCAACGCGGTGTTCAACGCCATCGGAAAACGTATCCACTCACTGCCGATTACTCCAGCCAAAGTACTGGAAGCGCTGGGCAAGGTGTAGGAGGGAAGGGAAGATGAAATCGTTTGTCTATCACCAACCGAAAACCGTCGCCGACGCCGTGCGCCTGCTATCTCAGCGGGACACGATGGCAATCGCGGGAGGACAGGACCTGCTGGGTGCGATGAAGGACGGCTTGTTCGAGCCCGGTCATGTGGTGAACCTGAAGAGTCTGCCCGGGTTGCGCGAAATCCGCGAGACCTCCAGCGGGCTACAGATTGGCGCGCTGGTGACGCTGACTGAAATCGCCGAGCATCCCGTTATCCGTCGGGATTACACGGCGCTCGCAGAGGCAGCAGAGTCGGTCGCCACGCCGCAGATTCGCAACGTGGGCACTATTGGGGGCAACCTGTGCCAGCGTCCGCGATGCTGGTACTTCCGCGATCCGCATGTGCACTGCCTGAAGAAGGGCGGCGACCAGTGCTATGCCGCGCGCGGCGATAACCGTTATCACGCCATCATCAGCCCCGGTCCCTGCTACATCGTGCATCCCAGCGATTGTGCGCCCGCGCTTCTGGCGTTCGGGGCGAGGGTAACCATCGCAAGCGCGAAAGGCACACGAACCGTCGCCCTAAAAGACTTCTTCCAGATGCCTGACAAGAACCTGAAGGGCGAGAATATCCTGCAGGCAGGTGAAATCATCACGCAGATTACCGTGCCCAAGCCGCCCGCAGGCACACGAAGCACCTACGTGAAGGTGCGGGAGAAGGACTCGTTCGACTGGGCGCTGGTCGCCGCGGCGGTTGTTCTGCAAATACAGGGTGGGGTCTGCCGGCGGGCCTCGGTGGTGCTGGGCGGCGTCGCCCCTATCCCCTATGAAAGCGCGGAGGCGGCGAAATCGCTGGTGGGCAAGACGGTGAACGTGCAGACCGCTGCTGCCGCGGGCAGCGCCGCCGTCGCGAAGGCAACGCCCTTAGAGATGAACGCCTACAAAGTGCCGATGGCGGAGGCGGTAGTCAAGCGGGCGGTGCTTGCCGCAGCGGGCGTCACGGGGTAGGGCGATGGACGTTTTGCACCATTTCATCTGGAGAACCTAACCCCCGGCCCCTTCCCTGCGAGGGAAGGGGCGCATCGCCTCTCCCCGCGTCGGGGAGATTAGGCAGGACGTTTTCACGAAGTGTTAGCCCCCTGTAGTCCCCCCGCAAGCAGGGGGACATTCCCTCTCCTTGTGGGAGAGGGTCAGGGTGAGGGCTTTTGCAGGGAGGTCAGGTGGGCTGCTCCACGTCAGGGGGCAACCACAGGGGGTTGCCCCTACAAGTGGCTCACCAGGAGGTTCGCCCTCCAGCGTTGCAGGAAATCTCCCGCTACAGGCGAAACCTTCTCTGATTTCGTTTCTGGAGGAGCGGGCATATGGCAGAGAAGGTAACGCTTGCTTTTGTGGGCTGCGGCGGCATCGCCGGGGCGCACCGCGAGGGTCTGCGCAAACTGTGGGAAGCAGGGCTTCGCGATTTTGAGGTCATCGCTACCTGTGACATCGACCGCACCCGCGCCGAACGCATGGCAGACCAGATTGCCGAGTTTCAGGGCAAACGCCCCACGCCCTACCAGCAGCTGGAGGACATGCTGAACGCGGAGAAGGAACTGCAGGCGGTGGACATCTGTTCGCTTCACCGCAACCATCATACGCTGGCAATTCCCTGTTTTGAGGCGGGCAAACACGTGACCATTGAAAAGCCTCTCGCCCTCACGCTGAAGGCAGGGCGGTTGGTGCTTGCCGCTGCCGAGAAGGCAGGTACAGTCTTTCAGGTCGCCGAGAACTATCGACGGGATCCCGCACATCGCGCCATCCACTGGGCAGTGCGTCAGGGCGACATTGGCGAGATACGCATGATATTCTGGCTGGACGTCGGCGAGAGGCTGTGGTACTGGACGTGGCGCGAGCACCGCATGGACGCAGGCGGCGGCTGGGTGCTGGATGGCGGCGTGCACTTCGCCGACCTGTTCCGCTACCATGTAGGCGAGGTGGATACGGTAGCCGCACGCGCACACGCCTTCCATCCCTACCGCTATGGCAAGCCGGAGACGCTGGAAGACCCCATCCCGGTAGACGTGGAAGACACGGTGATGGCAACGCTCACCTTTGAGAACGGCGCGATGGGGCAGTGGACATCGGTCTCCGCTGCGCCCGGCAAGGGCTTCAGCCAGCGCATTGTGTACGGCGAGCATGGGAGCATCGACTTCGGCAGCGGTCTGAAGACGCGCAGCGGGCGCGAAGAGAGCCTGCAGGAGATGGTGCAACGCTTCCGCAAGCATATCGGCGAGGACGGCTGGGAGCAGATGTTCCCCCGCGGCATCATCGATACCATCGCCACCGAACTGTGGGAGTTCATTCAGGCGGTGCAGGGCAAGGCGCAGGTGGAGATTACCGGCGTGGAGGGCTATAAAGACGAAGCCATCTGCATGGCGGTGTACGAGTCCAGCTGGCTGAACGGCAGCACGGTGGTGGTTGCCGACGTGGAGGCAGGCGCACTGGCGAACTATCAGCGCGACCTGGACGAGTCGTTAGGCTTATAGCCGTCACGTCTGTCGTGCCCTTACGACTGGAAGTTGCGTGCCGCCCTGTTGACAACCTTCGAACGTATGGAGTGCTGAAGCCATGCTCCAGCTGTCCAGAAGTGCCCGCAACTTCCGGTTGCAGGGGTATTTTTAAGGCAACCTTGCGATTGGAAACCGCAGGCTACACTTGGCGAAACCTGCCCAAGCAGGTTGGTTGCTGAAGCAAGCTTCAGCACTCCAAAGACGTGCCGCGCTGAAGCAAGCTTCAGCACTCCAAAATCTATCTGTCCCTACGCCTGCATTCGGCGGCGGATTGCCTCTATCGCCTCGTGGAATGGGCGTTCAAGGTAGGCAAGGTGGTCCTCCTCGCCGTGATGGTGTGTGACGGTATCATGTGAGTGCTGGGCTGACCTCTGCCGGATGTAGGCGATGCCGCCCTCTATCAGCGTCAGCATGTACTGCGCCGTTTCGTGGTCGAACAGGCTCCACGTTTGCCCGCAGGCGATGTAGATGGGCGAGGTATGGGCAAACACTCCCCGTCGCCACACGTCGAAGTGGGGTATCGCCGTGTAGTTCGGTCCGGCACAGCGCGCCGCCATCCACGTGTTGCCTTTCACCTGCAGTTTCGTTTTCAGGTGCAGTCGGTTCGCCCCGTTCGGTTCCTCTGCCGAAGCAGCCACCTGCCCCTGCTGGACGATTTGCAGGGTATGGATGGGGAAGATAGACTCGGCGATTGCTTCCACCTCGACGGTGCCTCCGCCGGGCGGCAGGTACAGGGTGTCGCCAATCTGTGCGCCTTCCACGCTGAACGAAATCAGTGCGCCGCCGCTGATAAACGTCCTGCCCGCCCGCACCGCTTTGCACCAGTTCTCGTAGGTGAACTCCTCATCGGGCGGGAGGTAAGCGTAGGTGCGGTACTGTCCCACCGCCACCTCACTGCTCATCTTATCCGTGCCCCCTACGAGGGGCAGGCGGTAACCGCAGTTCAGGTAGCGGTAGTACTCGTGGTGCTGGAAGTCGCCAAAAGCAATCATCTCCACCGCATCCGCCCTGCCGGTCGCAACCAGCACCGCCGGCTCGCCGTTGGGCAGGGGGAAATGTGGAATGATAACCGTTCCGCCCTGTTCGCGACACCGGTCTGCCCAGTGCGCCAGCGTCTCCTCTAACGTGCCGCCCAGCTCTGCCTCATCGGGACCGCCGCTGCACCAGGGCATCACCGCCCGCTTCAGCCCCCACAGGATGAGATGCCCCAGCACATGCTGGCGGTTCTCCTGCGAGCAGTACACGATGGTGCGTCCGCGGTTGCTTACCGTCGGCTCGCCGGTGAAGTCTTCCGTGTTGGTGAACAGGTGTCCCCACTGGGATTGCAGGAGATTGACCACGTTCAGGTCTTCGCACTGCGCCTCAAGGTGTGCGCCCTGCACGCCCAGAAAGTGCACATGGGAGTCGCCGCTGAACCATCGCTGGGCGTTCATATCCTTCCAGCGTTTCAGGCGCAGGGTGAGTTCGCGCTGTCCGGGGGCGATGTGCACGCGCGTGCGCAGGGGGCTGTACTCGTAGCCTCGCGCCACGTCCACCAGCACTTCGCCGCGGGGAAGCCAGCCCTGGCAGGTTCCGTCAATATAGGCGTAGGTAATCTGCCCCAGGCGCAGGTCACCGCCCACGTCCACGTGCCAGGTGTTGAGGTTGGAGTTGACGTGGTCGTGGTGTCCATGTGGCTGATAGGGAACACCTTCGGGCGAACGGAAGTGTATCCGGCAGGGCACAGGCTTGCCTGTGGCGTCGTCCACCACCGTGACATGTACCCAGTTCTTGCCCCTGTCCAACACTTCCAAACGCACGCGCGGGGTGTCCACCTGTTTTTGCCGGAGCAGTTCGCCCCATTTCGCACTTCCCAGAGGCTCCTCGCCGCTTTTCACTGTGACGGTGGCGGAGGGGATGGCGGCGATTTGCACATAGGAGGGACTGCTGGTGGTGTTCTGTTCCTCGCCCCAGCCGCTGAAGGGCGCGCTCAGGAACTGCTCGGCGGATTGCTGAGGCAGGGCGTACACATAAGTTGCCACGCCTCTGTCCACGTCCACCTGCAGGGAAAACGGCTTTTGCGCGTCTTCCTCGCGCTTCAGGGTAATCCGCACGGGTACCCGTCCGGTGCGCACGAAGGGATATTCGTCTACCTGTCCCAGCGTGATGCCCGCGATGAGGAACCGGTATTCGCCCGGCTCGATGCGTATCGACTGGATGGGCTTTTCGGGATGCGGGTTCTGCCACGCCCACAGGTAATAGCTTCGTGGGTATCCTGCCAGTGCTTCCGTCTGGCGAAGCCCCATGTTATCCCATCGCCCTTCGGTACGGGGCATCAGTCTGTCTTTCATATCGGGGTAGGCGAGGAATGGTTGTATTCCCCACATGCGCGGCAGGCTGGCGATTTCAAAACGCTCCCGGATGGGCGCGCGCACCTCCTCGCCATCCTCGTAGCGAAATACGTAGTGCGCGATAACCTGCCCGGCTTGCGAAGGATACTCCAGAAGCACGTGCGCGAAAATCACATGGTATGCGGTATTGCCGATGGGGATGGAACATGCCCGGCGCAGGTCAGGTGTTCCGAAGCCGATGAAGCACCGGTCGGGTGCGCTGCCGATTCGGAACGGGAGACCGTGCAGTACCTGTTCGCCCAGCAGTGGGTTCTGCACCCCTTCATAGAAGGAGACCCCCACGTTGCAGTGGGCATCCAGATTTACCGCAAGATAGTCTGCCATGGAAAGCACCCTCCTTTTTCCGGTATTCTGCACTACCGAACGATTTCGAAACGGTCCAGCAGGCTGTTATCTTCGGTGCGATAGCATTCCACCAGCAGTGACCTGTCGGACACCGTGACGCGCAGGTACTGGTAGCACTTCTCACGCTTCGCCGTAAAAGCCGGCTGTTCGGGTGTCTGGTCGTAGAGCGATTTACCTCCGCCGCCGCTGGTCACGTAGATAACCCCCTGTCCCTTCCGATAGCGCGAAGGATGTTTTGAGACCGGTTTCATGCCGATGAGCGGATAGGTGCGCTCGTAGTTGTGGTGATGCCCCAGCAACACGAGGTCTGGGCGATACCGGTCAAAGATGGGCTGTAGCACTTCGATACGTGCGGTATCGTTCAGTCGCCTCACGGTGGAGCTGTACAGCGGGTGATGCATGCTCACAATTACCCAGCGCACCGTGGGGTCTCGTCGCGCCTCGCTCAGCTCCTTTTCGAACCAGCGTAATTGCTCGGCGTCGCGAAAGTCCTGCGAGTTGAACATAATGAAGCGTGCCTGACCGTAGTCAAAGCGATAATACAGCTCCTTGTGCGGCAGGGCGAAGCGTGCCAGATAGGTGGCGAAGCGGATATCGCGCTCGTCCTCGTGGTTGCCAGGCACTGCCATGAACGGTACCTGCGAGGTTAATGGTTCAATCAGTTCAAACCACTGGTCCCAGATGGGCTGGTTGCCGTTGGCGTAGGAGAGGTCGCCCATGATGATATGGAACGCGGGCTTTTCACCAGCCAGTACCCTGCGCACGTTCTGAGCCGCCGGGTCGGTGACACCGTGGTCGGCAAAGGCAGTGAACACAAATCGGGCGGGAGGGGTGGCAGGGGCGGTACGGAGGGTGTATACTTCGCTCCAGCCTCTGTTCGGGTCGCCCACACGGTACGAGTAGGTCGTGCCCGGTTTGAGGTTGCGCAGGGTGACCTGATAGAGCGGACCTGTCTCCTGGGCGTAGCGTATTCGCCGGGCGACGGCGGTCTGGGAGAGCGTTTTGCCCTCGCCGTACTGCACCACCGGGTTGGAGAGCGGCCGTGCGCTCTGCCAGGTGATGCTCATGGTGGTCTGGGGGTCTTCGCTCCAGGACAGATGCACCTGCGAGATGGGCTTCTGCTGGGCGAAGCATCCCGCGAGTATGAGCACGATGAGAAAGAGTATGTATGAGAATCTCCGCATGTTTCGTTCACCTCCTCTTCGCTTTTCTCCAGAGAGGGCACAAACCCTGCTTGCAGACTGCTCACTCACAAAAGGAAAACAGCGATTCGAATGGGAAAAATAGAGAGGAGGCGGAGAGATGAGGCTGAACGTGCTTGCAAGCATCTGTGTGCTGTTGTTAGGAGGCTGTGCGCAGGGCGAACAGGTGCAACCTCCCCAGCGGGTTACCGTTATTGTCGGCCAGCCCACGCAGTCTTTCTATCCCGATGGCTATATCGTGGCAGGTGGTGGCTGTTCGGTTGCCGGCGTCGAGGGGCGGGTACCCGTGGTGAGCGTCGATGGGCAACCTGCGCTGAAAGTCGAGATTTCAGGTTCTGGTGGGAGCTGGGGCATCGGTCTGGCACGCCGCGGCTGGGTGCGCTGGTATCTGGATGATTACCTGCCCGATGGGGTGATGGAGTTTGAAGTGCGCGGCGAGAAAGGGGGCGAGCAGTTCCGTATCGGCTTTGCCGACTCGGACAGGGACGGTGCGGGACCCGATACCGACGCGGGTACGCTTGTGCCGGTGTCGCGCTATGCGACCGTTTCCACACAGTGGCAAAAGGTGCGCATTCCCATCTCTGACCTCCAGCGTGCCGCGCCCGATGTGCAGCTGAACGATTGCATCAAGGTACTCATCTCTAACGACGGCGAGCCGCGCCCCATGACCTTCTACCTGCGACAGATACGCTTCGTGACCACTTCGCCAGAGCGCCAGCATCCCCCCATCAAGGTCAATCAGCTTGGTTACCTGCCGCAGATGACAAAAATCGCGAAAATCAGCGCGAGAGCGAAACAGTTTCGGGTGGTGAACGTCGCCACGGGCAGGACGGTATTCGATGGTGAGGCGCGGCCTGTTAAGGAGTACGACCCTGTTTCGGGGGATACGGTGTACGAAGCCGACTTCAGCCCACTGCGCGAACCAGGCAGGTATCGCATCGAGGTGGAAGGGCTGGAGCCTTCCCCGGAGTTCGAAATCCGCGCAGGCATTTACGACAGGCTCTTTGTAGACGCTACACGGTTCTACTACCTTCAGCGCTGTAACATCGAACTGACAAAACAACACGCGGGAGATTATGCCCGTCCAGCCTGTCACCTGGGGGATAAGCAGGCTGTAACTCGTGAGGGCACTGACCCGCGCGACGTGACGGGCGGCTGGCACGATGCCGGCGACAACAACAAGTATCCGCCATGGGTGCGTCATCCCCTGTTCTTCATGCTGGACCTGTATGACCTGAACCCGCGAGCGTTCAAAGATGGTCAGCTGAACATTCCCGAATCGGGAAACGGCGTTCCCGACATACTGGATGAAGCCGCCTGGGAGCTGGACTGGCTGTTAAAGATGCAGATTCGGGAGGGTCCGCAGGCTGGGGCGGTGTATGACCGCATTCACGAACACGCTGCGCCACGCAATCCGAATGCCGAATGGCTGCAGGAGGAGCGTCGCCTGCTGCCACCCACGGACGAAGCCACCGCTGTATGCGCTGCGGTGTGGGCGCGCGCCGCTCGCACCTTTGCTACTGCTCCTGCTCTGCGCTCGAGAGCGGAACGATACCTGCAGGCGGCGAAACTGGCATGGAGGCGGCTGATAGCAAATAACGCCAAACCCGAACACCTGCTGACCGCCGCTGCACCACTGTGGGATACAACAGGTGAAGAAGAGTACCGCGAGGTTGCTGAACGAACGCTGGAACAGGTTCTGCGTGAGGGACAGACCCCCGTTCCAGACAAGCTGATGTGGGCACTGTACGACTGTTCGGTGGCAAGGCTGGCTCTTTCTCAGCGCGAGGGCAGGGGACTGCGTGAAAAGGCACGCAAATACTGGCTCGATCTGGCAGAGCGTATCGTGCAGGCATGGCGCGAAGATGCCTACTCTGTTCCCCTCTGGAGCAGTGACCACTACTGCTGGAGCTCCAACCAAATTATCGCCAAAATGGGCTACTACACGCTGGTAGCGCATCAGTTCGCGCCGAAGCGTGAGTACGTGCGCGTTGCCGAAGATGGTCTGCACTACCTGCTTGGCAGGAACGCGGTGGCTACCTGCATGGTGACCGGCTACGGTTCGCGGACCACCGTGATATATCACGGCATCTATGGTCAATCCGTGTCCGCGCGGTTGCCCACGCCTCCGGGTTTTGTGCCCGGCGGGGTTAACCAGTGGGAGTCGCGGGGTATCTCGGCGTATCCATCCAAGAGCTTTCGTCCGGACCCGAATAACTGGACATTGACCGAACCAGCAATCTACTACAACGCACCACTGATGTTCCTGTCAGGCTATTTCTCGGCAGTAAATCGTTGATCTGGAGGTGTGGCAAAATGCAAGCAAGAAAGAACCTTTCGCGACGGCAGTTTTTGAAGAGCACCGGGGCGGCGGTGATTACCGCCAGCGCGCTCGGATGGAACTATGCCTGGGCGCAGGGCAGTGACCGCATCCGCGTGGGGCTTATCGGCTGTGGCGGGCGAGGCACTGGCGCCGCGCGGGACGCGGTCAGCGCTGCCGAAGGCGTGGAAATCTGGGCGCTGGGCGACCTGTTTCAGGACAGGCTGGATAACTGTCGGAAGTCGCTGGCGAACCTCGGCAACAAGGTCAACGTCACCGATAGCCGATGCTTCGTGGGATTCGATGCCTACAAGCGGGTGATAGACAGCGGGGTGGACTATGTGCTTCTGACCACGCCGCCCGGCTTCCGTCCCATTCACTTCAGGGCAGCGGTAGAGGCGGGCAAACATGTGTTTATGGAGAAGCCCGTCGCGGTGTGCCCTGCTGGTGCGCGGATGATTATGGAGACCGCCCAGCTGGCTGAGCAGAAGAGGCTGGGTGTGCTTGCAGGCACGCAGTACCGGCATCATCCGGGCTACATCGAAGCGATAAAGCGTATTCACGGCGGCGCCATCGGCAAGGTGGTATCTGCCTACGCCTATTATCTGACCGGCGCCCTGTGGAAGTGGGACCGCCAGCCGGGCATGAGCGACATCGAGTGGCAGATTCGGAACTGGCTGTATTTCACCTGGCTGTCGGGCGACCACATCGTGGAGCAGTTCGTGCACAATATCGACGTGATGAACTGGGTGATGGGCTCGCCACCGGAGCGGTGCATCGGCATGGGCGGGCGACAGGTTCGCACCGACCCGGCATATGGTCACATCTACGACCACTTCGCCATTGAGTATGTGTATCCGAACGGCGCGCGCGTTACCGCCATGTGCCGGCAGATGGAGGGCTGCCTGAACCGCGTCACCAACCAGGTAATCGGCACGGAAGGTGAGGCGAAGCTGGAGGGGTTTGATACCTTCTGGGTGCGTGGTAAGGAGACGTGGCGCTGGCAGGGACGCGCGAACCCGTATGTGCAGGAGCACGCCGACCTCATCCAGAGTATTCGCGCCGGCAAGCCCATCAACGAAGGCGTGCAGGTTGCCGAAAGCAGTCTCACCGCCATCATGGGGCGCATGGCGGCGTATACCGGGCAGGAGGTCACGTGGGACTTCGTGCTCAAGGAGTCCAAACTGAATCTGGTGCGCAACGTCACCGCCTTCGGCGAGATGCCGGTGGATGAGGTTGCCATGCCGGGCAAAACGCCGCTGGTGTAGAGGTCACCCTTGTCCCCTCTCCCATGCTGTGGGAGAGGGGTGCTTGTCGGAGGGTGAAAGTCCTGCTGAGCCGCTGGTTTGAGCACCCTTATCCCCTCACGCAGGATGACAAAAGCAGCAACAGGAACAATGGGGCGACTTGCGCGAAGGAACCGCCCTTCCGATTCCAGGTGGAGAACTCCTCTTCAATTTCAATAAGGTGTTTTGGTAGCAGATCTTCGTCCGCCCTCTTTTCCTATTGACACCACCCTGCGTGTGTGTTATAATAGCCTTGTAAGTATGCAATCGTTTGCAGTCAATCGTTTGCATGGTGTACGGTCATGCGTGTTACGGCTAAGCAGATAGCAAAACAGTTGGGCATTTCGCCTTCCACCGTGTCGAGGGTACTAAACGGTCGGGGCGGAGGCTTCATCTCCGAGGTGACCCGGCAGCGTGTGCTGGATGCGGCACGCGAGATGGGCTATCGTCCGCATCATGCGGCTCGCGCGCTCGTGACGGGGCGCACGCAAACAATAGCTCTGTGGATGTACTCGCTACGTACCAGCTTCCACGCTTATATAGCGCACCTGATGCAGCAAATTCTCTATCAAAACAACTACCTCTGCCTCATCTTTCCCGAGGACTACCTGAATGCATCCACGTACCCTGCGGATGGGCAGGTAGATGGAATCATAGCACACGAGTGCGTAGACCGTGTTCGTGCTTTCCTTCAAATCCCCAGCAGCACCCCGTTGGTAAGCGTCGGGTGCTACTACATTACCGAGTGCGACCATGTAGGCATCGACCTGTTCGCCGGCACAGTCGAGGCACTATACTACCTCCTGGACACAGGGCGTAGACGGATAGCATATCTGGTGAATACTTCATCGTACCATGCCGGTGAACCCCGTGGCGATGCTTACCGGCTTGTGATGGAACAGGCGGGGCTTCCTGTGGAGGTCATTTTTACTGCCGACCAATCACGATGGCGGACGTACGACGGGGTAAAGCAGTACCTGCAGCACCACAAAGCGCCTGATGCTATATTCTGCCATAACGACCACATGGCTATGGCATGCTATAAGTGCCTCCGCGATATAGGGCTTCGCGTGCCTGACGACGTAGCACTGGTGGGCTGCGATGGCATTGAAGAGACGGAGTTTTGGGAGACCCCGCTGAGTACCATCGTACAACCACTGGAAGAGATGTGCCAGATAGCATGGTCATTCTTGCAGAAGCGTTTACAACAACCGGATTTGCCGATACAGCAAGCGATACTCAAACCACGTTTGGTCGTACGGGCATCATCGCAACCATAAGCAAGGGAGGTGATAGGCAAGCAACAGAGAACACAGGCTTTCTGTAGGCATAAGCCAAACGCTACCGTGTCGCTACATCATCAACAAACAAAGGAGGGAGAGTAAGCAATGACGCGAAAGGGGTTTACCCTAATTGAGCTGCTGGTGGTTATCGCGATAATCGCGATACTGGCAGCGATCCTGTTCCCGGTATTTGCACAGGCTCGGGAGAAGGCACGCCAATCCAGCTGTGTATCCAACCTGAAGAACATTGGCACAGCGATGCTGATGTATCAGCAGGACTACGACGAGCAGTTTTGCCCGCCGATGGTCGGATTGGGAGGACGTGACCGGTGGGATGACACCATGACCTGGGATCGGCTGATTCAGCCTTACATGAAGAACCTGGCGATATTGACCTGTCCCAGTGATCAGTATTCGCCCACGGTGACCTCGCGGTGGGGCGTTGTGAAACGTTCCTATACCATGCCTGGCTATTTGGGCTGGTGTTGGTTCTGTGGGTACGACGAGTGTGTCAATACCTTGCATGGGAACCCCATCTGGGGATGCCAGTATTCCGTGCCTCTGGCGAAAGCACAGTACCCCACGCTGACCGTCATGGTCTTCGAGCGCGATAACTGCAACTCGCAGGGAGGCGAGTGGAACTGGTGTTCGGTCGGCGACGGTACCAACGAGTTTGCCTACCGCCACAACAGCATGAGCAACGTCTGCTTCGCAGACGGTCATGTGAAGGCTGTGAAAGGCGATCCTGCAAACCGTCGCTACCACATATTGCCCGGGCACCGCTGCTGGGAGCATGGAACGGCAACGTACGGGGCACGCTTCTCCGGCAACTGGCACGACATCCTGCCGTACCACACCGGCATCGACGTGACCTGCCCCGGTGGCACAGAGGGCACTTGGCCCTGACGGAGGCAGACTACCATGAAGAGAGAGGTTAGCACCCCTGTAGTGATTGCCGTGTTCGCGGTGGTTCTTCTCGCGCTCATCGGGTTGGGGTACTATTTTCTGCGTCCCAAACCCTATGTTCCATCTCCGGGTGTTGGGGGACGCCCCTTCGAAGTACCCAATTATGGCGCGCCAACCGGATCACCGATACCGCCTGCAGGTGTTCGGCCGGGCGATGTAAGCGGCTTACAAGGAGCAAGAGGGGCTCCGCCTGTAGCTCCTCCCTCCGGGGTTGTGCCCGGCGATGTAAGCGGCGCACAACGCAGCCAGCCTATGTATCCACCACCGCCACGGTAGTCACCATGGGTATAACAGAGTGGGGAGAGCAAGCGTCATCGCGGAGCTTGTTCTCCCCCATTTTGCAGGATGCTGTTGGCTTCTTCTCGTAATGACCTTATAGGCATCCACAAGCACATCCGTGTTTTTCACGGGCAAATCTGTAAAGGGGGACTTTTCGATGAGGGAGCAAAAGGCGTTTCGTAGAGGTCTCACGCGCAGAGACTTTCTCAAAACATCGCTGGGCGCAAGCACAGTGGCGCTGGCGTCAGGTGTGCTGGGCTGGAACTACGCCTGGGCGCAGGGCAGCGACCGCATTCGCGTGGGCGTCATCGGCTGCGGTGGGCGTGGCACAGGAGCCGCTCGTGATGCGGTAAACGCTGCGCCGAACGTGGAAATCTGGGCGCTGGGCGACCTGTTCCAGGACCGCGCGGAAGGCGCGTTCAATAACCTGCAGAACCTCGGCGACCGATTCAAGGTGACCAGAGAGCGCGTCTTCTGGGGGTTTGACAACTATCTGAAGGTTATCAACAGCGGTGTGGACATGGTGATTCTCGCCACACCACCCGGCTTCCGTCCCATTCACTTCAGAGCAGCGGTGGAGGCAGGCAAGCATGTCTTTATGGAGAAGCCTGTCGCAGTGTGTCCTACTGGCGTGCGTATGGTGCTGGAGGCGGCGAACCTGGCGAAACAGAAGGGATTGGGCGTCGTCGCCGGCACGCAGCGCAGGCATCAGAAGGGCTACATTGAAACCATCAAGCGCATCCACGACGGCGCAATCGGCAAAATCGTGGCGGCGCAGTGCTACTGGAACCAGGGCGGTCTGTGGAAGTGGGACCGTCAGCCGGGTATGAACGATATCGAGTGGCAGATTCGCAACTGGCTGTACTTCACCTGGCTCTCCGGTGACCATATCGTGGAGCAGCATATCCACAACCTCGATGTCATTAACTGGGTGCTGCAGGCGTATCCGGTGAAATGCGTGGGCGTGGGAGGGCGGCAGGTGCGCACCGACCCTGTATACGGTCATATCTACGATCACTTCGCCATCGAGTACGAGTATCCGGGCGGCGTGCGCGTGCTGAGCATGTGCCGTCAGATCGACGGCTGCGCCAACCGCGTGGGCGAGTACGTTATCGGCACGGAGGGAGTATCCGATCCCGGCGGCTGGATTCGCGGCAAGATTCAGTGGCGCAACGAGGGAGGCAGCAACCCGTACGTGCAGGAGCATACCGACCTCATCAACAGCATCCGCGAGGGCAAACCGCTGAACGAAGGCGAGCAGGTTGCACTGAGCACTCTGACCGCCATCATGGGGCGCATGGCGGCGTATACCGGGCAGGAGGTCACGTGGGACTTCGTGCTCAAGGAGTCCAAACTGAATCTGGTCAAGGACATCAAAGAGTTCGGGGAGATGCCGGTAGACCCCGTGGCCATTCCGGGCAGGACTCCGCTGGTGTAAGCCGATGGCAGAGGTGCCACACTGCTTCAACGACATCGTGGGACATCGGGGGGCGATACGGCTCCTGCGACGGGCAGTGGTGTCGGGCAGTGTGGCACACGCCTATCTGTTTACCGGACAGGCGGGGGTGGGGAAGTTCACCCTCGCCCATGCTTTTGCTGCCGCGCTGACCTGCCTGCAACCTACTCCCGACGGCGACCCCTGTGGCGATTGCAGCAGCTGTCGTCGCTTTGCGCAGGGCGCCCATCCCGAAGTGCACCTTATCGCCCCGTATTCCGAGCAGACGCTCATCTGGCAGCTGTGGGAGGGGCACAACACCCCGCGCGAGGCGAAGCCGCACCAGGTGGGCGTTATCGGACGCACGATCAATTTCGCTCCCACCTTCGGCAGGCGGGTGGTGTACATCCTGACGCGGGCGGAAACGCTGACCGAACCCGCCGCCAACAGCCTGCTCAAGACCTTAGAGGAGCCGCCCCCCTATGCGGTGTTTCTCCTGCTGGCGCCGATGCTGGAGGATGTGCTGGAGACCATCCGCTCGCGCTGTCAGTGGGTTCCCCTGCAGGCGGTAGGAGTGGAGGAGATGGCGCAGTGGCTGGAGCAGAGGCACGGCGTCTCCGCGGATATGGCGTTGCGCTGTGCGCTGATTTCGCAGGGGTGTCCGGGCAGAGCGTGGTCGCTGGCGACGCAACCGCAGGCGTTGAAGCTGTGGGACGCCTTAGCCGACCTTGCCTATCAGATTGCGACCGGGCGTCACGGGCAGGCTCCTGCCCTGCATCTGGCGGAGCAGTTGCGCACCCTCGCCAGCACCGACATTACCACCGCGGAGGACGCCGATGCTCCCGCCGAAGCGGGGGGCAAAGGCAAGACGCCCAAACGGGGCGCGCTCCTGCTGGCGATGGACGCGCTGGGCGCGTGGTTCCGGGATGCGCTGTGGCTATCGTGCGGCGGCGGGGCGCAGAGCATCGTCTATCGCGGCGATGAGGCGCGTTTGCAGGAGGCGGCATCCCGGCTGGGCACAGCGCGGCTGATGCACGCGCTGAACGCAATCCTGGAGGTACGCCGCGCCGTCGAAGGCAACGCCAACATCCCCCTGGCGACTGAGGTACTGATTCTGAGGTTGCTGGGGTAGATTTTTGCCCTTTCGCCCTGTCTTGGCGACTGGAAGTCGCAGGCTACACGCAGATTATAACCTCTCCAGATATGGAGTGCTGAAGCCATGCTTCAGCGCACCTGTCGTCCTGCCCTTGCGACTGGAAGTCGCAGGCTACACGCAGATTATGA
>JABUFA010000058.1 GCA_013314755.1 Chthonomonadia bacterium
AAGTAAGCCGTCGGATTGACTCCGTTTTCGAAGGAATGCTATAATAGGTCTACTGGAGATTTGCGAACGTGATGCATACACCGGCTTGCCGTCGCTTGCAGAGCGGTGATGCGAAGGGAGGTTTACCGTTGAACATCCGTGCCCCACGGCGCGTTATACCCTGGTTCCTGCTGGCAGTAATGGCTTTCGGAACGGGATGGTGGCTTCGTCGGCAGCTGGCTGCGTTGCCAGTGGCAAGTGCGGACCCACGTGCTCGTGTGACCTCATTGCAGGAGTACTCTCCCAAACAGAGCTACGTCGTGGCGTCCGCGCCCAGCGACAGTGCCTCTCCCGTCAGTATGGACCTGATGCAGTTGTTCTACAGCGTGTTCAAGTATGTGGAGAAACAGCACGTTGAATATACCCCTGAGATGGCGAAGCCGATGGCTTACGGGGCGGTTCGGGCGATGCTTCAGTCCCTGAACGACCCGAACACCCGTTTCCTCGAGCCAGAGGAAGCCCGCCTTCTGCAGGAAGCCGCGCGCGGCACGTATCACGGCATCGGCGCTGCGCTAACGGTGGTTCGCCGGGTTACGCAGGATATTGAAAGGCGCGAACTCACGGTGATTTGCCCTCTGCCCGGTAGCCCGGCGGAGCGAGCGGGGTTACAGCCGGGCGACGTCATCACCGAAATCGACGGCAAGTGGGTTATCGCCTACGACCTGTTCGCGCAGATTCGCCGCTCTGGGGCGCGGGGCAACGAGCTGGTTAAGGCGCTGGAAGATGCCCGAAAGCGAGTGCTGGCAGGGCTGGACCTGCGCAAGGCGCTGAACGCATTGACCAGTGACAAGAACCAGACTCCCATGACATTGACCGTGCGGCGCGGCGGCACCACTCTCAAGGTGAAAGTAACACCGGGTACGTTAACGGTAGAACCCGTCACCTACCGACTGATGCCGGGTGGGGTGGGGTATCTGCGCATTGTGCAGTTCAACGCGCAAACGCCCGACGCCCTGAAACGCGCTCTGGCGGGGCTGGGTAACAACCTGCGCGGGCTGGTGGTAGACCTGCGCAATAATCCGGGTGGTCAGGTGGAACCTGCCTCTCAGGTTGCCGGTATGCTGGTGAAAAGCTCCGCGCTGGCAATAATGGAAACACGCACTGGGGAGAGCAAGCGGCGTCAGCCGGTGACCGTCTCCGCTAACCCGCGCGTGAAGGCGCCAATGGTGGTACTGGTCAACCAGGGCACGGCGAATGTGAGCGAGGCGCTTGCGGTGTTACTTCGCGATAAGGCTGGTGCCAAGCTGGTTGGCGAGCGTACCTTTGGGGATGGACTGGTGCAGACCTTTATCCCCCTGCCGGACGGCTCTGCCATCACGTTAACCACAGGCAAGTTTTTAACCCTGAACGGTGGCGACTTCCACGGGAAGGGTGTCTATCCGACCGTTTCCGCCCCGACCGTTCCCAAACAGGGGCACGATATGGCGCTGGAGAAGGCGGTCAACATGCTGAGAACCACACGGGCATAGGAAGGGAAAAGACGATGCGAACGAGGCGTTGGTCCATTTCGGGAATGCTCCCTCTGCTGATAACGCTTGCCTTTCTGGCGGGCTTCTTCTATCCCGACATGCGCTCGGGGAACGTTCGGCGTGCGCTGTATGCGGCGCAGACCGTGCCTCAGCGCGTCAACCTCGCCCTGCAGATGGAGCAGGATGCCCAGCAGGGATACCTCTGGCCCGTGGGGTTGTACTGGGACGTGCTTTCCCGCCTGCGCAGTCAGTACTATCAGCCTGTCAACGAGAAACAGCTGACCTACGCCGCCATCCGCGGCATGTTAGCCTCGTTGCACGACCCTTACACCCGCTTCATGGACCCAACCGAATACCGCAGTATGCAGGAAGACACGCGGGGAGACTTCTTTGGCATCGGTGCGCAACTGCAGGAAAAGGATGGGCAGATTGTTATCTACCGCCCCATTGAGGGAAGCCCGGCGGATAAGGCGGGAATCAAGGCGGGAGATGTGATTGTAGAGGTAGACCGCAAGCCCGTCGCCGGCATGCGTGTGGATGATGTGGTGAAGAAGATCCGGGGACCGCGCGGCACCAAAGTGGAACTGACCATCCGTCGCAAGGGAGCGCCCAACCTTCTGCACATCACCATTGTGCGCGACCTCATCACCTCGCCGGTCGTGTATTCCTACATGGAGGACGAAAAGCTCGGCATCGGGCGGGTACGGCTGGAGCAGTTCAACGAGAAGTGTGACCAGCTGCTGGTGCAGAAGGTGCGCGAGCTGGAAGGAAAAGGGCTTCGTGCGCTGATACTGGACCTGCGCTATAACCCGGGCGGGCTGTTGAACGTGGCGGTTGATGTCGCCAGCCGGTTCATTGACAACGGCGTGGTCGTGCTGATTCAGGAGAAGAATGGGCAGATTACCCGACTGTATGCGGAGCGCGGGCGTGCGTTGAAGCCCTATCCGCTGGTGGTTCTGGTGAACGAGTGGAGCGCGAGCGCGTCCGAAATCGTCGCCGGGGCGATACGCGACAACAAGCGCGGGATTATCATCGGCGAGACCACCTTCGGCAAGGGGCTGGTGCAGACCATTTTCCAGCTGCAGGACAACTCGGCTGTGGCTATTACCACGGCAAAGTACCTGACGCCCAGCGGTTATGACCTGAACCGCAAGGTAGACGCTGACGGCAACGAGATAAGGCGCGGAGGCATCCAGCCCGACATCGTGGTGAAACAGAGCGAAGAGATGACCGATATCGACGACCGCGCCCACGACGTGCAGTTACAGAAGGCGGTGGAGTATCTGCGCGAAAAGCTGACGGCTCCCAAGGTAGCCTCCTCTCCATAGAGCAATGGCGTCTCGAAGACGGAAGACATCGCGACGACGGACCCCTGGTGTCTGGCGGGCGCTGTGGGGCTTTCTACAGGTTCTGCTGATAGTGGCTGGAGTTCTGGCGGTTGCCGTTTATGTTTCTCGCCATCTGCCTCCCGCCACCCGGGACGCAAGGAACGAAGCGGTACGCTCCTCCTCTTCCGGCAAATCGGAACCGCGTACGCGAACAGCGGCGCCGCCGAAAGCATCCTCCTCCTCACAGGAAGCGGCATCCGCGCGAACACAGACGCCCGAGCCTCTCCCTGAAGATTCCGGCAGAGCGGACGGTGTGCCTGCTGCCGTCGCCTCGCTGAAGGTCTCCTCGCGCGAAGTGGACGGCGGAGGGACGAAGGCAAAGCTGGTAGCCCTTACTTTCGACGCGGGCAGTTCCGCCGAGCCTGTGCCCAAAATCCTGCGTGCGCTGGCACAGCGTGGATTGCACTGCACCTTCTTCCTGACGGGGCAATGGATTGAGCGATACCCGGAGGCGGCGCGCCAGATTGCCGAGGCAGGGCATGAGCTGGGCAATCATTCATGGTCGCATCCTGCGTTCACCTCCCTGTCCGATGAGCAGATTCGGGAGCAGTTACGCCGAACCGAAGAGATTGCCCAGCGCGTGTGTGGGCGAAGCACCAAGCCGCTCTTTCGTCCTCCTTTCGGGGCGCGCGATGAACGGGTGCGCGCAGTGGTTGCCGAGGAGGGTTATCTGACCATCTACTGGACGATTGATAGCTGGGATAGCGTGAAGAAGGACATCACGCCCCAGATGATTACCGACAGAGTCATGCGTTACATGCGTCCCGGCGCCATCGTGTTGATGCACTGTGGTAGTGAAGCCACCGCTGAGGCATTACCGCAGCTGTTGAACGCGCTGGAAGCACAGGGCTATCAGGTTGTGACCGTCAGTGACCTGTTACGTGCCAGCGAACCGTAGGGGGGAAGGCGTTCGGCAGAGGTCGCCGAACGCCAGATAGTGTTAGAAGCGAAGCTGCAGGTGCACTGCCAGACCGTCAAGCTGATTGCTGACGTTTGTCATCCCGCGCCAGACCACGCCCACTTCCAGAGGAACAGAAGTGTTGCCCAGAGCGGCGCTGATGCCCACACTGTAGGTCATGCCCGTTTTGGCGTCGCCGGCGGTGTTCTTTGCGAAGCCGATACCCGCACCTACGCTCCATGTAAACCGGTCGTATGCGCTGACCAGGTTAATCTGCACCGGGATGTTCTGCATGTCCTTGTTGCCCATGAAGTCGACGCTGAGGGTAAACTTGCCCTCATAGCCCGGGCTGATCAGCGGTTGGAAAGCGTACTCCACCCCTGCTGTGAACCAGGCTTTACCTGCCGCATCGCGTGTTTCCGATTTCTGAGGGAAGAAAACCCCTGCTCGCACACGCAGGTTGTTGTTCCCCGTTTCCTCCTGCGCGCCCGCCGGGATGACGGCAGTCAGCGCCACAGCCAGGGCAGGCAGAATCCACCACTTGCGCATTGAGAGACCTCCTTTAGCCGAGATTTTTTGTGTTTTGGGGCGAGAAAATTGCGCTCACCCCGTTGACAAATCGGAAGATTTTTGGAATAATATACGGTGCTGGTGGGAAATCTTCCTTCAAAGAGGGCGAATAGCTCAGCTGGAAGAGCGCTTCCCTTACAAGGAAGAGGTCAGAGGTTCGAGCCCTCTTTCGCCCACCATGCATTTACACCATGCGGGGGCGTAGCTCAGTTGGTTAGAGCGCAGGCCTGTCACGCCTGAGGCCGCGGGTTCGAGCCCCGTCGTCCCCGCCATTTCTGAAACATGCCGCGGTAGCTCAGTTGGTAGAGCACAGGACTGAAAATCCTGGTGTCGGCAGTTCGATTCTGCCCCGCGGCACCATTTTCTTATCAGCCGGCGTAGCTCAGTCGGTAGAGCGGCGCACTCGTAATGCGTAGGTCGGCGGTTCGAGTCCGCCCGTCGGCTCCATGCTCTTATAGAAAAAGAATAACGGAGCGGTCTGCACCGCTCCGTTCGTTGTTTTGCTTCCGCTTACGCAACCTGCATCAGCTTGAACACACGCTGTGTCTTGCGGTAGCCACATTTTCTGCTGGGGCACTGCTGAATGTAGCGTGTTTCCCCCTGAGTGCGGTTAACCGCGGTGCGCAACACCAGATTGCGACCACAGCGCGGACAGGTATCTTCTATCAACCGAGCTACTGAGTAGCCGTTATTCATCTCTGGGTACACCTCCTGGTCCAGGTTTTGCACCCATGGTGTACCCCACAAATGTTAAATAAATGTTTAGACTGGTTGCAACCGTTTTGCCACTATCCGAAACGCCCTGGCGAAGGCGATGCTGACAGGGGTTAAAGCCGTGCCGATAGCGTTTACCGTTCGGATGAGCGGATTGCCTTTCGCGCCTCCGAAATAGGCGTAGTAACGCACCTCAAATCCGAACTGGCGAATATGGCGAGCCAGCTGGGCAGGCTTGAACAGACGCTCAATGTACGCACCACTTTCGGGATTTCGGGGAACTTTCCCCGGCGCGAACCGCGAGTCGGGCATTACCCCCGTTTGACGATACTTTTGAACTGCTTCAACAATCTGCTCTTCAATCATACCGAAGGTGTTCTGAGCCAGCTTTTCCACAGTGTCCGGGGGCAAATCGGACGCGATGGACTGCTGAATGATGCGCTTGCGCGTTTGCACGTAGGGTTCTGTAACGCGATGCCCATGCACCTCACCAACGGGACCGTTTTCGAACCTGTTCCACACCTCCTGGGTGAATCGTGCAATCCAAGGATTCGAACCGTTGTTGCCGTCGGCGATAATAAGCACTCCGTTTGGGACCAGCACATGTGCCGCCTCGCGCAGGAACCCGTCAAGGTCGTCATAGTGAGAAATCGCCTCGTTCGAAAGCACCATGTCCACCGAACGATCAGCGATGCCTGTATCGGTAACGGACGTCAGGCGAGTTTCAATGCGATCGCCGAACTCATACCGGCTGATAATGTTGTTGAAGGTGTCCAGCATCCTTGCCGAAATATCCACTCCCCATACCTTCCGTGCGCCCATCAGCGCCAGGATGATGGACACCGCACCGAACCCACATCCCGCGTCCAGAACCACTTTATCCTGCGGAGAGAAACGTGCCAGTCTGCAAAGGTCAGCAACGTACTGCACGCGGGTGCGACTGCCGGCGTAACTGCTCAGATGCCCATAGTACCGCCACAGCCAATCGTCGTACAAGCCTTTGTTGGCTGGTTGAAGCACCTCCGAAAAAATCGCCTGCAGACGGCGTGCCAGATCTTCCACCGAGAGATTGTTCATGCTTGCCTCCTTAAGGTAGACGTACCGCCACAATGCGGAAAGCACGCGCCAGCGGAAGGGTTAGCGGTGTCAACAATCGGAATATGCGATCAAGCGGAGACATCCACACAGGTATCGCACCCCCCAGCGCTGCATAGTGGCGTGCGCGGAATCCGTAACTTCCTATCTGCCTGGCGAGTGCAGGAGGATAGAACATATACTCCATGTGGGCGCCCGATAGCGGGTTTACCGGGCACCGATTGGGGTTAAACGTGGAGTTGGGCATCTGCCCGGAAGCCAGATAGTGCCTGACCGCTTGAACCACCTCATTTCTGGACATGTAGCTGGTGCGTCGTGCCATCTGCTCCACAATCTCTTCGGAAAGCTCGGGTGCCGCCGACCTGATGATTTGCCGCCGCATCTCAACGTAAGGAGTTCTCAGCAGGTGTCCATGCACCTCGCCAGGGGGACCGTTTTCGAATCGCTCCCATATCCTCTGTGTATCGCGCCGGCGCACGGGATTCGCCGCATTGTTGCCGTCCGCAATCAGTAAGACGCCGCCGGGCTTTAGGACACGCGCTGTCTCCTTCAGAAAGGCGTCGATATCGTAGTAGTGAGAAATCGCCTCGTTCGACACCACCGCGTCGACCGAAGCGTTAGGCAGACCGGTGTCCTCCACCGTTCGCTGGTAGGCTTCCAGCCGTTCGCCCATCTGATAGTCCTCGATAATCCGGGCAAAGGTAGGAAGTCTCTCTTCTGAAATGTCTACTCCTATCACTTTGTTCGCGCCCATTAGCACTAGGATAGTGGCGATAACCCCATAACCGCACCCTGCATCCAGAATCACCTTGCCTTCGGGCGAAAAATGCGCCAGCTCGCACAGGTCAAAGACGAACCGCACGCGCCGGCGTGCCCCATCGGGTGTGGCTACATGCCCGTACGACTGCCATAAGCCATGATGATAGCGTGTGCGATTCTTCTCCGCCAGCACTTCAGAGAAGAAAGCCTGCACCCGTTGCGTTACTGCGTCTAAATCCAAAATGGTCTTTCCCCCTTTTAGCGGAACTGCGGAAGCCACTGTTTTTCCGCTTCGAACATCTCGTCGACCATGCGCCGAATCTGTGGCAGGGTTAACAGGGCGCCGGTCAGCGGGTCCATCGCCACCGCCTGATACACCAGTGAGCGGTCGCGTGTCACCGCTGCTAAGACGGCAAGCTCCTGCACGTTAATGCTCTGGCGATTGATGGCTGCGCACTGCGGCGGCAGGTCACCAAAGGCGATGGGCTGAACGCCGTTGCGGTCCACCAGGCACGCGACCTCCACACAGCAGTTATGCGGCAGGTTGGAGATGATGTGTGAGCGCGAGTGCTTCGGGTCGGTTCCGGGCGCACCCCAGTTGGGCACGTTACCGTAAATCACCACAGGCTCACCCGTCTCGCAGGCGTGAATGATGCGCGCACCGTACTCCTCGCTCAGGTGCAGGGGTCCCTCGCACAGCTGGCGCAGGTACTCCTGATGGCTTTCCTCCTGATACGAGCAGGATATCTGGTAATAATCCCACCGCACGGGAATGTAGGCGTTTATCAGGTCGGCGTTTTTGCGGAACCAGGGCACGTACTCGCTTCCGTGATGGGAACTCTCGGTATGGAAGTAGCCGAAGGTACGCATAATCTCGGTGCGCACGCGCTCGTGATAATACACCTCATCCTCCGCTTTGTGGTCCAATCCCCGTTGTTCAAAGCGATTGATAGGCAGACGGCTCACCGAATCTACCTCCAGGGGGGAGGGGTATTTCTGGAACATTACCTCGCGCAGGCGCGGATAGACGTCCACACCTTTATGCTTGAACTCGGTGAACCACGCCTGGTGGTTGATGCCGCCGCACTTGAAAGACACCTCCTCGTACGGCACTCCCAGCTCATGCGCCAGCATCTTGCTGGTTCCCTGTACACTGTGGCACAGCCCCACTACCTTGATGCCCATCAGATTCAACGCCCAGCAGTTAATGGACATCGGGTTCGCGTACTGGAGCATCAGAGCGTCGGGACACAGATCGTGCATATCGCGGGCAATCTCTTCGAAGACGGCTATCGAGCGCAGACCACGAAACACGCCGCCGGGTCCCAGCGTGTCTCCCACGCACTGGTCCAGACCGTACTGGCGAGGTATCTCCACGTCCCACTTATAAGCCTCGACGCCGCCGACCTGGAAAGCGACGATAACGTAGTTCGCGCCACGCAGTGCCTCGCGCCGGTCCAGTCCTGCCTCCACGCGGGTAGGCAGGTTGTTGCGAGCTACAATGCCATCTATCAGCCGTTTGGTGCGAGCCAGCCGCTCGCCGTCGATATCGTAAAGGTAGATGACCGAGTCCTGCAGCTCTGGAAAAGACAGGATGTCCACCGTTAGACGGATGGGAAAGACATATCCTCCAGCTCCAACAATGGTGATTTTTCGCATGGTCGCGCCTCCGACAGCAAGGGATTAGCTATCTTTACGGCAAGCGGGATGAAAGTTCCTGTCGGCAGGCGTGCAGGAATCTGCAGAGCGGGAGCCGAAAAGTCGTTTTGAACAGAACATTGGTGCAAGGGGATGTCGAACATGAACCGAGCAGCAGCTCTGCGCTGGGCAATCTGGATAGTGATTATCGGCGGTATTATTGGCTGGACCATCTGGCGCAATGTGCAGACCCAGAAAACGGTGGATGACCTGGTAAGCCGGGACCCCGCGCGTCAGGTTTCAGCGGCGAAGGTGCTGGCGACGCACGATTCGCTGTACGACCTGGTGCAGCAGCGTTCGCTTCCCGCGCGCATGAGGGCAGCGGAGGCTTTTGAACGGCTTGGCACGGAAGAGGCGGCAAAGGCTCTGCTCGCTCTGCAGAAAGACCCTGAAATCAAGATGCGTGAACGGGTCACGCAGGCACTGATTACTTTGGCTCCCAAATATCCACAGCCACTGCTGGATGCCCTGAAGGATGCCGACAGCAACGTGAGGGCAGGCGCAGCGAAGGCGCTGGCTACGCTGGGTGAGCCGATTGTGCCAAAGCTGGTGGAAGCGTTGAAGGATAGCAATTCTCGCGCCGCTGCCAGCGATGCCCTCTCTCGTATCGGAAAGGTGTGCACGCCGCAGGTTCTGCCACTGATTGAAGATAAGGACGAAGCGCTGCGCACCGCCGTTGCGGAGCTGCTCGGCAAGCTGGGTGACCCGCGTGCTGTGCCCGCTCTGTTGAAGCATCAGGACGACTCGCCTGCGGTGCGTCGTGTGGTGATCGGTGCTCTGGCAGCGATTGCCCATCCCTCTGCGGAGGATGCGCTGTTGAGAGCGGTCAACAACCCTGAAGACGACGGCGACGCGCGGGCGCAGGCGGCGGTCGCGCTGGGCAAAATCGCCAGTCCGCGGGCGGTTTCCGCGCTGGTGCGCGCCCTCAGCGACGAAGACCTGGTGCTTCGCTCGGCGGCAGTAGGGGCACTGGCTCGCGCGGGGCGTGCTGCTATCCCTGCGCTATCTCAGGCAATTCGCAATCCCGACCCTGAAGTACGCCGGCTGGCTGCGGAGGCGCTGGGGGGAATGAGCGACCCGGCAGCGGTTGCGCCTCTGGCGGCGGCGCTGAAGGATGGAGACTATCGCGTACGGCGTGCTGCTGCCACCGCGCTGGGACAGACCGGACAGCCTTCGGCTATTCCGCACCTGCTTGAGGCACTGGCGGACCCCGACGGCGGCGTGGGCGAAGCGGCGGCGAACTCCCTTGCAATGCTGGGCGCACCTGCCGTTCAGCCTCTGCTGGCGAAATTAGGAGGAGGCAACCCGACTGTGGCTTACCTTGCAGCGCGTGCGCTTTCGGCAATGGGTGATGCCAGTATCCCCGCCCTGCAGAGCGTGCTGAACTCGCCGAATTCGAACGCCAGACACTGGGCGCTGGTTGCGCTGGCGGGTAATAGCAGCCCCCGAGCAGTCGAACTGCTTCGGCAGGTGCAGGGGAAGCTTCCGGAATCGGAGCGGTGGATTGTGGATGAGGCTTTGATGCGCCTCGCGTCCGGTGCATCGTAGCCAGCGTCTGTTTCTTTCGCGGGTGTGCGTGTTACAATAGGTCGGTTGTATCTGACCGCCCATTCGAGGTGATGTCATGAAGCGTCTATTCGTGTTGCTTGCTCTATGGATAGTTCTTGCTCCGGTCGGCAGCGCACAGGAACTGGACCCGTGGGGCATGCCCAAGCCGTGGAAGCGGCTCGAGTGGTTCTACAGCCGGCGCGCTTTCCCCAACAACGATGTTCCCCCTGGCGCGTGGTTGAGAGCGTACGAACAGGCTCAGCAGTTGTCAGTATACCAGGGCGAGGGACTGAGTGGGCAGGCTCTCAGCTGGGAGTTCTTCGGTCCAGACAGCACCAATCAGAACTGGCTTGCTCGCGTGAACGCCATTGCCATCCACCCCACCGACCCAAACACGATTTATATTGGCGTGTCGAAGGGTGGCGTCTGGAAGAGCACGAATCGCGGCTCTACCTGGACGAACCTGACCGATTTCCTTGCGGCGCAGTATGTTGGATGCCTCACGATTGACCCCGCAGACCCAAACACCATCTATCTGGGCACGGGTGAGGAGTACTACGCAGGCAACACGTTAGGCGGCGTGGGCATTTACAAATCAACCGACGGTGGCAGCTCGTGGACGCTTATCGGCAGCAGCACGTTCTCTGGACAGCGTATCAATGAGATTGTGATTGACCCCAACAACCGCAACAAGTGGATTATCAGCACCGACGCAGGTATTTACGTAACTACCAACGGAGGGAGCAGCTTCTCCCGCACGCTGACGGGCGTAGCGTCTGCCCTGCGGATGCATCCGACCAACCCCAATATCCTCTGGGCGGCGCTGGGTGACATCTGGGGAAGCTCATCCAACGGGGTGTATGTTTCCACAAACGGTGGAAGCACCTGGACGCGCTACAACGCTCTGCCTCTGGGCACCAGTGTGGGGCGTGTTGAACTGGACGTGTGCCGCAGCAATCCAAATGTGATTTACGTGGTATTTGGGCAGACGCTGTTTTCGGGGGCACGTATCCACAGTGTGTGGAAGACCACCAGCGGCGGGAGCGGCTGGACACAGCTGACCAATGCACCAGCAGGCAGTGGACAGTCGTGGTATGACCTGGTAATGCGTGTGGACCCCAACGACCCCAATATCGCCTACGTGGGTGAGGTGGAGCTTTACCGAACAACCGATGGTGGCAATACGTGGACGAAGATTAACGGTTCAGGGCTTTCTACCGCCCATGTGGACCAGCATGCACTGGAGTTCGACCCCACGGACCCCAGCAAAATCTTCATCGGTTGTGATGGCGGGCTGTTCTACTCTGCCAACCGGGGAACCAATCGCACCGCGCTCAATACCGGCAGAGGAACGATGGAGTTTTACGCCTTTGACGTGCACCCCACGAACGCAAACCGCTTGGTCGCTGGTTCACAGGATAACGGTACGCAGGTGCGCTCCACGTCCAACAACTACGCTATCACCCTCGGGGGCGATGGCTTCTGGGCGGCGTACAAGCGCAATGACCCCAACACGGTACTGGGCGAGGTTTACTATGCTATCGTCTATCGCTCGACCAACGGCGGAAGCAGCTGGAGCGCGGTGTTCAACGGCAGTAGCGACCCGCGTTCGCCCTGGTCTGCACCCTTAGTGAATGACCTCAACAACTCTTCCACATTTTACGTGGGCACGATATATGTCTATGGCTCTACAAACAGCGGCGTATCGTGGAGCCGAATCAGTGGTGACCTCACGCGCGGCTCGGGTACGCTGTCGGTTATCGCCATTGCGCCGTCAAACTCCAACGTCATCTATACCGGCTCGGATGACGGAGCCGTATACGTCAGCACCGACGGGGGAAGCACCTGGACCGCCCGGTACTCGGGACTGCCGACTCGTTCGGTCGGTGGAATCGCCGTGCACCCATCTAGCCCCGGCACGGTGTATGTGGGACTGCAGGGCTTTGGCAGTGGGCATGTCTACAAGAGCACGAACTACGGCGCCTCGTGGACGAACATCTCGGGCAACCTGCCCGACACGCCTGTGAACTTCCTGATAGTGAACCCGGTCGCGCCCACCATGTTGATTGCGGCGACGGATACCGGCGTGTTCGTGACCACCGATGAAGGCGCGAACTGGGCGAAACTGGGAACCGGTCTGCCAAGCACACCCTGTTTGCACCTGCGTGCGAACGCCACAACAGGCTACCTGTATGTGGGAACCTACGGGCGGGGTATCTGGCGAATGCCTCTGCCCTCCGCGAGTTTCGTGACCACGCGGGTGCTGGTAGATAACGTCTCCGGCACGCTGGGCGGCAGCGTGAACCTCACCGCCACCCTTCAGCGCACCGACACACTCGCTGGTATCTCAGGCAAGACACTGCAGTTCGCTGTTGGTGGCACACCGGTTGGCAGTGCGATGACCGGTTCAAACGGCGTGGCGACACTGGCGTACACCATTCCAGAATCTTTCGGCACGGGGACGCGCACGGTTTCGGTGACCTTTGAGGGCGACAGCACCGCCAATCCATCCAGCGGCACGGGAAACCTGAGCATTAGCAGGGCAACGCCGGAGATTGTGCTGGGCAACGTCACGGCGCGACGGGGACAGACGGTGAATCTGGAGGCGGTTCTGCGTCGGCAGGATAACGCTTCGCCCATCAGTGGCAGGTTGATTACCTTCAAAGTCGCGGGCACAACCGTCGGTTCGGCAAGCACCGATAGCAGTGGCAGAGCCTCTGTGCCTTACACCGTACCGTTGAACGCCACGCTGGGCAGTAAGGTACTTCGCGCGGAGTTCGCTGGCGATTCCGTGTATCTGGCGACCTCAAAGGATGCCACACTGGACGTGCGGAAGGTGCTCCTGCAGGGGCGCGTTGCGCTCGGCGACTTTGGGGGCACGGTCAGCGGCTTGCCTGTGCGCGTTAACGTGGTGCAGGGGAGCAACAGCGAAAACCTGTCGGCGACGCTGGATGGCAGTGGACGATTCTCGGTAGAAACCGCGCTGGCTGGCACTGGCAGCGTGGCGGTGAAGGTCACGCACTGGCTTCGCCAGCGGCTCAACGCGAACCTGTCGGGCGAGGTATCGCTGACATGGAGCCTGGTCAACGGCGACGTGGACGACGATAACGAAGTGACGCTGTTTGATTTTGGGCAGTTAGTGGCGGCGTTCGGCACGATGCCCGGCGATAGCGCGTGGAACCCCAACGCCGACCTGGACGGCGACGAGGAGGTCACCCTGTTTGATTTCGGCATCCTGGTCAGAAACTTCGGTATGCTGGGGGATGATTAGCGGGTATAATGAATCCGAAGTTTCTCTGACGTTGAGGGATGCTCATGACTGCTGAACGGATTCTCGGCAACGAGTTGATGCCGATATACGAAAAAGTGTGCGCAGGCGTTCGTCTGGATGAGGCGGATGGACGCCTGCTTTATACTACGCCAAACCTGACCGGTGTCGGCTATCTGGCGAATATCGTACGCGAGCGTCTGCATGGCGACAGGACGTACTATGTGCGCAACCAGCACATCAACTACACCAACATCTGCAACAAGTTCTGTAAGTTTTGCTCCTTTTACGCGAAGAAAGGGGGACCTGCCCCGTACACCCTGACTCCAGAGCAGGTGAAGGAGCGACTGCGACAGTACCTGCACGTTCCGATTACGGAAGTGCACATCGTGGGGGGGATTCACCCCAAACTGCCTTTCCAGTACTATCTGGACGTTTTGCAGGCGGTGAAAGAGGTGCGCCCGAACGTGCATATCAAGGCGTTCACCGCCGTGGAGATTGTGCAGATTGCGGAAGTGGCGGGCATGAGTTACGAGGACACCCTGCGTGCGCTCAAGCAGGCGGGGCTGGACAGTCTGCCCGGCGGCGGGTTGGAAATCTTTTCCGAGCGGGTACACCAGGAGCTGTTCCCACGCAAAATCGGCGGCGAGGAGTGGAGCGAAGTAGCCCGCGCGGCGGCGCGGGTGGGGCTGAACCAGTACGCGACCATGCTGTATGGACATATTGAGACCGTTGAAGAGCGCGTGGAGCATCTTCTGCGCCTGCGCAGCCTGCAGGACGAAACGGGACACTTTCTCGCGCTCACACCCCTCAGCTTCCATCCAGAGGGTACAGATCTGGAGCATCTGCCGCACCCGTCAGGCTATGATGACCTGCGCAATATCGCCGTTGCCCGCCTGATGCTGGACAACTTCCCGCACATCAAATCCTTCTGGATTATGAACACCCCTGCAGTGACGCAGGTCGCCCTGTGGTACGGGGCGGATGATGTGGACGGAACGGTGCACGAGTACGAGATTACCTATCAGGACGAGGCGCCCGGCGAGCGACATCAGGTACTGACCCGCCAGCAGATGATTGACCTCATTCTGGAGGCAGGTCGCGTTCCGGTAGAGCGCGACAGCCACTATCGGGAGGTTCCTCCTCGTCCCGAAGAGGAGCAGCTGGCGGTGTCGGCTCAGGCAGGTCGCTGAGCGGTTACCTGTCTGCTATCTGCAGAGCTCTCTGCCACGCCCGTTCTGCGCATTCTTTGCCCTGTTTCACGCAATCGGGGACGCCCACCCCGCGATAAGCAGAGCCAGCCAGCAGGATAGAGGGGAAGTTTGCCAGTGCCTGCTCTACCTGCTGGAGGCGTTTCAGGTGTCCCACCTCGTACTGCGGCATCGCTTTGAGCCAGCGGTTCACCTGTACCATCGTGGGTTCTTCTTTGATGCCCAGAAGGGGCTGCAGGGCATCGTGTGCCATGCGAGCGAGCAGGTCGTCCCACTGCTGTTCCACAATCTGGTCCGCCCCCGCGTAGCCGATGAATACCCGCAGAAGCACGTTTCCATCGGG
>JABUFA010000059.1 GCA_013314755.1 Chthonomonadia bacterium
CGTGCGGATAGAGGTAGAGTTAATCGCGCCGATAGCGATGGAGGAAGGGTTGCGCTTTGCGGTGCGCGAGGGTGGTCACACGGTCGGTGCAGGCGTGGTGACCAAGATTATCGAGTAACAGCAGGAGGCAGGAAGTATGGCGCGTCGAGACTTTCAGAACAAGGTGCGAATTCGCTTGCGGGCGTATGACCACCGGGTGCTCGACCAGTCGGTGCAAAAGATAGTGGACACGGCGCGTCGCACGGGCGCCCGTATTTCGGGACCGGTGCTTCTGCCGACAGAGCGCAACCGGTTTTGTGTCATTCGCGGACCCCATATTGATAAGGAGTCGATGGAGCACTTTGAGCTGTGCACGCACAAGCGGCTCATCGACATTCTGGATGCGGGTCCGAAGACCATCGACGCGCTCATGCGGCTTGACCTTCCGAGCGGCGTGGACATCGAAATCAAGTAGGAGCAAAACCGATGGCAGTACAGGCGATTTTAGGCAGAAAAATCGGCATGACCCAGATCTTCGATGAGACTGGACAGGCCATCCCGGTCTCGGTAATAGAAGCGGGTCCCTGCGTGGTAACGCAGATAAAGACCCCGGAGAAGGATGGGTATGTCGCCGTACAGGTGGGCTTTGGGGAAGTCTCCCCGAAGCGGGTCAACAAGCCCATGAAAGGGCATTTCAAGAAAGCGAACGTTTCTCCGCTTCGCCACCTGCGTGAGGTACCGGTGGACGACCTCAGCGGGATCGAAGTGGGGCAGGAGATTCGCGTCGCCGACGTGTTCAAAGCTGGCGACAAGGTGAAGGTCACCGGCACGTCCAAAGGGCGCGGCTTCCAGGGTGTGGTGAAGCGTCACCACTTCCATGGAGGTCCCCAGTCGCACGGTTCAATGATACACCGCAAGCCGCAGTCCAGCGGTGCTACCGATGCGGCGCGCACCTTCAAGGGCGTGAAGAAGCCGGGTCACATGGGCGCGGAGCGCGTCACGCAGAAGGGACTGACCATCGTGCGCGTGGACGCCGAGCGCAACCTGCTGCTGGTGCGGGGGGCTGTTCCCGGCGCCAACGGCGGACTGCTGTATATCGCCAGGGACGAGAGGGGATAAGGCGATGCCAAAACTGAGTGTGTACAATCAGACGGGGCAGCCCGTGCGAGAGATAGAGTTGTCGGATGAGGTTTTCGCCTCGGACGTGCGTGCTGACCTGATGCACGCGGCGGTGGTTGCCGAGCAGGCGAACGCCCGACAGGGCACGGCGGACACCAAAACGCGCGGCGAGGTGCGAGGAGGCGGACGCAAGCCCTGGCGCCAGAAGGGCACCGGACGCGCTCGCCAGGGGTCTATTCGTGCTCCGCACTGGAGGCACGGTGGCACGGTGTTCGGTCCGCACCCGCGCGACTACAGCCAGCACCTGCCGAAGAAGGTGCGTCGGGCGGCGATGCGCAGTGCGCTGACCGCCAAGATGGAAGAGAACGCCTTCGTGACGGTGGAGAGCATCCACTTTGACGAGATAAAGACGCGCCACGCGGTGCAGTTCCTGAAGGGGCTGAGCATTGATGACCCGCGCCGCGTGCTGGTTCTGCTGCCCGAGCATGACGAAGTGGTGTGGAAGAGCTTCCGCAACCTGCCGGGTGTGGAGGTGCGCATTTCGCCAGCGGTTTCGGTGAGGGATGTTCTGCTGGCGCGTCGGATTATCACCACCCCTGAGGCGTTGCAGAAGCTGCAGGAGGTGTGTGCCCGATGAAATCACCTTACGAAATCATCCTGCATCCGGTGATTACCGAGCGAAGCACCGATAACGCCCGCATGGGGCGCTACACCTTCGCGGTAGCGCGGGATGCGAACAAAATCGAGATTAAACAAGCGGTAGAAGCCATCTACCGGGTGAACGTGCTGAAGGTCAACGTGATGAACGTGCGCGGCAAGCGTCGCCGTGTGGGGCGAATGCCTGTGGGCGAGACCGCGAGCTGGAAGAAGGCGATTGTCACGGTACAGCCCGGTCAGCGCATCGAAGCGTTCGAGGTCACGTAGTGGCAACAGGAGGCGCAAAGGAGTAAGCCATGCCGATACGACAGTTAAAACCGACCTCCCCGGGTCGCCGCTTCATGGCGGTGTCGACCTTTGAGGAGATTACGCGCGAAGAGCCGGAGAAGTCCCTGCTGGCGCCACTGAAGAAGAGTGGCGGGCGCAACAATCAGGGACGCATCACCGCACGCTTTCGCGGTGGCGGCAACAAGCGGCGCTACCGGATTATTGATTTCAAGCGCGATAAAATCGGTGTGCCGGGCAAGGTGGTCAGCATTGAGTACGACCCCAACCGTTCGGCACGCATCGCCCTGATACAGTATGTGGACGGTGAGAAACGGTACATCCTTTGCCCGGATGGGCTGAAGGTGGGTGACCAGGTACTCAGCGGCGAGAACGCCGACATCAAGCCGGGCAACGCCCTGCCTTTGCGGGCAATCCCGCTGGGCACGGTGATACATAACATCGAGCTGGTTCCCGGCAAGGGCGGACAGCTGGTGCGCAGTGCAGGTGCGGCGGCGCAGCTGGTCGCCAAGGAGGGTAAGTATGCGCAGGTGCGCCTGCCGTCCGGCGAGGTGCGCATGATCCATCTGGAGTGCAAGGCAACCATCGGCCAGGTGGGACACGCCGAACACGAGAACGAGTCGCTGGGCAAGGCGGGCAAAAGCCGCTATCTGGGCAAGCGTCCGCATGTGCGCGGTTCGGCGATGACGCCGCGTGACCACCCGCACGGTGGTGGCGAGGGCAAGGCGCCTGTCGGTCGGCGCGGTGGTCCGGTAACCCCGTGGGGCAAGCCCACTCTGGGCAAGAAGACCCGCCGCCGCAAGCAATCGGACAAGTTCATCGTCCGGCGGCGCAAGTAAAGGAAGGCGACTGGAGGGATCGCTGGGATGTCACGTTCTATCAAAAAGGGACCGTATATAGACCCGAAACTGCTGAAGAAGATTCAGGCACTGAACGCCGCTGGCGAGAAGCGGATTATCAAGACCTGGTCGCGTCGGTCTACCATCCTGCCGCTGATGGTGGGGCACACGATTGCGGTGCACGACGGCAGGAAGCATGTGCCGGTGTTCATCACCGAGAACATGATTGGGCACAAGCTGGGAGAGTTTGCCCCGACCCGCACATTCCGGGGGCACCCGGGGCACCATACCGACCGCACAACACGCAAGAAGTGAGGCAGAACCATGGCACGTGCGATAGCGAGATATGTTCGGGTGTCACCGCGTAAGGCGCGGTTGCTGATAGAGGCGATTCGCGGGCAGTATGTGCCCGAGGCGATAGCGTTTCTGCGCTTTTCACCCCAGCGGGCTGCCCGTCCCATCCTGAAAGTGGTGCAGTCGGCGGCGGCGAACGCGGTGTTTCTGGCGGAGCGCGATGGAGATACTGTGGACGAGAACAACCTGAAGGTCGTGCACGCCGTGGTAGACGAGGGTCCACGCATCAAGCGCATTCGTCCTCGGGCGATGGGACGCGCCTACCCCATTATCCGACCCACCTGTCATATCACGGTGCAGGTGGAGGAGGTAGAGCGTCCCCAGCCTGCGGCACGACGAGCACGCCATGCCGGCGGTGCAAGTGCACCGCAAACACCGACAACCGAAAGTTAGCGTGAGGGAACCGAAGGAGGTTCAGTTTGGGACAGAAGATTCATCCAATCGGTTTTCGCGTGGGCATCATCCGCGACTGGGACAGTCGCTGGTACTCGGCAAAGGACTACGCGAACTGGGTATACGAGGACTATAAGATACGACGTTTCCTGAAGAAGGACCTGCCCAAGCGTCGTCCTGACCTTGCGGCGGCAGCCATCTCGCGTGTGGAGATCGAGCGTGCGGCGAACCGGGTGGAGGTCACCATCTTCTCTGCCCGACCGGGCATCCTGATTGGTCGTCAGGGCAGAGGGCTGGAGGAGATACGCCAGGCTCTGGTGCATCTGCTCGACCCCACCTACCGATGGCGCGCGGCACGCGACAAGAACGCCCGCCCGGCTCAGGAGGTGCATGTGCACGTTCAGGAGGTGAACGAGCCGGACAAGGACGCGCAGCTGGTGGCAGAGAACATCGCTCAGCAAATCTCGCGTCGCGTGTCCTACAAGCGGGCGATGCGCCAGGCGATTCTGCGCACGATGCGTGCAGGTGCACTGGGTATCAAGGTGCGGGTCGCCGGGCGATTGGCTGGAGCCGAAATGGCGCGTTCCGAAGTGGATAAGATGGGCAAAATCCCTTTGCAGACGATACGTGCGGATGTGGATTACGGCTTTGCGGAAGCACCGACGACCTACGGCAACATCGGCGTGAAGGTGTGGATTTATCGTGGCGACATCCTGCCCGGTCAGAAGGTAGAAGAAGAAAGCCGGGAGGTGACTCCTGTGGTTCCGCAGGAGGGTGAGCGTCCCGCCGGGCGCCGTCGTCGAGGTCGCAGAGGAGGAAGGAGGCAACGCGGCAATGTTGATGCCGAAACGAGTTAAATATCGCCGACAGCATCGCGGTCGACGCAAGGGCAAGGCATCGGGCGCCGTTAAGCTTGATTTCGGTGAGTATGGACTTCAGGCGCTGGAGTCCTGCTGGTTGACCAGTAACCAGATTGAAGCGGCGCGTATCGCGATGACCCGCCATATCCGCCGCGGTGGAAAAATCTGGATTCGGGTCTTTCCCGACAAGCCCTATACGAAGAAGCCAGCCGAGACCCGAATGGGTAGCGGCAAGGGTGCGCCGGCGGGATGGGTAGCCGTGGTGAAACCGGGGCGCATCCTGTTCGAGATGGCTGGCGTCTCGGAAGAGCTGGCGCGTGAAGCGATGCGTCTGGCATCACACAAACTACCGATTGCTACCAAATTCGTCACACGACGGGATTTCGAGGGAGAATATGAAACCGTTGAAACCGGAGGAGCTCCGCAAACTGAGCCTGCCGGAGCTGCATCAGAGGTTACAGCAGGAGAGGGAGAGGCTGTTCCAGCTCCGACAGAATAAGGCGATGCGGAAACTGGGTGATACCGCAAGCATCCGCATCACGCGACATAACATCGCGCGCTTGCTGACTATCATCAACGAGAAGCAGCGCGCCGGGCAGAGCGTGTAACGGATGGGAGGAACGTCAATGGCTGAGAACGAGGTAGTCACGCGCGGACGCCGCAAGGTGCGAGTGGGCGTTGTGGTGAGCGACCGCATGGACAAAACGGTGGTGGTGGCGGTGGAGCGCATCATGCGCCATCCGCTGTACGGCAAAACGGTCAAGCGCACCAAAAAGTTCCACGCGCACGATGAAAACAACGAGTGCCAGGTGGGCGATGTGGTGGAAATCATGGAGACGCGCCCCCTGAGCAAGACGAAGCGCTGGCGGGTGTCGCGCGTGATCCAGAAGGTACAGTAAGGGGAGGTATCCATCATGATACAGATATATACCCGGCTCAAGGCTGCCGATAACTCGGGCGCGCGCGAGCTGATGTGCATTCGCGTGCTGAAAGGCTCGAACACCCGCTACGCCCGTGTTGGGGACGTCATTGTGGCGGTGGTGAAGTCGGCGACGCCTGGAATGCCGGTCAAAAAGAGCGATATTGTGAAGGCGGTGGTCGTTCGCACCAAGCAGCCGATCCGCCGCCCCGACGGGTCAACGCTGCGCTTTGACGAGAACGCCGCCGTCGTGGTAACGAACAGCCTGGAGCCTCGCGGCACACGAATCTTCGGACCGGTCGCCCGCGAACTGCGCGAGCGCAACTTCATGCGCATCATCTCGCTGGCGCCGGAAGTGCTGTAGGAGAGGAGAACCCATGAGCACTGCAACTGCTAAGAAAAGGCAGAGTGGGCGCGTGGTGCGCCCGTTGAAGATACGCAAGGGGGACCTGGTGGAGGTCATCGCGGGCAAGGACCGCGGCAAGCGTGGCAAGGTGATTCACACCTTCCCGCGCGAAAACCGCGTGCTGGTGGACGGCATCAACATCGTGGTGCGTCACCAGAAACCCCGCTCCGTCAGCCGGGCTACCCCTCAGACACAGACGGGGCGCGTGGAGAAACCAGCACCCCTGCATATCTCGAAGGTGATGCTGGTATGTCCACGCTGTAACCAGCGCACACGCATTGCGGTCTCGCTGACTCAGGACGGCAAGCGTGTTCGCACCTGCAAGAAGTGCAAGGAGTACATCGACTCGGTATAAATCGTCCCCGCCTTTTGGGCGGTTATGGAGTGGTGTGAAACGATGAGTGAAGCAACACAGACGCGATACGTATCAAGGCTGAAGGAGAAATATTATAAGGAAGTCGTGCCCCAGCTGATGCAGCAGTTCGGGTACAAGTCCATCATGCAGGTTCCGCGCCTGGTGAAAGTGGTGATTAACATGGGCGTGGGACAGGGCGAGCAGGACCCGAAACAGCTGGATGGGGCAGTGCGCGACCTGGCGGCAATCTCCGGGCAGAAGCCGGTGATTACCCGCGCACGCAAGTCTATCTCGAACTTCCGCATCCGGCAGGGACACCGCATCGGCGCGAAGGTCACCCTGCGCGGCGACCGGATGTACGACTTTCTGGACAAGCTGATGAACATCGTCCTGCCGCGCGTGCGCGACTTTCAGGGCGTTTCGCCGAACTCGTTTGACGGGCGAGGCAACTTCTCCATGGGCATGCGCGAGCAGCTGGTATTCCCCGAGATTGTGTACGACCAGGTAGACCGTATTCGGGGAATGGACATCTGCATTGTGACGACTGCGCGTACCGACGAAGAGGCGCGTGCGCTGTTAGCTGCTCTGGGGATGCCGTTCCGCCAGCGCTAAGAGGCAGGCGGTATATCAGGGGAACTACAAACAGGAGGGCGTTTCGGTGAAACAGGTTGGCATTAAGGCGATACGCAATGTGGCTTTCGTGGGACATGGAGGCTCGGGTAAGACCAGCCTGACGGAGGCTCTGCTTTTTGCCACTGGCGGCACCGACCGCATGGGCAAGGTGGAGGATGGCAACACGGTTTCGGATTTTGACGCGGACGAAATCAAGCGCAAAATCAGCATCAATGCCTCCGTCGTGCCCATCGAGTGGAAAGAGCATAAAATCAACGTGATCGACGCCCCCGGTTACCTGGATTTTGTCGGTGATATGGTGGGTGCTCTGCATGTTGCAGATGCTGCGGTGCTGGTGACGCCTGCTCAGGGTGCGCCTGAAGTGGGCTTCGACATCGCGCTGGAGTACATTGAAAAGCGCGGCATCGCCCGGGCGGTGTTCATCAGCAAGATGGACCGGGAAAACGCGGACTTCGAGGCGCGATTGAAGGAATTGCGTGACCGGTTTGGCACGCGCGTGGTGCCGGTTATCGTGCCGATTGGAGCCGAAGCGGCGTTTGAAGGGGTCATTGACCTGATTTCCATGCGCGCCGTGCGCGGCGTGGGCGCAAAAGCAACCGAGTCCGAAATCCCTGCCTCCCTGCAGGAGCAGGTCAACCAATACCATGAGTGGCTGGAAGAGTCGGCGGCGGAAGGCGACGACGAGCTGACCCTGAAGTACCTGGAAGGCGAGCCATTGACCCCCGAAGAGGTGCGCCGGGGGCTGAAAGAGGGTATCACCAGCGGGAAGCTGATACCGGTGGTGTGTGGTTCGGCAAGTAATCTGAGTGGGCTGACCGCTTTTCTGGACTTTATCATCGGCGAGTTCCCCTCGCCGGCGGACATGCCGCCGGTGAAAGGCACGAACCCGCAGACGGGGCAGGAAGAGACGCGCAAACCCGACGACAACGAGCCTCTGGCGGCGTTCGTGTTCAAGACGATGGCGGACCCGTATGTGGGCAAGCTGACCTACTTCCGGGTGATGTCGGGGGTTCTGCGCTCGGACAGCCACGTGTGGAACGCCAACAAAGAGCGCGATGAGCGCGTTGGGCAGATTTTCTTTGTGCGTGGCAAACAGCAGGAACCGACTTCTGCTGTCCACGCCGGGGATATCGGCGCCATCGCCAAACTGCAGGAGACCAGCACCGGCGATACGCTGACCGACCGGGCGAAGCCCATCATCCTGCCGGGCATCGAGTTCCCCGCGCCGGTGTACAGTATTGCCATTCGCGCCAAGAGCAAGGCGGACGAAGACCGGCTCGGTCCTGCGCTGGCGCGTCTGGCAGAGGAAGACCCGACCTTCCAGTATCATCGCGACCCTGAGACCGGGCAAACGGTTATCTCGGGGATGGGCGAGTCGCATCTGGACGTGGTCATCGAGCGGATGAAGCGTAAGTTCGGCACGGAGGTGAACATTGAAGAACTGCGCATTCCCTACCGTGAGACCATCCGCAGTAAAGCGCAGGCGCAGGGCAAGCACAAGAAACAAACCGGTGGTCGCGGGCAGTATGGCGACTGCTGGATCGAGATAGAACCTTATCCCGACGGGGAGTTTCTGTTCGAAGACCGCATCGTGGGCGGCGTCATTCCGAAGCAGTACATTCCTGCAGTTGAGAAGGGCGTGCGCGATGCGATGCGGCGTGGCGTGCTGGCGGGTTACCCGGTGGTGAACGTGAAGTGTGCTGTGTATGATGGCTCGTACCACACGGTGGACTCGTCGGACCAGGCGTTCCAGATAGCGGGTAGCCTGGCGTTCCAGAACGCCGCGGCGAAGGCGAACATGGTGTTGCTGGAGCCCGTGCTGAAGGTGGAGATTATCGTGCCCGAGGAGTTTCTGGGCGACGTGATCAGCGACCTGAACGGCAAGCGCGGGCGCGTGATGGGCACCGAAGGCGCGGGAGCCGGCAAGCAGAAGATTACTGCGCTGGTGCCTCAAGCGGAGATGGTGCGCTATGCCATTGACCTGCGCTCCATCACGCGGGGGCGCGGGCGGTTCAGCACCGAGTTCTCGCACTACGACGAGGTGCCGGCACACATCGCACAGCAGATTATCGAGCGCGCGAAGAAAGAGCGGGCTGAGGCAGAGAAATAATCTCGCCTGAACGGTTCATCAGGAGGAAGAAGCCTGTGGCGAAAGAGTGTCTAAAAGTCAAAGCGCGACGTCCGCAGAAGTTCAAGGTGCGGGAGTATCACCGGTGCAACGTCTGCGGTCGTCCTCGCGGTTACATTCGCAAGTTCGGTCTGTGCCGGATTTGCTTCCGCGAGATGGCGCATCGTGGACTGTTGCCCGGCGTGAAAAAGGCATCGTGGTAGATGGATGGATACCTTCGCCGTGCCTGACAGGCGCGCAGCGAACCGTCCATCACATCATAAAGGAGGAGAAGAAACATGCCTGTCAACGACCCGATTGCGGATATGCTGACCCGTATCCGCAATGCAAACATGGCGCTCCATGAGACCGTGGAGCTGGATGCGTCCAAACTGAAGATAGAAATCTGTCGGATACTGAAGGAAGAGGGCTACATCAAGGACTACGAAGTCATTGAGGCGAAGCCACAGAACCGTTTGCGCATTACCCTGAAGTACGGTGCGAAGCGTGGTATGACTCGCGAGCGGGCGATTACCAACCTGCGCCGGGTGAGCAAGCCGGGTCTGCGGGTGTATCGCAAAGCGAAGGACCTGAAGCCTGTCTATTTCGGCTTCGGTACGGCGATTGTCAGCACCTCGCGCGGCGTGATGACCGACAAGCAGGCGCGTCGGTTGGGACTGGGCGGCGAAGTGCTGGCGGAAGTGTGGTAAAATAGAGTTCGCACCGGGAAAAGGAGTGTGGTAGCATGTCGCGTATAGGCAAAAAACCGATACCGATCCCACAGGGCGTGGAAGTGCAGTGGGAACCGGGACAGATTACGGTGTCCGGTCCGCTCGGCACGCTGACCAAAAAGATACCTGCCGAGATGATTGTGCGCCGGGAGGACGGCTTCTTGCTGGTGGAGCGTCCCAGTGATGAGCGCAACCATCGCGCCCTGCATGGTCTGACCCGTACCCTGATAGCCAACATGGTGGAAGGCGTTTCCAAGGGGTATCAGCGGGTATTGCAGGTGGTTGGCGTGGGCTACCGTGCTCAGCTGGAGGGCGGCAAGCTGTCGCTGAGCGTGGGCTATGCCCAGCCGAAGGTGGTGGAACCCCTGCCCGGCATTACTTTCGAGATTGGGCAGGATGTGAACACCCGTATGCCGCTGATCACCGTGAAAGGGATAGATAAAGAGGTAGTAGGACAGCAAGCAGCCCTGATTCGGCGGGTGCGCCCGCCCGAACCCTACAAGGGCATGGGCATCCGATATCTGGGCGAACAGATACGACGCAAAGCCGGTAAGAGCGGCAAAGCTGGCGGAAAAGGCAGAGGGAAGTAACCATGATACAGCACAAGAATGTTGCACCCCGTCAACGGGGACGATTGTTGCGTCATGCGCGGGTGCGCAAGAAGATTCGCGGCACAGCCGAGCGTCCGCGCCTGGCAGTGTTTCGCAGTTTGAAGTACATCTACGCGCAGGTCATCGACGACGAGAAGGGGCATACCATCGCCGCCGCGTCGTCGCTGGAGCCTGCTCTGCGCAACTCGCTGGCTAAGACCGACGATATCGAAGCCGCGAAGGCGGTTGGACGATTGATAGCCGAACGCGCGATTGACGCCGGCGTGCGACACGTGGTGTTCGATCGCGGCGGTTACAAGTATCATGGGCGGGTGAAGGCTCTGGCAGACGCAGCACGAGAAGGGGGTCTGGAGTTCTAAAGATGGCACGAATCGACGCAGAGACACTGAACTTACAGGAGCGCGTCATCCGTACGAACCGCGTGCAGAAGACGCACAAGGGCGGTCGGACGATGAGCTGGAACGCGCTGGTAGTAGTTGGTGACGGTCAGGGTCATGTTGGCGCCGGGCTGGGCAAGGCGCGCGCTATCCCTGACGCTATCCGCAAGGGTGTAGAGGACGCCAAAAAGCGGATGATTGAGGTGCCCATCGTCGGCACTTCCATTCCGCATCAGGTGGTTACCTCCTTTGGGGCGTCCACGGTCATCCTGAAGCCCGCATCGCCCGGTACCGGCGTGGTGGCGGGCACGTCCATGCGTGCCATTCTGGAGGCTGCCGGTGTGAAGGATGTGCTGGGCAAGTGTCTCGGCTCCAGAAACCCCATCAACGTGGCATGGGCAACGATTAAAGCGTTGCAGATGCTCAAGCGCGTGGAGCAGGTCGCGCAGATGCGCGGCAAACAGCCGGAGCAGATAGTGCCCTGGATGCGCAAGTATCTGGAAGGCAAGGAGGAGGGAACCGCAGATGGCTCTTAAGATTACCCTCGTCCGCAGTCCAATCGGCTACAGCAAGCGACAGAAGCGCACGGTGGAGGCGCTGGGTCTGCGTCGGCTCCACCAGAGCGTCATCCAGCCGGATAACCCCGCTATTCGGGGCATGGTGCGCAAGATCAGTCATCTGGTCACCGTAGAAGAGGTGGCGGATGATGCGGTCAGGAAGGAGGCAGTAGATGTTTCTGCATGAACTGAAGCCCAATCCGGGCGCCACACACCGCCGCAAGCGCGTGGGACGAGGCATCGGCTCGGGGCACGGCAAGACCGCCGGGCGCGGCACGAAAGGACAGAAGGCTCGCGACCAGGTGCCGCTGACCTTTGAAGGCGGTCAGACCCCCCTGCACCGCCGCCTGCCTCGCCTGAAGGGGTTCAAGAACCCTGCGCACAAGGAGTACACGATTGTGAACGTGGCTCTGCTGGAGGAGCGCTTCGAGGCGGGCGAGGTGGTGACACCCGAACTGTTGCTGGAGCGCCGAATCATCAAGAAGCTGGAGAAGGATGGCTTGAAAGTGCTCGGTGAAGGCGAGTTGACCAAGCCGCTCACCGTGCGTGCTCATAAGTTCAGCAAATCTGCCGAGCAGAAGATTACCGCTGCGGGAGGCAGTGTGGAGGCGATTTAACCATGCTTGAGACACTGATAGCGGCATGGAAGTTACCCGACCTGCGCCGGCGCATACTATTTGTGTTTGGCGCATTTGCGGTGTACACCCTGGGGCTTCACATCCCCGTGCCCGGCATTGACCACGCGGCAATGGAGCGTCTGTTTGCTCAGGGCGGCGTGTTCGGGCTGGTGGATGTGTTTTCCGGTGGGGCACTGCGCAAGTTCACCATCTTCGCGATGGGCATCGTGCCCTACATTAACGCCTCCATCATCATGCAATTGCTGGTGGCGGCTATCCCGCAGTGGAAAGAACTGCAGAAAGAGGGCGAAACCGGGCGCAAGGAGATTGCCAAGCGCACGCGCTATCTGACGGTAGCGCTGGCGTTTCTGCAGTCGCTGGGTATCAGCATCACGCTGGTGCGCTCGCAGATTCTGACCGCAAACTGGTGGCAGCTGTTAGTTACCGCAACTGTGCTAACGGCTGGCACGATGTTCCTGCTGTGGCTGGGCGAACAGATTACCGACAAGGGCGTGGGCAACGGTGTGTCGCTCATCATCTTTGCCAGCATTACCGCCAGCCTGCCCTGGCAGATATCGAAGGTGTGGGAGTCGGTCTCCCTGCTTCAGGCGTGGATTAGCCTGGTTCTGCTGGCGGTGGTGTTCCTGGGCACCATCGTGGGCATTGTGTATGTGACCCAGGCACAGCGCAAGATACCCGTTCAACATGCGAGGCGCATCGTGGGGATGCGGCAGGTCGGCGGGCACAGCTCCTTCCTGCCGTTGAAAATCGCCATGGCGGGCGTGATCCCGATTATCTTCGCCATCTCGTTGATGCTGCTGCCGATGACCATTGCTACCGCTATCCCAGGCGATACCGGATGGGTGTATTACCTGAAACAGGCGGCGCAGTGGCTTGCACCGGGCAATAACGCCTTCGCGCTGATCATGTACGCGATTGTGATTGTTATCTTCACCTACTTCTACACGGCGGTGCAGTTCGACGTGAACGACATCGCCGATAACCTGAAGAAGTACGGCAGCTACATCCCCGGCATCCGCCCCGGCAAGCCGACAGCAGATTACCTGGACAAGGTGGTCTCGCGCATCACCTTTGCCGGAGCGCTGTTCCTGGCGGCAGTGGCGATTATCCAGTATATCGCACCGTGGATTACAGGCATTGACCTGGGTACTTTCTCGCTGGTGGGCGGCACCTCTCTGCTGATCGTGGTCGGGGTGGCACTGGAGACAATGCAAAGCATCGAAGCGCAGATGCTGATGCGCAACTACGAAGGTTTCCTGCGCGAGCAATAGTCTCGCGCAGAGATGGGTGTGCGAACCAATTGACAACCGATAGGAGTGGGAAGCGGCTGATGATATGGATTTTTCTTGGTGCCCCAGGTGCCGGTAAAGGCACTCAGGCGGAACGCCTGCGGGAGGATTTCGGTTTTGTGTCCGTCAGCACGGGCGAAATGCTCAGAGAAGCCATGAGGGCGGGTAGCGAGCTGGGCAAGACCGTGCAGGAGTATGTGACGCGCGGCGACCTGGTGCCCGATGACCTCGTGGCAGCGGTGTTGCGGGAACGGCTGGCGCAGGGCAACACTGGAAATGGCGTGATACTGGACGGCTTTCCGCGCACGGTGCGCCAGGCGGAGATTCTGGAAGAGATGCTGGCGAAGCACTGCTGGCAGCTGTGCGGGGTCCTGTATCTGGAGGCATCCGAAGAGGTCGTTCTGCAGAGGCTGGGAGGCAGGCGGAACTGTCCGCAGTGCGGCGCGAACTACCATGTGGTAACCATGCCGCCGAAGGTGGAGGGGGTCTGCGACCGCTGCGGTGCGGAACTGGTCATCCGCCCCGACGATGCGCCTGAAGCCATTCGCAAACGGCTGGAGGTGTATCATCAGCAGACCAAACCGCTGATTGCGTTTTACGACCAGCGTGGAATACTGGAGCGAATCGATGCCAGTGGCGAGGTGGACGAGGTGTATCAGGCGGTGAAGGACGCCGTCTCGCGTCGCTGGCAGAAGTGCCTGGCAGGCGAATGATTATTATCAAGAGCCCGACAGAGATCGAGAAGATACGCGCAGCAGGCAGATTGACAGCGAAAATCCTGCGCATCCTGAGCGAGTCCATCACGCCCGGCGTGACCACAACGGCGGACCTGGATGCGCTGGCAGCCATTCTGGTGAAAGAAGCCGGAGGACGCGCGGCGTTCAAGGGCTATATGGGCTTCCCTGCCCATATCTGCACCTCGGTGAACCACCAGGTGGTGCATGGGGTTCCGTCAAACCGGGTGCTGATGCCGGGCGACATCGTGAGCATCGACATGGGCGTGGAGCTGGACGGCTACTATGCGGACGCGGCGGTTACCGTACCGGTCGGTGAGATAAGCCCGGATGCGCGACGATTGCTGGACATCACGCGCCAGGCGCTTTATGTGGGCATAGACCAGGCGCAGATAGGCAAACGCATCGGCGATATCGCCTCGGCGATTCAACAGTTTGTGGAAAAGCATGGCTACTCGGTGGTGCGCGAGCTGGTAGGACATGGAGTGGGCAGAAAGATACATGAGGACCCGCCAGTGCCCAACTACGGCAAGCCCGGTAAGGGTCCGCTGTTGCGCGAGGGAATGACCCTGGCGATAGAGCCAATGGTCAATCAGGGTAAACCAGATGTGGTTTGCCTGTCGGACAAATGGACCATAGTGACAGAGGACGGCAAGCTCTCTGCTCACTTTGAACATACCGTTGCCATCACGCGTAAGGGTCCGCTGATCCTTACGGTGGAGTGAGAGAGCACCCATTAGAGTGGGTGGGAAACAGGGCATATGGCAAAGAAACAGGAGCCTGTCGAGAAGGAGAAAGGGCTGCAGGTAGAGGGCACGGTAGTGGAGACCCTGCCAAACGCGATGTTTCGCGTGCAAATTCAGGGTGGACACATCGTGCTGGCGCACGTCTCGGGCAAGATGCGGATGCATTTCATCAAAATCCTGCCTGGGGACCGTGTGCTGGTAGAGCTGTCGCCCTATGACCTGACTCGCGGGCGGATTATCTACCGCTACAAGTAGCGTGTGGTCGCCCGGTTAGGAGGGTGTCTGTTACAGCAAGGGTTGGTTTGAAGGGTAGAAGGCTCGCCAACACGAAAAATATCTCCAGAACCACTCGGCATCCCACAGGAGGTAAGCCATGCCACAACTGCTCCTGCGTCTACCAGAAGT
>JABUFA010000060.1 GCA_013314755.1 Chthonomonadia bacterium
TCATGCGCCACTAAGTCCGCCTCCAAAAAGCCCGGACGCTTCTCGTCCCAGTCGGCAAAGGTACGCACCGGGATCTGCTTCTTGAGCAGCGTGCCCGGCTTGGTATGGCTCTTGGGCTTAAGAAGCCCCTGACGCTTCTCAGGGGCAAGCAGGCGGTCAATGGTGCTGGCGCTGATGCGCAGCAACTTGCTCTCTGTGTGGGCGTCCACTTGCCACTCCCCATGCCTCTTAAGAGCCTCAATCAACTCTGGGAGCACAGGAGCCAGCCTCTTGCCACAAGGGTAGCCCAGCATCTGCCACAGCAACAGTAATGCCTGTTTCACCCGCTCATCATACACCCGGCGTCGGCGTCGCTTGGTCTTCTTGGTGACGTCTGCTTGCAGGTAGGTGCGGTTGCCCAGATACATCTTTTTGCCCTCTCGGTTGAGCAGGTAGCAGGCGTAGGCGCGATGATACCCGGTGAGGGCAGTGACCTCATCGAGCAGTTGCCCCTTCTGCTTTTTGGAAGCGCGTCGGTATCTTTTGGCTGTTTCTCGGATGACCGCTCTTCTCTCTTTCATGTCCATCCCCATTGTGGTGTTGCCTCCTGGTTGGTTGTTACAGGAGCCCATGTTAACACGTTTGGTTTAGATTTTTAAATGAGGCAACGTTTCTATTTCGTTTAGATTTTTAATGAGGCAATTCGGCAGGTTGACTTTTGGAGAGGTGCGCTGTATAATAGACAAGGTGGATGCGCCCGTAGCTCAGGTGGATAGAGCGTGAGGTTGCGGACCTCAAGGTCGGGGGTTCGAGTCCCTCCGGGCGCGCCATTTTCTTTTGATGCCCTCACATGAGGTTGACAGCACCCTGCCCCTCGTGTTACAGTGATAGCCAGTATTTTCACCAGTAAATCGGAGCGAGGCAAAACGAGCATGACAGCAAAGCTCAGGATAGCAGGCGGACTGTTTCTCATCGGCTGGTTGGCGCTGACTCTGAACGGTTGCGGTGGAGGCGGAGGCGCTGCGGCACCACCCGCGCAGTACATCTCCCTCACCAACGGCAGAGTGGTGGTGGAGCAGGGAACGGGTGTGGCTATCGTCCGGGCGAACGATTCGCAGCTGCCAGGCGTGAACTTTGATCAGGACGTGGTGACCGTTGAACTGTACCGCGGCGACCAGTTTGCCAACCCACGCACCGACACTCCTCAGACCGCCGATCTTCTGCGCACCTTCCGGGTGAGCCGAAACGGCACGTTGCTGGATGACCTCTCCCTGGGCGAGGGCACGTACACTGCCGTGGCAAGGAGTATCCACGTCGTGCAGGATGGCAAGGAGTTTCGGTGCGAGCTGATGGCGTATGTCTTTCAGGTGTTCCGTTCGGGGAGTGACCTGCGCACCACATTACCGCTCAAGTTCAACGCGCAGTTCCCTGCACTGGGCGCGGTGATTGAAAACTCGTATGTGGCGTTCCTCACCGATGCTGGGGCAGTGGGCGGCACTTCGCGCCTGTTTGTTCAGCATGCCAACGGCACAATAGACATGTCGCGCACCTTTGTCGCACAAACGGAGGCAGGCAATCCCGTTGCCGCAGTAAGCTTTGAAGCCCTGCCGGGTGGTCCTACGCTCGGTAACATCACCCGTCTGGTGTTGAAGGCGTTCGTACCATGAGAGGACGAAGGGTGTTTTTTCTGGCGCTGTGGGTGGTTGGAGTAGTATCTGCCATCGCAAACGCCCAGAACGCCGACGGCTCCCTGCGAAAGGTGCGCGCCGCCACCGTCTGGCGCACGGCGGAAGTGGAAGGACGCCTGCTGTGGGTAAGTGAGCAGTCGGTGCTTCTGCCCTTGGATGCCCAAACGGAACTGCAGGTCGGCTGGCAGAAGTTTGTGGCGAAGGGGCGGGTGCGCACCAACCGCTTTTCCACCTCCGCCCGGTGGTTTGGAGCGGAGCGCACCATTCGCGAAGAGGGCGACAGTCGGCTGGTGTTATCGGCACGCAGGCTGGAAGGCAGTGAAGGTGTGGCGGACGTGGCGGAGGGACTGTTCACCTACGTGGCGCCGCGCATCGACACCACCAGTCTACTCTCCCTCCAGCACGCTCGCGGTCGTACCACAGGCTATCGCCTTTCCTACAGCCGGGTGCACGCGGGCACTGAAGCGGCAGACACGATTGCGGTGGTAGCAAGTACCGAGTTTGTGCTGGCGAAACGCTGGCAGGTGCATCTGGAGGGCGGCGTTTATGCCGACCGCCGCGGCGACACCACCTATCGCCCGGTGCTCAGCGGGGCGGTGGGGTTTGAATTGGGACGCGGGATACAAGCGCAATTGAGCGCAACCGTTGCCCCGCGAGGCTTTCCCTTTGCCGGCACTCCGATAGAAGCGCTGACGGCGTTCGCGCTATATCAGCCGGGCGGCCTGGTGGAGAGCTGGCATGACCGCTCAGCGGGTTACCTGAGCCTGCAAATCACCGCCGGCTGGTAGGCGGGCTATTCCGACTGCTCCTCGGCGAAAACGCGCCGCAGAAGGCGTTCGTCCTGTGCCGACACCAGCGCGATCACGCTATCGTGAGGCTCCAGCACGGTGTCGGCATGGGGAAGTATCGCGTTGTCCTGCCGAATAATGCACACAATCAGCGCGTTCGGCGGCAGGGGAAGGTCACTGATGCGTTTGCCTATCACTGGCGAGCGAGTGGTCAGCTCCACGTCCACGATTTCTATATTGCCCCGCTTCAGCGCAGCCAGAGGAATAACCTCGCCGGTTTCCAGCTCCTGTTCAATCAGGTGATAGATGATGTTGGTGCTGCTGACGGTGGCATCAATGCCCAGCTGCTGGAAAATGCCCTCGTTGCGCGGGTCGTTGATACGCGCCACCGTGCGCGGCACGTTGAAATACCATTTCGCAATCTGGCTGATAATCAGGTTGTCTTCGTCGTCGCCCGTGCAGGCGACCACAATGTCCGCGCGGTCCGCACCTGCCTCGCGCATAATGCGGATTTCATCGCCGCGCCCTCGCATCACCACCTCGCCGAGCTCGTCGCTCAGCAGGGCACAGCGACGCTTGTCCCGTTCAATCAGAAGCACTTCGTGCCCGGCGTTCAACAGCGTTTTCGCCAGGTAGTAACCGACATTACCAGCTCCAACGATGATAATGTACATGTCCAGCTACCTCACTCAGTCCTTCAGTGCGGGGGGTACCGTGTTGTACTCCTCAATGGAGCCGAAGGGACGGTCGTAGGCGAGGTCACGAATCATGGCGGAGCCGATCAGGCTGTAGCAGATAGTGTAGATACCTCTCTCCCGGTACGCTTCAGCGCGGATGGGGTCATTCACTTTGGCAATCACTTTGGGCACGCGGAACCGTTCTCTGGCGATTTGCGCTGCCATCAGGTTGCGGTTGTCGCCTTCAGTCAGTGCAACGAACAGGTCCGCCTGCTCGATGCCTGCCTTCTTCAACACATCCTCATCCAGCCCGTTGCCCGTGATGACCGCACCGCTGAACTTGCCTCCCAGCCTCTCTAAGGAGTCGCTGTTCCACTCGATCAGTGTTACCTTGTGTCCCTCGGCAGCCATCAGGCGTGCCAGCGCCGCGCCTGTGCGTCCACATCCCAGAATGACTATTCTCATCGGAAGCTTTGCCCCCGTTCCTCTTTCGGTGTTGTACCGACCTTCAGTATACGCCGAAGTGCGCCTCTTGTCAACCTGCCCAGGTTAGGACAGGGGAGGAAGAAACCCTGCGGATGGAAGATGTGGGCTACTCATGACATTTGCTAGAGCATCCCTGCAACTGAAAGTTGCGGACTACTGTGGAGTGCTGAAGCTTGCTTCAGCAACCTAACCTGCTTGAGCAGGTTTCGTTTTGTGTAGCCTGCGATTTCCAATCGCAAGGTTGTCTGAGGCTGACCTTTTTGGAGTGCTGAAGCTTGCTTCAGCACTCCATAACCTGCGCCAGCAGGTTTTGCCAGGTGTAGCCTGCGATTTCCAATCGCAAGGGCAGTATCTTTGGGTCGCTGAAGCATGGCTTCAGCACTCCATATCCGGGAAGGCGACAAAACCTTTCTCAGCAAGGTATTTCCCAACATCAGGGCGAAATGAGCAACAGTATTCCCGCTGGCTTGCGTAAACTGATACAGTGCTCCCAAACGCAAGACGGAAAGGCAGGTAGTGTGTATATGAGATGGTCCTGGAAACTGGGTGAATATGCAGGTATCGCGGTGTATGTGCACGCAACGTTTCTTCTGCTTATCGGATGGATTGCCCTGTTACACTGGATTCAGTTAGGGACCCTTCAGGCGGTTATCAGCGGTGTCGTGTTTATCCTTCTGCTGTTCGGATGCGTGCTGTTGCACGAGTTCGGGCACGCCCTGACCGCGAAGCGGTATGGCATCCGCACGCGCGACATCACGCTGTTACCGATAGGCGGTGTGGCGCGTCTGGAAAAGATGCCCGACAAACCCGTGCAGGAGCTGTGGGTGGCGCTGGCGGGTCCTGCGGTGAACGTGGTGCTGTTTATCGCGCTTTACCTGTTTTTGCAGGCGAAGACAGCGCTGATGGGCTACCTGCAGGTGGAAACCGGCATGGTCAGAGGCTCGCTGTGGGAAAGGCTGATGGTAGTGAACCTGTTTCTCGCTGCGTTCAATATGCTTCCCGCCTTCCCGATGGACGGTGGGCGTGTGGTTCGGGCGTTGCTGGCGATGCGCATGGACTACGTGCAGGCGACGAACATCGCCGCGGGGCTGGGACAGGGCATGGCGCTTCTGTTTGGACTGCTTGGATTGCTGTTTAACCCGTTCCTGCTGTTCATCGCGCTGTTTGTGTGGATTGGCGCTGCACAGGAAGCCAGCATGGTGCAGATTCAATCCGCGCTTGGGGGCATCCCGGTGCAGCGGGTGATGCTGACCGACTTTCGCACCGTCTCGCCCGATGACCCGCTGGAGCGCGTGGTGGAGCTTATCCTGAACGGCTGGCAACAGGACTTCCCCGTCGTGCAGGGCGGGCGCGTGATGGGCGTGCTCACACGCAGTGACCTGATTAACGCGCTGGCACAGCAGGGACTGGACCGCCTGGTGCGCGACGTGATGCAGAGCGAGTTCGAGATGGTAGATGCCGCCGAGATGCTGGAAAACGTTCTGCCCCGCTTGCAAGCCTGCGCCTGTCACTCCATGCCCGTGATGCGAGGCAGTGAGCTGGTCGGCTTGCTGACGATGGACAATGTGGGTGAGTTCATGCTGATACAATCCGCTCTGAACGCAGCTTCCCGACGAGCCTCACGACAGGGTATCGTGTAGGTGGGTGGTACGGTGCAAAAAGTTCACGATTTCCTGAGCAAGCGTTCACGGCATTTCTGGGTAACGGTCGGACTGTTGCTGGTCGGGCTGATAGCTGTGGTGGACTACTTTACCGAACCCGATATCCTCATCCTGTACCTCATTCCCATTATCCTGGTGGACTGGTTTGCGGGCGAGAAGCCGGGTGTTATTGTGGCGGTTGCCAGCGCCATTGCATGGTTCGCTGCGGACGTGCTGAGTACCTCGCATGACAGCGCAGGCGTTGTGCCCTACTGGAACCTGGCGGTGCGCTCGGCTATCTTCCTGACGGTCACCTACATGCTTTCGGGATTGCTGGCATCGCGCAAACGCCATGAAGAGCTGATGCATTTCATCGTGCACGACCTGCGCTCGCCGCTGACCAACATCCTGACGGGGCTTCAGACCCTGCGCCAGATGCGCGACGGCAGAATGGATGAGTCCGAGCAGGAGATGCTGGACATGGCGCTCATCTCCAGCAACCGCATGCTGACCCTGATTAACTCTCTGCTGGACCTGCCCCGTCTGGAGGGGCGCAAGATGCCGGTACAGACGCAGGAGGTGAGCGCAGATGAGCTGGTGAATAACTCGCTGGCTGTGGTGTCGCTGTGGGCGGCGCAGAATCAGGTGCAGATTGTATATGAAGCCGACCCGCACGTCAATACCGTCATCGCCGACCCCGACATTACCGTGCGCGTGCTGGTGAACCTGCTCAGCAACGCCCTCAAATACAGTCCGCCCCACTCCACGATTACCGTTCGCACCCGCGCCTCCGACGACTGGATGGTAACCTTCAGCGTCACCGACCAGGGACCGGGCATCCCGCCCGAATGGATAGAGAAAGTGTTCGACAAGTATGCGCAGGTGGAGGCACGCAAAGAGGGCGCGAGCACCGGTCTGGGCTTGACCTTCTGCTACCTGGCGGTGAAGGCGCAGAAAGGGCGCATCTGGATTGAAAGCGAAGTCGGCAAGGGCACCACAGTGCTGTTCACCCTGCCCGCCGGCAGGGCGCAAAAGGCTCCCCTGCTGGAGGAGTAGTTATCGGATACGGTACAGATGCACCGCCCAGGGCTTGAAGGTGTCTTCAAAGCGTGCCTGGCGTACGGTGATGCGCCTGCCTTCGCCCAGCACCTCGGCAATTGCCCTGCCGGGAACCCCTTGTAAAGTGAACTCGGCGGTGGTGGACGCATTGCGCATTCCCACGGCAAACAGATAGGTCGCCCCCTGATAGCGTTTGACCATCGCATGGACCGGCACATCGGGGTTCGAGGACCTTACGCTCACGCCGTCGATGATGCTGGGGCTGTTGAGCACAGGCGCAAGTTCGCGAATCTGTCGGTTAATCTCCGTCACCGCTTCCAGCATTTCGCGGTCTTCCAGCAAAGCCGCCTCCACGAAGTTAGGTTCGAACTGGTGCACAAAGTAGATGATGCCCTGTGAACCATGAATCAGCGACATCCACACCTCTGCTCGCACGTGATGGGGCGAGGGCTTGCGCTCGCGGTTGCTGATGCGCGTGCACTCCAGCGCGTTCCAGAGGATTTTCCTGCCGTCGGTAGACTCGTTCCAGCGCGTCCACAGCTGCAGTCGCTCCAGCCCCTTGCCCACGTACCACAGCAGGTCCTCCGAGTTCAATCCCGCCACAGGGTACACGTCGTAGGAGACAATATCCGCGCCTTTGACATAGGTGAAGTAGTCATCGGGATGTGCGCCGGTGCCGCGTCCCACCCAGCTGTCGTTGGCGACTCCCTGGCCCAGATTCAGCAGAACCGGGCGGTCGGGGTCTCGGCTCTTTATCTGGCGATACCACTCTACCACACGCTCTGGCGGCACAGGTCCGCCCCATCCGCGACGTCCGGTCGCGGGGTCGGTGACGGGTTGGGCGTTATCCGGCTCGTCCTGATGCATCCACCCAACGATGATGGGGTCTTCGCGATGCCTCAAGCCGACGGCGTTCTGCTCGCAGATGACGGGCATCTTCGCCTCGTGCAGAACATTAAGCTGCTCCTCCGTCGGTCCCTGCCACAAGCCGACATACAGGTTGATGCCTGCCTGTTTGAAACGGGAAGCGTTGCGCGGCTGCTGAAGCCATACGGCAATGGGGAAGTACGACGGGTCTTTTGGTGGTCCGAACTTCCAGCGCGAGTAAACGCTTTGTACGCTCATTCCGCCCCCTCCATGTGCGGGAATATTTTGCCGGGATTGCACAGGTCCTGCGGGTCAAAGGCATCGTGCACCAGGCGCATTGCCTTCAGGTCGGTCTCAGAATAGAGCAGGCGCATGTATTCCGCTTTCTCTACGCCCACGCCGTGCTCGCCGGTGATACTGCCGCCCATCTGCACGCACAGTTTGACAATGGCGTCGTTGGCGGCGCGAACCCGGCGTACCTCTTCTGGGTCTCGTTCGTCGAACAGCACGATAGGATGCAGACTGCCGTCTCCCGCGTGGAACACATTGGCGATGCGCACGCCATGTTCCTGCCCAATCTCCATGATTCGCCGGAGCACCTGCGGCAGTTTACTGCGCGGCACCACCGTATCCTGTGTGACCGTACTGGGCGCGAGCCTGCCCAGTGAGCCAACCGCTTTCTTTCGCGCCGTCCACAGGCGGGTGCGCTCCTCCTCGTCGCGGGCAAGCCGAATCTCCTCCGCGCCATTGGCGCGACAGATGTCCAGCACCCTTTGCATCTGCCGGTCCAATCCCGCTTCCAGCCCGTCCAGCTCAATGACCAGCACAGCGTCGGCGTCCTGCGGAAAGCCGAAACGGAAGGCGGCTTCCACCGCCTGCAGGGTAGTGCGGTCAATCATCTCCATGGCGGCGGGCACGATTCCGGCGGCGATGATGTCCGAGACCGTCTGGCATGCCTCTTCCAATCGGGGGTATACCGCCAGCATGGTGCGCCAGCCCTGAGGCAGGGGCGTTAACTTCGCGATGACCGTGGTGAGTATCCCCAGCGTGCCCTCGCTTCCCGTGAAGACGCCCACCAGGTCGTAGCCCAGCGACTGCTCGCACTTGCCGCCCAGCCATGCCACCTCGCCGTCGGGCAGTACCACCTCCAGCCCGGTGATGTGGTTCACCGTGACGCCGTACTTCAGGGTGTGTGGACCGCCCGCGTTCTCTGCCACGTTGCCCCCGATGGTGCTGACCATCTGGCTGGAGGGGTCGGGGGCGTAGTGATAGCCCTGTGCCTTCACCGCCTTTGTCAGGTCCAGGTTAATCGCTCCCGCCTGAGCGGTGATACGTCGGTTGGGGATGTCCACCTCCAGGATGCGCGTCATGCGGCTGGTGCAGATGACCACTCCGCCCTGCTTCGCCAGCGCACCACCCGACAGCCCGGTTCCCGCCCCGCGCGGCACAAACGGAACGCCCAGCCGATTGCACAACTGCACCACCTGCTGTACCTGCTCGGTTTCGGTGGGGAAGACCACTGCCTGTGGAACTGCTTTTTCGATGGTGTAGGCGTCGCATTCATACACCAGCAGTTCAAACGGATCACAGAGCACGGCATCTGCGCCCACAATGCGCTCAAGGTCGCGCACCAGAGATTCGGAAGCGGTTTGTGTGATCATCGTTTGCTCGCCGCCATCGGATAATTTCCACAGCCAAGCATAGCACAGGCGGTTATCGGGAGTCAACGGGAGGGGAGAATGCAACCCTGCAACTCGAGCTCTTGACGAAGCTTCTTGTCGAAGACTGACCTTTTTGACCTTTTTGGAGTGCTGAAGCTTGCTTCAGCAGACTCTTAACCTACGCCAGCAGGTTTCGTTCTGGGTAGCCTGCGATTTCCAATCGCAAGGATAGGTTAAAAAACATCCCTGCAACTGAAAGTTGCGGGCTATTTTGGAATGCTGAAGCATGGCTTCAGCACTCCATATGAACCTGCTTCAGCAGGTTTTGCTCTGTGTAGCCTGCGATTTCTAATCGCAAGGGCACCGATTAAAGAGGAGAGGCAACCCTGCAACTGGAAGTTGCGGGCTACTCACCACAAAGCCTCCTTCGGAGGCTACAAGACATCCTCGGATGTAATACCCAGAGCAGTGCTGCCTCTTGTCACCCGGAAACGGAACACGGAACCGGTTGTCCCTTTAACCCAACGCCGGAACCGTTGGCTATCAGGGATACTTCGGCGTCTACTCCGACCCCAGCACCCGAACCCTTGGACAGGGGCGGCTTGCCGCGCTGGTCACCCCTGAACACAGGCGGACACTTTGACCCTGTGACCGCGCAGGAGATGCAGCGCAATCCCGCTTCGGTGAACCCTTATGCCCGGTTGTATCGCTCCGAGAACTCGCTGGCTGACCGCGTAGCGAACCTAGTGTTCTTATGGGCGGACGCAGGCTGGGGGTGGGTATACTCAATGCTGCCGACGGCTGGCAGGGAACCTTTACCGAACTCTCACCTACGCCCGAAAACACAACCAGTACACCACCCAAGCCGCTATCGCTAGACATCCCACAGGGGGGATTGGCAGAAAATCTGCCACCAGCAATAAAATCACCGCCGCCATCTGCCACCATGCTATCTCCTGATCCACCGCGTCCAGTATCCACCACAGTACGAGCAACAGACCTGTCAACATCCTGAACACACTGGACGGCACGAGGTAGGGACCCAAAAACCACAGCAGGAACAAGCCCCAGCCAATCCACCCCCACGAACTGCCAAAGAAGGCGACCACATCCATGCACCATTGTCGCATGGCGGAGCCCTCCAGGATTGGAGCACAAGGCTCTTGCGCCCACGCCCCTTTGGATACTCTCATCCTACTCGGTAGCATGTTAGTTTGTCAATAACCATTCTGATATGAAGACTCTATTGGGGCTATAACAGTGTGCGTCTACAGAGGCTGACCTGCTCCAGCAGGTTTTGTCATGTGTAGCCTGCGATTTCCAATCGCAAGGATGCCATTTTGGGTGCTGAAGCACGGCTTCAGCGCTCCACATTGCGGAGTTTAACCTGATTGAGTTCACATGGAAGGTTTCTCACGCGCCGTAGCCGAAAACTGTTTCCATCAGAAGATTGTGGCGTGATGGAGACTGGCAGACGATGTTCAGCAGAACACAGCGACGCACACTCTGGGTAGCCCTGTGGACTTACCTGCTCTGGCTTTCATGGCTACCCCTGCACGCTCAGACCGCCGTTAAAACGCTGGGCGAGGGGGTGGTGCTCAAACAGTATGTGCAAACCTTCTACAACAGCCCGCAAATCGTCAACGTGCTGGAGGTAGACCTGCGAAACCCTGCGGTGCGTGTGGAATCCGCGCTGGCAGGAGGGACGGTGTACCGCCAGGACCCCACCCTGGGGCGCGAGACAGTGAGCGAAACCGTCCAGCGTCTGGACGCACTGGCGGGCGTGAATGCCGATTTCTTTCCCTTCACGGGTGACCCGCTGGGCATCCATATCCAGGGCGGCGAGCTGGTCAGCGAGCCGTCTCAACGGGTGGCGTTCGGCATGACCGCGCAGAGGGAGGTCATCTTTGGCGAAGTGGTGGTGCGGGCAGAGGTCACCCCGGAAGGCGGCAATCCCCTGCCCCTGAGCGGAATCAACCGCACCGTGCAGGCGAACGAGTGCGTGCTTGTCACGCCGCGCTGGGGCGAGGTCTATCCCCTCCCGAACGGCGCGGTGGTATTGAGCTTGCGCGAGCTGGACGGCGTGCCCATGCTGGGCAAAACCCTGCGTGCAAAGGTCGGAGAACCAATCGCGGCTGGGTCAAACTGTGCCGTACCTGCTGATGGCGCCCTGCTGGTGGCGACAGGCACGCAGGCGGAGCGTATCAAAGGCTGGCAGAGCGGCACCGTGTTGAGCCTGCGCTTCTGGGTAGACCCCGCCAGCCAGCAGGTGGTGCTGGTTCCCGAATCGCGGCGTGAAGGTGCAACGCAGATGGCATCGCGGGGAGGCTTCCGCCGACGGAACGAGGCAGATTTCTGGGCGCAGGCGGTGATGGCGGTTGGAGGCGGTCCCTGGCTGGTGCGCGAGGGCACGGTGCTGGTGGATGCGCCCCGACAGGGGTTCCAGAGCGGATTTTCGGATAACCGCCACCCGCGTACCGCAGTGGGCATCACCGCTGATGGCAAACTCCTGCTGGTCACCGTGGACGGCAGACAGCCCATGGCAGGGGGGATGACCCTGCACGAGCTGGCTCGCCTGATGATTGACCTCGGGGCGACCGATGCCATCAACCTGGACGGCGGCGGCTCTACCACGCTGGCGGTGCGCGGCGGGTTAGTGATTAACAGCCCATCGGAGGGCAAGCAGAGACCGGTCGCCAACTCGGTGGTGGTGTTTGCGCCGCGCCCGGCGGTTACCGAATCGGCGCAGGTACAGATAGAACCGACTTCAGTAACGGTGCGTTCAGGAGAGAGCGTGCGGTTTGCGGTGCGCTCCCCGGAAAAGGGCGAGCCGCTCAACCCCGACAAAGTTATCTTCGGCACGACAGGGGGCATCGGCTTCGTGGACCAGGCCGGACTGTTCACCGGAGTAAAAATCGGCAAAGGTACGGTAACCGCACTTCTACCGGATGACCGGCTGGTGCAGGCGGAAGTAACCGTATTGCCCGGTGAGCCGGCGCGTGTGGTGCTGGTTCAGCCCACCACTGTTCCGTCAGGCGGTGAGCGTTTTGAACTGGTCGTGCGTGTTGCCGACCAGGCAGGCAACCCGTGTGCGGGCGTGAAAGTACAGATGCGGGCGCAGGGCGCGTATCCTGCGGAAGATAGCACGGTTGCGGATGCCAGCGGTGTGGCGCGGTTCACCGTCGCATGGGATGCGAACCTGCCCACGAGCCAGTGCTCCATCACAGTAACGGTGCCGGAGAGCAAAGCGGTTTCACCACTGAAGGTCCAGCGTCGTTGAAATCTTACGATAACAGGAGGGAAAGCAAATTGCGTGCAGGTGTGATTGGACTGGGTATCATGGGCGGAGCCATCGCCGAACGACTGCTCGCTACCGGGTACGAGGTCGTCGTGTATAATCGCACGCGCGAGAAGGCGGAGCCATTGATTGCGCAAGGGGCGCGCTGGGCAGACTCTCCCGCCGAGGTCGCCCGGCAGTGCGAGGTGGTCATCTCTATCGTCACCGACCCCGCGGCGGTGGAGCAGGTCTCCTTTGGAGATAGGGGCATTCTGTCCGCCCTTTCTGCCGAGAGCGTGCACTGCGACATGAGCACCGTATCTCCCGCGTGGTCACGGTATATGGCGCAGACCTACCGGCAGGCGGGCAAACGGTTTGTGCAGGCGCCCGTACTGGGCGGCAGGAAGCAGATTCTGGAGGGAACCCTGCTGGTGTTCGGCGGCGGAGAGGAAGACGACTTGAACCGGTGTGAACCGGTCTGGCGTGCCTTCTCGGATAAGGTCTGGCGTTTTCCCACCGCCGACCGGGCTACCACCACTAAACTCGCCTGCAACATGATGATTGCGCACATGATGGTGGGGCTGGGGCAGTCCATGCTGTTTGCGGCAAAAGGCGGCGTTTCGCCCGCCACCTTGCTGGACATCCTTTCCAAATCCAACCTGGGCGCACCGATGTATACCACCAAGGGCAACGCGGTGCTGGAGCGCAACTTTCAGGCGAACTTCTTCGTGCGTCACCTGCTGAAAGACCTGTCGCTGGCAGAGGACGCCGCCCGTGAGACCAGCACCATGCTTCCCCTGAACGCCCTCACGCGCGAGCTGTTCGTCGCCGCGATGCAACAGGGCTTCGCCGACGAGGACTATTCGGCGGTGGTGAAGGTGATGGAACGGCTGGCAGGAATAGAGCTCCGTAAAGACCTGTACGGAGGACAGAGGGATGGAAGACCTTATCGCACGCACCTTTGAGGCATACCGACGGCTACTCAGCGATATCGAGCAGGCGCAGTCCGCCAACATCCGCAAGGCGGCAAAGACTTGCGCCGACAGCCTGGCGCAGAAAGGCGTTATCCACGTCTACGACACCGGACACCTGGTCTCGCGCGAGCTGATTAACCGCGTGGGCGGGCTGGCGGCGATGTCGGCGTTTAACTTCTCATTCTCGGTGGAAAATCCCAATCAGCACCGACAGGCGCAGGGCGAGACGGGCAAAGCCAGCTTCGAAACCGATGCGATGCTGGTCTCAGCCGCCATCAAACGCAGTCACATGCGCGCAGGCGATGTGCTGATTATCGGCACGGTGTCGGGCAAGCAGGTGATACCGGTGGAGCTGGCGATACAGGCGCGGGACAACGGCATCACCACTATCGGCATCACCTCCCTGCGCTACTCTTCGCAGCTTCAGTCGGTGCATCCTTCGGGCAAGCGGCTGTTCGAGGTGGTGGACCTGGTGATAGACAACGGCGCGGACTACGGCGATGCCATGCTGGAGGTGGAGGGAATGGACCGCAAAATCTGTCCCGCCTCCGGTATCGGCGCGGCGGCTATCATGTGGGCGCTGGTAGCGGGCATCGTGCAGGAGATGCTGGCGCGCGGTCTCCAGCCCACCGTGTTCAAGAGCATCAACCTGCCCGACGGACCTGAAATCTATCGGCAGACCGTGGACGACTACATCCGAAAGGGGTACTGAGCGATGATAAAGAGGTATTTGGACGAAATCCGTCGCCAGTTAGACCTTGTGGAGCAGACGCAGATGGATGCGATGCAGCGCGCCGCGCAGGCGATGGCAGATGCCATCCAGAACGACCATCTGATTTACATCTTCGGCGCGACGCACGCCGGCATCCTCGCGCAGGAGCTGTTCTACCGGGCGGGTGGACTCGCCTGCATTTCGCCCATCCTGCCCCCCGGTCTTACCTGCGACGTGCGCCCCATCACGATGACATCTGCTCTGGAACGCCACTCCGGCTACGCGCAGATTTTTATGAGCGAGGTTCCCATTCAGGCAGGCGACGTGCTGATAGTGCACTCGGTATCAGGGCGCAACGCGGTGGCGGTGGAGGTGGCGCAATACGGTCGCGAGAAGGGCGCGCTGGTCATCGCGCTGACGTCGGTCACCTATTCCCAATCGGTCACGCCCCGTGCGGGCACAAAACGGCTGTTCGAGGTGGCGGACATCGTGCTGGATAACTGCGGGGTGATTGGCGACGCGGTAGTGGAGATTCCGGGTATGCGGCAGAAGGTTGCGCCCACCTCCACCGTTATCGGCGCGGCGATACTGAACGCGCTGGTGGCGCAGACGGTGGCTATCCTGCAGGAGCGCGGGGTGGAGCCGCCTGTATTCCTGAGCGCGAACCTCGACGGCGGCGATGTCCATAACGCCCGCCTGCTGGAGCGATACCGGGGCAGGGTGCTGTATCTGTAGGAGCGGACGAATGAGCAGGAGGCAGGAAACTGCCTCCTGCTTCGCGAAAGAGGTCGCCGTGAGACACCAAGACCAGGATAGCCCATGGAAAGAACTCAATCGAACGGTTCCTTGAACCCTTCCTCCAGCTGTGCCTGCCACACCTGCACAGTCTCATCGACTGGACACACAAACCCCAGTTCTTAG
>JABUFA010000008.1 GCA_013314755.1 Chthonomonadia bacterium
CACCAGTGCTCCGGTTGGGTAACCGGGTGTATCTGCCGGTGGAGGCGCTGGAGCGCTTGACAGGTCTGAAGGTGCAGATAGACGGACAGGTGCTGAAGATGGGGCGTTAGGTTCGTGTCTCAATCTGGTAGCGGGTTGACGCCGACACGCCGACCAGCCACCACAGCGCGAACGCCATCAGGCACTGCGTCACCAACTGCGCCCACGCCGCGCCCAGCAAGCCGTGACCGGGAAGCCACCACCACAGACAAATGGCAAGGCACGCCAGCCCGCCTGTCGCCACTGCGCCCACCCACGCCGTGCGGTGGCGAACCAGCAGGGTGGCGTTTCCCCAGGCAACCACCGAAGCGGGAACCAGACACCACGCCAGCACACGCAGGACTGCCTCCGCAGGGGCATACTCGCCTCCGTAAAGCAAGCCAACCCAGACCTTTGCTCCCGCACTGAACGTTAACGCCATCAGCAGGGAGACCGCGAGCATCCAGCCCAGCACGCGACTGCTCTGTCCAGCATGTTCGCTTCGCCTAGAGGCAAAGGCGGGCACAATCGCCAGCGCCATGGAGCCGGGCACCAGAACCGCCGCCCACAACAGCGTGCTGGCGCTGCCGTACCAACCCGCATGTTGCGCCCCGTAATGCATTCCCACTGCAAGCAGGTCTAACCGCATGATGAGACCGTGACAGAGGTCGGCAACCATCAGCGGCGCGCCAATCGCCATCAGGCGCAGGGATAGTAGTCGGTGCACGCGCATCGGTGGAAGAGCCAGCCGACGCAGAAGATACGCCACCGCCAGCACCCCTCCGGCTATCACGCCTGCCAGCGCACCCGCAGAACCGAACCACACTGCCCCTGCCACAGCCAGCAGGACGGCTGAGGTGCGTTCCAGAATGACCGCCCGCGCCTCCACATGCGCCTGCAAACGCGCCCGTGCTACTCCAGCCAGCAGCTGCCCGATGCACGCCAGCGACCAGTAGGTCCCCGCCAGCACCACCGCTACCCGCAGGCGGGGGGAACCGTAAAGGAGCCATGCGCTCAGCGTGACCGCAGATAGAAGGAGGAGGCTCTGCGCTAACCGTAAGCCCAGACTCGCGCTCAGCACTGCACGAGAACGGGGGCGCCGCGCGATATGCCGGGTGATTACCGCAGAAAGCCCCATGTCCGCAAGGGGAACCAGCGACCCCGCAAACGCCATCGCCTGCGCGAAGTCGCCATAGGAGGCAGGGGCGAGCAACCGCGCCAGCAGGATGTTGTTCACCAGCCCCAGCAGACGCGCCGCGACCTGCGAGCCGAGCAACCAGCGTGTGGTGAACTGCCACGCTTTCACAGCAGGTTGACCTGACTGTTATCTCCCAGCATCAGCCTGACGGCGCGCGGCTTGCCCTCATCGCGACAGACGGTGACATTGCGCCCCAGCAGGCTATCTTCCATGCGCGAGCCGATGTGCAGAATGCGACAGCCCTCTAATATCACGCTGTGCTCGATCTCGCTGGCGACAATGTGCACCTGGTCGGCAATGGAGGTGAACGGACCGATGTAGGCGTTCTCTATCAGGCAGTTCGTGCCGATGATGACGGGTCCTCGAATCACGCTGTTGACCACGCGCGTGCCTTCGCCGATGCACACCCGCCCGTGCAAGCGCGAACGTTCATCCACCTCTGCGCGGATGTCGCGTTCGATGTCCTCCAGCAGGATGCGGTTCGCCTCCAGAATGGCTTCGAGGTTGCCCGTATCCTTCCACCATCCGCTGATGATGTGCGAGCGCACCTGATAACCGTGGTCAATCAGATACTGGATGGCGTCGGTGATTTCCAGCTCGCCCCGTGCAGAAGGGCGGATGGCATTGACCGCCTCGAAGATATGCTCGTCAAACATATACACGCCCACCAGCGCGAGGTCAGACGGGGGCTGTTTGGGCTTCTCTATCAGGCGCACCACGCGGTCTCCCTCCAGCACGGCGACGCCAAACTCCTGGGGATTGGGCACTCGCGCCAGCAGTATCTGCGCGTTGGGACGTATCTGCTCGAACTCGCGCACGAAGGGAGTGATGCCCTCCTTCACCAGATTATCGCCCAGATACATCACGAACGGCTCGTCCCCCAGAAAGTCCTGCGCGACCTTGACCGCATGCGCCAGCCCGAGAGGCTCCGGCTGGTGAATGTAGGTGACGCGAACGCCCCACCGACTGCCGTCGCCCACCGCCTGCATAATCTCCTCGCGCGTATCGCCCACGATGATGCCCACGTCGGTGATTCCGGCGTCGCGTATGGCTTCAATGCCGTAGAAGAGCACCGGCTTGTTGGCGATGGGGATGAGCTGTTTCGCGCCGGTGTAGGTGATGGGGCGCAGGCGAGTGCCCTTACCCCCGCTCAGGATAAGCCCTTTCACGAGCGATACCTCCTTGTTATACGTCCGTAGTTTGCGTCGCCGTTCGCCACTATACCCAGTAGTCTGGTGTCTGGCAGAGCGCGAAGGGATTCCACGGCACTCAGCGCGAGGTCGCGGGAGGTTACCCCCGGCTGCACAACGAGCACAACGGCGTCGCATTGTAGTGCAAGCACCCGCGCATCGGCGAACGGCTCTACCGGCGGCGTATCCATTAGCACCACGTCATACCTGTCTCGCAAATGTGTAAGAAGTTCGCGCATTCTGGTACTTTCCAGTAGTTCAGTGGAGTTGGGCGACACGGCACCTGCAGGCAAGAGCCACAGGTTATCAACAGGCGTCGGACGGATGCACGCTTCGAGTTCGCCCTCACCCCGAAGCAGCTCCGCCAGTCCGGGCGAGGGGGACACGCCGTCAAAATGATGATGCGTTGGCTCACGCAGGTCGGCGTCTATCAGTATCACCTTCTGCCCAGATTGCGCTATGCTGACAGCAAGATGCCTGCTCACAAGCGTTTTGCCCTCTCTGTTTGCAGGTGAAGTGACCATCAATAGCCGCACAGAATGCTCTAACGAGGCGAGACGGATGGCGGTGCGCAGGTTACGAAACGCCTCTATCACTGAAGGCTCCCACAGAATGGATGAGTCGGTGCTGTCGCGAAGCGGGGGGATTGTGCCCAGCAGGGGCAGGTCCAGCCATTCGGTGGCGTGTTGCGCCGAGGGCAGACGGCGGTCCAGGCGGTCCAGCAGAAGGACGAATCCGATAGCCAGAAGAGTGCCCAGAACCGTGCCCATCAGCATATTGAGGATGCGTCGCGGTTTGACGCGCTTGCCCGGAATCTGCGCCAGTTCCACCACACGCGCACCCCCCAGCTTCACCGCCTGGGTCAGTTCCGCCTCCTGCAGACGCTCCATCAGGAACAGGTACCGTTTCTCCAGAGCCTGCCGCTGACGCAGAAGCTGGGTGAGCTCCTTTTCCAGCTGAGGAACGGTCAGCATCTGCTGGCGAATGCTGTTCATGGTATTTTCCAGTGCGCTCATCTGTGCCTCCTGCCCCACAATATCGGCAGAAAGCAGGGCGACGCTTTTGTATAACTCTTGATACACAGGGTTAGGCAGACGTTGAACGCTTTCAATACGAAGCGATTCCTGCTTTAGGCGCTCTCGCAGGGCGTCCACTCGTGCCTGCGCAGATTGAACGCGCGGGTGCTCTTCGGTGAACTGTGCCTGCAGGGCGAGCAGTTCCGCTTCCGCCGTGACCAGCTGTTTTTTAATTTCCTGCACCGTCGGATTCTCGTAGATGGTGGGCGAGACAAGGGTAGAAGGTTCCTGACCGAGCCTGCGGCGCGTTTCGGCAAGGCGGGTTCGCAGGTCGGTCAAGCGCAGATTCCCCTGCCAGCGGCGGTTGCTCAGCTCCACCATTTGCAGCATCAGAACGCGCATCTCTTCGTTCGCGTCCAGAAACATCTTCTGGCGTTTAAAAGATGCCAGCTGTTCGTCCGCGCGGGCAAGTTGCGTCTTCACTCCATTGGGACCGTCCAACTGCTCCCGGATGAATCGAACGGTGTTCCGTGCCTCTTCTTTGCGCAGTCGCTCATTCTGCCAGGCGATGACGATAGCGGCGGCGTTGGCTGCATCCTGCGCTCGGCGGGGTGAGCGCGCTTCGGCAAAGAGCTCAATCAAGCCGGTGTCCTCTACCAGCCTTGCCCGGACATCCTGCTCGAAGTCATCCTCGTCTTTCGGTTTAGCAGGGTTGCGCCCCTCTATCTGCGCGGCACGTGTCAGCACGCATTGCTCTACGTCGGCGCCGCCAGTATCACATAGTTTGTTTTCAAATAAATCTCTAATTCTGTCTACATGATAGTATTGCGCTAAAGAAATGCCCTGATTTTCTGCAATGCTCACCATTGCGTCAACCAGCAGTTTATAGGGGTATGTGTCGGTCAGCTCAGCCTGCTCTTGGGGAACGGTGCGCGTAAAGCCAGCACCAAATACATCGGTACGCAGGACAAAGCCAGAGGGCTGTTCAATTTGCACCACTGCCTTCGCCCGATAGACCGGGCGTGTGGTAAACGTGACCAGTGCAGTGCCCAGCACCACGAGCACAAAACACGAAAGAGCATATGCCCGTCGCCGCTGAAGAGCATCCACTACCTGTGATAGCACTGTACGTTCGCGAGACACGTGGCGATGCAACCTCCTGCCCTTCGTCTTCCAGTGTATCAGCCCACCGAACAAAAGTCAATCACAGCAGGAATCGTCCGACCGTATGTTGAAGCCGAACCACAAGGGAGGCGATGCTTGGATGGGACTGGTGTACGCGGTTGTGAACCAGAAAGGCGGGGTAGGCAAGACCACCACGGCGGTGAACGTGGCGGCGTCGGTCGCGCTGGCGGGCAGGCGGGTGCTCTTGGTAGACGTTGACCCCCAGGGTAATGCCACCAGTGGTGTGGGAATCGAGAAGAGCAAACTGGCAAACAGCGTTTACCATGTGCTGGTAGATGACCTTCCGATGGAGGAGGTTATTCTTCGTACATCGGTTGAAGGGCTGGATGTCGTACCATCTACGCTGGACCTGGCGGGTGCTGAGATTGAGTTGATGACCAGAATCAGCCGAGAACAGGTGTTGAAACACGCCATCGAGCCGATCAGACAGCGTTACGACTACATTTTCCTTGACACTCCTCCCTCGCTCGGCTTACTTACGGTGAACTGCCTGACGGCGTGCGATAGGGCGATAGTGCCCATTCAGTGCGAATATTACGCGCTGGAGGGGATTACGCAGTTAATGCGCACGGTGGACCTGGTCCGTCGCCGGCTGAATCCGACGTTGCGCATCGCGCATGTTCTGCTCACCATGAAGGACCCGCGGCTACGTCTTGCCCAGCAGGTAGAAGAAGAGGTGCGAGCGTTTTTCGGAGATGTGGTCTCCCCCGTGGTGATACCGCGCAACGTGCGTTTGAGTGAGGCGCCCAGTTTCGGGATGCCTGTGGTGTTATACGATCCGAAGTCACGGGGCGCGGAGGCATATCGGCAATTTGCGCTGGAGGTGATGAGCGATGACTCGCAAGGCACTGGGTAGGGGGCTTTCCGCGTTGATTGGAGGTTCGGAAGAGGTAGAAGAGTCGATTACCGAAATCCCGTTGTCGTCGATTGTGCCAAATCCGGACCAGCCGCGCCGGGATATTGACCGTGACAGCATAGAGGAACTGGCGGCGTCGATTCGGGAGCACGGAGTGCTTCAACCCGTAATCGTTCAGCCCTTACCGGACGGCAGGTATCAGCTGGTAGCGGGTGAGCGCAGGTGGCGGGCGGCGCGGGTTGCCGGTTTATCTGCCGTGCCAGCGATTATCAGGAGAGTGAGTGACGAGGAGCGTCTGGAGCTGGCTTTGGTAGAGAACGTGCAGAGGGAGGATATCAACGCGGTAGACGAGGCGATTGCGTATCGTGCGTTGATGGAGCGGTTCGGCATGACGCAGGAGGAGGTTGCGCGTAAGGTTGGGAAGAGCCGAACAGCGGTGGCAAACACGCTTCGGCTTTTAACCCTGGACACGGAGATTCTGGACGGCTTGAGGCAGGGCAAGATTACGGAGGGTCATGCGCGTGCGCTGCTGATGGCTCCTGAAGGAGCACGGTTGGAGTTGTATCGCCGGGCGGTGCGAGCAGGGTGGAGCGTGCGTGAGGTAGAACGAGCGGCGCGGGCGGCGAGCAAGGAGACTTCGGAACCTTCCGAGATTGTTTCACGTGAAACACCTGCTCCTGACCCTCATGTGCTTGCGCTGGAGGACAGACTGCGCAGCGTACTCGCAACGCGGGTGCAGATACGCTGTGTAGATGGAAGAGGCGCGATAGAAATTCACTTCTATGACATAGACGACCTGACCCGTATCGTGGACATCATCGCCCGGTAAACGCTATCTTAACGGCGTGGCAAGCGGCGTATCCAGGTTTTTCCGTTACTGTCTTCTCTGGGGGTGAGGAATGAACGAACTGCTGGCGGAACAGATGTTTGTGCTGTTTGTCATCCTCGCCATTGGATGCTGGCTGGGACAGCTATCCGTGCGAGGCGTGTCGCTGGGTGCTGCTGGCGTTCTGTTTGTGGCACTGGCTTTCGGGCACTTTGGATATAAGGTACCCAAGGAGGTGCGTGACCTCGGCTTACTACTGTTTGTGTATGCCGTCGGTCTGCAGGCGGGTCCGCGCTTCTTCCGGGCATTTAAGAAACAGGGACTGCCGTTCGTGATAATCGGGGTGGTTAGCGTTCTTGCTGCTTCAGTCAGTACGGCAGTGGTAGCAAGCCTGTGGCACCTTTCTCCGGAGCTGGCAACAGGGTTGTATACTGGCGCCGTGACAAACACCCCGGCACTCGCTTCGGCAATAGACGCAGTGGAACGCATCGCGTCGCAGAAAGTGGGGGAGGTAAGTGTGGGCTACGGTGTTGCCTATCCGTTCAGCATGATAGGCACGGTACTGCTTGTCCAGTTCTTGCCCCGGTTGCTTCGCCGCAATATTTGGGAAGAGGAACAGGCATGGAGAAAACAACAGGAGCGGGAATCGCCTAAACTGCTGGCAAAACGGTTCGTTATCACCAACCCGAACTGCGATGGCAAATCTATCCGTGAGATTAATCCGCACCGCATGAGTATGGCAAATATCTCACGGGTGCGTCATGGCGATACTGTCTATCCTGCCACCCCCGACTTTGTCCTGCATTGCGGGGACGTGGTAATGGCGGTTGGAACAGAGCAGGAACTGGAAAAACTGCGACTGCTGCTGGGAGAAGAGACGCAGGTGCCGATGGATATTAACCCGAACGTCATCGCCGCCGATGTGGACGTTACGGAAGGTACAGTGGCTGGTAAGAAGATACAGGAACTGCGCGTGTGGGAACAGTACGGCGTGGTTATCACGCGCGTCCGACGACAGGGAGCAGAGATAACACCAGTGGGCGATGTCACTCTGGAACTTGGCGATACGTTGCGTATCGTGGGTGAGCGAGAATCTGTAGAACGTTTCGCTAAATTAGTGGGAACAGGCACGCATAAAGACGAAACCAGTATGGTCACCTTTCTGGCCGGGCTGGTGGTGGGCATTGCTGTTGGCTCTATCCCCTTTCAGCTCTCGGGGGGAATCCAGGTCAAGATGGGCGCGGCAGGCGGAGCATTCCTTGCCAGTTTGCTCATCGGACATTTCGGAAGAATCGGGAAATTATCGCTGTATGTGCCTCCCGCTGCCAGAAATCTGTCTCGTGAATTGGGGCTGATGCTTTTTCTGGCAGGTGCTGGTACCAGCGCAGGGGCAGATTTCGTACGTGTTCTTCAGAGCCAGGGACCCAGCCTTTTTGCTGCCGGGGCGATAATTACCGTCTGTACAGCTTTGCTCACCCTCCTGCTGGCACTGTACCTCTACCGAATGAGCACACTGGCGACAATGGGAGCACTTGCCTCCTGCATGACCAACCCCCCTGCGCTGGGAGCTGCTGCCTCGCAGACGGATACAGACCTAGCCACCCTCGCCTACGCCAGCGTTTACCCGGTAGCGCTGATATTCAAAATCCTCGTTGCTCAGATAATGCTGAAGGTGCTCAGCTGGATACTATAGCGACGGAGTACCTCGCCTCCGTGTTACCAGGATGCACCGGTAATCTGCCCGCTTCCGTCCACGTCCATCTTCAGGGCAGCAGGCGCGGCGGGCAGACCGGGCATGGTCATCATGTCTCCACATAACACGCGCACGAAACCCGCTCCCGATGCCAGCTGCGCGTCTGTGACCGACAGCGTAAAACCTCTGGGGGCACCTTTCAGATTCGGGTCGTGCGACAGCGAAAACTGTGTTTTTGCAAAACAGATGGGCAGTTTGCCGAAGCCCCACCGCTCAAACTGCTTCAGCTTGGACCGCACGCCCGCCTCGTAGCGCACCTCACTCGCTCCATATATCTGTGTGGCAACTGCCGTTATTTTCTCCTGAAGCGAAGCATCGGGACAGTATAAAGGCTTGAAATCGGTTTTGTTTGCATCGGAAACCGCTCGCACGGCTTCTGCGAGGTCTATGCCCCCCTCCGCACCGCGTGCGAAGCTTTCCAAAACGGCGACCCCTTCTGCCCCCGCCTGCCTCGCCAGCCTGTACAGAAATTCGATCTCCGCTTCGGTATCGGAGGGAAATCGGTTGATTGCCACCACCACCGGCACTCCCAAGCGATGGACGATGTCGATGTGTGCCTTTAGGTTAACCGCGCCCTGTTCGAGCGCAGGCAGGTTCTCCTGATCCAGCTCTGCAGGCAGCGGCTTGCCCGACACTACTTTGAACTTTCCGCTGTGTACCTTCAACGCACGTATAGTAGTGACCAGCACCGCCGCATCGGGCGACTTGCCGAGAACGGGAGATACAATATGACAGAACTTCTCGAACCCCAGGTCGGAGCCGAAGCCTGCTTCGGTGACCACAAAATCGCTGGTTTGCATGGCGATTCGGTCTGCGATAATTGAATTACATCCTGTTGCAATATTTCCAAACGGTCCCGTGTGCACAAACAGCGGTGTTCCCTCCAGCGTCTGCACCAGGTTGGGCATCAGCGCATCGCGCAACAGCACCGTTAACGCTCCCGCCGCCCCGAGGTCTTCCACTGTAATGGGATTCTCATCAACGGTCGCGCCCACCACGATTTGTCCCAGACGCCTGCGCAGGTCGTTGAGGTCCCTGCTTAACGAGAGCACTGCCATGATTTCGGATGCGGCGGTAATCTCAAAACCTGTTTCACGGGGCACACCGTTAGACTTGCCTCCGATGCCGACGATCACCCTGCGCAGGGAGCGGTCGGGCACGTCCAGCACACGGTTCCACCAGACGCCATGAGTGTCAAAGCGAAGGGCATTACCGTGATGGATATGAGCTTCAATGAGAGCGGCAAGCAGGTTATGCGCCGCAGTGACCGCATGAAAATCGCCGGTGAAGTGCAGATTGATGTCATCGGCGGGATATGCCTGAGCGCGTCCGCCGCCGGTGCCGCCTCCCTTCACACCGAACACGGGTCCCAGTGACGGCTCGCGGATACATACCGAGACGTTCTCCCCGATGCGTCGCAGAGCATCTCCAAGCCCGATGGTGGTAACGGTTTTGCCTTCTCCTGCCGGTGTGGGGGTGATGGCGGTAACCACAATCAGTTTGCCCTGTGGACGGGACGCAAGGCGTTCAATGGCGCTCAGGCGGACTTTCGCTTTGTATTCTCCATAGGGTATCAGCTCCTCGTCGAGCAAGCCCAACCGATTCGCCACGTCGCGAATGGGTGATGGCATGTTTAACCTCCTTTTTCACGACGATGCCGTATATATTTTCCCTCTTCGCGTGCCGGTTTCCTTTTGCTATCCTGCAGCGGAGTCTTCCACATCGGGCATGGGGAAGTTCAGGAAGGAGTAACCAGCCCCACAGCATTCCGGGCAAAACAGCAGGAGGAACCGTCCGGGTCTCTCAGGGTGTGGTGTGCGCACCACGCCGGGCAGGGTGTGGTCTACGGGGGGCTGAAGCACCACCATCTCAATATGGGGATGAAGAGCGCAGAAGTAGCACACCTTCACAGGTTCCTGCTCCTTAGAGGTGCGTCGCCGGTACAGCGTTTTCGTGCGCCAGCGATGTCCGTTGGGGAGCAGGTATACCTGATAGATGCGCGTCCAGCGGAAAACCTGTCGCCGCACCTCACGCCGCGATATGTGCTCTTCCTGTGGCTCTCGCATCATCAACCCCTACGCTTAGTATCGGCAGGATAACACGAGAATTGAAGCCGGCAACGGGAAGTGCTTAAGAGACAGCCCTGCAGATGAAGGTTGGGGGCAAATTTGGAGTGCTGAAGCTTGCTTCAGCGACCTGCACCGGCGGAGGCTTTAACCTGCATGAGCAGGTTTCGTCCTGTGTTGCCTGCGACTTCCAGTCGCAAGGGCAGAGTAAAAGAGGAGTTTTTGAACTGCTGAAGCATGGCTTCAGCAATCCATATGCCTGCGTTATCAGGTCTCGCCAGACGCGTTCGCGTCGGCGACGAGCATCCGCGCAATCTGCTGTCTCGCCATCGCAAGAGAGTGTTCGGATACTACACGGCGGAGCGATGCCTGTTCAGCGTGACGCGACAGGAAACGGATACTGTGCCGACGTAGAATCATCCCGTACACGCACGCGGAGGGCAGAAGGACCCGGCAATGCTCCATATCGATAACAGTCTGACTCCCGACGATTTGACCGCCGCCATCGGCAGGATGTGGGAACTGTCGGCGCAGAAACTGCTGGCAATCGAGCAGACCTGGTCGCCCGGGGCTGGTGCGCCGGTGTTCACGGTAGGTGGGCGCTACACCAGCCGCGCGTGGACCGACTGGACACAGGGCTTTCAGTTCGGCTCTGCGCTCCTGCAATATGATGCAACCGGCGAGGAGCGGTTCCTGCATCTCGGGCGTGAGAACATCTATCGCTATATGCCCGTACACATCACGCACACCGGCGTGCATGACCACGGGTTCAATACCATCAGCACCTATGGCAACCTGTGGCGACTGTTTCGCGAGGGGCGCCTTCCCCATGACCCCGCCGAACTGCGCCTGTGCGAACTTGCCATCTGCTGTAGCGGTGCGGTGCAGGCGATGCGATGGGCACGGACGGCAGACGGTGGAGGCTACATCTACTCGTTCAACGGACCACACTCGCTGTTTGCCGATACCATGCGCACCCTGCGTGTGCTGGCGCTGGCACATCTGCTGGGGCATGTGCTGAAAGGCGAAGGTGACCAGCCCATCTCTCTGCTTGAGCGTCTTCTTCAGCACGCGCAAACCACCGCCCGCTACACCGTGTACTATGGCGAAGGGCGCGACATCTATGACGTGCGCGGCAGAGTGGCACATGAGAGCCTGTTCAACCCGAACAACGGCAGTTACCGCGCCCCCAGCACCCAGCAGGGTTACTCGCCATTCAGCACGTGGACGCGCGGACTGGCATGGGTTCTGCTGGGCTTTGCGGAGCAGCTGGAGTTTACCGACGTCCTGCAGGATGCCCAGCTGGAGCCGTTTGGGGGGTGCACCGCCGTACAGGAACTGCTCCTTCGCCCCGCGCTGACAACGGCAGATTTCTACCTGCAGAACACGCCCACCGACGGCATCCCTTACTGGGATACCGGCGCGCCGGGGTTGGTGCATCTGGGCGACTATCTGAACCGACCAGCAGACCCCTTCAATCCATACGAGCCGGTGGACAGCTCCGCCGCTGCCATTGCCGCGCAGGGACTGCTGAGACTGGGGCACTGGCTGAGCGGACAGGGAAGAGATGAGGAGGGCACACGCTACTGGCAAGCTGGATTGACGGTGCTGAAACGCCTGTTAGAGGAGCCGTACCTGTGCACCGACCCCCACCATCAGGGGCTGTTACTGCACAGCGTGTATCACCGCCCAAACGGCTGGGACCATGTGCCCGAAGGTCAGCGCGTGCCCGGCGGCGAAGCCACCATGTGGGGTGACTACCACCTGCGCGAGGTGTGCCTGTACGTTCAGCGTATCGCACGGGACGAACGATACCATGCGTTTTTTGCACCGACGGAGGGAGGTTAGAGATGTCTGTGCGTCCATCCATTCAGGCGAGCGATGTGGTCTTCATGTATGCGCCGGAGCCTGCGCAGTACGATATTTACTCTGGCACGGTTACTGCATGGGGCGGGCGAGCACGCTCACTGCAATCCCGTGATGTGGAAGCCTTTCGGGCGCGGGTGAACGAAGCCAAAAAACGCAAGATGCGCTACTGCGCCAGCGTGGACTTCCTGGTGGACTTTGGCGGGTTCATCGACTTCCGCCCGGACAACTTCATGGAAGCCGTCTGCCGCGATCTGGACGGCAATCCCCTTCGCGTGCCCTGGCTCCATGACCACAGCCACAAGGGGCATCCCGCCTACTGGTTCTGCACAAACAACCCGGACTATCGCGCCTATCTGATGGATCAGGTCAAGCGCGCCTGTGTGGCGCCGATAGACGGGCTGCACATCGACGACTATCGGGGCACGTTTGCGTGCGCTTCATGGAACGGTGGGTGCTTTTGTGAGCACTGTATGAAGGGCTTCCGCGACTACCTGCGGCGAACGGGGGGAATGTCTTTCCCCAATACGGAGGCGGCGGAGCGGTTTGACTATCGGGAGTACCTGCGCCGGTTTGGAGTGACCGCCCAGAAGTTCCGCGCCAACCCACGAGAAGCGCCCCTCGGCGAGCAATTTCTGAACTTTCAGCGCGAGCAGATGATGGAGCTGATTCGGCAGGTGTTCGAGCAGGCGGAGCGGACACGCGGTAAACTGCTGTTGCGCAGTGTCAACTCCAGCGCATCCTCCGCCGAGGCAGTAATCGTCGAGCCGCTGGTGGACTACTTCTGCGGCGAGGTGGACCACCACGCTTCGTCTGGCACGCTCTCGCAGGAGCCAATCTTCGTGTACCGGGTGGTCGAGGCGTTTGGCAAGCGACAGACCGCCACCGCTACCGGCTGGGACTGGGCATGGATAGCTGCCAACAACAAGCCGGGCATGGTGCAGGCGTGGATTGCGCAGGCTTACGCCTTCGGTTCCGCCTTCATGGTCCCGCATAACCAGTGGTGCTACACCCCCGAGAAGGGCACGCACTGGTGGAAAGGCAAGCCGGAGGACTTCGCCTTCCTGTACCGTTTCGTGCGGGAGCATCATTACCTGCTGGACGACTACTATCCGCTCACCAACACCGTGCTGGATTTTGACGAGAGCGAGTTCGAAGAGGCGAAGCGTATCGCGATAGAGATGATCGTCGCCAATGTGCCTTTCGCGGTGAAATATCGGGAGCGGCTGATAGAACATGTGGCGAAAAGTGTTTCACGAGACAGCATTCCAGTCCCCGCTTACTGGAACATGAGGGATGACTCCCGGCGATGGCGAGGAATTGCCGACCTTTCGGAACGGTCCGCGAAGCAGGTGCGGGTAGAGTCGGAGGGGGTTTTTGTCGTTTCCCCGCGCCGCCGGTTGACGCGAGGTCGCTATCCGGTGGTATGCCACCTCCTCAATCGCGATTACGACAGGGAGAGAGACGCCATAAACCCCGCGGATGTTTCGGTCGGCATCCTGCGCGATCTGCTGCCTGCCGGTTTCAATCCGCGCGAGGCGGATCTTTTCGCGCCCGGTCAGAAAGCGAGGCGCGTGCCGGTGAAACGGCTGGGCGAGCACATCGTGTTTGAGGTCAAGGGGGCAGGCTTGTGGATGATCGCGGCGCTGATATAGTCGCGGAGCGCGAGCATCCTGTCGCGCTGGTTACCGGGGGCACGCGGGGCATCGGACTGGGTGTCGCCCGTGCGCTGGCGCGGGAAGGCTATGCCCTGGCGCTGAACGGCGTGCGTGCTCCCGAATCGGTACAGCCGGTGCTGGAAGAACTGCGTGCGCAGGGCGTGCCCGTGGAATACTTTCAGGCGGACATCAGCCAGCCTGCGGGAAGGGATTCGCTCGTGCAGGGGGTGCGGGAGCGTTTCAGGCGGCTGAACGTGCTGGTGAACAACGCCGGAATCGCTCCGCCCGTTCGCGCCGACATCCTGGAGGCGACGGAGGATAGCTTTGATACCGTGATGGCGGTCAACCTGCGCGCTCCCTACTTTCTCACGCAGGCGGTGGCACGCTGGATGATAGAGCAGAAGCAGGCGGACCCCGAATACCGCGGGTGTATCGTGTTCATCACCTCCATCTCCGCCACCATTGCTTCTACCAATCGCGGCGAATACTGCATCTCCAAAGCGGGGCTGGCGATGGCGGCGCAATTGTGGGCGGTCCGGCTGGCGGAATATGATATTCCCGTGTACGAGGTGCGCCCGGGCATCATCCAGACCGACATGACCGCGCCCGTGCAGGAACGCTACAACCGTCTGATTGCCGAGGGGCTGACGCTTCAACGGCGATGGGGCACGCCCGATGACGTGGGCAGGGCAGTGGCGATGCTGGCGCGGGGCGACCTGCCTTACTCTACGGGGGCGGTCATCATGGTGGACGGCGGGCTGACGGTGGCACGCCTGTAGCCCCAAAGGTGGTAGAATAGAGCTGGAGGTGAGGGCGGTGAAGGTCGCCATTCGTGCCCGTTTTGATGGCGAAGTATTCGTGCCCGAAGAGCCGGTGGACCTGGCAGAGGGGGAGAGGGTGCTGATACAAGTACTGTCGCCGGTGCCTTTTGCAGGCAAGGCAGTAACGCCGGAGGAAGTAGAGGCAGTACTTGCGGAACTTCGCATGACCGCCCTGGAGCGTTTTGTGTCGCGGGGAGTTTCGGGCGTTAATCTTCCCGATGAGGCGTTGCGACGGGAGAGCATCTATGAGGATTGAAAAGCTGCTGGTGGACAGCAACGTGCTTCTTCGCCTGAGTGATTTGAGCAGTCCCCAGCATCCCATCTGTCGTCAAGCAATGCTTGAGTGTATCCGTAAAGGCATTCCCCTGACAGTCTGCACCCAGATACTGATAGAGTTCTGGAGCGTTTCCACTCGTCCTCTTGATGTCAACGGGTTGAATCGTACCATGGATGACACATACCAGTCTTGCCTTGACATCCTGAACTTCGCCCTCTTCCTGCCTGAACCAGAGGATATTTTTGACCGATGGCTGGACCTCGTTCACCGCTATGAGGTGCGGGGTAAACAGGTGCATGATGCCCGTCTGGTGGCTTTCGCGTAGGCGCATGGCATCTCGCAGATACTGACGCTCAATCCACAAGATTTCGCCCGCTACACTGAAGTTACCACCATCCTGCCGAAAGACGTTCTGCGCTGACGACTGGTATGACAAAAAGCCCCTTCCCCTATTCCGCATGATGTTTGAGCGTCACGCTGAGCAGGATGAAGGGGCTTGAGAGCCTTTTTACTGCCCTATTGATACCTTCGGAACAACTGCTCCACGCTGGGGTTTTCGGTATACGCCTGTCGTTTAATCATGGCGACCTGTTCGTCCAGCGTGGGGCGGTCCACCCGGTAGAAGATGCCGATGGGAAACATCCCGTCTTCTTCTGCCAGGCGCAGGGCGGCTAACTTGTCTGTCGGGTCGTGCGTGTCGGGTATCTCGTATACTTTGCCTTTGTAGTAGTCGTAGGTCTGGACCTTGTTAAAGGTCACACAGGGGCTGAAGACGTCCACCAGCGCGAATCCGGGATGCTTGATGGCTTCGGCGAAGATACGTGCCAGATGATTGGGCATGCTGGAGTATCCACGCGCCACAAAGGTGGCTCCCGACACGATAGCAATCTGCAACGGGTTCAGCGCACCTTCCACATTGCCGAAGGGCGTGGTCTTCGTCACGAACTGCAGTGAGCTGGTCGGCGAGGTCTGCCCTTTGGTCAAGCCGTAAATCTGGTTGTTCATGACGATATAGGTGATGTCGATATTGCGTCGCGCGGCGTGCGGGAAGTGCCCGAGACCGATGGAGTAGCCATCGCCATCGCCCCCGACACCAATGACCGTCAGCTCGGGGTTCGCCAGCTTGATGCCAGTGGCGACGGGTAAAACGCGCCCATGCACGCCATGAAAGCCGTACGTGACCACAAAGCCCGGCAGTCGGCTGGAGCATCCGATGCCCGATACGAGCACGGTCTTGTCGGGGTCCAGGTTCAGCTGGCTCAGCGCCTTGAAAAGCGCATTGAGCACGCCGTAGTCACCACAGCCGGGGCACCATATCGGTTCCAGGTCGCTCTTATAGTCTTTTGGCTGGCGCTGGACCTGTTGCGTTTCCACGTGAATGGTCTGAGTGTTTTCCATCTGTACCTCCTGCCTCACATCCGGGCAACGTGGATGATTTCCTCTTTAATCTCTTCGGGGTCGAAGGGCAGACCCGTGTCCTTCGCATACGAGATAGGACGGACGTTAGTCTGCGCACGCAGGTAAGCCGCAAACTCGCCGGTGAAGTTCTTTTCGGGAACCAGCACCCTCTTCACCTTGCTGGCGAACTCCTCGATGATATGCACCGGAAGGGGCATCAGCATCTTGGGATAGAGCGCAGCCGCCTTCACGCCTTCCGCCTGCGCCAGCTGCATCGCCTCACGGATAACCCCCTCGGTGGATCCCCAGCCGATAATGCCCACATCGGCGCCTTCGGGGTCGCCCCAGATGCGCACGAACTGCTCGGCATACTCCTCGCCAAGTGTTTGCAGTTTGCGGAAGCGCTTGGACTTCATCGCCTGCAGATTTTCGGGGGTGTAGGTTGGGTCACTATATTCGTTGTGCTCGATGCCGGTCGCCGTGTATGCCAGTCCGGGCATACCGGGTATCGCCATCGGTGAGATGCCCGTTTCGGTAATCGCGTAGCGGGCGTATTCGCCGTTGGTGCCGGGTTCAGGGACGATTCGCTCCCATCGCGGCACGCGCATCAGGTCGGGTTTCGGGATGGTACAGCGACGGTGTCCCAGCGACTGGTCCGAGAGCACAATCACCGGCACCTGGTATCGCTCGGCGATGTTCAGTGCGTGCTGGACCAGGTAGAAACAGTCTTCCACACTGGTAGGCGCCAGCACTACGCGCGGGGATTCGTTGTGCACGCCATACACGGCAATGTTCAGGTCGCCCTGTGAGGTTTTGGTGGGCAAGCCGGTACTGGCGCCGCCGCGCTGAACGTCCACAATCACCGCCGGGATTTCCGCCTGCCCCGCCAGGTTAATCTGCTCCACCATCAGCGAGAGTCCGGGACCAGAGGTGGCGGTCATGGCGCGCTTGCCGGCGAAAGAGGCTCCCAGCACCATGCCCAGCGCTGCGATTTCGTCCTCTGCCTGCATTACCACTCCACCAAAGCGGGGTAGAATGGGAGCCAGCACCTCCATAATGTCAGTAGCGGGGGTGATGGGATAGCCTGCATAGAATTCCAGCCCGCCGTGCACTGCTCCCAGCGCCAGCGCTTCATTACCGTTGATGATGAGGCGATTGGGGTTGACCTCTGCCACACCCTGCAGGAGAGGTCTGGAGCAATCCGCATACTGCTCTATATAGTTATAACCAGCATGCAGTGCCTGAAAGTTCTTCTGTACAACCTCTTCGCCCTTGCGCTTGAAGGTCTGTTCGGCAATCTGCTCACCTGCTTGCACGGGAGCGCCGATGTAGCGCAGGATTGCCCCCAGCGCCACCACGTTCTTGGTGAGCACGGAGCCAATCTCCTTTTTGGCAATGGTGCCTATGGGTACGGGAACAACGCAATTGTTGGGCAGGTCGTGCACGGGAACGTTGTCGCTGTCGTAAATCAGCGTGCCTCCGGGGCGCAGAGCACTGATGTTATCACGGTATCCCTCTTCGTTCAGCGCCACGAAAATATCTACCTGACTACCGTAGGAAAGAAGCAGGTGGTCTGCTACGCGCACCTGATACAGGACGGTGCCTCCTTTGATTTCTGCGGGATAGGTGCGGAAGGTATATACTTCATACCCCAGGCGCGCCAGCGCCGTCGTCAGCATCTCGCCGAGGCTCAGCACTCCTTCGCCCGACTCTCCCGCCAGACGCACCACAAAATCGGTTCGTGAGCCTTCCATCGGACCACTCCTTTGTGTCGTCAGAAGATGCGACATCGCACCTCGTTATTTCAATTATACCGCATTCGGTGCGAGTCACACAATCTTGGCTATGCAAAATGTAAGCTTTTAACCATACTGAAGGAATTATACCACGATAACTATTCTTGTCTCCAGCACGGGTGAAACTTCAATCCCCTGTCAGCCGTCTAATCAATCGGTAAAGCATTTATCGCTAAAACCGCTTGCATCTCTGGTTGTGCGTCACCTGACCCATGAGGGAAAGGAGGTGACAGGAGGTGCCCATAGAGGATGTCGCCCTGCGTCGGCAGCTGATGCACGAGGTGGCAAAACGCCCTATTGACTACTCATTGCTGGACCTGCACGTGGTGCACGGCGTGGTGTACCTGCGAGGCACAGTGCGGAAGTTGCGCGGCTACGATGCCGACCCGGCACAGGAGATTGAGAAGCTGTGCCGCATCTTCCGCCAGAAGCCGGGTATCCGCGAAGTGGTCAACGAAGTGACCATCCGGCATTAGCGGTGCGTTGACGCCCCGCGTGTCGACCGCGAGTCACTCCGATTCGCGAGAAGAGAGGGGTATCGGTTTGTCTCTGAACACCAGATACCCGAAGCGATGGGGGCGGTGGAAAGCCACATTCTCTCCCAGCACCGGTGACCAGCAGGTGTATTCCGTTTCCTTCCCACTCATCTCAATCCGATAGAGGTTCACCCGCCACACGTCGCCATCCTGAGGGGGAAGGTTGGGAGCATCACGAAACACCGCAAACGGGATAGACACTTCGCACTGCCAGCCCGCAACCTCCCTGCCGTCTATTACCGTTTTGCCTGTTTTCACCGCCCATTTCATGCCTTTGGCATCCCACTCGATGAACATGTGAAACTTGCCCTCTTCGAACCACACTACCACGAGGTCAACACAAGCCCCCAGCGCGTTCCACTCGAACTCGCAGTAGTCGCGCAGGTCCTGACCGGCATCCGCAAAGAACTCTACCACCTCTTCCAGCCACAACAGGTCATCGCGCCGGCGCATCTTACAGCGGAAATCGTCGTCCTCTACCCAGTAGGCAATGTACAGGTTCTTGGTGTCCCACGCCATTCTGACCCGCGTTTCGCGTTCCGGCGTAGTGCCGTCTTTCCACGAGGTCAGGCGTATCGCTGGCGCGCGTTTCCATGTGGCTTCGTTCAGCACGCCATCGATGCGGATGCGGTCTATCGTTCGGTAGCACTCGTAACGAGGCAAGGGAAACGGTTCACGCCCCTGAATCATGCTTTCGCCCTCCGGCAGATTGGGATTAGCGACATCTTACCGCAGGGCGAAAGGGCTGTCAAGACATCTTTCTATCAGCTGTCGAATTGCGGTATACTAAAGGCATGAGACGATTTCGCTTCAAACCTGAACCGACGGGCGTACGCACGGAGCTGGGCGACCTCGAGCGCACCGTGATGGAGACACTGTGGGAGCACGGTGTGTGCACGGCGTCGGAGGTGCATCAGCTGGTCTCACGCACTCATCAGGTCGCACTGACCACCATTGCCACCACTCTGGAGCGGCTGTGCAAGAAGGGGCTGGTGGAGCGCAGCGGCGAGCGCAGGAGCTACCAGTACCGCGCGACCCTCAGCAGGGAACAGCTGGAGCGGCGCATCGTCGGCGAGGCGCTGGCACACCTGGCGCAGCGTTTCCCGGAGGCGCTGGCGGTCTATTTCCATCGTGCCCCCGAAGAGGTCTCCCCGGAGATGCTTCAGCGCTGGGCGCAGGAGATCCGTCAGATGGAAGAGGAGGAGGGCTAGCTCCGTGCACGACTGGCAGCACGCGATTGCCGGTGGAGTGCTGGCGGTGGCGGTCTTTCTGCTCATTTGTGGGGTAACTGCTCCGCTGAGCACGCTGGTGTGGCGGCTCCGCCGCCGGATAAACCTTGCCGACTTGAAAGTCGCCCTGGCGCTGGTGACGTTGTTACCCCTGCAGGTAGCGGTGCTGGTAGCCTTCTCGTTCTCATTGCCCTCCTGCGTCTATCAGAGCGGTTGCTATGCGGGCTGGCTACAGCATCTCTTCGGTGCGGGCTTCTCCCTGTGGATGCGTCCCATTGCTGTTTTCGTCGGGGGTATCCTGGTGGTATGGATAGCCCGGCTGGTATACAGGGGAGCATCGCTGATTCGCACCATGTGCGAACTGTATGCCCATTCACATCCGCCCTCGCCGAAGTTGCTGACGGTGCTTCGTCAGGTGGTTCCGCAGGACTGGCACTCGCGCTTTCGCGAGGTGGACATGCCCTCCGAGGCAGATGGCGTGTATGGGGGAACCTGTTTGCTGTCGCGCGAAACGGTCGGCAGTCTGAACGAGGCGCAGTTGAAAGCGGTTGTGGCTCACGAGTATCAGCACCTGCGGGCAGGAGATGGCTGGTTCGCGCTGTGGGTGGGACTGCTGGTGAACAGCACCGCGCTGGGGATATGGAACATGGCTTACCGCTACTGGAGCAGGGCGGCGGAACTGCTGGCAGACGCCAGAGCGGCGCAGTCGGGCGTGGCACGCACGGAATTGGCTCGCGCCCTGCTGAACCGTCAGGCGGAGGCACAGGGCATGGTGCTCGGCTTCGCCTCGGAGGGCATACTGCTGGAGGAGCGGCTGCAGAGTCTGCTCGCCTCCCAGCCTCTGAAATCCTCTGCCCGGGTAACGTGGGTGCTGATAGCGGTATGTGTCGGTGGAGTGCTGTACCTGGTGTCGAAGGTGGGAGCCGCTTCTACCTGCACGGTACACTGTGTCCTGTTTTGAGTGAGGAGGTGTTGGGATGCACGTACGATTGAGCGCACCGGATATCGCCTGCAAAAGCTGCGCGAACGCCATCACGAACGCCCTGAACCGGCTGAGCGGCGTCCAGCAGGTCACGGTGGACATCGCCGGCAAGCTGGTGGATGTCCAGTTTGACGAGGCTCAGGTGAGCATAGAGCAAATCCTGCAGCGTCTGGACGACGCCGGGTTTCCCGCCACGGTGGTTTTCGGCTAACCGCTATCTTGCGGCGCTGGTCAGTTCGATATCATCCAGATAGAAGACGCTGGTATCGGTGGCGTTGCTCACAAAGCCGACCCATGTCAGCGTTTCAAATCCCTCGTCGGCGGGCAGTCCGTCAAAGCGGTGTTCCGTGCCGTCGGGCAGGGTAAAACGCACACCCCATCTGCCCCCGCTGGGATTGCCTATCTGCGCCCAGACCTCCACAACGACCCACTGGCTGACCGGAATGGCGACCGGCTCCGCACCCCGCACCCGCACAGTGCCTCCCTCTATGCTGAAACTGGGTCCCACGCGGTAGGGAGATCTGCGCCAGTCGCGCCACTCGTGGTGCATCACTGCGCCCGGCTCCACGCGCAGAGCAAACCGGAGGCGTGTTGTGCCCTTGCGGTGGTTCGGCATGTAGGCAAAATGCGGATTGAAGGCAAACTGCAAGCCGGGCGCGTCGGTTACTTTCAGGCATCTTCTGCCGGTGAAGGCGGCCTCCTCCGTCACGGCGATGCTATCGCCTTTCCCTTCCACATACACCTGTGCTCCGACAGGCGGCATTCCGACTGGCGTGCTCTCGAAGCCGTCCTTCAGGCTGAGCGGCGGCGGTTCGGGGGCGAACTGCACCGGCGGATACCGGCGGGAGCGTGCCCGCTTGATCCACTGCGCGTCGCCGGTCACGCCCGCTCGCGTGTAGTCAAACGGTTTGAAGCCGATGCGCTGAGCGGGGGAACCCGGGCGCAGGCGGAAGTCGTAGCGGTCGGCGTCGTAAAACAGCGGGTCGGCAATCAGGGAGCCTTCATCTTTGCCCAGCTGGCGCCATTGCTCCCACGAAAGGTCTTCAAAGGTGAACGGTTGTGCGCCCGCTTTGTAGTAAAGGTTTTGCCTCAGGATGACGTTCGCATCCTTCCATGAACCGAAGAACAGCGGTCCCTCTTTCCAGTAGACGATATTGCGCTCGAAGGTGAAGGAGAGATGCGGTTCCACGCGCGAGCGCTGGAGCTGCCCATCCATGCTGAAGGCGAGAATATTGTTGCGCACCACGTTCTCGCGCCCGTAGTGCTGGTGGTAGGTGCCGGTCTTCACGTTATACACCAGGTTGTTTTCCATCACGATGTGCGTGCTTCCCTCATCGTTATACAGTCCCCAGCCGCCGCGTCCGTAGCGGTCATAGGAGTACACGTCGTGGATGACGTTGTTGCTGACGGTAGTGCCGTCGGAGACGCCCAGCGTATACACACCGCCCATATCGCTGAGCACTCCCCAGCCCAGATGGTGGATGTGGTTGAACTCAATACGGTTGCGCTGAGCGCGGCTTTCACCGTATCCCCACGTCCAGCCCACCGAAACGCCGGTATAGAAGAAGTCGCCGAGGTCGTTGTGGGTAATCTGGTTATCGCCGCTCTGTCCGATCCACACTCCTACCGCGCCGTGGTGGATGCGCCCGCCTTCCTGAATGATGCAGTTGTGCACGGTAATGCGCCCGGTCTCCTGGCTGGCAGGAGGGATATTGCCCTCGCCGATGCGCACTCCACCTGCGCCCATATCGTGCAGATGGCATTTCTCCACGCGGCAGTCGGTGCAGGCGCGTCGGAACCAGATGGCGTACGTGCCGATATGGGCGATTTCGCATTCCCGCAGGGTGATGTGCCTTGCTCCATCTGCCATCACCACCGCCGGAACGGTATAAGCCGCCTGCCAGTCGCCGTGTCCCTGGGGAGGCAGAACGTACTGCGCGTGGCGGAAGGTCAGCCCCCTGAAGGCGAGATGCTCCACCCATTTGCCCTCGTCGGGCTTACCTTCGAAGCGAATGAAAGCTTCGGTGACAGGAGCAAACACCTGAGCGGTGCGCATGTCTTCACCCGGCAGGGGCTTGTAGTACAGCGTGCCATCGCGAGAGAGGAACCATTCGCCCGGCTGGTCCAGCGCGTCGCGGAAGTTTTCAAGGTGGTATCGCTGATTGGGTCCCCAGTACAGGAAGTCCCAGGTGTGTCCCCCTGTGGTGATGACCGCGCCGGTCTCCGCATCCACCGAGGCGATGCGATGGCGCGAAATCTCCCACGAGTGGTACACCACCACCGTGACATCGCGCAGCTGTTCGGGCGAAAGGGAAAGCAGGGGGCGGATATCCTCCCGTCGCGCCACGAAGGCTCGGTTGGACAGTTTGGTGCGCTGACCGGTCAGGGGGTCTATGCCCTCGTCCACGCGGCTGAGCATGTAGTGGTAGAAGCGGTTGGGTGAGCGGGCGCGGGTCGCGCGTCTGCCGTTCACCCATAACTGTTCAAAGTACCATTTGCCCTCGCGCACCTGTTGAACGGTGGCTGTCCAGATACCATCCGTCCCCTTGCGAAAACCAGCGATGCGCCTGCCCCCTTCGAACACGGGTTTCGCGCCGGGCATCGCCTCGTAGGTGATGGGCGTGCTGGCGGTTCCGCTGTCTTCGGGGGTGAAGATAACGGGTTCGCTCATCGGGTATGTGCCGGTGGCGAACAGCACCTGCACGGGCGCACGCAGACCTCCAGCCGACCTCAACCGCCTGACCGCATCCCGCGCCCCCTTCAGCGTCGCGAGCGGTCCATCCGTTCTCCTGGCGTTGGGACGTGCCAGCCTGCCCGACCAGCGGTCGTTGCCGTCCGGTGCCACATAAATCCTGATCGGTTGCGCAGTCGCCCCCACCATCAGCGCAAGCAGTGTCACGATGAGCAACCACCTTCCGCGCATGGGTTCCTCCCCTGAGTATTAATCCGCCGGCACAAGATACACCCGGTCCACCCACACCGCTTTCACGTTCGCCTCGCCTTCGCTGACGTGCACGGGACCGTCGATACCCGATGCCGGCGGCGCCACCCAGATATACATGCTAAGTTTCAGTTCCACCGTGCCGATGAGGAACGAGCGGTAGCTCTTCTCATCCGTGTCGGCGATTTTGCCGCGTATCTCGCCTGCCGATTTCCACGCCGCTGTGTCCCAGACGCCTGCCCAGAAGGCATCTTTCTGGGGGTCTACGTTCGCCTTTTTGTCCACTCGCAGCACCACGTACACCTTCCACCGCCCTTTGTGCGCACGCTCCGGCAGGGCAGAGATGGGCACATGATACGCCCACTCGTGGTGATTGCCGGGCATCTTCACCGCCAATCCATCCGATGCCAGCGGGTCGCCTGCGTAGACGCCCCAGTTGCCTTCGTTGGTGATGCGTGCCACCGATTCCTGAGCGTCCACACACTGGCGCGGGTCTACCCCAGCGATGTCCGATGGCGGCGGGATGACGCCGGTCCGGCGCACGCTTTCGGGAATCACGGGGTCAGGCTCATCCACCGCGAACCGCTCGATAAACTTCTGCGGGGTCAATCCGCCCTCGTTTACATGGGTCATGGGCGACCAGCCTTTGGGACCGGGGCCTGTCGCTACCTGCAGCCACTCATCCGCTACCGCCTTGCGCGACAGGGGCAGGGGCCATTCGCCGCCCTTCAGCAGGCACTCGCGGCGCAGGCGTGTCCAGTTGGTCAGGAAAGCGTAGCGCACCGGCAGGTGTCCTATCCTGACGCGCCACAGCAGGTCGGGGTTGTCCTTCACCGCCTGTTCCGCCTTCTGCCACAGCTTCTCCGCTTTGCTCAGGGTCTCGTAGTTCAAGAAGGGAGCATTGGTGCCGGTGAAACAGGTCATGTAGAAGTCCTTTGCGGCGTCCGCCATCATCTCCATATACTGCTTGATGTAAGGCGCCGCTTTGCCGTAGTAGCCCTTCAGGAACTCGTCAATCAGCTTGCGGTCGTCCTGATAGGGGTTCCACAGCAGTTGCGCCAGCACCCACGCCCGCAGTTCCGAAAACTCCGAGCCGTGCGACTGGTATGCGCCCTGTTCAAACAGCCCGCGCACGCCATGCTGGTGGAAGAAGCGCACGTTCGGTCCCAGCACGAAATAGTTGGGATGGGGCTGAACATAGTGTGCAAAGTTGGTGGTGTAGTCCCACACGTACAGGCGATTGCTCATCTGCGACCAGCCGCGGATGTCGTCGGCGAACGCTTTGTTGCTCGGGTGCTCTAACGGCTGGGCGAAGTTGCATTCAATAGAGCACAAACGCACAATCACATTGTGGCGTGGCTTGAGCGTTTTAGTGGGTTTACGGGTGTACTGGTATGCCAGCGTATCAAACGCCACGTTGGGGAACTCGCTCTCCAGCCGCTCGGCGATGTAGTTCAGCAGGTCCAGCACCGAGCCGGCATGAGTGCCTTCGCGCTCGTCAATCGCCTTGCAGTTGTCGCACTCGCACGCGCCGCCCCAGTCGTTCTGGGAGATGGAGATGATGCTCGCTTCGGGCGACTCCTTCAGCCACTGGCGCACGCGCTCCACCAGAAACTCGCGCAGTTCGGGGTTGGTGGTACACAGCTGGGCGTGCTGGTAGGTGCGCTTGCCGCCGATCAGGCTGTACCATTCGGGATGTTTTTCGAAGTACTGTTCGGGCGGAACCAGCGGGTAGAAGGTGTGTACGAAGCCCTTGTAGATGATTTTGCCACCGTGCTTTTCGGTAAGACGGGCAGAGTGGCCGTTATAGTAGTTTCGCGCCGCCCAGTCGCCGTCAAACGCAGGATACCAGAACGGCTCGCGATACTCGAAGGCAGGTTTCTCTTCGATGGACAGAGCGGACACGCGCAGGGTGCTTTTCTTCGGGATATGCGTTGCCCAGGGCGTCCACCAGCGCACGCCCAGCTGTCCGCTCAGGAAACGATATACCGCATAAAGCGTTCCACGCGGACGTCCGCCTGCCAGCAGGAGGTGGTTGCCCTTCGTGCGGATGGTGAGCTGTTCGCCGCCGAACTCGGCGAGTTTCACTTCGGGGAAAACCGCCTCGGCAAGGTGTCCCGGTCCAATGATGATTCCGCTCTGGGGCACTTCGCCCGGGTGCACCTCTCGCAGTTCAAAACGGGCGCCCGTGATTTGCTGGAGATGGCTTGCCAGCTCCTCAGCGGCGTAGCGCTCGGTCTGCGTTGCGCCGTACTGGATGAGGATGGGTAATCGCGCCCTGCCTCCTGTCGCCAGCGTCACCTGCGCGTGAGCGGACGCTGCACACAACAGAATCAGCGCGGGATAGATTCCAAGACCTGCTTTCACCTTCGCCCTCCGTGTGTCAGATGGATTGCTACATACAGATTCTCGCGCGCACAGCCCCTTCCTGCCGGTCGTGCGACCCCTTTATACCCGTTGTGTTGCGGGATTTTGTGTACAGGTTCCCAAAAATCACGCCGAATCGCTTGACAAATCCCAAAAAAGGGTATACAATCATAGTGTAAACTCTTAAACGATTAAGAGAACGACCCAAGAAGCCACTGAACAAGGTATCAAGGCACGATGTTGCCTTATACAACGCGCTGTTTACCATCCGTACGGCGCCATATACACAATCTTAAACTTACAGGAGGGTGCATCTAGCATGAACCGTAAAGCGTTTACGCTCATCGAGCTGCTGGTGGTGATAGCAATTATCGCCATCCTCGCAGCCATCCTCTTCCCCGTCTTCTCGCAGGCACGTGAGAAGGCACGCGGGGCGACCTGTCTGAGCAACCTCAAGCAGATTGGTCTCGGCGTGATGATGTACGTGCAGGACTACGACGAGACCTTCCCCATGTCCCAGTATGGTGGCGGTAGCACCGGTGTGCCCCAGCAAGCGTGGTACAGCGTCATCTGGCCCTATATTAAGAACGGCGACCGCTATCGCGATGCACAGGGAGTAGAGTACAGCTGGGGTACCCATGGCATTTATGCCTGTCCGTCCTTCCCCGACAGGAACCAGAGCGGCAAGTACGGCTGCCACTACGACGTGTTTGCTGATTTCTGGAACTGGCCCGTTGGAGGCAACGATGCCCGCCATCGCGTGACGCCCATCTCCGCGCTGGAGACCCCTGCCGAGAAGGTGATGATTACCGAGAAGGGTGTGAACGATGCCTCCTGGGGCTGGGTGTACTTCGGCACCTGGGAGTGGGACTGGGTGGACTGGATTGGTCGCCCGCCACAGAGAGATGGTGCGAACATCGCTCTCCAGCGTGACTGCGACTTGGTCAACGATGGCGACGGCAACGCCACCTGGGCAGGCTGTGGTATGATGCCTCGCTATCGCCACACCGGAACCGCCAACGTGGTCTTCTTCGACGGTCACGCCAAGGCGATGGGACGCGGGCAAATCCTCTGGTACAGGAACATCTTCGTGCCAGTGGGACTGCCTGCTCAGTGGGTATCCGAAGGCTGGTATCCATACTAATCCATTCCGTCAACACGGGGGCAGGGTAACCTGCCCCCAATTCGCTGGAGGAGAGATGCAGGATGGATAACAACAAGAAGGTGCTTGTCGCGGTGGTGCTGATTATCCTCGCGGCGGTGATATTCGCCTTCCAGTATCAGCGCACGAAGGAGCCACCACCCAAGCGAATGACCGTCGAGGACATCAAAGCGGAGATTCAGCGCATCCAGAACAACCCGAACATGCCTCCGCAGGCAAAGGCAATTGCCATCAACCAGCTCCTGCAATATCACCCCGAGGCTGCGAAGGAACTCCAGAGCCAGCAGGCAACTCCTGGCAGGTAGTTATCTGGCTGGTTTGCACAGGGCATGCTTCCCGCATGCCCTGTATGTATTACACTCCTAACTGCTGCCCTATCCTCTCCAAAAACTCGCGCGAGCGGATGTACGCCCTCTCAATATCCGGCACGTTGCCGATATCAATAGCCACATAACCGTCGTAGCCGTGTTTGCGCAGGGCGGTGAACACGCCTTCCCAGTCGATAGTGCCTTCGCCCAGGGCGAGGTGTTCGTTCGTTCTACCGTCGTTATCCGAGACGTGCACGTAGAAGATGCGTTTGCCCAGCTTCTCCACCGACAGGGGCAGTATCTCCTTCTGGGCGTTCTGGTGGCCGGTGTCCAGCACCATACCGAAGTTCTCACTGCCGACGTGCTCCCACAGGCGCAGGAAGGCGTCGGTATTGCTAATGAGTTCGCCCACGCGCGGCTCTAAGCAGAACTTCAGCCCCGCATCTCTGGCTCGCTCGGCGCAGAAGCGGAAGCTATCCACCATCGCCGACCACAGCCCCTCCCAGCGGAAGGCAGGGTCTATCTTCACCTTGAACTGCCTACCGAACTTGATGGCTTCTTTGTAGGGAACGTCGCCCACGAACTCCAGCGGCGGGATGAAGCTGTCGGTCTGAACCGTCTCACAGCCGAAGTAGTTTGCCAGCTCAACGCCGAGCAGATAGAGGTCTTTCGCTTTCTGGCGTTTTGCCTCATCCAGCGAAACGATGTCGGGCAGGACAGGGCAGAAGTTAATCACCTTCAAGCCCAGCTCCTCGCAGTGCGCCTTCAGCTCGGCACGGTGCTGGTAAACCTCTTTCAGATTCTCCTCGCGCACGCCTTCCAGTTCGATGCTGTCGAAGCCCATCTGCTTCATCTCGGTCAACACCCTGAAGGTGTCCTCCAGCGAGGGCGGATAGCCGTATTTACTGATGGCATACAGCCAACAGCAGCTGATTTTCACCGGATGTACCTCCTCTCCATCTATTATCCAAAAGTAGGCAGAAGGTTTGAGCGCAGGAATGCCTCGGCGTAGCGCGTGCCGCGGGCGTAGCCGCGCACCATCCCCAGCGCCTCGATGTAGCTCATGATGCCCGGCAGAACCGCGAACTGACTCTGCTGGGTTTCCATCGCCCGAAGCTTTTTGGTCATAAACTCGCTGATGTCTATCAGCAGGGAGGGATGCGGGAACAGCTCCAGCACCTCGTAGTAGTACAGCTCAGGCGTGTACCACGGCTCGCCAAGGTCCGCCAGCACGTTTTCATACGCCTTCCAGCGGGCTTCGTCAGTAAGGGCTGAGATGGCGCGATGGTCGCGGTGCTTATCCTCGTTCCAGTGAGTAAGGATGACATCGGGGCGATATTTGCGTATCAACTGCACGCACTGCTGATAGGTCTCGCGGTCGTTCACGACGCCCTGTGTGGGCTTGCCCAGGATTACCCGCTCGGTGATGTTCAGTACCCGGTCGCACTCTCGCGCCTCCTCGAGGCGTCTCTGGGCAATGGTGTCCCTCTCTTCGGGGCTGCTGTAACCTGTTTCGCCCGCGCAGAAGGTGACCACGAACACCTGCCTGCCCGCCGCGGTGAGGCGGGCAATCGTGCCCCCGCAACCGATAATCTCATCGTCGGGGTGGGCGGCAAACACCAGAACTCGTTGCCAGTGCTCGATCATCACGACCTCCTACAGGTTACGCTGCCACTCACGCAGGACCGCCTCTGTGTCCTTCATCCAGCGATAATCGGGGGCGTCATTGGGGATAAGGTCTCGGCTCTCCCCAGCCAGCGTCCACAGGTAGTACACGCGCGTACCGGGCGCTGCGGCGATGGGGTGGTAGCCCTTTCGGATTAACAGCACCGAGTTATCGCGGATGGGATACAGCTCGTCTACGTCGCCCTCGGCGGTGTACAGCCTTGCCACACCGAAGCTGTTCGCGGGCTGAACCTTGAAGAAGTACACCTCTTCCTGCTTGCTCTCGAAGGGCGGGTGGTGCACGTCGTGCTTGTGCGGGGGCCAGCTGGACCAGTTGCCGGGCGGGTTAATCGTCTCGCCCACCACCAGACGCGAGGCGGGGATGCGTTTGTCCACGATGTCTTTCACGTCGCGCCGCCAGTTCCACACGCCCACATCGCGCACGTTCACCTCTTGAGGCGCAATCAATCGGGGCTCGCCCGCGGCGGGTACGCGCGTCTGGCTGATTGCCACCTCCGCCTCGTCCACCACCTCAACGGTGATGCTGGTATGGTTGGGGGCGTACAGGCTCCAGGCGTTGCCCTCAAAGACACTGCGTCGCCCGCCTACTTGGGGGTAGGTCTGTTCGTTTACGTGCAGGTGGCATCTGCCCGACAGGATGACCAGCACCGCCTCGTGCTCGCCGGTATCCAGCGTGAAGGTATCGCCGGCACTGCCCCTGTAGACGCCGAACTGGATATATTCCATCTCGCCCTCGCGGACGAGCGAGTTGTATCCCTGCTGAAGGGTTACCTGTTTCATCATCTCCCATCCCTCTACCAGATAGTTGTGTGTACCCTGTTCCAGCTACGGGGAGGGGATTCCTGCAGTGGGGTATCGGTGGAGTTTGCTCACCCATGCGAGATGGTCGGGATTGGGGTTATCCCCGTGTCGTTGCAGAGGAAACCTTCAGGAGCGAACGAGCCAGATCCGATTGCGGCGCCGGCAACGTGCGTTCGAAATTCGTGACCGCCTTGCCCTGACGACGGTAAAGCTCGACTTCTATCTGGTGCACCAGGACGTTGCGACTCCAGCCGTGCGAAAGGGTTTGCTGGACATACCAGAGGCGCTCGTTGGGGTTTTTCACCCTGTCCAGCAACACGCAATGGTGCCCCCACGGAATTTGTCCAACAAGCTGCTGGACAATTTGCTCGTCGTGCCATGCCTCAGCGAATGCCCGCATATAGAAAAGGTTGGCTCTGGATAGTCCCTTCATCTCGGGAAATTCGCGCCTGAGGTCTTGAGCCAGGCGTTCAATCACCTTCGCGCCCCAGCCTTCCTGTTCTTGCCTTTGGAGAATCTCTCTGCCGATGTGCCAGTAGAGCAGAACCAGCTCCCGATTGACCGACAGAGCAGCCCGAATCTGCGCCTGGCGAATACGCGCCTTGAGGCTTTCCAGCAGTTCTGAATAGCAGGTGGGTAACAGTGCAACAGGTTGTTGCACTTTTCGGTTAGCGGTCATAGCTCGACTCCTGAAACCCTGCTCTTTTTCGGTCTTCGTGACGCTTTCGTGTTTTCCTGCAAACCTGCCAAACCCGGAAGGTCGGTTGTCGGCGCCATCGCCAGCGGTGAGAAAACCATCTGCACCATCGGTTGACGACCGACCGCCCTTTCATGTATAATTCGTTCACCATCCCCACACCGATTGAAGGAGGAGCACTGCTACCTTGGTTATCGTGCTAACGCCTCAAGCGACAGACAAAGATATCGAGGAGCTGACCGACAATCTGAAGGCACGCGGGTTCGGCGTGCATATCTCTCGCGGCGTCGAGCGCACCATCGTCGGCTGTATCGGCGTGCTGGACAGCGAAAAGGCGGCGCTTTCTGAACAGCTGCGCGCCCTGCCCTACGTGGACCAGGTGATTATCATCTCCAAGCCGTACAAGCTGGTTGGGCGTCCCTTCCGACCCGAGGGCACTGTCATCGACGTTCGGGGCGTGAAAATCGGCGGAGAGCAGCTGACCATCATGGCGGGACCCTGCACCATCGAGTCCGAAGAGCAGTTGATGCAGACCGCCCGGTTCGTCAAGCAGATGGGCGCACACATCCTGCGTGGCGGCGCGTACAAACCCAGTACCTCACCGTATTCGTTCCACGGAATGGGCGAGGAGGGGCTGAAACTGCTGGCGCAGGCACGCGAAGAGACCGGTCTGCCCATCGTGACCGAGGTAATGGACACGCGCGACGTGGAGCTCGTGGCGCAGTACGCCGACATCCTGCAGGTCGGCACGCGCAACATGACGAACTTTTCTCTGTTGAAGGAAATCGGCAACACGCGAGTGCCCGTACTGCTCAAGCGAGGCTGGGCGTCGCTGATTGAGGAGTGGATGCAGGCGGCGGAATACATCGCTTCGCGCGGTAACTACAACATCATCCTGTGCGAACGCGGTATCCGTACCTTTGAAACCTATACCCGAAACACCTTTGACATCAATGCCATCCCTGTCGTGAAAGAGCTGTCGCATCTACCCATTATCGCCGACCCTTCACATGGCACGGGCAAGGCCAGTCTGGTGCCAGCCATTGCCGCCGCAGCCATCGCAGCGGGCGCGGATGGCATCATCGTGGAAGTGCACCCCCAGCCCGAGCGTGCCCTGAAGGACGGGCCGCAGTCCCTGCGGTTCGAAGCCTTTGAGGAGATGATGCAGAAACTGCGTCGGCTGGCGCCGGCAGTGGGGCGCAGTCTGTAGGAGGTCGTAATGGCAGAGACGATTTGCGAAAGGCTGTGTATCGTTGGCGTGGGGCTTATCGGAGGCTCCATTGGCATGGGGGCACGCCGGCGAGCGCTGGCAAAACAGGTGGTGGGTGTCGGACGCAGCGCTGAACGGCTTCAGGTGGCGTTGCAGGCGGGCGCGATCGACTCGGCAACCACCTCTCTGCAGGAAGGGGTCACTGGGGCGGATATGGTGGTGGTATGTACACCCGTGGGGTTAATCGTGCCCACCATGCGGCTGTTCCAGCAATGGATTTCCCCCCAGTGCGTGGTGACGGACGTGGGCTCGGTGAAAAGCAGTATCGTTCGGCAAGCCACCGACCTGCTAGGGGTGCGTTTCGTTGGAGGGCATCCCATGGCGGGGTCGGAACAAACGGGGGTGCACAACGCACGCGCCGACCTGTTCGAGAACACCACCTGGGCGCTCACCCCCACCGAGCAGACGTCGCCAGAGGCTCTACAGAAGGTCTCTGCCCTGGCGCAGGCGCTGGGAGCGCAGGTCATCACCGCCGACCCCGACGAGCATGACCGCGCCGTTGCGCTGACCAGCCACCTGCCCCATGCGCTGGCGCTGGCACTGGTACACGTCGCCGAGAACACTCCGTACCCCCAGTTAATCGGCGGCAGTTTTCGGGATGGCACGCGCGTTGCGGGCAGCTCGCCCGAGCTGTGGCGCGATATTTTCCTGTTTAACCGCGAGCATGTTCTCTGGGCAATCGACGAGTTTATCGGCAAACTGCAGGAGGTGCGCTCTGCCATCGCCGAGGAAGACGCCGAGACCATTCAGCGTCTGTTTACCGAGGCGCATATCCTTCGGCAGGCGTTTGGACTATGACCTCTATTCGCGAAATCGTTCCTCTGCGCTCGGTACCGGAGGCTGTGGTAGACCTGCCGGGTTCCAAAAGCATCACCAACCGCGCTTTACTGCTCGCCGCCCTCTGTCCTCAGCAGGTAACCATCACCCACGCCCTGGACTCGGAAGATACCCAGGTGATGCAGGAGAGCCTGACGCGGCTGGGGTTCCAGATAACGAAGCCCTGCCCCGACACTATCATCATCCGAGGGGAAGGGGGCAAAATACCCGCCGCGCAGGCTGACCTGTGGGTGGCGAACGCCGGAACCGCCGCGCGCTTTCTCACCGCGATGGTCGCACTGGGCGATGGAACCTATCGGTTAGACGGCACACCGCGCATGCGCCAGCGACCCATTCAGCCCCTGCTGGATGCCCTGAACGCGCTGGGAGCCGAAGCGGTTTCGGAAGCGGGGACAGGCTGTCCACCGGTGACCGTTCGCGCCCGCGGGTTAAAAGGGGGAGAGGTTTCCGTGCGCGGCGACATCAGCAGTCAGTTCCTGTCCGCGCTGATGATGGTGGCTCCCTGTGCGTCGGGCTCGGTTACCATACACATTGAGGGCAATCTGGTATCTGCGCCCTTTGTGCAGATGACCCTGCGCATGATGAAGCAGTTCGGGGTGGACGCCTGCTGGGAGGAAAGAAACGCGCGCATCGTCGTGCCCGCTCCCCAGCAATATCACCTGACAGGTGATGCCACCTATGCTGTAGAGCCTGACGCTACCGCTGCCTCCTACTTCTTCGCCGCCGCAGCTATCACCGGGGGGCGAGTGCGTGTGCCGGGGCTGAGCCGTGAATCCCTGCAGGGTGATATTCGCTTCGTGGATATTCTCGAACAGATGGGATGTGCCGTGTGCTGGCTCCCCGACGCGGTGGAAGTTCAGGGCACGGCCACCCTGCACGGTGTGGATGTGAACATGTCGGACATCTCGGATACCTTTATCACGCTGGCGGTGGTGGCGCCGTTTGCCGACGGCCCAACTCGCATCCGGGGTGTGGAGCACGCCCGCTATCAGGAGAGCAACCGGGTCAGCGCGGTCGCCACCGAGTTGAGAAGGTTAGGCGTCTCTGTGGAAGAACATACTGATGGGTTAACAATCTATCCGGGCAAGCCGACGGGAGGCATTGTGCAAACGTACAACGACCATCGTATCGCGATGGCGTTCGCGCTGATTGGGCTTCGCGTGCCCGGCATCGCCATCGCCGACCCGGAGTGCGTGCACAAAACCTTTCCGAACTTCTTCGAGAAGTTGCAGGAACTGCAAGGAGGTGCGCGGTGAAGCAGAGAGTGGTCGCCATTGACGGTCCCGCTGGGGCTGGCAAGAGCAGTGTGGCAAAGCGCGTGGCGCAGGCGCTGGGCTACCGGTATCTGGACACGGGCGCGCTGTACCGTGCGCTAGCGTGGAAGGCTATTAAGAGCGGATTGCGCCCGCAGGACGCCAGCTATATCGTGGACATGACCCGCGAGACGAAGGTGGAACTGCAACAGCACAACGGGGAACAGCGCGTGCTGGTGGACGGCGAGGACGTCACCGAGGCGATTCGCGCGCCCGAGGTTGCCAACCTTGCCTCGCCCATTTCCGCCATCCCCGAGGTGCGCGAGATTCTGCTGGACTGGCAGAGAGATTTCGCCCGGCAGGGCGGCACCGTTGCCGAGGGGCGCGATACGGGCACGGTGGTCTTCCCCAATGCGGGAGTGAAGATATTTCTCACCGCGTCGCTGGACGAGCGCGCCCGCAGGCGACACAGGGAACTTCTGGAGCGAGGCATCAACATCTCCCTTCAGCAGGTGAAGCTGGACATGGAAGCGCGAGACCAGCGCGACAGTACCCGCCATATTGCCCCTCTTCGCCCTGCGCCCGACGCGGTGATTATCGACACCGAACACCTGAGCCTGGACGAGGTGGTGGAGGAGGTGCTCAAGATATGCCGTGCCCGGTTCACGAACGAAGCGCCACCCTCTACCTGATTTCGCGCTGGGTGATATGCCCCATCCTGCGCATCTTCTTCTGGATGAAGGTAGAGGGGCGCGAGAACATCCCGCCCGGCGCGGCGATTCTGGCTCCCAACCACACGAGTTACATGGACCCGCCCGTGGTGGGGTGCGCCGCCTGGCCCCGGCGATGCTGTTTCATGGGCAAGGCGCCGCTCTTCAAGATACCCCTTTTAGGCTGGTACATCTGCCGCGTGGGGTGCTTCCCCGTCCACCAGAACACCGCCGACCGCCAGGCGTTGCGCACCGCGCTGGATGTGCTGAGGCAGGGTGAACTGCTGATCATGTTTCCCGAAGGCACGCGCAGTGGAGACGGCTATCTGCTGGAGCCGCAGACCGGCGTGGCCCTGCTGGCAAAGATGAGCGGTGCGCCCGTTGTGCCCACGGCGATTATTGGCACGCGCGAGATTATGCCCGCAGACTCTCGCCTGCCGCGATGGCACCGTTTGCAGGTCGTCTTCGGGGAGCCGATGCACTACGAACAGTTCGCCCAGCAATACGAAAGCGACCGTCAGGCGCGGGAAGCGTTCAGCCATGAGCTGATGCGCCGCATCGGCGAGATGATGGAGAGCCGAGGCTACCCCGCCTTCCGCCCAAAGACGCCTGACCAGCCGGCATCTGCCAGATAGCTGCCACGTGGTATAATACAAGAAGGTGATAAGTGATGGCTTTAGAAACTCTCGAGGATATCATTCGCGCCTTACAGGAGCATCCCGAGTGGCGAGAGCCTCTGCTGGAAGCACTCCTGCCTGAACGTTATAAGCGACTTCCTGAACGTACAGACCGTCTGGAAGAAGCGCTGATACGCCTCGCGGAACAGAGCACAGAAACCGATCGGCGTCTGCGTGAACTGGCTGAGGAGACAAACAAGCGATTTCAGGAGATGGCAGTGCGACAGGAGGCGACCGACCGTCGGCTGGAACAGCTTACCGAACGAGTGGATGCGCTCACCGCACGGGTGGATGACCTTACCGTCAGGTTGGAACAACTCACCGCACGGGTGGATGACCTTACCGTCAGGTTGGAACAACTCACCGCACGGGTGGACGATATTGCCGCCCAGCTGAACAGGCTGATAGAACGTGTTGACAACATGCAGAAGGACATTGGCGAACTGAAAGGATTTCATCTGGAGCACTATTATCGTAACAACGCTACCGCAATCCTGGGGCTTTTCTTCCGCAAGCTTCGCGTAGTGGACAAGGGGAGGCTGATTGACTCGCTGTATGAACAGCATCCTCTGAGCCGTGAGGAGTGGGAGCAGATTCTGGCGGTAGACCTGCTGGTCACCGGCCGCCATCGCGCTACCGACGAAGAGTATCTGATGGTGTGGGAGATTTCGTGGACTGTGGACGAAAGCGATGTGCTTCGCGCCCTTGAGCGGGCGGATCTTTTGCGCCGACGAGGGATGAGCACCCTGCCGGTAGTGGCGGGAAAAGGCGTTACCGGTAACGCTCGCTCTCTGGCAGAAGCACGCCAAGTGCTGGTCGTTCTGGACTCGTTTCCTGTGGATGGCACAGGGATAATGAGATAGCCCTACTCTACCACAATCAACCCCGGCTCCGCCTCTAACACCTCACCAATGACCTGCGCACAGGGGGTCTGGTGTTTGTGCAGTGCCGTCAGCAGGGCATCCGCTCGCTCGGGTGCTACCGCAATCACCAGCCCTCCTGAAGTCTGCGGGTCCAGCAAGACATGCTGAATCGACAGGGGAACGCTGTCGCTTGTTTGCAGAAACTCTCCAACGTACTCGCGGTTCAGGCTTCCGCCTCGTGTGGTGTTACCCTGCATTGCCAGGCGTTCGGCGTCGGGCAGAAACGGTATCCTCTGCCAGTTCAGGCGAATCGCCACCCCACTTACCCGCGCCATCTGGTGCAGATGCCCAATCAGCCCGAAGCCGGTTACGTCCGTTGCCGCGTGCACGCCTACCTCCTGCATTGCCTCAGCTGCTCCAGCGTTCAGCGTCGCCATCACCTGTATCGCCTCGTCCAGAACTTCGGGGGGACACTCGTCGAACTTCGCTGCGGTGGTGATGATGCCCACCCCCAGCGGCTTGGTCAACACCAGCAGGTCGCCGGGCACCGCTCCGGCGTTGGTAACCACCTTCTGCGGGTGCACCAAGCCCGTTACCGCCATGCCGTATTTGGGTTCGGGGTCGTCCACGCTGTGCCCGCCGACGATGACCACGCCTGCCTCCTGTGCCTTGTCGTAACCACCGCGCAGGATGTCTGCCAGCATCTCGGCGGGAGCGTTTTCAATGGGGAAGCAGACCAGATTCAACGCGGTCAGCGGTCTGCCCCCCATCGCGTACACGTCGCTGAAGCTGTTTGCGGCGGCGATGGCGCCGTACCAGTAGGGGTCATCCACCACCGGAGTGAAGAAATCCACCGTCTGCACGAGCGCGAGGTCCTCGCGGACGCGAAACACTCCTGCATCGTCGCGGGTGTCAATCCCTACCAGCAGGTCCGGGTGAGCGATATCCGGGAACTGACGCAGAACCTGCGCCAGCTGGGTGGGTCCCAGTTTGCTCGCTCAACCCGCACAGCGCACCAGCTGGGTGAGCCTCAGGCGTTTGTCCTGCAATTTATCCTCCCTGCAGTTTCCGGTTCTTCTCGCGCGACTGCTCGGCTATCTGCTCTTTAAACTGCACCAGCTTCGCGTGAAGTTCGGGGTTTGCTGTGGCCAGTATCTGCACCGCCAGAATGCCTGCGTTGCGCCCGCCGCCGATGGCTACCGTCGCCACGGGCACGCCGGGAGGCATCTGCACGATGGAGAGCAGGGAATCCAGCCCCTGCAGTTTGCTCTCAATGGGCACACCAATCACAGGCAGGGTGGTTACCCCGGCGACCACGCCGGGCAGGTGTGCGGCACCGCCTGCCCCTGCGATAATCACCCGCAAGCCGCGTTCGTGCGCCGTGCGGGCATACTCTATGGTATCAAATGGTGTGCGATGCGCCGAGGAGACCTTCATCTCGTAGGGTACGCCGAATTGCTCCAGCACTTCCGCCGCCTGTTTCATCACCGGCAGGTCGGAATCACTGCCCATCAGAATCCCCACCAGCGGTTGCGACATCTCCTACCTCCTTCCGTTTTTCCCGAATGATACCCTATTCTGCCGTCACCTTCGCAATGGCCTCGCGCAGGGCGAACAGGGTCACCGGCTTGATCAGCACATAGTCCACCAGATGCGAATAGGCATTTTGCGACACGCGCTGGTCGCCGAACCCGGTGAGCAAAATGATGGGCTTGTTGGGGGCAATCTTCTTGATTTCCGCCGCCAGCTGCTCTCCGCTCATGACCGGCATCGCCAGGTCGGTAATCACCAGGTCATAGCGCGACGCCAGAAACCGCTCCAGCCCCTGTTTGCCGTCCGATGCCACGTCCACCGTATGCCCCTGCCGGAGCAGGTGCTCTACCACAACCTCGCGCACCAGAGGCTTGTCCTCCACGAACAGGATTCGCAGAGGGCGCAGGGGGGCAGTATCCTCCTTCACAAGCGTGTCCTCCGCCGGGGCAGAATCCACCGGCAGATACACCCGCATCACCGTGCCCTTGCCTATCGCGCTTTCTACCTCTATCCTGCCCTCATGCCTCTGTACAATGCCGTATACCATCGCCAGCCCCAGCCCCGATCCCTGCTCACTCTTCGTTGTAAAGAACGGCTCGAAACAGCGCGCGCGGGTCTCTTCGTCCATGCCGATGCCGTTATCCTCCACCTCCATCAGCACCCATGTGCGTCCACATTCGCTCACCGTGCGCGTGCGCACGATAATGTCTCCACCGCGAGGAAGGGCATCTACCGCGTTGAAGATGAGGTTCTGCAACACTTCGCGCAGTTCGCTGCCGTTGGCACGAAGGAGAGGAACCGGCTGAAGGTCGGTATGCATCTGAATAAAAACGCCTCTTGCCTCCGCCTGCTCGCGCCAGCGGGGAGCGGTCATCTGAACGGCTTCCTCTACCAGCGCGTTCACGTCTACCGGCTGGCGCAGCTCGGCGCGTCCGCGCGGGCGATAGAACTCACGCAGGCGGCTGACCGTCTGTGCTGCGTCCTGTGCCGCGGTGTGAATCATCTCCAGATAACGGCGCACCTGAGGGTCAGCGGTGACAGCCGGGTTGTCCAGCAGAAGCTCGGTCAGACCCAGAATGGGCGTGAGCGCGTTGTTGAAGTCGTGAGCGATGCCGCTTGCCATCTCGCCAAGCGCGCGCAGGCGTTGTTGCTGGATAATCTGCTGTTGGGTCTCCTGCAACTGCCTCAACGCCTCCTGAAGCGATTGATGCGACCGCTGGAGCTCCTGCATCGCCTGCGCATGGGACTGCTTCAGCCGTTCGCGCTCTATCGCCTCTACGATGGCATCGGGCAGGCGAGCCAGATGCCCCTTCAGCACATAATCGCTCAGCCCCTCACGCATCCCCTGTACGGCAATCTCCTCACTACCCGAGTCGGTGACCATAACGACGGGAACGTGAGGATACCGAAGTTTGACCGTCTGCAGTACCGCCAGCCCATCCGACCAGTGCAGGTGGTAGTCGGTGAGCACAACGTCAAAGCCGCCCTCGTCCAGGGCGCGTTTGAAGCTCTCGTGGTCTGTCGCTTCTATCACCTGCAGGTCAGGAATGTGTTTGCGCAACAGCCTTGTAATCAACACGCGGTCGTTCGGGTTATTATCTACCAGCAGCACTTTCATCACTTTCACCTTCTACCAGAGGCAGTTCCACCCAGAACACGCTTCCTTCGCCCGCTTGTGATATCGCACCATATCGCCCGTTCAGGGCTGTAACCGCTTTTTTCATGATGCTCAAACCCAGTCCCACTCCCGGATACTCTTCCACCCCATGCAGACGAACGAAGGGGGCAAAAACCCGTTCCACATCTTCCTGTGCCATGCCGATACCGTTGTCCTGCACCTCGATGCGACAGAACTCCCCTCGGGGATAAGCGCGTATATCGACGCGAACAGCCCGGTTCTTATCGCGGAACTTCAGCGCGTTGGAAACCAAGTTCTTCACCACCAGCTTGAGCAGTAGCGGGTCAGCCTCCACGACCTCACACTGCAGATCACATTCTATTTGCGCGTTTGCTGTAGCGATTTCCTGTGCCAGTTCTCTCAGAGAGTCGTCAATCAGAGGTTTCAGCCACACGCTATAAATCTCCACCTCACGCCCCAGTCGCGCGAAGGTCAGCAGGGACCCAAGCACGTTTTTCATCTCCTGCGCCGAATCGGCGATACGCTTCAGATAGTCGGCGGTCTCGCTATCCGGCGGCACTCCGGCGTCCTCGATAACCGCCTGCGCGAAGCCCTCCATCGCCCGCAGAGGTGCGCGCAGTTCGTGTGTGACGGCGTGCACGAACGCCTCCATGTCCTGATTGCGCTGGTACAGCTCCAGCGAGAGTCGCCTTGCCCGAAGCATTACTTCCACCCGTGCCTGAAGCTCCACCCGCTGAATCGGCGTGAGGATGACCTCATCAATGGATTTCCACAGATTGCGCGTTGCCAGCCCCACGTTTTGCCTCGAGGTGATAAGCAGAACGGGTAAGAAGGTCGGAAGCGCATCCTGTTTCGCCTGCAGGATGGCATCCATATAGCGCTCCAGCATGACCCCGTCCACGACGATAAGGTCACACGCGCGCAGGGAGCCGCGGTAACGCTCCTCATCCAGCGCGACGACCGCATAGCGGTCTGCCAGAGCCTCCTCCAGCAGGCGCAGGTTTGTCCTGTTTGAGAGTATCACGAGCAGGCGGTTCATTGCTCTTCTTCCCACACCGGAGTGTCCGCCACGATGTGACGCAGGGTGGAAATGGGATGCCCTATCCAGATACCCTGTGAGGTGATTCGGAACTCGCGGAGGGTGTGGTCGAAGTCGCCGAGCCGCTTCTTTAGCACCCCAATCACCCGCGTGAGTTCCGCCCGCGTGGGCGTGTATTTTTCGGCGTAGCGCAGGAACAACACCGTATCCGCCAGATAGCTCAGCCCCACCTCGCTGATCAGCAGGGGACCAGACACGGTGTGCGTCTCGTTGATAAGAAGCGTCACCACCCCGCGACTCTGCAGCCATTTGCACAGCGCATGTAACTGCCCCACCAGGTCCTCGCCGTGCAGTGCCAGCCGATAACCTGCCACACTGTCTATCATCACGATGCGCGTCCCATGTTTCTCCACCTCTTCGCGCACCATGTAGGCGAACTCTATGGCAGAGTGCTGAAGCGGTTCTACCTTTACCAGCGAGATCTTACCCTGCTCCGTCATCTCCGCCGCGGGGATACCCACCGAGGCACACCGGTTCAGAATAAGCGGCACTTCTTCCTCGAAGGTGTACACCACCGAGCGTTCGCCCCGTGTGGCTGCTTCCTTCATGAACTGCATTCCCAGCGTGGTTTTGCCCACCCCGCTTGCGCCCGTTATCAGCACAATGGTGCCGCGCTCCAGCCCGCCATGCAACAGCTGGTCCAGCGCAGGCACACCGGACGAAATCTGCTCCTGAACGGCGGTGAAACGTTCTGGCTCCGGGAGCAGTTGCGGATACACATGCACACCCTGGCTGTTGATTCGCAAGGCGTGCACTCCGGTCCGAAACCCGCTACCCCGCATCTTGGTCACGCTCACACGTCGATGTCCGCCGTTCATCTCCAGATGGATAATGCCGTCGCTCAGTGACTGGAGGTCGTCATCCGGGGCAAGAGCACTGCTCTCAGAAGTGAACATCACCGTTGCGCCCTGCTCGGTGAGGAAACGCAGAAACGACAGCACCTGCTTGCGATATTCAAACTCGTTGGGGGTGAGATACCGGAAGTGAGTCATCGAGTCCACAAACACGCGCTGAGGCTGTAAACGGGACACAGTTTCCACCAGCAGCTGAGTAAGCGGGGAACGCTCTACCTCCGCGGGTGCAAACAGGTCGTATGCCTGCGCCTGAGCAAAAAACTCCGAAGATGGGCTGAGGTCTAAGAAGTGTACCCAGCGCAGGTTCAGCCCCACGCTGGCGGCGTTCTGGCGGATTTTGCGCTCAGACTCATCCAGCGCCACGAACAGGCTGTTTTCCCGCCGCGTGCCTGCCGCCAGGAAGTGTAACCCAATCAGCGTCTTGCCTGTGCCCGGCGCACCCCGCAGAAGATACGCCCTCTGGGGGATGAGACCGCCCCCCAGTATCTCATCCAGCCCCGAAATACCTGTGGATATTCGCCGGGGTGCTTTGTGCATCGCGTCACCACCACGCTCTGAAGGCAGATTTACTTTTTTTCTTGCAAATGCAGAGAAGTTCCTGCTTCTGGTACAGGGTGACCCTAACTCTCAGCCATCGGCGTCTTTTTCATGAACTCCAGCGTCTCTTCCAGCGAGCGCACGCCGGTGGTAGCGCCCAGAGCGGTCACGCACAGAGCGCCCACCGCGTTGGCGAACCGTCCGGTCTGCTCCAGGTCCCATCCTTTCACTACGCCCGTCAGGAACCCTGCAGCGAACGCATCGCCTGCGCCCAGCGCGTCCACCGCCTGCACCTGATAGCGGGGGATAGCCAGCTTCACGTCGCGGGTGCGGATATAGCATCCCCGTTCGCCCATCTTCAGACCGACCACCTTCACGCCGTGGTCCAGAAACACCTGCGCGATGTCCTCCGGGTCTTCTTTGCCCGTGAGCATCTTCGCTTCCTCGATGCTGGGTATCATGTAGTCCACATAGGGCAGGCAGGGCTTGACCGTTTGCATCCATCCACTGCTGGTGTTCCACACGGTATCAAAGCTGGTGATGACGCCCATCTCCTTCGCGCGGCGCAGGAGCTCCGCCGTTGGTTCGCCGTCGATACCGGGCATCACCAGCGCGCCCGCCACATGCAGAACCTTGCTCTGGCGCACAATGTCCATATCCACATCTTCCAGACGCAGGGCAGCGTTCGCGCCGATGTAGTGCAGGAACGAGCGTTCTCCGTCGCTGTGCACCATCACCATCGTGGCGCTGGTAGCTTCCTTCTCGTCGCGCTTCACGCCGCGCGTGTCAATACCGTGCTTTTGCAATACCTGCACCAGAAAATCGCCGAAGCCGTCGTTGCCCACCTTGCCGATGACCGCCGTTTTGATGCCAATCTTCGCCAGCGAGACGCCGGTGTTCGCCGCACAGCCGCCGCTGTGCAGTTCCATCCGTTCCACCAGATTCAGCCGACCGCGCTCGGGATAGGTGTCAATCGGCTTCCCGACGACATCGGCAACCAGGATGCCCAGACAGGTTACCTCGTACATGCGCTTTGCACCCTCCTTGTTCGTTTGATCTTACTCATCGGGCAGGCGAAACTGCTCATCGGGGATAATCTCCGGCTCTGGCGGAAGCACAATCACGCCGTAGTTTATCAACAGCGCGCGCGTCCAGTACACCACCGCCAGCGATGCGAAGCCGGAGTACATCAGCGCAAGCCCCACCACGCTGAAGAAGCAGAAAATGCCCCACACAGCGATGATGGCGAACATCCCCGCGCTGAACGGCAGGTTGCCAATGGTCAACAGCAGTGACCGCCGAAGCACCCGCCTCAGCCAGCTCGCTTTGCTCTGCTCGCCTTTGTAGGCCCCAAAGATGTGCTCCACCAGAAGCGGATATTGATACAGCATCGCGGTTATCCACAACAGCAACAGATACAGAATCACCACCCCGAAAATGCGCATGAACACCAGCGGACTCTGCAGATACAACGCCATGTTTATGAATATCACAAGGGTCACGAAGGTCTGAATCACCGACAACCACAGCGTTTTCCATCCCAGCCCCCGCCATGCCTCCACAAAGCACAGCAGGGAAGGCTCATCGCGGGTGGCGATGCGATAGGCGAGGTACACACAAGCTGTCCATACCTCGGCAAGCAGGATTGCGCCCACAAAGATCCCTGCCAGAACCACCAGTACCTGCTGGGTGCGCACCAGCGTGCCGATTGCTAAGGACACAGCCCCCAGCATGGCAAACCATAGCAGACTGCTGGCAAGGGTCAAGCCCAGTCGGTCGTAGGCGTCGCCCGTTGCCTGGCGCAGGGCTTTGAAGAAAGTCACGGTGGGAGAAGCAGGCTTTTCCATACGATGAACCTACCTAACCGGCGGTTTGACCGTGCCCTGTGGGATGATGTTCTCGGCGGTGAGGAGCACCACATCACACCACTGCACGTAGGGCGTGCTCGTGTCGCCCACACGATTCACCACCCTCAGCTCCAGCGTGTGGAATCCGGGCGACAGCCTGACCGTTCCCAGGCGCGCCCACCCGAACCCTTCGCCGTACTCGCCGACCACCACGTTGCTTTCGGGGGGCTGGGGCGCGTTGTCGTCGATGCTCCACAACAGCGGTGAAACGCCTTCGGTGCGCCGCGCCACCCACATGGTGTAGTTTCCTTCCTCTTTCACCGCGAATCGATAACGCAGGAAATAGCCGCGCGCTGGCGGGTCATTATAGTTCTCCAGGCGAACAACCTTGCCGTCGCTTGCCCAGGTGCGTTCCAGCACCTCGTCGAAGTTGCTCTCGTCCGCCGTTTCCGCCTCCATCCACAGGTACTGCGCGAGACGCTGGATCAGCTCGTTCAATGCCTCGCTGGCAAGCAGATAGGCGGTGTACACCTGCCCCGACCGCAGGTTATCGCGAGCCTGTTGCCAGCGGAAGCGTGCTGTGCCCACATCCGTACGGCGCGACTCGCCCAGCTTGATCAATCGCGCCAGCTCGTTGACGGCATCTTCCGCTGCCTCCACGGGGAACAGGCTGCCGCTGTTGGTAAACACCACGGGCACCGTGGGCAGATTCATCGAAAAGTTGCGCCCCTTGCCGCTGACCTTGACCGGCGTGCCATCGGGCAGCTGCGCGGTGAACACGCGCGGCTCGGTCAGGCGGAAGCTGGTTTTGCGCTCCCTGTCCACCGCCCACATCACGTACTGCTGACCGCCAAGCGTGCTGATTTGATAGGCGCGATAGTTCTGCCCCACGTTGACGATGGCTCCCGAGCGCACGGAAGGAAGCCACCACACGTCGCCCGGCAGCTTCTTTACCTCGCAGATGCCCGAAGCGGACTGGGGGAAGAACAGCACCTTCGGCGGTTTCTGCCACTCGGCGTTCGCCTGCGCGGACTGCTGGAAAGAGCGGAGCCACTGCAGAACCGCCGCGTCTACCGTGTTCGCACTGACGCGGAAGAACCAACCCCGACTTCCCGCCTGAGCCAGCGTTTCGGCTTCGCTGTGCAGGGTCTGGCTATCGGCGTAGTCCTGTTTGATGTCGCGCGTGACCAGGGCGACCAGCCACGTCGGGCGCACGCTTTCGGTCGCCTGTCCCATCGCCAGAGCCATTGATTTCGTGGCGAGGTTGAAACCGCGCTCCGACGTCACCACCAGCAAGCCGTCCACGCCCGGCTGGTTCTGAGTGCTGACATACACCGGGTGGAACTTCTGCCAGCCTAACAGCACCGGCACATCCGCCACGTGCATGCGCAGAACCGATGCCATCCGGTCCGCCGCGTTCTGCAGAGACTCGCGCAGATACTGGCTGACATCTGTCCAGTAGGCGCATCTTGCGGATTCCACCCGTCGCAGGTTGCCCGTTTTGAGGTCGTAGAGCAATGGGAGCCCCTTCAGACCGCGCCAGAGCGCCAGCTGGCGTGCCGCGTCGGCGAACGACTCCAGATTGCGCTCGGAGAGCGCCCACGCGCTCATCAGGTTCTCCAGCGTCTGGTACTTGCGTGCCAGAAACGCTTCGAAGCCCAGCCGAAACATCTGCGACGACGGCACGATGCCCTGGTCATCCGAAGGCAGGGTCCATCGTCCGAGCGGGTCGGCGAAGAAGCGAAGCCCCTTGCCAAAGCGCACTTTGCCCAGCGTCTGCAGGATGCTGTCGCGCCAGGCGTCGTAGCCGTCCCACACGTCGGGCACGAACCCCGCCGAATCCGCCAGCGGACGGTGCGGATAAGCCACCATCACCGCGCGCACGCCCTCCGATATCTGCAGGGGCAGGCGACCGATACCCTGCTCCACGCTGGCACGCGAGTGGCTCAGCACGCTGTTATCATGGGTATCCACGACAAAGGTGAGTGCATGATCGGCGTACGGCGTGCGAAAGACGACCACCCCGCTCTGGATGATGTTGGCGATACGGTTGGATGCGGGCGCGACCACATAGCCCTGAGCGATGGGCAGACCCGCCTCGCCCAGCGAGATGCCGTAGCGGAGGTTGCGCGACTCCAGCGCGTCCACGAACCTCTGCCACCGCTCGGGGGGCACGGTGCTTCCCGCTTCGCGCGGCACCACGCACACGTCCGTTATCCCCGCCTGAGCGAGCGCATCCAGCACCTGCTCGTCGCGCTGGAAATCGGCTTCGGTGGCATCCGCCCGCAGAGACTGTGGGCTGAACCACACGCCCGCCGGCAGATAGACCGCCCCGTCCCATTGCAGGCTGTGTGCGGGGGTTACCTGCCAGCGATGTGTTCCCCCGTCACGGTCGGTAAAAATACCCTGCCCTGCTACCAGCCCCTGGGCGTTCACCCCTGGAGCAGTAACCAGCAGGACCGCCCACGCCACCAGAGCGGCGACTCCCTTTCTCACCTGCTACTCACCTCTGCTAATACATTGACATATACGCTTTCGCCTTCGGGGCGGGGTGTTCCTGCCGAGAGGGTTTTCGCGTCCGGGTTGCGAATCATACGCCAGCAGGTACTGTGATATGATAGAGATCCAGGAAGTGTCGGTGACATATCCCAACGGCGTGCATGCGCTGAGGAACATCAACCTGCGCGTGGAAAAGGGGGAGTTCGTGTTTCTGGTAGGGGCGACGGGAGCGGGCAAGTCTACTCTACTCAAACTCATCACGCGCGAAGTCGTGCCAACGACCGGCAAAGTGATTGTCGCCGGGCGCAACGTTGCCGAAATCCCACCGCACGAAGTGCCCTACTATCGCCGGACGATGGGCGTGGTGTTTCAGGATTTCGGACTCCTGCCCAACAAGACGGTGTGGGAGAACGTGGCGTTCGCCCTGCGCGTGCTGGGACTGCCCCGCAAGGAGATTCGCAAGCGCACCGCCCACGCTCTTGAACTGGTCGGTCTGCTCAAACGGTGCAATAGCTTCCCGGCGCAGTTATCGGGCGGGGAGGCGCAGCGAGTGGCGATTGCCCGCGCCATCGCCAACGACCCACCCCTCCTGCTGGCGGATGAACCGACGGGCAACCTGGACCCCGATACTTCGTGGGACATTATGCAACTGCTCAGCCATATCAATATTCGCGGCACCACGGTGCTGGTCGCCAGTCACGATAAATACGTGATTGACCGGATGCGCAAGCGCGTGGTGATGTTAGAACGCGGTACTATCATCAGCGATGTGCCCTGTGGGGTGTATGCACATGAACCTTAGCCACGTGGAGTTTCTGATTGAAGAGGCTCTGGTGAACCTGCGTCGCAACGGCTTGATGACCTTAGCGGCAATCGGCACGGTGGCGCTGGCGCTGGCGGTGTTCGGCGGGTTCGGGCTGATTGTGTGGAGGTTAGAGAACCTGGCAAACAGCCTGCCGCCCAAGTTCGCCATTGATGTTTTCCTGAAGGATAGCGTCTCGCGCGAGCGGGCGCTGGAACTGCAAAAGCAGATACAGAAACACCCCGACATCGCACAGGTCACCTTCAAGCCCAAGGAGCAGGCGTGGCCCGAGTTCCAGAAGGAGCTCCAGCAGGAGATTACCGCCGCCCTGCCGTATAACCCCTTACCCGATAGTTTCATCATTCAGGTCAAAGACCCATCGCGCACGGGAGCGGTCAGCGCGTGGCTGAAGAGCTTGCCGGAAGTGGACGCCGTGCGCGACGCCAAAGAAGAGGTGGACATCATCCTGTCGGTGGCGGCGGTGGTACGCTGGATTGGCATCGGTGGAACGCTCCTTCTGCTGATTGCCACCAGCGTGATTATCTACAACGCGGTTCGGTTGACCGTCTTCGCCCGGCGGCGCGAGATACGTATCATGCAGCTCATCGGCGCCACGTCGGGCACGATTCGCACGCCGTTTGTGCTGGAAGGAGTGGTGCAGGGCGTGCTGGGCGCGTGGATTGCCTGCGGGTTAATTCTGGGCGTGTCGCAGCTGGTCTCGCACTTCGTGATGCGCAAGCTGGTGTTCATCGACAGCCTGGGAGGTGCGCCCTTGCCGTTCTGGGTGGTGTTCCTGGTGCTGACCCTGCTGGGCGCAGCGATAGGGGGTGCGGTCAGCGTGCTCTCCGTCCGAAAATACCTGCAGGCAGTGTAAGGCGAAAAGGGGGTGTATCATGGGGTTACGCAGGGGATGGCTGATTAGCCTGCTTATTGTTCTGTCCGTTTTGTGTGCGGCGCTGGCGGCGCCGCCCCAGCAAGCCTCCAAACCGTCCACCGCCAAAAAAGCCGAACTGCAGGCGAAACTGGAACGGGTCAAAAAGCAGATCCGGCAGGTTCGAGCAGAGGTGCGGCAAATCCGCAGGCGCGAGCGCGCCGTGACCGCCGACCTGCTGGCGACCGAGCAGAACCTGGATGCCACCCGCCAACGCCTACATGCTGTGCGTGCGCGATTGAGTGCCGTACGCTCCCTTCAGCGCAAAACCGCCGCCCGCCTGAAAGAGCTGGAAGGGCGTCTGCAACAGCGTCAGCAGCTGCTGGCGCGTCGGGTGCGCGTGGCATACCAGCAGGGCAACGCCAGCACGGTGCGCGTATTGCTCGGCTCGCGCGATGTGCATGACCTCATCAGCCGGTCGTATGTGCTGGGGCGCATCGCCCGGGCGGACTCGCGGCTGGTGCTTGCCATCCAGCAGGACCGGCAGGAGGTGGCTCAGGCGAAGGCGCAGCTGGACCGACAGGCGCAGGAAATCGCCCAGCTGGAGGCAGAGCTGGCACAGCAGACGCGCCTTCTGCAGGAACAGACCGAAGCGAAGCGCGAGATTCTGCAGGACATCGCCCGTGACCGCGCCCTGAAGGAACAGGCACTGGACGAGTGGGAAGAGGAGTCGCGCCAGATTGCGGCCATGCTCCGCGCGATGGAGCAGACCCCGCGTGGTCAGGCGCGGCTGGCGAAACCGTTCCGCGGAGGGTTCATCCGCCCTGTTAACGGCGCAATTGTTTCGGGGTTCGGAATGCGCTACCATCCCATCCTGAAGGTCAACCGGATGCATAACGGCGTGGACATCGCCGCACCGTACGGCACACCTATCAAAGCGGCTGCTGCCGGTGAGGTGATTTTCGCCGGTTACCGCCGCGGCTACGGCAACACGGTCATCATCGACCACGGTGGGGGAGTGGCTACGCTGTATGCGCACTGCTCTGCGCTGGCGGTTGGCGAGGGAGCGGTGGTCAAGCAGGGTCAGGTGATTGGCTACGTGGGCGCAACGGGTCTGGCGACGGGACCGCATCTGCATTTCGAGGTGCGCCACAACGGCGAGCCGGTGAACCCGCTGTAACAGGGTTGCCGCTTTACCGATAGGCACCTGACCCCCAGCCCTCCCGCGCGAGATAGCCCCCCTGTCATCCCCCCGCAAGCAGGGACAGTGCGTCCTCGCCTGCGGGGAGGTCAGGAGGGGCTGTTCTGCGTCACTGGGCAACCACAGGGGGTTGCCCCTACAACATCTTTTGGAGGGCGAGGCTCCTGCCGAGCCGTGTATGAGTCCCTCCCCGCCTGCGGGGAGGTCAGGAGGGGCTATGCAGGGTCGGCTCACCGGGAGGTTCGCCCTCCAGCATGAGGGGTCACCTCTCCCCGCGTCGGGGAGAGGCTGGGAGAGGGGTTTACTCCGTGTTTCCCTCTCCTTGTGGGAGAGGGTCAGGGTGAGGGCTTCTTTCCATCCTCTCCCCGCGTCGGGGAGAGGTCTGGAGAGGGGTCTATGCAATGCCACCTCATCGCCACATATCCCATACCAGCCGCGCCAGTATCGCCGCCACCGCCCACAGGAAAAACCGGCGGATGAAGGGACTGCCCTGTCGCATCGCCAGGCGACTGCCCAGCCACCCTCCCAGCACGTTCGCCAGCAGGAAGGGAACGGCAAAAAGCCACTGCACGTGTCCCTGCCAGCCAAAGGTAATCAACGCAGCCAGATTGGTGGTGCAGTTCAGCACTTTGGTATGAGCGGTTGCGCTGAGGAAGTCCATCCCTAACAGAGCGGTCATGCCAAACATCATAAAACTGCCCGTGCCCGGACCGAAGAAGCCATCGTATACCCCGCATATCAGCGCAATCAGGCTCAGCACGCGCACAGGGTGCTTCGCGGTGGCGGGCTGATGTGCGGTCACCCCCAGCGACCTGCGCCGCCAGGTATACAGCCACACCGCCACCAGCATCACCACCACCAAGGGGCGCATGACGGCGGAACTGAGATAGGTTGCCAGCCGCGCCCCCAGTGCGGAGCCGACAAAAGCTGCCACGATGGGCAGATACAGTCTGCGCCACTGTACGTGTCCGCCGCGGGTGTACTGCCACGCCGCCATCGTGGTGCCGCTGATGGCGATAAGCTTGTTTGTGCCCAGAACCGTCGCCGGGGCGAACTGGGGAAACAGCAGAAGCAGAGCGGGTATCTGAATCAACCCGCCGCCGCCCACAATGGCGTCAAAAAAGCCCGCCCCCAGCGAGGCAAAACACATCAAAAGCGTGTTGGGCGATAGCAGGCTCATGAGGCGGAGTTACTCTCCTTCGGTTGCGGGCAGGTATCAGGAAACACCACACCAAAGCGACTGCCCACGTTCATCTCGCTTTCCACCCACACCCGCCCTCCGTGTGCCTCCACCAGATGCTTCACAATCGACAAACCCAGTCCGGTACCCCCCCTGGCGCGACTGCGTGCCTTGTCCACGCGATAGAAGCGTTCAAACACCCGTTCCAGATGCTCATGCGGGATGCCGATACCGGTGTCCTCGATAATGATTTCACTGCTGTCCGGGTGTTTGACCGCACGGACGAACACCTGCCCGCCCGGACGATTGTATTTGATGGCGTTATCTATCAGGTTCCACAGTATCTGCTCGAGATGGTCACGTTGAGCGCAGATGGTGAAGTCCGCCGGCACATCCACGTTGAGGCTCACTTTTGCCTCCTCTGCCTGGGGGCGAACCTGATCGAGCAGGGGACGAAGCACGCTGTGCAGTTTTACCTTCTGTACCTGGGGCACGGGGCGTGCCTCTGCCTTCGCCAGCACCAGCAGGTCCTCCGTCATGCGGGTCAGGCGTTCGGTCTGATGCACGATGGTGTTCAGGAACCTCTGCTGGATGGCGGGGTCATCGGGGGGTGACTCCAGCAGAGCCTCTGCGTTCGCCCGAATCGAAGCCAGCGGAGTGCGCAGCTCGTGCGAGACGTTCGCCACGAAATCACTGCGGATTTGTTCCAGACGACGCAGTTCGCTGATGTCGGTCAGCACCACCAGATAGGTCGATTCCGCGGCATCGGGAGCGGTGGGCAGCGGCAGGATGCGCACGAAAACGGTTCGCGTCTGCGGATGGCTGATTTGCAGCTCGGCATGTTGTGGACGCTGTGTCTGGACGCATCGGGTCAGAAGCAGGTTCAGGTCATAGCACAGCGTGCGCTGGAGCAGGGTTCGCCCCAGAAGCCCTTCACCGAGCAGGCGGATAGCGGCAGGGTTGGCGGAGGTAATCACGCCCTCTGCCGTTACCAGCATCACCGCGTCCTGCAGAGATTCCATCACATGCTGGAGCAGGGAGCGATAGTGCTGAAGTTCCGCCGAGGTCTGCTCATATCGCTGTTCTAACGGGGCAACCTGCTCCTCCGTACGACGCAGTTTAATCGCCAGCACCATGACCGCCACACCGAGCACCAGCACCAGCAGCCATGGCAATAGTGCAATCATTCTTCATCCCCGAAACTTGTAGCCCACTCCCCGCACCGTCAGCAGATACTTCGGTTTGCGTGGGTTTGGCTCGATCTTCTCGCGAAGCCAGTGGATGTGTACGTCCACCGTGCGCTCTTCGATGTACTTATCTTCACCCCACACACGGTCCAGCAGGGTCTGACGCGAAAAGACCTGCCCGGGGTGCTCCATCAGGAAGCGCAGCAGTTCGAACTCTTTAGGTGAGAGGTTCAACAGCCTGTCGCCCAGCCGGGCTTCATACTGATTGACATCCACCGTGAGGTCTCCCGCTTTCAACACGGGACCGGCGGGAGCGGAGGAGGCTGAAGCCCGCCTCATCACCGACCGGATGCGCGCCATCAGCTCGCGCATGCTGAACGGCTTGGTGATGTAGTCGTCCGCGCCGATTTCCAGCCCCACCACGCGGTCGCCCTCTGCCCCTCTGGCGGTTAACATGATGATGGGCACGTTACTCTGTTTGCGCAGAATCTGGCAGACCTCAAAGCCGCTTCGCGTGGGCAGCATCACGTCCAGAATGACCAGGTCGGGGTTCTGCTCGTTGAAGAGCTGGATTGCCTGTTCGGAGTCGGTTGCAGTGATGACCTCGAACCCCTCGCGCTGGAGCGCATACTGCAGGGCGTCCAGCAACGGTTGTTCGTCGTCCACGACCAGGGCTTTCATCGCATTTCCCTGCTCACTCCGCGATAATCTCTACGTTGGCGCGGGGAACCACCACGCGCTCGCCGTCCTCCAGCTGCGCCTCCAGCACGCGCACCATCGCGCCGGTAGGTATCTCCACCAGCTGCGGCGGCAGGGCGGTCACCGTCGCCAGCTTGCCGAAGTACGGCTCGCGGATGATGCGGATATGACTGCCGACCTCCAGTACCTGCGCCTCGAACGCGGCGCGCGGCAGAGGCTCGTTCGCCAGCTCAGGACGGGGTACTATCACCTCGGGGCGGATGACGCCGGCGCGAATCTGCGTGGCGCCGTTGATGGATGCCATCCTGCCCTCCAGACTGCGAAGCAGGTTGAAGGTGCGCTGTGCCATCCGAATCTCCCCGAAACCTTCGGTGAGAATAAGCGTCAGCGGGATGTCTTCATGCCCGGTGATAGCCACGCCGATATCGTAGCCCAGAAACTCCACCAGGTCGGTGTCCAGCGTGCCGCCCACCACGATACCCACAACGCCCATCTCTCCCGCTTTGCGCAGAGCGGAACCCGAGATGAAACTGCCCCCCACAATCACCTTGCCTGCGAGGTCGGGAGTTATCATTCCATCGGTGATCGGCTCATCGGGGCTGTTCACCAGCATTTTGATTTCGCCCAGTCGCTCGCCGCCCACGCCAAAGATGCCCTGCACCAGCGAGCCGTGCGTCTCGATCACCACGCCTTCCTGCGGGATAACCTCCACCACTTTGCCCGCGATGTATGCCCTCACCTCTAAGGGGGTGGGTTTCTCCCGGATGCCCACGTGTCCCGACACTTCGGAGATAAGCTCCACCGTGCCCTCAATGGGCGATTTGACCTCACTGCGGAACAAACCGAACAGCCCGCGCGACTCGGCGATCACCGTGCCCACCTGCACCTCGTCGCCTACTTTTACCTTCAGCATCCGGGGCAGCTCGTCCGGTTGCACACCCAGCTGTTCCGCCACTCGAACCGTCTGCATAATGCCCGGTATCTCCGCCCGGGCGACAACCGTATCTGGTGTGACCTCCTGCCCCTCCTGCACCGTCACCGTTCCCTTCAGGGGAAGGCGTCGCGTTTTGCGGATCAGGGCATGAGCACTTACCGCCAGACCGGGAGTATATGCCGTTCCCAATGAGCAGTAACCTCCAGAATCCTTACTTTTTAATCCTTTGCTAGTGTATCGTGAGAGAGGCGGTGTGTCAAGTCACGCGCAAAGGAGCGATTGTTAAGGGAGTGTTATGTGGGAATGGTGTTGTATATTATGACCGTATAGGTCATCCCCTGTCACGCTGAAAAGAAGTGAAGCATCTCACCTTTGAGATTCTTGGCTTCGTGCAGGGGAGCAGTAATCAGACAGACCGATAGTATCGCTCTACTCTCTCCTGAAGTAGCTTGCCAACTTCTTGGTACTCGCTTTCCTGTCGCGCGAGAAAATATTCTGCCAGTCGCGTCAGGGTGGCGCCACGTCTGAATAGTACCTTGATAATCCCCTGTTCCCACAGCTCATCTTTCTGTAGTATCTTCTGCCATCGGCTAACAGGCAGGTCCTTGATTTCCCAGAAGCTTTTCTCCGGATTTGAATCGAAGTCTATCTCAGGTATCATGGGAATATCTTCCTTCCACCGCTTTAACCAATCAATCATCATGTCCCAGTACTCTGGCTTACCAAGAAATGCAAAAATGTCCTTGCCATAGAACAGGTGAAGAGGAACTCCATACGACTCTTCAAGCTGCTTCAGCTCGCTTTCGTAATAAACCCTGTTCTTTGCAAGGGAAGGATCGACGAAGTACATTATTCCGGTCAGGGGGCTATAATGAACGGAAAGGTACGCCAGTTTCTTTCGGAAATTGTCTATTTGCCCACGCTTTTTCGAGGAGTCATGGTCGTCCCGTATTTTTTGCTCAATAAAGAAGCAGGTTGAACCGTCTGTAAAGAACTGGTCTAAAGACAGTTTCTCCTCGCCGACATGAATGATCTTGGGTAGGTTCGAGAACCCCATGTCTTCTACCAGATTCTCAATGAATTGCTCTAACGCGCGTCCGAACCTTATCTCGTGAGACTGGAGCAAGTTTTGCAGTATCTTCGTTTCGGGCTTTGATGGCCTGAACAACCCGAGGAATCTTTCTGGACTCTCGGCAATCTTCTCAAGAAGGTCTCTTTTGCCGTGTTCGAAAATGCAAACGTTCATTATTTCACAAAATCTCGAGTAGTCCATCCTCGGTTTCCTCTACATTTAGGTGTTGGCTGGCTATCATTTCAATGGACGGGCGAAGGTCTATGGTTTTCAGAGGATGGTTGAACCTTTTTTGGATCCACTCCACGTACTTTGGGTTGATTTCAATCAACACAAAGTTCCTGTTGAGTGCCCTAGCAACATATCCCGTTGTACCTACCCCAGCAACAGGGTCCAGGATTAGAGAACCTTCATGGGTGGAAGTAAGAATCACTCGCTTCAACAGCTCAATGGGTTTCTGCGTGGAATGTACCTTCCTGCCCATCTCATCCTTCAGTCGCTCTTTGCCGTTGCACAGCGGAAGCACCCACACATTCGCCCCTACCTTGCCAATGCCGAGCTGCTTTGCCTGTTCCTTGTTGAACACGTACTTCTTGGCGTTTTTGTCTTTCACAGCCCATATCAGGGTCTCGGTGGCATTGGTGAAGCGAACGCTCAGCCAGTTGGGCATCGGATTGGTTTTGACCCAGATGACATCGTTTAATATCCAGTATCCGAGGTCCTGCATGATCTTGCCTATCCTAAAAATACTGTGATACGTTGCTATTACCCAGATGGTTGCGTTGGGCTTCATGACCCTTTTTACTTGGGTCAGCAGTTCACTGATAAACCTATCGTAAGCCTCAAAAGAGGGAAACTTATCCCACTCGTCGTCAACGCCCTCTACAACGGTCTTAACCGTCCACCTTTTGAGCTCTTTCTTCGGAAGCTGCAGGAAGTAGGGAGGATCGATGAATACCATATCAAACACTTCTTCAGGCAGTTTCTTCAACACTTTCAGTGCGTCACCCAGGATAACGCCATTCATCACCTCTTCAATGGTGTAGGTTTGCCTCTGCTCGCAATCGGAAATGGACTTTATCTGGTCGGCTTGACCAGCATCCTCCATTGCAAACAAAGTGTTTGTCTCACTCACCTTTTCATTCTTGGTAGTGTATGCCATGCTCTCTCCCTCATCCTGCGCTCAAGTGCAGGCTATCTCTTACAGCCAGTTGAAAGAAGCCGAGACGACTTATGCCGGCAGCAGCTCGCTCTATCATCCGGGCACTGTCAACCTCGCAAGTAGTAAGTTATCAGAAGGCAAAGGCTTTGTCAAGACAAGCAGCGTCTCATGTCATAGCTCAGAGCACGCATTCACGATACAGAATCGCTTCCTTCAGCGAAACAGCAATTCAGACGTCGCAGGCAGGAAAGGGCGCCGACGCTACGAAGAGTGGTGTACAGAGTGCATCGCTGACAGGAGGCTGAAGATGGGTCGGGCAATGGCGGCTCTGCTCGTTTTTTGCTGTGCGCTCTGCCTGGCGCAAAACCCCCTCACCAACGGCGGGTTTGAACTGCTGGACACACAGGGCAGACCGATAGACTGGCAACTGCTGGGCGAAACCGTTACGGTAACCACCGATGCGCACTCCGGCAGATACGCCCTGCGCTTTGAACGCGGCACCGGGCGCAACGTGCCACCCGAAATCGGCTTGAACCGGGACTGGCAACCCGATAGCGGACAGCAGGGCAGGATGCTTGCCGAACGCAAAGGGGGCATCGTGTTCTGGTATAAACTGCTCTCCGCTTCGCCGGGCGCGTCGGTCAGCATTCAGGTCATCCCCATGAGCGCACGTCCCTTTGAGGACACCGGCTCTTCGCGCGCGATTTACCAGATACCGCTTCGCCATGCGGGCGATGGACGGTGGCACCAGGGCAAGCTCGTATACGACTTCACCGATAACCCAAAGGTCAAATGGGTGCATGTGGGCGTGCGATTGACGGGCGGAGCCGCCGTGCTGATTGTGGACGACATGGAGTACGTGGCGCAGGTGGGCGCGGTGTTGCAGTTTGAAAAGATGCACTTCTATCCCGACCGGTCTACTCCGCATCGCGCAGGGATGTTCACCGCCAGCGTGACCAACAACGGCGACGCGCCCGCCCAGCCCGTGCAGGTGCAGATTCGCGTCCCTGAAGGATGGCAGGTAGAGCCTTTGCGCGTTCCGCAGGCGCGTGCCATCGCCCCGGGCGACGGAATCGTGTACCGATGGCTGGTGAAAGGCGTGCTGAAACCCGCCACCCTGCGATTGACCGCTACCGACGGCACGGATACCGTGCAGGACGAGTTTGCGCTGTCGCCCCGCGTGGATCTGGAGAGCGTGCTGATGAAGCCCGCCATGGTGGCGCCCGGGGGGACGGCAGAGGTTATTGCGACATTACATAACCGTGGGAGCGCGATAGCGGAGGGAATTGCTCTGTCCGCTCAGGTGGTGACGGGGCGCACGCTGAGCCTGCTCTCGCCAGCCACACAGCGAGTGCCCGCCATTGCGCCCGGCAGAAAGGCGCAGGTACGCTGGAAGATACGCGCGGGCAGGTCGCTGGGCGAGTGGCAGGTAGTCTGCCATCTGCCGACCAAAGGAGAATCCACGCAGAAGGCGAACGCCTCGCTTATCGTGACGGATGCCCTGAATAGACCAGCGGAGCATGTGGCAGGCACGTTGTGGATACGACGCGGCTCTGACCGAATCGTTGGCGAACTGCGCGTCGGCAACCGACTGATGGCGCGAATGCCTCACTTAGGCAGTGTGGTGGTGCGTCTGCCGGATGGTTCGGTGCAGCGGCTCTTCCCGCGCTACGGGATACCGATTTCCCGTGGTCGAAAGGAGCATCGGCTACTCACCGGGAGCGCTCGCGACCGCGCCGGCGCACGCTGGACGTTCACCCTGTCGGTTAGCGTTTTGGACAGGTATGCGCTGAGGTTGGAATATGCCTGTGCACCCGATAGACCGCGACAGGTGCTGGCGTTCGAGGGACCTATTCTGCTGGCAGGCGATGGAAGCACCGCCGACGCCAAGAGCGAAGCCCTCTTCCCCGGGTTGGAGTGGTTGGTCGCCGACGAAGTGAGCAGCAGCGACCTCGATATCGCCGCCGACCACCCTGACCGCATCCGCTTCGTACCCCATCCGCATAAGGTGACCATTCCCGCGATGGGCGTAAGGACACCAGTGGGCGTGGTGGGGCTGTTGTGGAACGTGCACGACCGCTGGAGTAGAGAACATGCTCTGCCTCAGCCCGTGTTTGCCGTGCCCGACCGGCTGAAAGGAACCGCCACCCACCGGCTGGGACTGATAGCGCCCAATGTGCCCACAGGTCTCGGAGAGAACCGTCTGACCGCCCAAAAGCCCTTCGTGGTAACGCATGGCGACTCTCTACGCCTGAACGCAGTGGTGGTCACCGACCCGCAGGCGAAAGATGCGCTGAGCGTGATAGACCGCTGATTCGCCCTGTTCACCGCCGACCCGCCTCTGCCCGCCCCGCAGGGGAGCGACCTCCAGCAGATAGCGTGGAGCATGACCGCATACACCGATCCGCTGTGGGTCTCCGACGAGCAGGGCTGGCTGCCGTTTCAGGGCGGTCCCGCTATCTGGTCGCACCCGGCTTTCCGTGCGGACTATGTGTATGACCTGCTGAAAGCGCTGACCCTGCTCCCGCAACATGCCGACGCCCCGAAGTGGCGTGCGCTGGTGGACCGCACAGTGAGTCGGATAAGCACGCCCCAGGCGGAGGACATGCAGTTCGAGCATGGCGACCCGGCAAACAGCCTCGCCTTTTTGCGTGCTCGCGCGCTGGAACTGATACAGTCACAAAACCCCGATGGCTCGTGGGGCTTTGATGCCGACCGGCGCGACCAGGGCGTGTTCAAGGGCTATGACTATCATCTGTTAGGACCTCCAGACGCGGTGGAGCTGGGAACCTGCGCCCGCAACGCCTATGAAATCCTGCGCTATGCACGCCTCTCCGGCAGTGAGGAGGCTTATCGCGCGGGCGCGAAGACGCTGGAGTTCATGCGGCGTTTCACGGTGCCGCGCGCCGCGCAGGTCTGGGAGGTTCCGGTGCACACGCCCGACATCCTCGCGGCGGCAGACGCCGTGGACGCTTACTTAGAAGGCTACTGGTTCAGTGGCGACAGGCGATGGCTGGCGGAGGCGCGCCGCTGGGCGCGAGCGGGATTGCCGTTCGTGTACGTCTGGAACGCGCCAGGCAAGCCGTGGATGCGCTATGGCTCCATCCCGGTGTTCGGAGCGAGTCTGTATATGGTCAGCTGGTTTGGCAACATCGTGCAGTGGAACGGCTTACGCTATGCTTACGCGCTGTTGAAGCTGTGCGAAACCGATAAGAACGCGCCCCCGCTGTGGCGACAGATGGCTCTGGGCATCACCCGCTGTGCCATGTACCAGCAGTCTGCCTCTGGGCAGAACCTCACCCTCTGGCCCGACAGCTACCACACCATTACCGACGTGCGCGCCGCGTGGGATTTCCCGCCTCGCCAGATACTGAAGAACGTTTACCACTTCATTGGGCATGAGGAGGAACCTCGTACCGTTCGCCTGTCCAGTGGAGTGCGCATCACCAGCCGGGCGGCAAAGATGCAGGTTCGCGAGACAGCTGATACTCTGCATATCGTCCTGCGCCATCCGACGGGCGAAGCGGGCAGCGTGCTGGTGAGTGGGGTGACACGTCCAGCCTCGGTTACATTGAACGGCCAGGCTCTGCCGGAGGCTCAGCGCGCTTTTACCCGCGAGCCCAGCTGGAGATACTCGCCTCAGCACCACGCGCTTATCATTCGCGTGAACACTGATGCCGAGGTCACTATAGAGATACGCGGCGTGCGCAGGGCGGCTGTGCCCGCATTGCCCGGTCCGGTAACTGTCCTGCGCTTCGAGTTCGACGAGCACACAGAGGGCTGGGACGCCGCCAACGACCTGCAGCCGCTGGAGGTGGACGAAGGGGTGCTGAAGGTGCGCTCCACCGGCGGTGACCCCTATATGATACGCCCCATGTGCCGCTTCGACGGCGACGCCATAAGGCGCATCCGCATTCGCCTGCGGGGAACCGGAGGCAGAGGCGGTCAGTTCTACTGGACGACAGCCAGCTCTCCCGGTTATGACGAGACAAAGGTAATCCGTTTTGAACTGCCTCTGGACGGCGCGTGGCATGAGTTGGTGCTTCCGGTGGGCGAGCATCCCCTGTGGCGCGGACAGACCATTACCGCCATCCGCCTGGACCCGGGTTCCGCACCAAACACCGTCGTGGAGATAGACTGGATACGGGGCGAGTAGGCATCACTCACAGTGCGGGCACTTTCGCGGGGCTGTGCAGGAACCCGGCGCGCTGTCTCAGTGTTTGCACATACTGAACCTGCTCGGGGGTGACTCCCACCTCGTGGGCGGTGGTCTGGATGTCCATTCCCCGCTCCAGTCGCCACAGGATGCGGTCCAGCGTAGTGTAGTCCATGCCGATTGCGCTCTCATCGCTCAGCCCCGGCAGGACATCCGGCGAGGGGGGACGCGCGATAATCTCTTGAGGGACGTTCAGGTACTCCGCCAGCGCACGCACCTGTGTTTTGTACAGCGGCGCCAGCGGAGCCACGTCCGCCGCCACATCGCCGTACTTCACGAAGAAGCCGATAGCCAGCTCCGTGCGGTTATCGGTGCCGAGCACGAGCAGGTTGCGCCTCTCGGCGTAGTAGTACAACAGCACCATGCGCAGGCGCACCTTGCACCGATGGTACGCCACGCCCTCGTTCAGCCACGGTGACTCCAACCCCTGCGTGCCGACCATTACGGCGGAGAAGAGCGTTTCCCCCTCGCCCGGCGGGCTGCCGAACCGGGAATAGTAGTATCTTACCATCGTCTCACGCAGGCGGCGGAAAGGAATCCACCGAAGCGGCAGAAGGCGATAAACCCCTATCCCTTCCAGCAGAGGCGTCAGGTTGAAGGTTTCGCAGGCGATTCCCAAGGTATCGGCGAGGTGGCGTGCGAGGCGCGCGCTGTCGGGATGGCTGTCTCTTTCGGGCAGTATCAGCCCAAGCACTTTATCCACCCCCAGCGCGCGCACCGCCAGCGTCGCCACCACCGCCGAGTCGATACCTCCGCTCAGCCCGACAATCGCGCCGTCGCGACGAAACTCCTGCACGGCATCGCGGATAAACTGCTGTAGCGTGCTCGCGACTTGTGGCGCATTGATGCTCAGTTCAGACATGTTGCACCGGTGCATGGCTTTCCGCCTGCAGATATTCGCGCCGCCACACCGGCTCAAAGACCCGCCGGAGCGCCTCGTTATACTCCACCATGCCCCGGTAGTATTCAGGGTCCTGCAGGATAGCGGAAGCCGCTTCATCCTCCGGCTCAGGGCGATAGCGGTCAATCAGACTGCGCCCCATCGCGTAGTGGTCTCGCAGGGAACAGGGGATCAGCCAGTTTCCGCGCTCACAGGAACACCCCTTGCCGTGTGCGTAATCCTTCTGCCACTGCCGTATCGCGCGGAAGTAGGGCAGGTCATAGATGTCGTCCAGCGTGCCCCCGCGGCGATACACCTCCATGATGTTGGCGGGCGAGTAGGGCACGAACACGCAGGGCATCACCTTGCCATTCCAGTCAATGTACAGATACCCTTCTGGTCTGCCCGCGGCGATACAGCCGTCGCTCAACGTCCCGCAGTTCCAGAAGTCCAACAGCATCATCTTCTTCTCCCGGATGAGATACCATGTGCGCTGCCACATCCACAGTCTCTGCTCAGGCGTGACCAGCATGTCCAGCGTGTAGCCCCGCCCGATGGGCATATACTGGAACAGCCACCCGAACAACGCTTGCTGTTGCTCGAAGAAGAAATCCAGAAACTCATCCGAGAGCAGTTCCTCGGCGTTCTGGCGGGTGGCGGTAAGTGAAATGCCGAACGGCACGCCTGCCTGCCTCAGATTCGCCATCGCCTGCAGGATGCGCTGGAACACCCCCTTGCCGCGCCGCTCATCGGTACGCGCTTCAAAGCCTTCCACCGAGATAGCAGGTATCAGGTTGCCCAGCTCCGCCATGCGTTGAGCCATCTTTTCATCAATCAGGGTGCCGTTCGTGTACATCATGAAGAAGCAGTCGTCGTTTTGCGCCACCAGGTCCAGTAGAGTTTTGCCGTCAGAGCGATATACCAGCGGCTCCCCACCCGAGATGGTGAAGAACCGCAAGCCCCACAACTGTTTCGCCTCCGTCACGATACGCTCCATTACCTCCCAGGGAAGATACTCTCGCGAGGTATCGGAGCTGGCATAACAGCCTTTACAGTGCAGGTTGCATGTCTTCGTTGGACTGATGACCATTGTAACGGGAGGGTAGCCGCCGTCGTGACGCTGAGCGAAACGCTGGCGTGCCTCTCGCGCCGATTGCCCACCTCCCAGCAACACCTCGCTGACCAGCGTGCGCAATAACCGGCGGAGCACATGACGGGAGATCTGTCTGCGTTCTATAGCGCGATTGATGGCGTGCGTCATCGCGCGAGCTGCATCCATCTTATCACGCACAACCTGCCATGGTCGGTGCGGGTCATCGTTGACCTGCGTCTCCATGCGCTTTAGCAGGTAATCCATAATGAGGCGACGGGTTCCGTCGTTCCACAACGCTCGTTCTACAAGGGAGGACGTGAGGTCGATACTACCTTCTTTCAACCGCTGAGTAAGTAGCTCCATACCCACACTCATCGCGGCACACCTCCTGATAGTGCGAGAGGAATTATTACCCTATTACAGTATACGACAGTGTGTCCAGAGAAGGCAAGAAAGGCTTTTTCGACTTACCCGTTTATCACTTCACTTCCCGCAACAGGCGAACACACAAACATCTCGGGAGGCAGGTGACGGGGGGCGTAATAGCGAGTCGTGAGAGCATGTCGCACTGCCTCGCAGGCGTCCTCGCGCACCAGCACCAGAATACATCCGCCCAGCCCCGCGCCCAGTATCTGTGCGCCCAGCACGCCGGGCACGCTCAGCGCGGTATCCACCATGCAGTCGATTTCGGGGGTGCTGCAGGCGTACGCGCCCCTCTGCAGAGCAAGGTCGGCATCGCCGTCGCCCCATTGCGCCCGCTCTACCAGCTCTTGCAGAGCGCTGTCAGAGCAGTCTTCGGTGAACACCTCGTAATCGGTGCCGTCGGCGTTCCAACGTACCACCCGATCTCCGTCGTGTGAGCGGTTCATCCACAGCCCGAAGGTCTCTACGTCTCCTTCAGCCAGCAGCTGGGCGGTTCGGCGGCTCCGTTCGCATTCCGCCAGCCCGAACAGCACCACCGGGCGCAGAGGGTAGCGATTCAGCTTTTCGTCGTGCGTGCGCAGGTAAGCCATCACCTTCTCGGAGGGCAGGCGTTCCAGCAGGTGCTCGCGCTCGATGTTTTCCGGCAGATGCGAAAGCAGGGAGTACAGTTCGGCGAGGGAGATGCCCAGCCCTTCGGTGTTCACGTCGCGCAGGTGCTGGATTCGCGGGGCAAGGTGTGGGTACGTGTGCTTGAGCCACTCCCTGCCGAGGTGATAGCACGCCACGCGGTGATTGAACTGGTCCCGTGCGCCAGCCGTCTTCTTTGCCTGCTGATGCGAATGGCACACGAGCAGGCGATACCCTGCCGGAAACGCAGTTGTTCCCACCACGCGAAAGGGAAAGAAACTCATGGTGACCACCGAATCGCGCCGGGCGAACTTCATCGCGGCGTGGTCCCCAGAGCCTCCTCGCGTGCCCACGTACCACTCCGCTTCGCCACAAAGCTCCACAAACTGCTCGGGCGGCAACTCGTAGCGATTCAGGTGAAGCAGAGCCTCCATCGTCGCCACGACCACCGCGGAGGAGGAGCTCAATCCCGAACCAACGGGCACGTTTCCGTCGGCGGTCAGGTTGAAGCCGGGCAGGACGTAGTCCGCCAGATGCGCCTGCAGGCGCGCGCACGCCGCCTTCACATACTGCGACCAGTCGCCCCGCGCCGACGCCACCGCCTCCAGTACCGGCGCACTGTTGACGAACTCCACCCATGCGCCCGGCTGATAACCGGGCAGAAGGTCATCCATCCCGAACTCGCGGGGCGGAAAGCTTTCGGGGCGCAGGTTCTGCAGATACACCCGGCGGTCAGAGCGCAAGCCCACTACCACATGCAGGTCTCGGTCAATAGCTATCATGTTCACGTGCCCGCCCTGGTGGTCAATGTGCCTGCCCATGATGTTTACACGCCCGGGCGCACGCGCGATAACTACCGGCTGGTCCCCAAACCGCTGAAGGTGCAGGCTCAGCAGGGACAGGATACGCTGACGTTTGCTCTCTATCAGTGCAGGGTCGCTGCCGTAGGTCTGATAAAGGTGGTTCATCAGTGCGGTGTCGCGCATCTCGAAGGCACGTAACCACTCGCTGACCGGGCGCGTGCCGCGCGCAGGCTCCTGAACGCTTATCCGGCGTTTGGAAAGCAGATACTGTTCAATTGCCTGAAGCTCTTCGGGGGTGTTGAACGCCATCGTCTCCTCGGGGTAGGCGACAGGCACGGTGTGGATGGTGGCTCCTGCCTCTGCCAGAATGGCGATGATGTCGGTGAGATACTCCTCGCCCTGCGCGTTCTCGGCGTTTAGGCGTGTTAATGCGTGGTACAGCAGGGGCGCACGGAACAGGTATACCGACAGGTTGACTTCGCGTGCCTGCTCCACGCTGTCCACAGACAGCAGAGCGTTGCCCGCCCGGATGCCCTCGCACGGGGGGATGCGTTCTGCCGTCAGCGTCTCGCCTCGCCCTATCGTCTCCCACAGGTCGCCCAGCGCACGCGCCGCCTTTCTCTCCTGCGGGAAGAACCGCTCGACAAGGCGTTTCGCTTGTTTGGCGGGTAGGGGTGCATTCTCGCGAAGAGTGTTCAGCAGCTGCGCCCGCGCCATGTCAAACACCTCCACGATGGCGCGTACTCTGCCCTCCGCATCGCGCACCACACGCCCCGACGAGGGAAAATCGTCCACGTCCCCTGTGGCAAAAGCGAGGTCGCTCTGGGTAGTGTAGAAGGTGTCTATCAGTCGGGCGAGGAAAGGTTCCTCAATCACCTTATCGCCCGCCACCACCAGCACATCGCCCGTGTAGCCCAGCGACTGCAACAGGTCCACCGCCACGCGCGTGGCGTGCCCGGTGCCGCGTGGTTCCGGCTGGTGCGCGTACAGGCGATGACCGGGCAGGTCTTTCAACACCTGCATGATGGATTCTGCTCCTGCGCCCACCACCACGCAGTGCATGAGGATACCGCACCGCACGTACGATTCCACCGCCCGCGCGATAGCAGGCACGCCCGCGATGGGAAAGCACACTTTGGGCAGGTGGGTGGCTCCCATGCGCGTGCCCCGACCTGCCGCCAGAATCACCGCAACAATAGGCTTTGAACGCGAGATGCTCATCCTTGCCGACTCTTTCGGGCGATTGCTGTGCAGAACAATTTCGCTTCCGATGTGCCGATTCCTTTTGGGGAAGCTGGGGTCTGACCACTCCACACTGTTCAGTACGATGAGAGACGCGCTCTGTAACTCTCACGCCCGCAGAAACAGGAACCCGTCCCCCCGAAAGAGTATCTATAAGTAAAATCACCCATCCCGTGGAGGTGCGCCGATGCCTGCCACTCCCTTTTGCGAGCCGCCGCAGGGCGCTCGTTTTCAGTTGGGCGACTGGATTGGTGAACGCCTGCAGGCAAATCTGGAAGGATGGCTGTTAACCGCGCCCACAGCAAACCCGGCGATGCTCCAGATGTTTCGCGACCGCGACCGCCAGCCCCGCCGTGCGCTGGTGCCCTGGGCGGGCGAGTTCCCCGGCAAGTATCTCATCTCCGCCGTGCAGGGCTACCGCCTCAGCCGTGACCGTCGCCTGCGCCTTCTGCTCCAGCAATTTGTCAGGGAACTCATCTCGGTACAGGATGCGGACGGCTACCTGGGTCCGCACCCGAAATCGGAAAGGCTGACCGGCAGGACGCACGACGGACAGAGTCCTCTCTGGGACCTGTGGGGACATTACCACTGTATGCTGGGCCTGCTCTACTGGTGGCAGGAGACGCGGGATAGAGCTGCACTGGATGCGGCGTGCAAAACGGCTGAGCTGATTTGCCGGCGCTTTCTGGATACCGGAACGCGCGTGCTCAGCGCAGGCGCAGAGGAGATGAACATGGCGATCAGCCATGCGCTCTGCCTGCTGTACAAGGCGACGGGCAATCCGCGTTATCTGCAGATGGTGCGGGAGATAGAGAAGGATTGGGAGACGCCGCCCGCCGGCGATTACGTGCGCACCGCTCTGCGCGGCGTGGAGTTCTACCAGACGCCAAAACCGCGCTGGGAAAGCCTGCCCAACGTGCAGGCGATTGCCGAGCTGTACCTCATCACCGGCGACGACCGTTACCGCAGGGCGGTCCTGCATATCTACCGCAGTATCCGCAAGACCGACCGCCACAACACCGGAGCCTTCTCCTCGGCGGAGCAGGCGGTAGGCAACCCCTACGACACCCGCGCCATAGAGACCTGCTGTGTGATTGCCTGGATGGCGCTGTGTATTGACGTCCTGCGCCTGACGGGCGACCCCACCGTCGCCGATGAGCTGGAGCTGGCAACATATAACGCCGTGCTGGGAGCTCAGCATCCTTCAGGCAGGTGGTGGACATACAACACGCCCATGGACGGAGTAAGGCGGGCTTCGGCACATGATATTGTATTTCAAGCACACCAGGGAGCGCCCGAACTGAACTGCTGTTCGGTGAACGCGCCGCGCGGGCTGGGAATGCTTTCCGAGTGGGCGGTGATGCGCACCCCCGAAGGCGTCAACCTGAACTACTACGGCGCAGGTAGAATACAGTTGCCCCTGAAACGCGGCAGCTCTCTGTCGCTGAACATACAGGGCAGCTATCCGCGCCGCCCCGATGTGCAGGTCACGGTAGAGGTAAACCGCTCGACAGAGTTCGTTCTTCGCCTGCGCATTCCCCAATGGTCAAAGCGCACGGAGGTATGGCTCAACGGGGAGCGTGTGCCGGATGTGCAACCCGGAGCGTATCTGCCCCTCCAGCGCACATGGCACAGCGGGGATACCGTCCGTATTCGCTTTGACTTCAGCCTGCACGCCTGGCTGGGCGAGCGCGAACAGGCAGGGAAGGTCTCGCTGTACCGGGGTCCCATTCTGCTCGCGTACGACCAGCGGTTCAACGCCATGGACCCCCATGATGTGCCCGCGCTCAGCCTGACGAACCTGCGCTATGTGGAGGAGCAGAAGACGGAGCCTTTCCGCCCGCTCTATCTTCTGCGATTTGCCGGCACCGATGGGCGCGCCCTGCGTTTGTGCGACTTTGCCAGCGCGGGAGCGATGGGCACGGTGTACCGTTCGTGGCTCCCTGTGCGCGAAGACGCTCTCCCCGACGGGCTTCGCAGTCCTTTCGCGGTTTAGAGAGCCTCGCCGAGCCAGCCCCCGCCGGCAGGGCAGGAGAACAGGCTGGATTGGGGGAAAGCAATAAACGGTAGGACATTCCCGTTGCCGTGTGACACTCCGGAGGCGGGACACCTGTTTGCGGGAGCGACCGGTATGCACATGCGCAGGAACGTGCTCATCGGGTGCGGTGCGTTCGTCCTTATCATGCTGATGGTGGGGGCGACTCTCTACCTCTACTGGACGGCTCCGCCCGATGTGCCCATCCCGCCTGCGCCCGCATCTCCACCCGATAACGCCTACACCGCCTACCTGCAGCTGGTGGAAAAGACGCGCCAGCTGGAGGCAAGCACCCCCAATCTGGCGCAAATCTCTCAATCTGCGATGAGTCCCCAGGCGAACATCCTCGCCCTGCGTCAGTACGTCGCGCTGTACGCGCCCATCCGGCGAGAGTATCGCAGGCATTTGAGCAAGCCATCGGTGGTGACGAATGCGAATGACGTTCGGGCTGTTACCGAGTCGGCGAGCGCGTTTCGCACGTGGGCGCGGGTGGAATCCGCCGACATCCGCCTGGCATTTCGGGAGGGCGACCACGCAAGGGCGATAGATGACCTGCGCACGGTGCTGTTGCTGGCGGAAGGCATCCGAAACGGTGCGCCGTTTATCTCCTACCTGGTCGGAGAGGCGATGATTGCGATCGGCGTTGCCGCCTTCGCGGAGGGGGTTGACAGGCTGTCCGCTGGCGAGTGTGACCGCCTGGTGCAGGTGGTGCGCGAGTGGGAGAAGGTGCGTGTGCCCTTCTGGAAGGCGCTGGAGGGCGAGAAACGGTTCATCCTCGCCATGTACGATGCCATGTACAGGGGCAGTCCGCACGTGTTAGTGACGGCGCCTCCGGGGCGGTCCGCATCCTACCTGCCGTTTTCCCGCTATCTGGTACGGATGACGAACCTGCGCTCCGCGTCTCGAGAGGCGAATCGGCTGTTCGATAAAGCCATCGCCGAAGCCAGAAAGCCCCTGCTGAAACGGCAGGCGGTCGGCACGCCATCGCACGCCCTGAACCAGAATATCACCATCCTGTTCGCCAAAAACGCGGACAGGTCGGCAGTGAGCGTGGCGCGTCTGCGCTTGATTGCCTGCTCGGCGGCGGTGCGTGCCTATCGCCTGCGGCACGGACGCTATCCCGCAATGCTGGCGGAGGCTGGCGTCGCCGACCTGAACGTCGACCCGTTCACGGGCGCGGGCTTCGCCTATCGGGTGGGCAGTAACGGCTTCCTGCTCTACTCCGTCGGCGTGGACGGCAAAGACGACGGCGGCAAGCGCGTGCCAGAAGGAGAGGTGTTGAAAGGAACCGGCGATATTGCTGTCCACCGGTACAGTCCGCCTCCCGGTGTCACGACGCCGGGTCCAACAATATGGTGCAAATAGGAAGGAGCAGAACGATGGCTGAAACCGACTCTTTCGCACTGTGCAAACTGTACAAATACCTGCGCGTGGTGGACGTGTGCGACGCGCTGGACGGCATCGGCTACTTTGACCTGACGCTGATGTCGCCGGAGATACGCCCGCTATGGAGCGGAATGCGCTTCTGGGGCGTTGCGCTGACCGTGCGCTGTGTGCCCGCCAACCGCCCCATGTGGAAACTGAACACTACGGAAGAGATTGTGAACGCACACGGCATCTGGTTCAAAGAGGTAGGGCACATTGGCTTCGAGGGGCTCATCCAGCCCGGGCACGTGATAGTGACCGACACAGGCGGGAGCAAAGAGGTGGGCTTCTGGGGTTCCGCCAACAGTCTGGGCGCGGTCGCGTCGGGCGCGGTGGGCATCATCACCGACGGCTATGCCCGCGATACCTATGAACTCACCCTTCAGCGCACCCCTATCTGCTGTCGGGCGCGGGGACGCACCATCATCCCCGGGCGCATAGAGGTGGCAGAGGTGCAGACCAAAATCGCCTGCGGAGGGGTGCAGGTGCGCCCGGGCGACATCGTGGGAGCCGACGACGACGGCGTGGTGGTCGTGCCGATTGAGGTCGCCGAGGAGGTGGCAAAGCACGCCCGCGCCGTGCTGTTGGCAGATATGCGTGCTCGACGAAGCCTGTACGACCGCCTCGGCATGACGCCCGACCACACCGTAGACTACGAAACGGTGGAGCGGTATTATATGCAACTGGAGGAGTGATGGAGATGTACAGGTGGCTGGTAACGGCTCTTCTTCTGCTCGCCCTGAGCGCAGTGTGGGCAGAGGAGAATCCGTTAGACCAGGAACAGCGTCTGCGTCAGCCGGTCACCGTTCAGCAGAAGATGATTCTGCTCCCCGACCTTCTGCGTGCAATCGGCAAGCAGACGGGGGTGAACCTGACCTGCGGGCGCGAGCTGGCAAACGACAAACTCACCGTGTTCGTCCGGGAGAAGCCGGCGGTAGAGGTGCTGAACCATGTCGCCACGCTGATGATGGGCGAGTGGCGCAGGACGAAGGAGGGCTACAGCCTGTCGCAGACAGCACAGGCGCAGAGGTGGGAAGAGGAACTGCTGGCGCTGGAGCTGGAGCAGGCACGCAGGGAGACCCAGCAGTATATTGAAGGACGGTTGATGAGGGACGCCGGCAGAGACTACCTGCAGTGGATGAGAGAGACCGAAGAGGCACGCAAGCAGATATTCGGTCAGGGCGGACCCCGAATACGCACGCCGGAAGGCAATGAGATACCCATCGCCCCCGGCTCAGTGCCCATGCTGTATCCGGGCGCCATGCCTCCCCGGATCTCAGATTACCTGGCGGGATGGCTCTTCCGGCAGTTCCGTCAGGAGCACTGGAAGGCGTTCTGGCAGGGGCAGACGTTTATTGCCAGCACGCTGGACCTGCCGGGCGCGTGGCGACTGCCTCCCGAGGCGGTACAGTGGGCACGGGAAAGTGTAGTGCCGGTCTTCTCCCTGGATGATGAGCTCACGCAACAGTACCTTCGCTCCGAACGGGAACGCAGCGCTTCAACCACTGGCATCATTATTGCAGTACAGTATGCTCCGCCATCAGGTTTGCGTGTGGCAATGTGGCGGATTACTCCCGACGGATTTCTCCCCGACCCTCGCTTTGTTGGACCCGGCGCAATGCCAACGCGAGGGGAAGAACACCCTCTGCTGAGCTACTGGAAAGGATGGCAGACGCCGGAAGCGGAGGCGGGAAAAATCTCCCTCTTGAAGACACCCCTGCGCCTGCCGCTGACTTCGCACCTCTCCTACATTCAGACCATCGGGGCCCTTTCAGCATTTAAGCCTGTAACTCTGGCGGATAGGCTGGAGGAGTTGGTGAAAGGGGGAGGCGAAGGGGTGCAGGTGATTGCAGACGCTTATCGTTGCAGCTGGGCACCATCAACCGTTAGCCCTGCAGGCGCGAAGTCGGTAGGAGAGTGGCTGAAGGCGATGTTTGTCCGAAGCATACAATCCCAGCCTCCGGGCTGGTGGCGCGTGGAGGGGGATTACCTGCTGATAAAACATTATGGACACTGGCTCCTGCGACGCACGGAGCTGCCCGAACAGAGAGTACGTGCTCTGGAGGCGAAGGCGGAGAAGGGTCAGCAGCTCACTCTGGACGATTACGCTTCGGTCGCTTCCTCAATGGGCATTCTGCACGAGTTACGCATGTGGATACGTCCGTACACCCTGCGCTTTGACCCGAACCCGCTGATTGAGTACAGTTTCTTCCGACTGTGGGCGGGGTTGAACGCGGGACAGCGAGCGCAGTTACTGCGAAACGGCTTCCTGCCCATTGAGACGCTCACCCCGCAACAGCAGGCACTGCTCTGGAATTACGTAGGGCAAAGCCTGTTCCTGCGTCCGGCAGGCAGGTCGGCGTCTCTGGAACGTGGCGCACGGGACCGCTCGCTTCCAGCTGCTACCCTGCAGATGCAGTACCGACAGGGAGAAAACTACGAGCTGATTTCCGAGCACGCCTGGTTTGAGAACAACAACCTGCAGTCTGCCCGCGAGACGGCGGCGCGCATGTTTGCCGAGGGGACCATTGAACCCGGCTATCGCATTCAGGGCTTTTACGTCAGCACCTACACGCTGAGTATGGCGCTCGCGCCGAATCTGCAATGGAGCGCACAGATTAGTATTCGAAGACCTATGCCAGCAACGGAGGAAAAGGAGTAAACATGGCGAACCGAGTGGCGTTCATCGGACTGGGCATGATGGGCTACCCGATGGCGGGACATCTTGCCAAACGTTTCGAGACCATCGTCTGGAACCGCACCGCTACGAAGGCGCAGGAGCACGCCCGGCAGTACGGCTCACAGGCGGTGCAGAACCTGCAGGAGACCGCTCAGGCGGAGTTCATCTTCACCTGCCTGCCCACCAGCGTGGAAGTGGAAGAGGTTGTCCGGCAGGTTCTGCCTGCGCTGAAGGCGGGAACGGTGTGGATAGACTGCACCAGCGGCGACCCCAACCACAGTCGGCGCATCGCTCAGAGCCTGCGCGAGGTGGGCTGTGACTTTCTGGACGCGCCGGTCTCAGGCGGCAGGGCAGGCGCAGAGGCGGGAACATTGACCGTGATGGTTGGCGGGAGCGAGGAGACCTTCCGGCGTGCGTTGCCCATCATTGAAGCGTTTGCGGGCAAGGTGTTCCACGTGGGCGACGTGGGCGCAGGGCACGCCGTCAAAGCGATTAACAATATGCTGTTGGCGGTGCACCTGCTCGCCACGGCGGAGGGGCTGGTTGCACTGGCGAAACAGGGAGTAGACCCCGCCATCGCGCTGGAGGTGATCAATGTGAGCTCGGGGCGGTCGTTCGCCAGCGAGGTACACTTCCCGGAGCGTGTGCTGACCCGCGCCTTCCCCAACACCTTCAGCCTTGCGCTTCTGGCGAAAGACACCCGTATCGCTGTCTCCATCGCCCGCGAGGTGTATGTGCCCACGCCGCTGATGCAGTTAGCCGCCGAGATGTTCGAAATGGCAAAACGGCAGATTGGCGGCGACGTGGACCATACAGCGGTGGTGAAACTGATTGAGGGCTGGGCTGGCACCGAAATCGCGCCCAGAACGAAGGAGGGATAACGCCGTGAGAAGAGTGTGGCTGGTGCTGGCGGGGCTGGTTCTGCTATCGGGATGCGCCAAACAGCAGAGCACCACAACCCAAACGACAGAAGGCAAACGCTGGAAGGTAGGCGTGACCCTGCTAACCAAACAGCACCCCTTCTATCAGGAGCTGGAAGCCGCCATGCGCGAGACCGCCCGGAAGGAGGGCATTGAACTGCTGATACAAAGCGCGGAGTTCAATCTGGCTGACCAGACCGCGCAGGTGGAGAACTTCCTGACGAGCGGCGTGGACGCGCTGATTATCTGTCCGGTGGACTCGGCGGGCATCGCAGGCGCGGTGAAGAAGGCGAACGAAGCGAAAGTGCCCGTGTTCACCGCCGACATCGCCGCGCAGGGTGGGGATGTGGTGTGCCATGTCGCCTCCGACAACGTGCAGGGAGGCAGACTCGCCGGCGAATATCTGGCAAAGCTACTTGGGGGCAAGGGCAAGGTGGTGATTATCGACCACCCGGTGGTCACCAGCGTTCAGGACCGCACGAAGGGCTTCATGGAAGCCATCAGCAAGTACCCGGGCATTCAGGTGGTGGATCGCCCGCCCGGCGATGGCGTTCGCGACAAGGCAATGGCGGTCACCGAAACCATGTTGCAGAAATATCCGGACCTGGCGGGCATCTTTGCCATCAACGACAGCACCGCGTTAGGCGCGTTGAAGGCGGTAGAAAGCATGGGGCGCACGAACGTGGTGATTGTGGGCTACGACGGCGACCCCGAGGCGCGGCGCGAAATCCTGCGGGGTAGCCCCCTGAAGGCGGATGCCGTGCAGTTCCCGCGCAAAATCGGGAGCACGGTGGTGGAGATGGTGGCGAAACACCTGCGCGGCGAACAGGTGCCGAAGGTCGTGCCCATCCCGTGCGACATTATTGACCGCGAGAAGTTACAGGCGGGTGCTCCATGAAGAAGCTCCTTGTGCGCCATCTGGGTCCTGTGGAACACGGAGAAGTGCAGTTTGGCGACCTCACCCTGCTGGTGGGTCCGCAGGCGACAGGCAAAAGCCTTTTCCTTCAGGTCGCCAAACTGCTGATAGACAGAAACGCCATCCGGCAGGAGCTCAGGCGGTTCAACATCCGCTGGGGCAACAGCCCAGAGGATCTGTTCGAAGTCTATTTTGGGGAGGGCATGTCTGCCCTGTACAGCGAGCAGACAGAGGTACAGCAGGACGGCAAACCCGTGGACTGGACGAAACTGACTGAGCCGCGTGGTCGTGTTCCCCAGAGCTCTGCGCAGAAGATGTTTTATATCCCGGCTCAGCGCGTTATTACCATCCGCGATGGGTTGACGCGCCCCTTCACCGACTATCGCGCCGGTGACCCGTTCGTTGTGCGCGAGTTCAGCGAAACCCTGCATCAGCTGGTACAGACTGAGTTCGCACAACGCGAAGACCTGTTTCCCACGAAAGGGCGGCTCAAACAGCAATATCGAGGGCTGATTGAAGAGCACGTCTTCAGGGGCATGGTACTGCATCTGGACACGGAGCGGTTCCAGAGGCGTGTGGTGCTTCAGACACCGGACGGGAAGGCGTTGCCGTTTCTGGTGTGGTCATCGGGACAGCGTGAGTTTGTGCCTCTCCTGCTGGGACTATACTGGCTCCTGCCTCCTTCCAGAGTGACCCGAAGAAAGGACCTGCAGTGGGTTGTTATCGAGGAGCCAGAGATGGGGCTTCACCCCAACGCGATATCGGTGGTCATGTTGCTGATACTGGAGCTTCTCCAGCGCGGTTATCGGGTCTGTGTGTCCACGCACTCTCCGCACGTGCTGGATATCCTGTGGGCTTTGCGCACGTTTCAACGATATAAGGGCACAGAAGCTGATGTGCGCGCGCTGTTCGGTCTGGACGCCTCCATGAGCCGCTGGGCAGGCGACCTCCTGACCAAACAATACGCGGTCTTCTATTTCCAGCCAGATGGTCAGGTGCGAGACATCAGCGGGCTTGACCCCGCCTCGGAGGAGCCAGCTGAAGCAGGATGGGGCGGCCTGACCGAGTTCAGCGCGAACGTGTCTGAAATCGTCAGCCGTGTGGTGGCGCGGAGTACGCAAGGGTGAAATCGGGTGGTATACAGACTTTTCGAGAAGCCGTCGCCAGTGCTCCCGAACCTGTTGCGTCAGCATGGCAACCCGGTCTTCAGGCGCTGGGCAGTGATAGTCACCGCGTCCGGTGCTCGGACACCAGGAGGCTGACAGGGAGCATCGCGCTGGACGAAACACTCCGGGAAAGCTATCCTGAAGAACCTCGCTGGGATTACGGCATCGGACTACGCAGGTCGGAGCAGGAGGTCGCCATCTGGGTCGAGGTACATCCCGCGCGAACGGGCGAAGTAGATAGTGTTTTGAACAAGCTCCGCTGGCTTAAGAGCTGGCTTGCCCACTCCGCGCCTTCACTGAACGCAATAACACCCCACGCGGAATCTCCGTTTTACTGGGTTGCCTCTGGAGAGGTGCACATCTCCCGCAACAGCCCCCAGGCAAGGCGGCTTGCCGTCAATGGGGTACATTACCCGGTGCGCATTCTGGAACTGTAACCCAGCCAATCTGACGCGCGATGGTTCGCCCTGTTTATGTTTACACGCCCACCCTTCTTGCCTTACAATAGACACACAGTGCGTTGAGATAAAGGAGGAACCCTGAAAATGGTATCCATACCGCGCGTGAGGCTGCAGCCAGCCTCCCAGCACCGTCTGCCCGCCGGGGTAGACTCGAACAGCCCCTGCCACTGGCGCGGCGACCGTTTCGTCATCTTCATGTCCACCGGGCATCCCTACCGAAGCGAGGGTAAATCGCCTTTTGAACTGAGCGAGGCGCAGCCGGTGCAGTTCGACAACACGCTCAACGGTGGGCGGTGGATTGAATGCACTATCCTTGCGCGTGACGGCACGCTTTACGGCTGGTACCATCACGAACCGGCGGGGCTGTGCCCGGGCACCACGCTCACTGCCCCCACCATTGGCGCCATCGTCTCCCGCGACGACGGCAAAACATGGCACGACCTCGGCTTTGTGCTGACCGCTCCCGAAGGAACCCTGCGCTGTGACGCCCAGAACGGCTATTTTGCCGGCGGTCACGGCGACTTTTGCGTTATGCTTGACCCCGAAGAGCGTTACCTCTACTTCTTCTTCGGCAACTACGCGGGTAAGGTGGAGGAGCAGGGCGTCGCGATGGCGCGTATGGAGTGGGCGCACCGCGACAGACCGGTGGGCAAGGTCTGGAAATGGCATCAGGGCAAGTGGAGCGAACCCGGTTTGGGAGGCAAAGTCACCCCCATCTTTCCTGCAATCACTGACTGGATGCGTGCCGACTGTGATGCCTTCTGGGGACCTTCCGTGCACTGGAACACTCATTTGAAGCAGTGGGTGATGCTCCTCAACCGCGCGAAGGGCGCAGGCTGGGTGCAGGAGGGCATCTACGTCAGCTTCAGCGCCAATCTGGCTGACCCCAGAAGCTGGAGCAAACCCGTGAAGATTCTGGACGGCGGAAAGTGGTATCCGCAGGTGATTGGCGATCCGAAAGAGCACGGTACGGACAAACTGGCAGGCAAGGTGGCTCGGTTCTACATGAGCGGTGTCTCGGAGCACGAGATAGTGTTTGACCTATAGCTCGTGGGTCTGAGCAGGACGCTGAAGCATGTCTTTTACTATCCTGCCGTCCTCCAGAACCACCACACGGTCTGCCTCCTGAGCGAGCCTTTCGTCGTGCGTCACTACCACGAAGGCGGTTCCCGTCTGGCGGTTCATAAAGCGCATCATCTCAAACACCGCGAAGCCGTTCTTGCTGTCCAGATTGCCTGTCGGTTCGTCCGCCAGCACCAGCTCGGGGTTGTTTGCCAGTGCGCGCACGATAGCCACGCGCTGTTGCTGTCCCCCCGACAGCTGCGAGGGACGGTAGTTCAGGCGGTCGCCAAGCCCCACGCGGTGCAGCAGTTCCTTCACTAGCTCCCGATTCTGCTCCTCCACCTGCTTGCCCGCAATTTTGCAGGGCAATAAGGCGTTCTCCAGCACGGTAAACTCGGGCAGGAGGTAGTGAAACTGGAACACGAAGCCCATGTAACGGCTCCTCAGCGCGGCACGCTCCTCCTCGTCCATCTGTTCGGCGTTGCGTTCGGCAATCCATACCTTTCCGGAGGTGGGCGTATCCAGCAAGCCGATGATGTTCAGCAGGGTGGTCTTGCCCGAACCCGATGCTCCCAGCACCACCAGAAACTCGCCCCGTTGCACCTGCAGGTTGATGTCCAGTAGGGCGGGTGTGGGCACTGCCCCTTCATAAACCTTGTCCACGTGCTCGAGCCGGCAAACGATATCGCCTCCTGATTGCTGCATCGCTATACCCCCCGAATGACCTCAATGGCGTTCACTCGCGAGGCTCGCCATGCGGGATACCACGAAGCAATCAGCCCCACTATCACCGCAATCACCACCGCGCGGATTACCAGTTCGGGTGTCAGGTCAAAAGGAAACACCTCGGCGGTGCGCCCAGTTGCGCTCACGGTGGTGCGAATGCGGTACAGGGCAAGGCTCAGGGCGATTCCCTGTACCGCGCCCGCAACCGCCCCCAGAAATGCCAGCAACGTTCCTTCCAGCGTGAAAATCTGCAGAATCTGGCGGTTCGTTGCGCCAATGGCTTTCAGAATGCCAATCTCCCGCAAACGGGTCACCACCGAAGTAATCATGATGCTGGCGATGCCGAACCCCGCCGCAATGGTGGTGAATACCAGTATCAGGTTGGAAGATTGCGACTGCGCACGCAGACCGCTCAGCAACTGCTGGTTGTCCTTCATCCACGAGTTCGTCTCGTAGGGAACCTGCTGGGCAATCTTCTGCGCCAGGTCTTCGGCTTCAAAGATGCGGCGCAACTTGAGACCGATGCTGGTTACTGCTGAACCGACCCCGAACAGACTCTGGGCGTCGCGAAGCGTGATGTAAATGGTAGAACTGTCCACCAGGTTGAAGCCCGTGTCAAAAATGCCCGCCACGGTGTAGGTCGCGGCGTTGCCTTCGGGACCAAGCACGCGGATTTTATCGCCGAGGCGCAGGGCGAACTCATCCGCCAGCTTAAAACCGATGACCGCCTCGCCGCCGTTTAAGCCGAAAAAGCGTCCTCGCACCAGTTTGGACTGGATGTCCACCACCCCGTTGTGCAGTTCGGGAAACATCCCCACCACGCTCACCGCTTTGCGCTTCTCATTGCGCGTCAGGAACGCCTGTCCCTCCACCACGGGCGACACGGCGCGGATGTTGTCGCTGTAGGAAGGCAATCGCTGAAGCCACGTCTGCCAGTCCTCAATCTTCAGTTTCTGCTGTTGCAGTTTGATGCGCTCGCCCAGATAGACCTGTCCAGCTGGCACACTGGCAACATCCCACACCGCGACTGGCTGTCGCTCGGGCTGGCGGATGACCACGTGTGGAATCGCGCCGGTGACACTGCTGATCAGGCGCTTCTGCAAGCCACCAATCAACGCGCCGAGAAAGATAATCAGCGTGACGCTGACCGCCACCACGCCCATCGTCAGCACAGTCTGCCCCTTGTAATACAGCAGGTGGCGGATGGCTACACTCAGCGAGAAGCGGTCTATCATCGGCGCTCTCCTCCTGCAACAGGCTGTGGGGTGACCGATTGCCCTTCCTTCACTGCAATCGCCTGGCGAACCACCTGGTCGGTGGGGGAAAGTCCCTCCACCGCGGCGAAATCCTCCCCTCGCGCCAGCACTCTGACCGGTTTCAGCTTCACCTTGCCCGCCTCCACCACGTACACCGCCTCGCCGGCATCACTCCCGCGCGCTATCAGCGCGGTAACAGGAACGGTCAATGCCCCGTTCTGCCTGTTCACCTCCACGTTCACGTCCACCGTCATGTCCGGGCGCAGGAACGCAGGTATCGCTTTCGGCACGACGCGCACCGTCACCACGCCCCGCTGGCTGTCGATTTCTGGACCGACCTGCGTCACCACGCCGTCAAAGGGCTGATTGCGGAAAGCGGGCACAATCAGCACCGCTCGCTGTCCCACCTTCAGCCGGCGGATGTTGGTTTCGTCCGTCTCCATCAGGATTTCTACCTTCTGCATGTCGGCGATGGTCAGCAGGCTCTGTCCGGGCAGGACGCTCTGTCCGGGCTCCACAACTCGCCGGATAACCACCCCACTGATGGGCGCCAGCACGTCCCGCTGGCGCAGACGCTCCTCCACCAGGCGAACGTTCGACTCTGCCTGCCGCAAGCGCGCCCGGGCGACCTCTACCTCTTCACGCAGGGGCTTGCGCAACAGCAACTGCAGGTTGGCACGCGCCACGCGCACCGACTGCTCCAGACTGGCTCGCGCCGACTGCACCTCTGCCCGCGCCGCCTCTATCTCCTCCTGTCGAGCAGGCTGGCGGGCTAACAGCAGCTGGGCGCGGGCAATCTCTTCGCTCGCCCGGGCGGAGGCAAGGGCTGTTTCCGCCTTCTCCACATCCGCCCGACCCAGTGCGCCCGCTTCATACAGCTGGCGTGCCCGCTGAAGGTCTGCTTCCGCCTGTTTGCGTCGTGCCTCCGCTTCGGCGAGTGCGGACTGGGCGCGACTGATGTCCTCCTGCCGACCGCCCGACTCCAGCTGGCGCAGGCGCATGGTCGCTGCCTCCAGTCTGGCGCGTCCAACCTCTTCTGCCTGCTGAAGCTCGGCGCGTGCGCGGGCAATCTCCTCCGGCAGGCTACCCCGCTGAACCTGCTGGAGCTCGCGTAAAGCCGTATCTACCGCGGCGCGCGCGGCGTTCAACTGCTCTTCCAGCTCGGTCCTTTGCAGGCGCACCACCACCTGACCCTGCTGAACGCTGTCGCCCTCCCGCACCAATACCTCGCTCACCACGCCTCCAGCCTCGCTACCTACCTCGCTCTGAACCAGCGCACGCACCCGCCCCGTCGCCACCACAAACTCCACCACATCGCGCGACTGGGGAGTAACCACTTCTACTTTTCCAGCAGGCAGGGATAGCCGAACCAGCACGATAATCAGCAGTATCCCCGCGATAAGCCCGATACCAACCCAGCGTTTCGCCCGTTTCTTCATGCAATACCTCGCCCAAGCATAACCATTCTGACAATACGTATCATACCTGTGAAAGCGCACCCAAGTAAACTCGCTGGCAAAAGAGCGTATGCACGCGGCGCCATCCCGTGCTACAATATGCTGGGAGGTGACTGTCATCATGATTGAACCCTTCGTGCGGGTTAAGGAGGCTCTGCAGGCGCCGATTGGGGCGGAATTGACCGTCAACGGCTGGGTACGCACCCGGCGCGACGTGGGGCGCATCTCCTTTGCGGAACTGAACGACGGTTCCTGCCTGCGAAACCTGCAGGTGGTTATTGAGGAAGGCGTCATCAGCGAAGAGGAGCTGTCGAAAATAACCACCGGAGCCTGCATCTCGGTCAAAGGGATACTGGTGGAATCGCCTGCACCGGGACAGCCGGTGGAGCTGAAGGCGCACACTATCACCATCCTGGGGGAAGCTGACCCGGCAACCTATCCACTCTCCAAGAAGCGACACTCCTTTGAATACCTGCGTGAAATCGCGCACCTGCGTTTGCGTTCCAACACCTTCGGGGCGATGTTCCGCATCCGAAACACGCTCTCTTACGCCATCCATCGGTTCTTTCAGGAGCGTGGCTTCATCTACGTGCACACGCCCATCATCACCACGTCCGACTGCGAAGGCGCGGGCGCAATGTTCGGCGTGACCACCCTGGACCTGATGAACCTGCCTCGCACACCCAGCGGCGCGGTAGACTACTCGGAAGACTTTTTCGGCAAGCCAGCATACCTGACGGTCAGCGGGCAGCTGGAGGCGGAGGCGTTCGCACTGGCTTTCACCAACGTGTACACCTTCGGTCCCACCTTCCGCGCCGAGAACTCGAACACGCCGCGCCACCTCGCCGAGTTCTGGATGATTGAGCCAGAAATGGCTTTCTGCGACCTGGACGGCAACCGCAAACTGGCAGAGGAGTTCCTGAAATACCTGATTACCACCGTGCTGGACGAGTGTCGGGAGGACCTGGAGCTTTTTAACAAGTGGATAGACGACTCGGTGCTGTCCACCTTAGAGCACGTGCTGAACTCGCCCTTTGAGCATATCACCTATACCGAAGCCATCAAACTCCTGCAGGAGTCGGGGCAGAGCTTTGAGTTTCCACCGTACTGGGGCGCGGACATCCAGACCGAGCACGAGCGATACCTGACCGAAACGCTCTTCAAACGCCCGGTGGTGGTGACCGACTATCCGAAGGAGATTAAGGCGTTCTACATGCGCCTGAACGACGACGGCAAGACGGTGCGGGCGATGGACGTGCTGGTTCCGCGCATCGGCGAGATTATCGGGGGCAGCCAGCGCGAGGAGCGATACGAGGTGCTTCTCCAGCGCATCCGCGAGGCGGGGCTGGACGAACGGAACTACTGGTGGTATCTGGACCTGCGGCGTTACGGCAGTGCGCCCCATTCGGGCTTCGGGCTGGGGTTCGAGCGCATGATGATGTTTGTCACGGGCATGAAGAACATCCGCGACGTCATCCCGTTCCCGCGCACGCCCGGCAACGCCGAGTTCTGAGAGGATGCTCGTGACACGTCTGCTGAAGCGCCGATGGTGGGTGCTGGTTTTTCCCTCTGCCCTACTGCTGGCTTTGCTGGCTGGCTTCTGGTGGGGCGAACGGATAGAGGTTGCGCGCATCCACCTGCCCATCGGCACACAGAACATGCCCCTGCGCGTTGCCGTGATAAGCGACATCCACATCGGCGCTGGCGGGTTCGGCATGAACCGGTGGAAGCGCACGCTGTCCCTGGTGGAGCGCGAGAAGCCCGATGTGGTGCTCCTGCTGGGCGACTACGTGAGCTCACACCGCGGCATCCCTGCCCTGAAAGAGGTGCTGCAGGGTGTGCGAGCACCAATGGGCGTTTATGCCGTGCTGGGTAATCATGACCACTGGGCAGGGGCAGAGCAGATCGTGCGCATCCTGAAGGAACACCACGTCGAAGTACTGGTCAACCGGGCAGTGCCCCTTCGTCGGAGTAGTGGCGAAATCTGGCTGGTTGGCATTGACGACCTGTGGTCTGGCAAACCCGACTGGCAGAAGGCGTTTGACGGTGTGCCGCGCGGTGCGCCGGTCATCCTGCTTTCGCACAACCCCGATGCTATGCTCGCGCCTCAGCGGGAAAGAGTAAGCCTGATTCTGTCCGGGCACACGCACGGGGGGCATATCTGGCTCCCGCTGGCTCGCCTGCTTGGAACGCTCTCTGGCAGGGCGTTCATCCCGCACAGCGAATACGGGCTTCGCCATCCGCACGGGTTGCGTCGCGAGGGAGACACATGGATTTACGTCACGAAGGGCGTGACGGTAGGCAACCGCCTGCCGCGCTGGTATAACGCCCGCGAGGTGGTGATTCTGGAGGTGGGGCATCCCTCCGCGCAGAGGGATGCCCGTTGAGCCGTCAACCAATCGTTATCGTGCGGGTGGAGGCATCCCACTCGATGGCAAGCCCCAGTGCCTGCGCCAGGTCACGACACGCCACATGCCCTTTCCCACCAACCAGGGTGCTGGCAAGGGTCAGCACTCTGTCCTCCGCCTGTACCTTCACCTGTCCGCCCGTGGCGCTCTTGATTGTCCAGCCCAGCGATTCCGCCAACGGGCGAATCGCCACATAGGCGGCCTCGTTCAGCAGAACCACCGGGAAGCTTTTGCCGGCGACCTGCAGGGTGGCTGGGGAGGGGGTCTCGGGCGTATCGCCGCCGCTTAACGCCTTCTGCACCAGTGCCCGCAGATGGTTGCCTACCTGTGTTCGACTCATGCCGGGCGACCAGGGCAGAACCATCGGGTCCCACTTGCCATGCTGGGGAATGCCGAGGTACGTCTCCACCTCCCCATGTCCCAGCACGGTTTGAGGCGTCACCGGTATCTCGTAGAAGCGACACAGTTCCGCCACCACCTGCGCCATGGTCTCCCACTGCTTCTGCGTCATCGGGTAACTGCCGGGCTGGAACGGTTGTGCCTGTGCGCCTGCCATACAGCATACCGTCACGCCGATACTGCCGGTGTTACAGCCCCGGGTGTGCGCAGCGTACACGCCGTCGCCCGTGGAGACGTTATCGGCGATGGAATGCGTGCCACGAACCAGATTTCCGTCATCTTCGATCAGGATGTGGTAGTGGGCACGGTCGAGGGATGTGGCTTTGTATCCGCCTGCCGTCCAGTGGCAGATGACGCGCTTCATACTGCAGGCGGGTAGCCAGTCGCGAGGTATCAGGGTCATCACGGACCTCCTGTTCCAAAGGGATTGCCATTACCATACCGCTTTCTGGGCTTTCTGTCAACCACGCCCTATCGCGTGCGACGCCTCTGCCACAGCGTCAGCGACGCCGACAGCACAGCAAGCACCAGCAGGCTCAGGGCAAGCGGTCTCTGCAGGAACACCATCCAGCTTCCTCCCGACAGTATCAGCGCACGACGCAGATTCTCCTCCACCATGCGCCCCAGAATCAGCCCCAGCACCAGCGGCGCTACCGGAAAGCCCCACCGGCGAAGAGCCCAGCCCACCAGCCCAAACACAAACATCACGCCCACATCAAACAGGCTGTTGTTAATCGCGTAACTGCCCACCACGCACAGCACCACAATGGTCGGGAACAGGAAATGCCTCGGCGCGCGCACGGTCTGCGCAAACAGTTTCGCCCCTGCGAGACCAACGGGCAGGACCAGCAGGTTCGCCACCAGCAAGCCGACGAAGATGGCGGATAGCAGATGAGCCTGTTTCTCGAACAGGTCGGGTCCGGGGCGCACTCCGTGCATCAACAGCGAACCCAGTATCACGGCAGTTACCGCGTCGCCCGGAATGCCCAGCGTGAGCATCGGAATCATCGCCCCGCCGGTGACCGAGTTGTTGGCGCACTCCGCAGCGGCAAGCCCCTCCACCGAGCCGTTACCAAACTCTTCGGGGCGTTTGGAAACTTTCTTCGCCTGGTCATAGGCGACGAACGACGCCACATCGCCTCCAACGCCGGGCAGAGCGCCAATGAACGTGCCCGTCAAGCAGGCGAGCAGGGTCGGCAGGGTGATGCGTTTGTACTCTGTGCGTGAAGGGAGCACGCGCCCTATCTCGCGGAACAGGCTGCGGTCGGGTTCGGGCAGGCTGGTCTGGTACAGTACCTCGCCCAGCGCGAAAACCCCAATCAGCACCGGAACCAGCGCCAGCCCCTCCAGCAGGGGAGTCAGCCCGAAGGTAAAGCGGGGCACGGCGGTAATCGGGTCCATGCCGATAGTAGCCAGCAGCAGCCCGCATACGCCCATCAGCACGCCCTTCAGCAGAGAACGCTCCGACAGGCTGGCGATAACGCTCAGCCCGAACACCGCCAGCGCGAAATACTCCGCCGGCCCAAACTTCAGTGCAAACCGGGCGACTTGCGGCGAGGCATACATTAATACCAGCGTGCTGAACACCCCGCCAATCACGCCGGTGATACACGAGATACCTATCGCCAGCCCCGCCCTGCCCGCCTGCGCCATCGGATAGCCGTCTAAACTCGTGGCAGCGGCGGCGGGTGTGCCCGGGGTGCGTATCAGCACCGCCGGAATCGCCCCGCCGTACATCGCGCCCACATACACGCCCAGAAGCACCATCAGCGCAGGCAGGGTAGGAAGCCAGAAGGTGAACGGTACCAGCAGGGCAACGCCCATGGTGGCGGTCAAACCGGGCAGGGCGCCAATCACAATGCCCGCCACCACGCCTGCCAGCATCAGCCAGAGAGTGTTGCCGGTCAACAGTTCCTGCAGCGCTTCCGTCATGGCAGCGGCACCCCCAGCACATTCTGGAAAAGCCACCACACGCCCGCGCTAACCACCAGCGTGAACCCTATCGCCTGCCACAGGTTCACCCGTTTTGTAGAAAGCACGCTTGCCAGCAGGAAGAGCGCAGACGCCGCCAGAAACCCCACCAGCGGCAGCAGAACCACGAACAGCAGGGAAAGGAGAGCCATCCTCACCGAATCGCGGACGCCGGGCATTGGCAGGGTATCCGCGGGACGGCGAGCCAGCTTCTCGGAGACGGCAATCGCCAGCGCCAGCAAAACGCCCAGCACAGCCAGCAGTCTGGGCAGGTAAAGGTATCCCACGTCGCCTCGCGATAGGTTAACGCCCATGCTGGCTATCAGCTCCCGGTTGAGTGCGCTCTGTGCCTGCACGAACCGGCGAAACTCCTCTCCCTCCAGCCATGCCAGGCGCACCCCGCGCTCCGCCATCATCTGCCTGAACTCCTGCCTGCCGAAGGCTTTGCGAAACCCCTCCAGCAGCCTCTGGCACCTCTCGGCAGGTACGCCTTTGGGCAGAGCCAGCCCGCCCCACGCGCCGATGTCCAGCGGGTAGCCCAGTTCGCGCGCGCAGGGAACGTCGGGGAAAAGCGGGTCGCGCTGGTTCGTCAGTACGGCTAACATGCGCAGTTTGCCCGCTTCCACATGCGCCTGCACCTCCGTTGGGCTGACGCAGACCACATCCACATGTCCGCCCAGTAACGCCTGCACCGCCGGCGCCGCGCCGCCAAACGGCACATGCTTGAACTTCGCCCCGCCCGCCTCCTGCAGAGCGACCGCCGCCAGATGCCATATCGACCCCGTGCCCGAGTTGCCCGCGCGTATCGTTTCGGGATGTGCCCTGGCGTCGGCGAGAAGGTCGTTCAGTGTTCGCCAGCGCGAGTCGGCGCGAACGGTCACCGCGGCGGGGTTGTAGTTGGTGCGTGCCAGAAGGTCAAAATCGTCGGGGGAGATGGGGCTTAAGCCCAGGTGCGGCAGGATAGCCAGCTCCGCCACCACATAGGTTACCGTGTAGCCATCGGGCGCGGCGTGCGCACCGTAGTTCAGCCCTACCGCGTTGGCGCCGCCCGGCTTGTTCTCCACCACCACCGGCACGCCGAACTCCTGTTGCGCCCCCGCGGCGAGTGCACGGGTGAGCGTGTCGGAAACACCGCCGGGCGCAGGCGGGCAGATGATGGTGATAGAGCGCGACGGAAACCGCTCCTCCCCGCGCCACTGGCAACCGGCTATCAGTACGCCGGCGAACACCGTTATCAGCAGGCACAGCCTGCGGACGTTCACCATAACCGCCTCTCCTGCGCGCTGAGTGTGCCCTGCCGGATGCGCTCGCACAGGTGGTCGGGAACCTGCGCCAGATAGATCTGGCAGATGCCCGTCCTGTCCGAATTGAACAGCACGTAACGCCCGTCGGGGCTGAACTGCGGGTGCGGATGCGTCCACTGGGGATGCCCCTGCGAGCTGCGCGGGTAACACAGCGGGCGATAACGACCAGTCGGCACGTGTACCAGCTGAAGCCCCTCATCGGGCCAGTTGGTATCGGAGACAATCCATTCACCGTCCAGCGTGGAGGCGGAGTGCCAGAAGTACACCCCCTGCGCGATGGTGGTGGGCGTTTCCTCTTCCGGCGCAATGCGCACCAGAGCGCGGTCGGGGGGCAGGGCACAGCCCTGTACCTGCTCGCTCGTACCCAGGAAGGTGCAGTGCGCGAAGTCGTAACTGCTGGTATACACGCCCTTTTCCCTGCCGTCGGTATCCAGCAGGAGCCACGTCTTCCTGCCCTCGCGCCTCTGCCAGACCAGCAGCCCCCTGCCGCCCGGGCTGGCGGAGTGCATCCCAAAACCGCCCTGCTCGCCCTCAAGGATCAGCACCGCTTCCGAGCCATCGGTGGCGAGGCGCATGATGCCGGCGGTATCGTGCGTGGTGACCACCTGCGCGAAGTAGTATCTGCCATCGGCAGAGACGGCTCCTCCACCCATGCTGGCTACGCCGTGCGGAGTAATAATCTCCTCCTCGCGAAAGGTGTTGATGTCCACCTTCCACAGCGCGCCCTGGCGGTGGAAATACACGCAGTCGTCCCGTGGTGACATTACGAACCCTGCTGAGCCTTCCGACTCGGTCAGCTGGGTGAGGTTTGTGCCGTCCACGTCCACGCGGAACAGGTCCCACGGGGCGTCGCGTCGCGCCTCACGCTGGGACACAAAGATAAAGGTTTTCGAATCGGTGGTGAAGTTGCGCCCGTGGTACGGCAGCGCCATGCTCATAGTGGGGAAGCTGGTCACCTGCATCAGGCGCACGTCCGTCCGCGCGTCCACGAACTCGATGCGCTCGTGGTTATAGGTAGTGCCTTTAGCCATTCAGTCCCCCTGCAGAACCCAATCGATATTGAAGTGGGCGTATTTGATGCTTGACCCCTTGCCCGGCTGGCTCCAGCTGTAGGTGACGTGCAGGGTTCCGTCCTTCGCCTGAATGATGGAGGGGTACGAGTAAGAACCCTGACCGGGCTGGTCCAGCTCCAGATGGCGTTTCCATTTCCACGTTTTGCCCTCGTCATCGGAGATGAGCACGGCGAGGCTGTGTCTGCCGCGTTCGGTGTCGTTGCACACCATCGCCCAGTGTCCGTTCTGCAGGCGAATCACTTCCAGCCCTGAGCCGGGATTGGGGATGTCGTCGTCTACCACGGGCGACCAGGTCATGCCGCCGTCGCGCGATTCGCTGCGAAGCACCCGCTGAGGCGGCGGACCGTTATCGCGCATGTAGGCGACCAGCGTGCCGTCGCGCTTCTGCACCAGGCTGGGCTGAACCCCTCCCATGCTGACCAGCGGTCGACTCGCCTGCCATGTCTTCCCGCCGTCATCGCTGATTGCCATGATGGAGAAGTCGAAGCCGTCGGAGTAGAGGGGCACAATGATGCGCTTGCCATCCAGCACGAAGGGGTGCACGCGCGTCATCCAGCCCATGCGCCGGAAGTATTTATCGGCGGCGTTCTTGCGCCGCTCGGCGAGGTACTGCAAGCCCCGTTCGCGCTCCTCCGGCGGCAGTATCTGGTCAATGCGCTTCTCGTCCTCGTCGCACTGCTTCGCCACTATCTGAGCGAACTCATCGCCCGGCTTGAGAATCAGGATGTCGCTGTGTGTCCAGCGGGGCGCACCCGTGCCGCGCGGGTTGTCCGAAATCTGGTAGCGCAGAAGCGCGGTGTGCCACTCGTTGGCGATGATTGCCACCCACATCAACCACAGCCTGCCCTGCGGGTCGACGAACATGCACGGATTGCAATCGGGAAAGCCAATCGTATCTGCCATCAGGAACCGCTGGCTCCACGTCTTCGCCCCCTTGCGCTTGCGCATCCCTTCCACCTTCACGTCGTCGGCGGTGCGCTCGCCCGAACCGTTGTACCAGCACACCAGCAGGTCGCCGTTGGGCAGTTCCACAATGCACGAGCCGTGATTATGCCACCGTTCGGGCGGGAACAGCAATTGCGCCTCGTAGAACGGTTTCTGCGCCCACGCGGGCAATGTCAACAGTGCCAGCAAGACCAGTACACCTCCTGCACGCATAGATAACCTCCTGTTTGTTGAGCAATATTGCCACCCCCCTGTTCGCCATCTGGGAACGCTCTCCTGCTGTCAGGCTCTATGGAGTGCTGAAGCCATGCTTCAGCGCAACGCCCCCCCTTCTCAACCCTTGCGATTAGAAATCGCAGGCAACACAGAGCGAAACCTGCTGAAGCAGGTTATTGACGGCTGAAGCAAGCTTCAGCACTCCAAAGAGGTTAGCCTCCGTCGGTATGGATTGCTGAAGCCATGCTTCAGCGGATGCCTTTTCTACCCTCAAAGGAGGCTTTGCAATGAGCAGTAAGTGGTGACAAAATAGCATCAGACATGCTATAATGAAGTCAAAGTAAAGCAGATTCTATGACGTGCACATGACACATAATGCTGTTAACCTGACCCCGCCCAAGTGTCTCAAAAACGGGGTGGTTCACCCAAGCGGGCATGATGGTAAAAGGAACATGCAAGGAAGGCTTCCGAATCAGGTAACCAGCGTCCGCCAGATACCGCAAGGAGGAGCAAGACGATAGACCAGGTAGAAGCGCTAATCCAGCGACTGAACGATAGTTCCCCCGAACGACGCCGGGCGGCGTGTGAGGCGTTGGGTCAGATAGGCGACCCCCGAGCGATAGAGCCGCTGGTTCTGCGTGCGATGACAGAAAACGACCAGCAGGTGCTGGACGCCGTCAATGCCGCTCTGAAACAGCTCAAGCCGGAGCAGGCGGCATAATCAGCGCAATCGGACAGGTGAGGTTTACGATGCAAAATCTCTCTGCACGCTTACGGGTATACGTGCGCACGGGGATACCTGTGCTGTTGTGGGGTCCGCCCGGCGTGGGCAAGACCGCCACGGTGCTCGCGCTGGCACGCTCCTTGCGTCTGCCGGTAGAGACGGTGATTGCCAGCATCCATGAACCATCCGATTTCAACGGGCTTCCGGTGGTTCACGACGGAGGGGTGCGCTTTGCGCCGCCTTCGTGGGCACTGCGTTTAGCCGAAGCGGGTCAGGGCATCCTGTTTCTGGATGAAATCAGCAACGCCCCGCCGGCGGTGCAGTCCGCGCTGTTGAGGGTGATTCTGGAGCGCGTGGTGGGCGACCTCAAACTGCCGGATGGCATCACCATCATCGCCGCCGCCAACCCACCGGACGTGGCGACGGATGGATGGAACCTGAAGCCCCCATTAGCCAACCGCATGGCGCACATCCAGTTCACTTTAAACCCCCAGGAGTGGACGGAGCAGTTCCCCGCCTACTGGGGCGAGCCGCCGCAGGTGGGCGACCTGCGGGAGGAGGTGTGGCTGAGGGCGCGTTCGCTGGTGGCGGGCTTTATCCGCTCGCGTCCGCATCTGCTCCTGCGCGTGCCGCAGACGGAGGAGGAGTCGGGGCGCGCCTGGCCCTCCCCGCGCAGTTGGGACTATGCCAGCCGACTGATGGCGCAGGTGATTCAGCACGGCGAGCCGCCGGTATCTGCCCTGCCCTACGTGGTGGAGGTGGTCGGCGAGGGGACAGGCACCGAGTTCATCCACTGGGTGGAAAACATGGACCTGCCCGACCCGGAAACACTGCTGGCGCATCCCGAACGGTTGCAACTGCCTCCTGAAGGCGATAAGCAGTACGCCATCCTGTCTTCGGTGGTGGCGGCGGTCGTATCGCGCGACGGCGAGAAACGCTGGCAGTCGGCGTGGCGGGTGATGGCAAAGGCAGCGGAGGCAGGGGTGGACGATATCGCCGGCGCGGTGGCGCTCCAGCTGGCGCGCATGCAGAAACCGGGCTACATGCCCCCGCCGGAGATACGCGCCTTTGTGCCCCTGTTGCGCCGGGCGAACCTGCTGAAGGAGTAGCCATGCCCACCCTGCCCGAAAACCTGAGCGCGGCGCGCTTTCTGCTGATACGCCAGCGTCCCTACATGGCGCATGCCCTGTTCAGCCTGGTGCCTGTGCCGGTTGAACAGATGGCGCGCAGGTTCCTGGGCGCGATGGGGGTAGACCAGTACTGGCGGTTGTACTATGACCCGGAAGCCGTTGGGCGTTGGCAGGCGCCGGAGGTTGCGGGCGTGCTGTACCATGAGTTGTGGCACCTGCTCAACGCGCACCATGACCGCCTGAAGGTGTGGCCTCCGCTCATCGCAAACCTGGGGGGAGACCTCGCCATCAACAGCATTATCCAGCGCGAGGCGCTGCCGCTACCTGAAGGAGTGGTCATGCCTGAGCAGTTCGGCTTTCCCCCCAATCTGACCGCAGAGGAGTACTGTGACCTGCTCCAGAAGCAGGCGGAAGAGCAGGCTACAGGGGCGCAAGGTAGTTCCCCGCAGGGACAGCATGGAGGCGCATCAAGACAATCGGCGCAGAGTGACTCTGCACGGCACCAGGAGAACGGCAGCTCCGGGCAATCGGCGCAGGGCAGCTCTGCACGAGAACAATCGGAGCCGGGCTTGCTGGTGCCGAACCACGGCTCCTGTGCGCACGGACAGCCAGAACCCTGGGAACTACCTGCTGGTGCGACCGATGTACAGTCGGTAGATGAGGCGCGGGCGGAGCTCATCCGCCGTCAAACCGCGCAGGCTATCCTGGAGCACGCCAAGAACCAGGGCGACATCCCCGGCGAGATGGTGCGCTGGGCGCGAGACAAGCTGGAGCCGAAGGTGGACTGGCGGCGCGTTCTGCGGGCGGCGGTGCAGGGCGCACTGGCATGGACAGCAGGCATGTCCGACTACACCTACCGGAAGCCCAACCGCCGGCACAGCGTGCTGGGAGGGGTCATCCTGCCGAGCCTGCAAAAGCCTTTGCCCATCGTGGCGGTGGTGGTGGACACCTCTGGCTCCATGAGCGATCGCGAGCTGTCGCAGGCTCTGGCGGAGGTTTCGGGCGTGCTCCGGCAGGTGCGCCAGGTGACGGTGTTGAGCGTGGACTGCGCGGTGCATCACGTGCAGAGGGTGTTTCGCGCCGAACAGGTGCAATTGATTGGCGGCGGCGGCACCGACATGGGCAAGGGTATCCATGCGGCAATGAAGCTGAAGCCCACGCCGAATGTGATAGTGGTCATCACCGACGGCTACACCGACTGGCCGCCCAATCCACCGCCCCGCACGAAGGTCGTGGTCGCGCTGACGAACAGAAAGCAAACCGCACCCTCCTGGGCGCGAACGGTGTACTGCGTGCGAGACTGACCTCCGCGCCGACCGGCGCGGTGGATTACACCCCTCACTCCGGGCACTGTATTTCCGAGAACCGGATGGCGTCTAACAGGGCGCGCAGGGCAGATTCCAGCTCTTCAGCGCGACAGTGCCTTTGATAGACCACCGCCCCATACCGGTCTAACCCGAACAGCGAGAAGGCATCTTCGCGGTCGGCCTCATACCGCTCGAACACCCGCCCGTCGCGGTCTACCAGCACCTGGAGCGCGTCTGCGGGGATAGAGGACACTGGTTCCCGCACAATCATCAGAATCGTAGCGCCTGCCTCGTGCACATCGGAGATGAACCTGCCCACCGTCTGCAACACCGAGGGCGCATCCGCCGACCGGGGCACAAACAGGATTCCAACCGGCTGGCGCTGGCGGAAGGTGTGGAGCGATACGGGCTGACCGTCGCGGGCGGAGGGCAGGGTGAACGCTGGCGCGATGGTCTCCTCAATGGTGCCTATTGTCTGCAGGCGGTGCATCATGGAGAGGCGGAACCTCGTTCGCCCAGCTGAACCCGCACGCGGATGCGTGCGGCGCCGCGCAGGAGGTCTATCTGCACCGTGTCGCCCGGTTTCAGGCGGCGCAGGGTCGCGCTCACGTCCCCTGCCCGTCGCACCGGCGTGTTGTTGATCCCCACAATCACGTCGCCGAGGCGAATACCGGCTCTCGCAGCAGGGCTGTTGGGAACCACGCGCACCACTTCCGCCCCTTCGCCGCCGTCGCGGTCGGCAGGCATCACTCCCAGAAAGGCGCGGCGCAGTCTGCCCGCGCGCATGTCGTCCAGCACCGATTTCACATCGTTGATGGGCACTGCCAGCGCTCCACCCGTCGCCCCGAAAAGCGACATCTCCAGCGACGTGCCCAGACTGGGCGGGGCGGCGCGCCGAGCTGAAGCCGAATCCGGCGGGAGGAACACCATGCCGGGCGCGATGGATGCCACAATCACGCCGACCACCTCGCCCCGCGCGTTGACCAGCGGAGCGCCGCTACCACCTGCCCCCACAGCGCCGCTGACCTGAAGCAGGTTGGACAGGAACTGCTGTTGACCGATGGCGCCGGTGCGCTCCCTGCCCGATACCATCACCAGCACCGCCGAGCGTTCGTAACCGCCCAGTGTGCCCACGCAAAGCAGAAGACTGCCCACCTCCACCCTGTCCGAATCGCCCAGCGACAGCGACTGGGGCGTCGGCTCGGCACACTTCAGCAGGGCGAGGTTGGTGACGTCATCAACGCTGACCACTCTGGCGGTGGTGCGCCGCCCGTCCGCAAAGCGCACCGTGCAGGTCTCCGCGCCGCGCACGATGTCCGCGCTGGTAAGCACCCAGCCCTCGCGGTCAATAATGAACCCGCTTCCCTTGCGCGAGACGGGGCTTGGCAGGTTCAGCAAACGCATCGCCTCCAGCCAGCGTCGGGCGGTCTCGCTGGGCGGAGCAATCGCGCGCAGGGACGGGGCGGTATCGGGCGCAACCAGCGCACCTCCCTCCACCGACACCACGCCTGCCTGCACCTTGCGGGTCAGGGAGGTCAGCTCTCGCTCCAGCGATTCCAGCACGCTCTGGGCACTTGCCGACAGGGTGAGCATCCACACGCACAACAGCGTCAGCACCCAGCGCATGTCCGTTCGCCTCCTATTCCACGGCTCCTGTGGTGGTGGGCACGGCGGCTTCCATCACGTAGCCCTGCGGCACGGGGGCAGAGGCAACCGGATGTGCCTCAACCACCACCGGCTGAACGGGCACGGGCGGCTCGGATGATGGCTGGTGGGTGGCCTCGGACTCCAGCGCAGGCTGGGCGACAGGCTCGGGCTGGACGGCGATAAGGATGCGTTCACGCGGACGGCGCACCGGAGCAGACGGCGCCTGACGAGGCGGCTGACCGGGTGTCTTTTGCGAGGGCGGGGCGACACGCTTCGGTTGCTCGCGCTTCGTCCCTTTCTCCTCAGAGGGGGGCGCGGCGGGCTTCCTGTCTGGCTGAAGCGCTGGTGCAGGAGGAGCAGGGAGCTGCTGTGCCAGCTGAGGCGGTGTTGACTGCTCCTGCACAGAGGTATGACGCCATGCCACGAACCCAGCTATCACCGCAACTGCCACCGTAGAGAACGCCACAATCAGCCTCAGCGGCAACACGCGCCGGTCAGCCGGTTCCTTCACCGGCAGGGGACGCCATCCGGCGGGCGGCGAATCGGGCAGGAGGCGCGCAACCTGACGCATCGCCTGATGCGCTCGCCCGTACGCCTGCAGCTGTCGCTGACAGTGCGAACAGCCCTGCAGATGACGCCTTACCCAGCCGGGCAAGCCGTTTTCTATGTCACCCTCGCACAGCGCGAGGTAGTATTCTGCCCATCGGCACAGTAGCCGCTTCATTATTCTGATCCCCCCAGAAGCACTTCCAGTCGCTGTTTCAGCAGGCGGCGGGCGCGGAACAGTCGCAGTTTCACACTGCCCACACTGCATCCCAGCGCCTGCGCCATCTCCGAGTAGTCCATTCCTTCAATATCTCGCAACACAATCACCGCCCGGTGGTGGGCAGGCAGAGCGTTTATCGCCTTGCGCACGGTTTCGCGCAGTTCATTGCGTTCCACAACGGCGTGAGGGTCTACCTCCGCGTGCCCTCCGCCCACGTCCCAGTCCAGAGCCACCTCTGGGTGCGCCTTCTTGCGTTTCACATGGTCAATCGCCAGATGCACTCCGATGCGGATGAGCCAGGTGCGCAGTTGAGCCTCGCCACGAAAACTGCCCAGGGCGCGATAGGCGCGCAGAAAGGTATCCTGCGTCAGGTCTTCGGCATCCTGCGTGTTGCCCACGACGCCCAGAATACTGCGGAACACTGCGGAGCGATGCTGTTCCCACAGGATGCCGAAAGCCTCCATGTCGCCCGCGCGGCAACGCTCAATCAGCTGTTGCTCGCTGTTTTGCGGGGGGTGCTCTCCAGTTGTCACTCGCCACTCCCAAACTTGCGCATCCATCGCGTTGCTCCCTTATCTATTCGGTGCGAGCACCGTAGGCTCCCCCTTGTGCCAACCCACACTGCGGAGAGACAGCTGGTGCCCGCACCGTCGTCTCTCTACCTGGCGGGCAACATCCCTCCGCAAGTCCTCCTTACTGTATCCAAATAATAGACGCCGGGCGCCTCTTTTTGTTATCATGGTAAACGTGAGCCATATCATCACCCTGTTAACCGATTTCGGCACGCAAGACACCTACGTGGGCGTGATGAAAGGGGTCATCACCACCATCTGCCCGCAGGCGACGGTGATCGACCTCACGCACGAAGTGCCCCCGCAGGATATTGCCACCGGGGCGTTTCTGCTGGACATCTCGGTGGACTACTTCCCGCAGGGGACGGTGCACGTGGCGGTGGTGGACCCGGGCGTGGGCACGGAGAGAAAACCCATCGCCATCCAGACGGACAAAGCGTTTTTCGTGGGACCCGATAACGGTATCTTTACGCTGGTACTGCACCGATACAGGATGCTTCTGGCGGTGCAATTGGACAACCCGAAATACCACCTCCCCCACACCAGCACCACCTTTCACGGCAGGGACATTTTCGCGCCCGTCGCCGCCCACATGGCGAGTGGCGTGCCGCCCGAAGAGCTCGGCACACCGATTACCCGCCTGCAGCGATTGCCCCTTCCGCGCATCCGGGTGGAATGGCAGGGCATCCGCGCCACCGTGGTGCACATCGACCGCTTCGGCAACGCCATTACCAACCTTACGCACGCGGACTATCAGAGCTGGTGCGCCCGGTGGGATGTTAAGGAGCCAATCGTGCGGATTGGGCAGGGCGACATCCTGCTGACGATACACCGAACGTACGGGGATGTACCGGTGGGACAGCCTCTCGCGCTGTTCAGCAGTAGTGGGCGTCTTGAAATCGCGGTGAACGGGGGAAGCGCCCAGCAAACCTTTGGGCTTCGGCGAGGCGATGTGGTGTGGGTTCTGCGTCGCGAGGAATCCCCTCCGCCCCGCGTGCAGAGGTCACTGAACCTGGGTTAGACTGTTGCAACGGATAATACGATGAGCGAATTCGTTCTGTGTATCAACAACAGGGACAATCCGGCGAGCCTGATCGTTGGGAAGGTATACCGCCGGCTGCCTGACCCCGAAGCCGAAGCGCACCATATGTTCCGTATCATCGACGAAGACCTGTCGGAACCCGATGGTTACCTGTACCCGGCGTCACTGTTTGTGCCCATAGACCTGCCCGAAGAAGCAAAGCGCGCCCTTCTGTCGGCAGGGGCATAGGGACGCGCATCCTCTCCCCTTCCGTTTCAAGCAGGAGAGAGCCTGTGCCCACCGCGAAACTAAACCTGTTCATCTAAAGGACGAAATGGAGGTCGGTATGCGTCGATTCGGGTTGACACTGGTTGCGCTGGCGGGGATGTGCTTGCTGTTCAGTGCCTGCGCAAAGAAGCAGACATCCACCACCACAGGAGAGCAGTCTACCACGCAGTTGCGCATTGCAGTGGTTCCCAAAGGCACGGCACACTCCTTCTGGCTGACGGTCAAAGCGGGCGCGGAACAGGCAGGCAAGGAAGAAGGGGTGCAGATTCTGTGGAAAGGTCCCGCCGAAGAGACCGACGTGGAAGGTCAACAGCGCATCCTGGAGGACTTCATCAACCAGAAGGTGGATGCGATTGTGATGGCGGCGTGCGATGCGGACGGCATGGTTCCCGTCGTCAAGCGGGCGGTGGATGCAGGTATCCCGGTAATCACTATTGACTCTGGCGTCAATTCCGACCTGCCGCTGAGCTTCGTGGCGACGGACAACGTGGCCGCGGCGGCGAAGGCGGCGGAAGTGCTGTGCGAACTGGTCGGCGGCAAGGGCAAAGTGGGCATGATTCCCTTCATCAAGGGAGCCGCCTCTTCCGAACAACGCGAGCAGGGCTTTCGGGAAGGCATCAAAAAGTGTCCGGGCGTAACGCTGGGACCGGTGCTCTACTCGCAGAGCCAGGTGGAACGCGCCATGCAGGTCACCGAAGACATGCTCACCGCCAATCCCGACCTGGTGGGCATCTTCGCCGCGAACGAACCGGGCGCGGTGGGCGCTGCAACGGTGCTGGAACAGCGCAAGCTGGCGGGCAAGGTCAAGCTGGTAGCCTTTGACGCCGCACAGCCGGAGATTGAAGCGCTCAAGCGCGGCACCATTCAGGCGTTGATTGTGCAGAACCCCTTCAAGATGGGCTATGAGGGGGTGAAACTGGCTGTTCAGGCGATAAAGGGCGACCGCTCCAGCATTCCCAAGCGGGTGGATACCGGCGTGACCGTCGTCACGAAGGAGAATCTGGAGACGCCCGAGGTGCAGGAACTGCTCAAGGAGCACAAGTAGCGGACGATGGTCCCTTTGGAGCGTATAGAAGAAGCCCGGCGGGCGGCGCAGGGAGTGGTTCAACACACGCCCCTGTTCCCGGCGCGAATGCTGAGCGAACTGACAGGCGTGCCCGTGTGGCTGAAGGTAGAGAGCTTTCAGCGCACCGGTTCGTTCAAGATACGAGGGGCATACGAGTTTGTGCGTCGCCTGCCGGCGGAGAAGCGTGCACGTGGCGTGGTGACCGGCTCCGCGGGCAATCATGCGCAGGGCGTTGCGCTCGCGGCGAAGATGTTCGGCATCCAGGCAACCATCTTCATGCCTGTGTTCGGTTCCATCGCCAAGATGCAGGCGGCGAAGGCGTACGGCGCACAGGTGATCCTGCGCGGCGAGGGCTTCGCAGAGGCGGTGGAGGCTGCCCAGTCGTTCGCGCGGGAGACAGGCGCAACCTACGTGCCCGCCTATGACCATGATGACATCATCTGCGGGCAGGGGACCTGCGGGCTGGAGATACTGGATGACCTGCCGGAGGTCGAACAGATTATCGTGCCTGTTGGAGGGGGCGGGCTGTTTGCCGGCATCGCCGCAGCGGTAAAGGCACGCAAGCCCGAGGTGCGTCTGGTCGGTGTGCAATCGGAGGGTGCGGATACGGCGGTTCGTTCGTGGCAGGAGGGCAAACTGGTGGACAATCCATCGGTGCGCTACACTCTCGCCGATGGTATCGCCGTGAAGTCGCCATCCGAGCGCACCTTCGAGTATATCCGCCGCTACGCCGACGAGATGGTGACGGTGGATGACCGCAGTATCGCGCGGGCGGTGCTATGGCTTCTTGAGCGCAAGAAGATTGTAGCAGAGGGCGCGGGCGCGGCGGGGGTGGCGGCGGTGCAGAGCAGAAAGGTTCGCCCGCGAGGAGCAACGGTCATCGTGGTCTCCGGCGGCAACATCGACGCCAAAACGCTTTCCGACCTGATCGAGCGCGAAATGCTTCAGGCAAACCGCTACTACCACTTCTTTACCGCGGTGCCCGACCGCCCGGGTGGTCTTGCGGCGCTATTGAACTTAGTCGCGCAGGCGCAGGGCAACATTATGACGGTGAACCACAACCGCATCCATCCCTCCGTACCGCACGGCTGGACGGGCGTGGAGTTACTGGTGGAGGTGCGCGACGCCGAGCACATCGGGCATATCGAGCGTCTCCTGCGCTCCAGCGGTTACGAGATAACGGTGCTGGTATGAGGGACACGCGCCTGACGGTGCTGATAGGGACGTTGCTGGCGGCGCTGGCGTGCATGCATCCCGTTTCGGCGCAGGTGTGGCAGGTACGCCAGCGAGGCACGATACTGGAGATTTCTTACGGCAGCGGCTCCAGCTTCCCCCAGTACGCCGCCCTGCATCTGGACAGCGGGTACTTCCGCATGGTGCATTCGCCGCAGTCGGGATGGGGCACGTCGGTCATCCTGCTTCCCGCCTTCTGGTCGCGGGGCAGGTACTACCAGGGCGCGCCGGTGACCGCTACCTGGCGGACGGATGGCAGGGATTTGCTGTTGTTCGTGTCAGGGACTATCGGCGGTTTGCAGGTGTCGCTGGAGGTGCGCCTGATGCCTCCTGCCCAGTATACTTTCGTGGCGCAGGTTCGCACGTTGAGCGTCACCGGCAATGTTGTTCTGGACAATCGCCCTGGCGAGGCGTTCAAGCCGGTGATGCTGTCCTCCATGCACGTCTCCCCCACGCAGTGGGATGCGCGTGCGGCGTATGTGGAAGGGCGCATTTACAACCTGCCCTCCAGCGGCTGGGTGATCCATCCGGCGGTCACGGCAAGCCGCTTCGGGCTTATCGGGGGCAGGTCCGCCTGGAAGCCGAACGCACCGACGATAGAGGTTGTTCTGCAACAGCCCCGCTCCTTGCAGGTAACCGGCTGGGTCACTTACAGCACCAACCCCAACGACGACAATGTGGGTTTCTGGTGTGCCTCCGCGCAGTTGCTTCGTTCGTGGAGATACACCCTTCGCGCCACTGCGGTACATCCTCTTCCTCGGTGAGGAGCAATCCTCTCAAGACTCTCGTTGGCTCTGGCAATAATTTAGTACTGGTATATTTCCCCTGATTTGGGTGATACACATGCGAATGCTTATGACATCTGTCATACTGGCTCTTGGGGTGGCATCATCCGTTTTATGCCAGCAGGAGGGGCCAAAGGTCTCAGGAGTACTGGAGTATTACTTCAGAGCACTTCAGAATGGTGGTCACCTGCGCACAGACCAGCGAGCAGAGTGGCTGAACATCAAAGTACAGTTACGCCCCGAGCTTCGCCTGGTGGGAGGTACTGTTAAAATCGGCAACCGTGCCAGAATACTGGATGAGAGCTACTTGGAGTGGGGCCAGGGACACACGCTATGGCGAATGGGGCGATTCCGCTCTGCGTTTGGGCACAGTGACTGGAGCGCTCGCTACTACGATGGCTTCGTGCGCCTGCCCATCATGCGAACCGCTCCTCTGGCAGGCTACTCCCGGATTTTCCTGCTGACCCGACTGGATGCCGGGCTGGACCTGCGCACCTCCACAAGCAACGCGGAATACTCCATCGGTTGCATAGATGCCTCCACCAGTAGTTATCAGATAATGCCGCAAACGATTGACCACGTGGTAGCGCGGATACAGACCGACTGGAACAGTTTGCTGATCGGTGTCAACGCTCTGGCAGGATTACGGTCGCCCGCGGGACAACACACGCGCCTGTTCCTGCTGGACGGTATCTGGAGTGTTCCACAGTGGCAGATGATAGCAGAAATTATGACAGGCGAGGCATTGGGTGGCAGGGCGAGTGGCTACCACCTGGACATCTTCTGGCATCCTGTTCAGACCCCTCGCACGACCTTCCATGTGCGTACGGAGTGGTTGAAGCTGGACAGCATGCCCACAGAGGCTTCTTTGCATACCGCGGGCATCAAGCATTTTCTCACCCCGAACCTTGTACTGTCTGTCGGCTACTCGTGGGGTAACGAATCGCCTATCACACGTGGCAATCGCGGCTGGTATGCGCAGCTGCTGACGCTCATCTACTTCTAAGTTCGGGAGGTCTTACAGAAATGTGGCACAACAGCTTTTTGCTGGGTAGCGTTATCTTCTCCACACTGTTCACTCAGCCGCCCGGCGCCGAGGTGACCGGGCAGGTGCTGATGTTAGGAAAACCGGTGCGCGATGCTGTAGTTTATCTGGAGGGCGCCCCGAAACCATCGCCGCTGCCGAAAGCGGTTGTGGATCAGCGGAACAAAACCTTTGTGCCGCACGTGCTGGTCGTAACGGTGGGCACGACGGTAGAGTTTCCCAATAACGACGTGGTGTTGCACAATGTGTTCGCCTACTACGAGGCGAAGCGCTTTGACCTCGGTATGTACCGACGCGGCACATCGAGGTCCGTAACCTTTGATAAGCCGGGTATTGTGGCGCTCCTGTGCAACATCCACCCAGATATGAGCGCATACATCTTTGTGGTAGATACCCCCTACTATGCCCTGACCGATAAGAATGGGCAATTTCGGATTCGCAGCATAGTGCCGGGCACTTACACGTTGCGCGTCTGGCATGAAAGCGGTGCAGCACTCAGCCAGAAAGTAACTCTCAAGGGGAATGAGGCGTATACTTTGTCTCTCGCCCTGAAAGGTAAGTAGCGAAGGGTACGACCACAGCGTTGAGCGAAGCAGAACAATGAGGCTCTCCTTGCAAGCCAGAATCTGGCTGTTGAGTATCGGAGTAGTTGTCGGATTCACCCTGGTTACCCTGTTGCTCGTCGCTTTCCTGATACGGCGAGAGGTAGAGCGCACCATTCGCCGCGACGCAAAGGGCATCAGTATTGTGCTGACACACCTGATGCATGAACGCCTGGCTGGTATGAGAGAACAGTCGCAGATGATCGCGCGATGGACGCCCTTCAAGTACCTGATACCTCTGGAAACTGATACCTTCCCCCGCGAAACCAACGAACCAGATTGGTCTACTATCTCCGACACTGCGGAGTCTTATCGTGCAGACCTGCAAGCGGATTTCGTGTTCATCACGGACAGGTGGGGTAAGGTTATCGGCTCTGCGGGGGCGGGGGCAGATGACGCGGAGCAGTTGAAGGACCCCGGCGCTCAGCAGTCACTGCATGGCGGCGCCTGGGCTGGGGTCAAAGTGTGGAAAGGCATGTTACTGCTGGGAGTATCCGTGCCCATTCAGGTAGGAGGGTATCATCGCGGCACTTTCAACGTGTATGATGCCGTGGATTCGAACACGGCGCGGGATTTGCGCCAGACGATAGGAAGCGATATCGCTTTCGTGTGCAAAGGGAAAGTGGCTGGGGCATCGTTAGCAGGCGTTCATCAATTACCTGTATTTCATAGTGTCGCTCCTGTACTGCTCAACATCAACGGGACGCGCTATTTTGCACTTTACACTCCTGTGACCGGCACTTCGCCCGCAGATGAGGCAGGCTTTGTTTTGCTAAAGCCCTATGATGAAGCGATGTCTGCGTTCTATCGCCTGCGTGTGGCACTTGTCCTGGTGTCGGCGGCGACGCTGTTGCTTGCCCTCATGGTAGGCGCCGCGATTTCACGCGGTATTACCCGTCCGCTCAGCGGCGTGGTGGAGGCAGCACGACTGCTCCAGCAGGGGGAATGGCCCCCTCGCTTCCAGGTGAATCGTTCGGATGAAATTGGGCTTCTGCAGTCTGTGTTCAACGACATGACCGAGGCACTGCGCACAAACCAGGAGAGACTGCTCGCTCTTCTGGATATCGATCCTCTGACCGAAATATACAATCACCGCAGCTTTCAGGAAAGGTTACACCAGGAAGCCATCCGTTGTAGCGGTTCCAGGGAGCCGCTGTCCCTGTTGTTGATTGACATAGACCACTTTGCGCAGTTCAACAGTCGACACAGCCACGCGGTAGGAGATCAGGCTTTGCGCAGTGTCGCCGCATTGATTCGCGGCAGCGTGCCCGAAATTGCACTTGTAGCACGCTACGGTGGAGAAGAGTTCGGCGTGCTGTTACCGCAACACACTGCAGAACAGGCGGTCTGTCTGGCAGAAACCATCCGCCACAACGTGTATGCGGGCACGCAGGAGAGCTGTGCTGAGGCGTTGACGGTCAGCATCGGATGCGCAGAATATGGCGTACACTCCACACAGCCCGGCGGTCTGGTGGTGGCTGCCGAGATTGCCATGTCCCTGGCAAAGCAATTGGGGCGCAACCGGGTGTGCCGCTTCGATAACGTACCCGGTGCCGATGGGGAAACCGACCCCTATCAGTTGCACAAACTCCTGCAGGACGGCAGTTTGGCAACCATCCAGGCACTTGCCGCTGCGGTAGACGCAAAGGACGCTTACACGCAAGGGCATTCCGCCAGAGTGGCGCACTATGCCTGTGATCTGGCACGCTACATTGGGCTTTCAGAGGACGAGATTGACCTGATACATGTGACGGCGCTGTTGCACGATGTGGGCAAAATTGGGATACCCGATAGCATTCTGAAAAAGCAGGCGCCCCTGGATCCGGAAGAACGTGCCATTATGGAGACCCACCCGGTGCTGGGCGAGACGATTGTCAAAAAGGCGCCGCAGCTGTCAGCCACTCTGCCAGGAGTACGTTACCATCACGAGCGATGGGACGGCAAAGGCTACCCTGACGGGCTGGCAGGCGAATCCATCCCCTTTATCGCACGTATTCTGGCGATTGCTGATACCTTTGATGCGATGACCAGTGACCGCCCCTATCGCAAAGGGCTTCCGATAGAAGTGGCGTTACAGGAGATACAAAAGGGAGCGGGAACACAGTTTGACCCTCACCTGGCACCGCTCTTCGTGGCAATGATGCAGGAGTCGGTTCCTCTCAAACGGGCAGCATAGCCAGAACCGCAAAGTGTCTCTTGTGCTCTCTGGATGCTCGCGCTATAATGCGTACTACAGACCTGCACTCTCTCGAGGTGAGGCTAATGGTTCAGCAATTCTCGTCGGCGCTTCACGAGGCGGTGAAGCAAATCTGGGTGTTTGCCCTGAGCTTTGTGCCCCTGCTGGCGCTGGTGCTGATCGTGATGGCGGTGATTGCTCTGGTGCTGTACCTGCGTGACAGGGAGGGTTTCGACAGGCTCTGGAAGGGTTTTCCGTCGCGCATACTGGGCTTCGCAATCGGTGTGCTGGTGGTCGCTGTGCTGTGGCTGGAGGTCTTCCTGCTGGGTGTGGCAAAGGAAGCCCTGCTGGAACGGCAGAGGGTGGAAGCCAGCTCGCCCTACGCCAGCACAGCAGAAGCTCCGGTTGGCACGCTTTATCAGTACGGACCGGTGGCGGCATACCTGCAAGAACGTGTCTTCACGCGCACAACGGTTCTGCCCGCTCAAATCATACCCAAGGGGCAGTTACAGCAGTATCAGACCATCGCGCCGTCTCTCCTGGAGGAGCAGGCGCCCTACATGGCTAAGGCGCCGAAGGTAGAGGTGACGGTGCGCCGTGTCGGGGAGGAGTTACTGCTCACGCGCAAGGTGACCATGGTGGAGGAAAATCCCATCACCTTTGAGCGGGCGCAGGTGCACGCCCGTTTTGAAATCCAGCGCGGCGGGCGAAATCGGCACTACTACCGGCTCACCTTTGAAGGACACTATACCTTCCGCAATCCGCTGAACACCGAGATGCCGGGCAGGTTTGTGTTCCCCCTGCCGGAACCACCGGGAACGATAGAAGGGTTCCAGCTAACCGTTGGAAACAGCGTGATAACCGAGCCAGACCGCCACGGCTATTACAGCTGGGAAGGCATCCTGCCGCCCGGGACGCCTCTGACCGCAGTGGTGAAGTTCCGGGCGACGGCAGGCGAAGGCTGGCACTACGATATCGGATCGGGCAGGCGTCGTACCGGGGATTTTCAGCTGGTGGTGGAATCGGATAGTCCGCCGCGCCTGCTTCGCCGGTCGCTGTTTCCCACCGAGCAGAGAGGGAACAGGATGATCTGGCATCTGCAGAATGTGATTACCTCCCAGAAGGTGGCACTGGTGTTTCCCGTGGACACGACGCAAAACGAGGTGCTGGTCAAGGTGTTATCCTTCTATCCGGTGGCGCTGGGCGCGTTTGTTATCTGGACAGGGTTTCTTGCCCTGCTGGGCGCGTTGAAGGTGTCCTCGTCGCGTGTGCTGGGCGCCGTGCTGGGGATGGGCGCTGGTTTCCTGGCGATGCCTGTGTTGCTGGGCTACCTCATATTGACCTGGGCGGTCATCCTGGGCACAGTACTGGCGGCGGCGTTGTCGCTGGGCTTTCTGGGTCGGCAACAGGCGCTGACCTGCCTTCTGCCTGCGGTGTCGCCCCTGGCGTTTCTGGCAGGTGCGCACTCTGCCCTGGTGATTGCCCTGATAGCCATCGCCGCGCTGGCAATACTGTGGTACACCGTTCAAACCTCCGCTCGGCAAGCAGGGTAGAAGCGCCTCATCGGCGCATTGCCTGCAGTCGCCATGTGGGAGCAGAGAGGTTCGCCTGCCTCATGCGCTGGAGCATCTCCCACTTGGGGCGGTCGCAGTAGTCCACCAGCCCGAATGCGAAGTGCTCGCCGATGACCAAGGTGTTGCCCCTGCCCGGTCCGCGCCCGGTCAGCGGCTGGTCGCGATATTGAAACCACATCACGCCCACGCAGGCGGGGTGCTGTGCGGCGTCGCGCACCCAGCGTGCGTACAGCTCGCCCGATTCTCGTTCGTCCTTCGCCCAGACAGGGTATCTTCCGTAAGCGCGTGCACCGTTATACCATGCGGGAAAGGAGAACTCACCGCACAGGATAGGTTTGTTGGTGCGGGCAATCAGGCGCTTGACCAGGTCGTCGGCGAAATCGGGGGCGTAACGGTCGTAGCCCAGCACGTCGCAATGCGGAGCAATCAGCGACCAGTCCTCTTCGTTCTCCCACCAGCCGGGCACAATCCAGAAGCCGAAGTACAGGTGGTTGGGGTCTATCTCCTTGACCGTGCGGTAGATCCAGGCGTAGTAGCGGTCGGCATAGAAGCGGCGCAGGGTCTCCAGGTCCCCATCGGGCGGGGTCAGCTGGGCGGTGTACAGTCTGGCTCGGTCCCGTGCGTCCGTTTTCCACGCCTGCGCGAGGGCGGTGATGTCGTTCCGATACAGGTTCTGCAGAGCGTGGTCGATCAGTGCCCGTTTGCCTGCGGGTGCACCTGGCAGGCGCAGTATCTGTGCTATCTCCTCGCGCGTGACGATTTCGTCGAACTCGTTGCCCAACGACCATCCCAGCACCCACGGGCTGTTGCGCTGGGGTTCTATCTGGCGGCGCAGATGCTCGCGGAACTGCGCCTGTATGGCGGGGTCAAAAATATCGGGGTGGCGCACGAGGTTGGGAATCTCCCAGTGTCCCAGCACCGGCGAATAGGGAAACTCGGGAATACTGCCCCACTTGCCCACGCCCGAAAAGCCCCAGGTCAGCACCCTTTGTTTCGCCAGTTTGATACTTTGTTCTTTCCACTCATCCCCGAACCGGCGCATCAGGTTGACCGCGTGCAGGCACACGTATTCTGTTCCCGCGCGTTCGCCCCACACGTCCTTGCCCCATGCTTCAGCCGTTTTGCCCTCTTTGGGCGGAAGCCATTCAAACACCCCCTCGCGCTCCGTGACGGGGGTCATCTCCCAGGTCAACCCGGGCACAGAACATACTCCTAAGTAGAAGCAGGGATACCCATCGGGGGTGACCAGCCACCAGTAATCGCCCCTGCGCACCACCCGATAGAAGCCCGTCGCCTGCTCGCGCCAGCCCGCTTTCCGATAGCCGCCGAAACGGTCATAGTCGGCTGGAGTGCCCCACTGCGCCAGTTTGCGCTTCTCCTCCTCAAGACTTCGTTGAAGGTCGGCATCGGAGCGCGCTTTGTCAGGCGTCTGCACGTACCGGCACTGCCCGAAGCGGTCGATGTAAGGTTGAAACCGCTTCCAATCGGGAAGAGGGGTCAGGCGGAACTCCGCTTCGATAATCACCGGCAGGTCGGGGAAGAAGCCTTTCTCGACGACCGGTGTTCCCCAGAAGGTCTCGGGGTTGAACATGCGTACCGCGTCTGGAAGGGACGGAGTGGGGGAGGGCGTCAGCACTTCTCTTCGCTTGCCTCGCCCCGTGCTGATGGAGACGCGCGCCCCTGAAATGGTGTACTCTGTCTGACCGCTCGCCCAGGATGGGACAACGCCTGCCTCCAGATTACCCCTGTGCACCGCAAAACCTCCCCTGCTCTCGCCGAGCGGGCTTTTGTCTAACCAGAGCGAAGCTGTATCCTCGCCGATCTGGGCGACCAGGCGGTATGTGCGATTCCATTCCCATTTAGGAGTAGCGACAATGAATCGCCACGCATTGCCGTCTGCCACACCCAGCGCAATTTTCAGCGTATCCAACCGGCAAACCGGCTCGGCGGTTTCGTTCTCGAAGCTCAGGTAGAAGCCGCGTTTGGCGCCCCAGTCGTGCTGGGCGGCGAAGTAATAGCGATGAGCGGTCACTGCCGTGCCCCTCTTTCCCGTAGTTTTACGGGGATAAATTGGATGCAGTGCCTCAGGTTTCCTGCCGATAATAAGCGTGAGGAGGTAGGTGGTAGTATGGCTTACACCGCCCAGTGCATCCAGATTACAGGCATAGATATTGACAGCGTAGAGAAGGACCCTTCGTTCGCCACGGCATACGCCTTCTACATGCAGTTATCGGAAACGCCCAACGAGGCGTGGAGGCTGGCGTTTTCGGAAGAGTGGAAGGCGATTATCGCGGCGCGTAAACTGCAGCTGGACGTGGTGGGCGACCGCCTGCGCTGTATCGTCTCCGAGGGCGATGACCTGCGCCGGGTGGTGCAGTTCGCCCATGAGTTTGTGGAGCGCATCAACCAGCGTGTGTCCTACTACTGTGCTCAGCTGGAGGAGCGCGACCGGCGCGAGGAGGCGTACCAGCGCGAGGTGGAACAGCATATCGCGCAGATACGCGAGAGGTTAAAGGCAATCGCGAACTCGTGGCAGAGCAAACAGGCAGCGTGAGATATAACCCTGGCGAATGAACGAAAGGCAGGTGCTGGTATAGTGGCGACAAGCGGGATTAACTTCTCCGGGCTCATCTCGGGCATGGACACCGAGTCGCTGATTCAGCAGATTATTCAGGTAGAGAGCCGTCGCAAAACCATCTGGTCCAACCAGCAGGCTCAACTCACTCAGAGGCTGAGCAGTTTGCAGGCACTTCAGGCGCAACTGCTGGGCTTCCAGTCTGCCATCTCTCAGGTGACGGTGCAGACTGCCTTCAAAGCATCACGCGCCACCAGCAGTGTCGAGAGCGTGGCACAGGTCAGCGCAACAGCTGACGCGATGCCGGGAACCTATCTGCTGGAGGTCTCGCAGCTCGCCACCAACCACAAGATTGGCACCACGGCGCAGAGCTCCGCCGACCAGGCACTGGGATTAAGCGGCTCGTTCGTGGTGAACGGCAAGCAGGTGACCGTGGTCGCCAGCGATAACCTGCGCGACATCGCCGCCCGTATCAACAACGCCAAAGCCGGAGTCACCGCCTCGGTGTTCAGCGTCAGCAGTAGCGAATACTATCTGGTATTAACCGCGCAGAGCTCTGGGGCGGCGAACGCTATCAGCCTGAACGACCTGGGCGGGGATAACGTCCTGCAATCGCTGGGATTGATTACCGCCGGCACCAGCATCAAGAACGCTATCACCAACGGCGCACAATCCGATAAGTTTTCCGATACCACCACCGCCATCGGCACGCTGATGGCATTAAGCAACGCCCCCTCCGGCACGATACAGATCAACGGCGTGGACATCGCCATTGACCTCGCGACCGACTCGCTGAACTCCATCGTCAGCAAGATTAACAGCGCCGGCGCAGGCGTTACCGCCTCGGTAGTGACCGTGAACGACAACGGCACCACGCGCTATCGCCTGCAGATTACCGGCGCCAGCACCCCCACCTTTACCGATGACGGGCATATTCTGGAGACGCTAGGCATCCTCAAGGCTGGCTATGGCAACGAGCTGGTGCAGGCGAAAGATGCGCAGTTCAAAATTGATAACATGAGCCTGACCAGCAGTACCAACGTGCTGACGAACATCATTCAGGGCGTCACCATTACCCTGATGGATGCCGACGCCACCAATCCCAAGAGGAGCACCATTACCATCACGCGCGACACCAAGAGCATCAAGGACGCTATTCAGGGCTTCGTGAAGGCGTACAATGAAACGATTGACCTGATTAAGAAATACGACTATTTCGACACCGAGACCTATGAGACGGGACCGCTGTTCGGAAACGCCACCGTGAACGCGCTGATGTCCGACCTGATGGGCACGGTTTCCAACACGGTGGCGGGACTGTCTTCGGACATGAGTATGCTGGCTCAAGTGGGGATTACGCTGGACCCAACCGGGTCGGGCAAGCTGGTGCTCAAGGAGTCGGAGCTGGATAACGCGCTGAACAACCGGCTGGAGGACGTGGAGAGGCTCTTCCGCGTGATGGGCTCTACCAGCGACCCGCGCCTGACCTACGTGATTGCCACCAGCAAAACTAAAGCCACCGGCGTGCCCCTTACTGTAGAGATTACGCAGGTAGCTACGCAGGCGCGGGCAACGGCAACGGTCGCGCAAACCTCAGCCAGCACCACCGCTGAGCGACTGACCTTCAGCGGAACGCTGTTCGGCAGCACCGAGTACAGCATCACCCTGAACGCCGGCAACACCATCGACGACACCATCGCCCAGATTAACGCCGATGCTAACCTTTCGCGCTATCTGGTGGCTTCCAAAGACGCGAATGGGAATCTGGTATTGACCTCCAAAATGTACGGTTCTAAAGCCGCGTTCACCGTGGTGAGCGATCAGGAAGCTTCCAGCAGCAACAGCGGAATCGGCACCACGCCCATCAGTGTGCAGGGACAGGACGTCGCCGGCACTATCAACGGCGAACCCGCTACCGGCGATGGGCAGTTCCTCACCGGCAATTCGGGTAACGCCACCACCGACGGACTGCAGTTGCGGGTGACCGCCACCACCACGGGCATTATCGGCACGGTAACAGTGACTCGCGGCATTGCCGACCAGATGTTCCAGATGATCCGGCGGTTTACCGATTCTATTAACGGTGCACTGACGGATGAAACCAAGAACATCCAGCAGCAGATTGACGACATTAAGGCGCGAATCTCGGCATTTGATGAAGCCATGCAGCGCAGAGCGGAGGCACTGCGCGCGCAGTTCACGCGCATGGAGACCGCTTTGAACAAAATGCGCAACGACGCCATGCGCCTGACAGCCGTTTTAGGACAGGGGAGTTTACTCAGTAATTTAGGTGGATAGGAGAAGATGGAGTAGAGATGGCGCTGACAAGCCCGTATGATGTGTATCAGCGCACACAGGTAGACACTGCGTCGCCTGTGAGGCTGATTGTGATGCTGTATGATGGAGCCATTCGTTTCCTCCGGCAGGGTCAGGATGCCATGCAAAGGGGAGACCGCGAGAAACAAAACCACTATCTGGTTCGCGCCCAGCGCATTCTTGCCGAGCTGACCAGCTCGTTGAACCTGGAACAGGGCGGGGAGATTGCGGTGAACCTGATGGCGCTGTACCAGTTCATGAACGAGCAGCTGGTACTGGCGAACCTTCAGGACGACGTGGAAAAGGTGCAGAAAGTGCGCGAGATGCTGGAGAGCCTGCGCGAGGCGTGGGCACAGGCGGAGGTTGCCGTGCGCGAGGCTTCGGGACAGGCTGTGGACGCTCGCCCGGAGGTATCTCATGCCGCCTGATGAGGACCACTACTGGCAGAAGTGGCTGATGAAGCACGCGGAACGGGTGCGCCTGCTGTACGCCCTGCAGGAGGAGGCTATCCGCGAGAATCGCTGGGATGCCCTCTCGCAGATTCAGCAGGAGCAGGAGGAGATTCTGCAGGACCTTTGGCAGGCGCCCCCTTCCCAGCTTCCCCCCGAAGTGCTGGCGTTCGCGCAGGAGATATGGCAAACCAACCTGCGCCTGCAACGGATGGTGGAGGAACAGATGAGAGCACTTCAGGCGGAGATGGCTGATGTGAACCGCTCCCGCAATGTGCTGAATCGTTATAACACTCCCGCTCCCTCCGGTCGCCTCGAAGACCGCGCCGCATAGTCAACGGACCCCCTCGCAGGAATAGCTCGCCCCTACAGCGAAACAGGGTTGAGATACTTCGCTGGCGCTCAGCAGGGCAAGACGCGGCATTCAGTGTGACCCAAGAGACGCCAGCAGGATTACAAAAGCGGTGGGCTGTTTGCAAACAGGCAAGCTCGCCCGTTGCAGGAGGTGAACGATGTCCGGTCTGGTAGAAGGCAAGAACGCTCTGGTGCTGGGTGTTGCCAGCGAGCGCAGTATCGCCTGGGCAATTGCCCGGCGGCTGGCACAGGAGGGGGCACGCCTGGCATTAACATATCAAAACGAGCGGCTGGAGAAGAACGTCCGCCCACTGGCGGAGACGATTCCCGGAACGCTCGTACTGCCGTGCGACGTATCCGACGATGGGCAGATTAGCTCGCTGGTGGGGTCGCTTCAGCAGGAGTGGGGCAAAGTAGACCTGCTGGTGCACAGCGTGGCGTTTGCCAAGAAGGAGGAACTGTCCGGGCGGTATGTGGACACTTCGCGCGAGGGGTTCCGCATTGCGATGGACGTCAGCGTGTTCTCGCTGGTCGCACTGTGCAGGGCGCTGGAACCGCTGATGGGAGAGGGTGGCAGTGTGGTCACGCTCACCTACATCGGCAGTGAGCGGGTGGTGCCCAATTACAACGTGATGGGCGTCGCCAAAGCGGCGCTGGAGGCAAGCGTGCGCTACCTGGCGTCCGACCTGGGACCGCAGGGCATCCGCGTGAACGCCGTCTCCGCCGGACCCATCAACACGCTGGCGGCGCGGGCTATCGCGGGGTTCACCACCATGCTCCAGCGCGTGCGTGAGGTAGCCCCCCTGCGGCGCAATACCGAAGCCGAAGAGGTTGCCGATGTGGCGCTGTTCCTGCTGAGCGACCTGGCTCGCGGCGTCACCGGCGAGGTCATCTATGTCGACAGCGGCTACCATGCGATGGGCATGGTGTAACGCACAACAGGGAGGTGGAAAATGAAGAAAACTGCGGTAGTAGCCCTGGCTTTGCTGGTTGGCTGGGTCTGTATGGCGACAGCACAGACGGAACCTCCGGGCGAAGTGACCGTTGGAGGCGAGATTATCCTGCGCATCCGCTTCAGCGCGGGCGGAATGACACCCAAACAGCGGGCGGACGCTATCACCATACGGTTGCGAACCATCCTGCAGGACCCCGACATCCAGCCTTCGGACATCGTGGTGAAGCCCGTCGCAGGCGGTGAGGCAGGGATATACGTGAAAGACCAGTTGCTGGTCACGGTGGACAAAGCCCATGCGAACTTCCACAAGACCACCCCGATGAAGCTGGGTGAAATCTGGGCAAAGCATCTGCGAGAGGTGCTTCCGCAGGTGAACGTGAAACCGATGCAGTAAGATTGAACCGGTGCCCCTTCTCCCGTTCGCTGGGAGAAGGGGATGTTGTTTTTGTGTTCAGAAGCGAGTAGAGAGGGAGGATTCAGATGGTCTGTTTGTGTTTTGCGCACGTCGTCACCAGCCTCGTTCTGGCAAGCATGCCCTTTCAGGAGGTCAACATGTCTGCACACGTTCCCGAAAACGTCTACCGCGCCGAGCTGGTCAGCTACCCGGGCGCGTACGGTTTTGAAATCGGCAAGTCAGCCATTATTTTGGTCAGCGATAAGGAGCTGGAGATGCTCGCCGACCCCGACAGGAAGCTCAACCTCACCCTGACCTTTGAAAAGCAGGAGATGAGCCTGCGCGAGGTGTGTGAAAACGCCAGAAAGGCGGGGCATCGCACGCTGATTATCGCCTTTGACCACTTCTTCAGCCAGTATCGCCCCGGGCAGGCGGGACCGCGCCGCTACACTCCCGACACCGACGAGTACATCGCGCGCATCGCACCCATCGCCAAGTTCGCACAGGGCTACGGGCTTGGGCTGGAGCTGAGCGTGCTGTCGCCGCTGGAGATTGGACCCGGCTACCGCGCGAAGACGGGCGAGACCGGAATGTGGATGCAGTATCGCAAGGGACTGCGCGACCCGCAGACTGGGACGTTCAGTGTGCAGCTGTGGCGACACAAACGCTGGGCGAACAACAAAGGCGTGGTGGAGCTGGAAGACGCCGGCGTGCGCGTGTTCGCCTTCCGGGAACAGCCGATAGGAGGCACGCCCTACCGCGTGGTGAACCCCGACAGCATCGTGGAGATTAGCGACGTGGCGAAGGTGGAGGTGCTTCCCGGAGTTCAGGCGAGAGCGGGCGACTTCACCGCCGAGCGCATTCGCATCTACGGCACAGGCAGAACCGACATCGGCGACCTGAACCGCGTGCTGGTGGTGCAGATGTACCGCTCGCCCGAGATGGACTACTTCAGCGATAAGGCTCTGCCTTTCCTGAAAGAGCTGATAGACAAATACGCCAATGCCGGCATCAAGCTCAACGCCCTCTATTCGGATGAGATGCACATCCAGCAGGACTGGGCGTACTTCAACCACCACGAACACGGCGAGTTCGCCATGCGCTACGTCACCGATAGCCTTGCCCGCCGGTATGCCCAGCTGTACGGCGACCGCTACCGTGACTTCGCGAAGTATCTGCTCTATTTTGTCTATGCTCAGGAGGATTTCGCCAGCGACCTGAGTGCCCGCCAGCCGGTGATGCACGTGTTCGGGGCGACGCCTGAAGCCATCCGCGAGACCGCGCTGTTCCGTGCGCGATACTACCGGCTCCTGCAGGACGGTGTGGTGGATCTGTTCACCGCAGCGAAGCGTTATGCCGAGGAGCGCATGGGGCATAAACTGGAGTCGCGCGCCCACGCCACCTGGGCGGAAAGCCCCACCGTAGATTACTGGGAAGTGGGGCAGGACAACATGAACCGCCACAAGTACGAGTACACTTCGAACTTCGTATGGTCGGTTACGGTACATCAGGCGGCGTCAGCGTGCTACGACTATTTCCGCTGGGGCGACTTCCTGACAGGCAACGGCAACGACCACTCGGAGGGCGGCTGGCTGGACAGGAACTACTATGGGCTGGCGCTGGGGTGCTCGACGGGCATCCTGAACGAAGTGCCCTACTCCTACGCCGCGCACTGGGGCTCGCCCCAGGAAATCTCCGAGCGGCACTGGTGGCTTCAAGCCGCTTACGGCACAGCGGGAGCTTACCACGGGCGCGTGCAGGGAATGCAGCATCGGGCGGTGGAGGTGCTGATGCTCTATCCCTTAGACCTTGTGGCGGTGGAAGAGCGTTTCGGCAGCTGGATGACGCAATACGGCTACGCCAACTATATCACGCAGTGGAAACTGCTGGAGCAGAGCAGGCTGGACGGGGGGGCATCCGCATCGGCGACTATCGCTTCACCACGCTCGTTGCACTGTTCGAACCGTTCCCCTCGCGCAGGACGCTGGAGCTGATGAAGCGCATGGTGGAACAGGGAGGGCGGGTTATCTGGTCGGGACCGCCGCCGTTGCTGACCGCCGAGGGCGAGCCTGCGCTTGCGCTGTGGCAGGAGATTTTCGGCGTGCGCTACACTCCGAGACAGACAGAGGGTATCGCCGCGCCCGGACGCATGGTGACCTTCAGCGGAAGCCTGAAAGGGGTTGCCCCACAGATTATCCTCACCGATTTTCTGGTAGACCACATCTATCCTGTCACGCCGGAGGAAGGCGTGGAGGCAGTGGCGCAGGTGGATGGATGGACGGTGGGCACGGTCAAACGCTATCCGAACGGCGGTCTCTCGGCGTTTCTGGGCTATCGCCCGCGCGACGACCAGTCACGCAGTCTGGGGTACGACGTGCGTAACTGGTTCGAGGTGCTGGCTTCGCTGGGCGCGTATCCGCCTACCGGCAGGTTTGCTGACGTCAACGACAACACCGAGTTCCTCTCGCGCACCGGGCAGTATCTTGTCACGCGCTTCCCGAACGGCGCGGTGTCCATCGCTCCACACATCCGCGACATTGTGGAGAGCTGGAGCGGCGGCTTCGCCCGCAACCGTCAGGAGGACGAGCGTGTTCTGCAGAGGCTGAAACTGCCTTCCGACCGCGTGCAGGTGCAGGATTTCGCCGTCAACGGACATCGCGTCACGGTGGATGCCAGGGGCACGGTGACCTTCCGCATGGACGAGAGGGGCGAGCTGATAGCCTTCTGTGGAAGCGACTGCGCGGAAATACAGATTGACGGCAAAACCTTCCACTTCGCCAGCCAGCCCCTGCCGCTGGTGATGTGGGCGCCCGTTGCGCCCGAGCGGCGGGTGGATGGTGGGGCGGTGATGGAGATTCTCGTGCACGGTACGGGCAGGCTCACGCTTCCCGAAAGGCTGTTCCCCGAATCCTTCCGCCTGTTCACGCAGGGCGCGACGCCGGGCAGCCGCGGCGAGGAAGTATCTTTCCGCCGGGAGGGGGGGCAGGTGATAATAGAAATCACCCCTGCCGTTTCCGGGAGGTGGATGTTTGTGGTG
>JABUFA010000009.1 GCA_013314755.1 Chthonomonadia bacterium
TTTGGCGGTGTGTGGTGTTCAGTGGTGGTAGGGATTTGCGATGATGGGTGGAGGTTTGTGGTTGTTGTGTGTTTTGGCTGTTGCTTTCTTTTTGGTTGCATTCGCCAACCATCAAAGGAACGCACACGCGTGGGCGCGGGAATTGCCTCCAGTACCTCTATCTGATATAATCTCATCGTACCGACAGCCGAGGGGGTGACAGAGTTGATGCTTCGGTGGACAGGTATCCTGTTTTTCATAGCTCTTACTGCGCTCGCGGCGTTCGCAGACGAAGCGGATGACTTGCTCTCTGCAGGCGTCAAACAGTATCAGGCGGGTAACCTCTCACAGGCTATCCAGACGCTGGAAAGCGCACAGCAGAAATCTCCCGACCACAAAGGGGTGTTGCAGTGGCTGGGCTTTCTGTATCTGCGGGCAGGCAGGGCGGCAGATGCAGTGCCTGTGCTGGAACGACTGGTGCAGCTATCCCCGAACGACCCGCAGGCGCACAACAATCTCGGCAATGCCTACCTGCATACCGGTCAGGCAGATAAGGCGGTGGCGGAGTATCGTGTGGTTATCAAGCTCAAGCCCGACTTTGCCGACGCCCATTACAACCTGGCGAACATCCTGATGAAGCAGGGCAAGCTGAACGAGGCGATCACCGCGTTTCAGACCGCCGCCCGTTTGAACCCCCAGGATGCCTACACGTGGAACAATCTTGGCGTTGCGCTGATGCAGGCGGGGCGCCCCCAGGAAGCGGTGGAAGCCTATCGCAAGGCAACCGCCATTGAACCCAAAAACGCGCAGATGTGGACTAATCTGGGGCTGGCGCTTCACGCGGCGGGCAACCTGCGCCACGCGGAGTCGGCATTTTTGAAGGCGCTGGCGATAGACGCTGGGCTGTTCCCGGCGGTGCTTGGACTGGCGCAGACCTACGCCTCACAGGGACAGGACGCCAAAGCCGTTCAGCTGTTCCAGCGTGCCGTATCCATGCAGAGCGATTCGTTCGTGGCGCATTATAACCTGGGGGTGCTGTATGCCCGCGCGAATAACCCGGCAGAGGCAGAAAAGGCGTTTCGTCGTGCGCTGGAGCTCCAGCCGAACCATCATGACGCCATGATGGCGCTGGCGTCGCTGTACCAGAAAGAGGGGCGTCTGGCTCAGGCGGAGAGCGCGTATCGCACGTTGACGGAAGCCTACCCCAGGGACACCGAAGGCTGGTGGCAGCTGGGCGCAGTGCTGGTGCTGTTAAACAAGAACGAAGAGGCAGTGCAGGCATGGGAGAAACTTCTCGCGCTGTCGCCACAGCACCTGAAAGGGCGGATTGCTCTGGCGAACCTGCTCTATCGGCTGAACCGCGATACCGAAGCGGAAGAGCACTATAAACTTGCGCTCAAACAAGACGCACGCAACGTGGAGGCACTGAACGGGCTGGGACTGGTATGCGACCGCCAGGGGCGCCTGGAAGAAGCGGAAAACTACCTGAAGCAAGCCATCGCTGTCAACCCCAACTACGCCTTCGCGCACAATAACCTGGGCGTGGTGTACGAGAAGATGGGCAAAAAGAACGAAGCCATCGAGTGTTATCGGCGGGCACTGCGCATCAACCCGAACTATACAGATGCCAAAAACAATCTCCAGCGTTTCACCCGGGGCGCGACCCCTTAAGGCGCAATGATAGAACGTGTCGGACTGATAGTACACACAGACAAACCCGACGCCCTGCGCTTCACCCGCGAGGCGGTAGAATGGCTTCAGGAGAACGGGCTTCAGGTATACCTCGAACCCGAAATCGCCAACGCCTTAGAGATGCCCCGTTACCTGTGCGATGAAGCCACCCTCTGCGAATCCGACCTGCTGATTGCCGTTGGTGGGGATGGAACCATCCTGCGGGCGAGCCACCTCGCGGCGCCGCGTGCAATACCTATCTTAGGAGTACACCTGGGACGGTTTGGCTTCATCGCGCAAATCAAGCCCAACGAACTACATACGGCTATCGCGCGCGTGCAGGCGGGAGATTACACGGTAGAGCGGCGGCTGATGGTGCGTGCAGAGGTATTTCGCGAGGGAGAACAAATCTGCAGTGTGATTGCACTCAACGATGTGGTGGTTACCAAAGGCGCGGTAGCACGCATGATTACCCTGCAGACCTTCGTGAACGATACCTTTCTTGCCACTTACGCGGCGGATGGGGTGGTGGTGGCAACGCCGACGGGTTCCACCGCCTACTCCCTTTCCGCGGGGGGAGCGATTGTGGACCCTGCCTGCGACGTGCTCCTGCTGACACCAATCTGTGCCCACACGCTCAGCGCACGCCCGCTGGTACTGCCTGCGGACAAACGGGTGAAGGTGGTGGTGACCGCCGACGATGGCGACTTCCATCTGCAGGCGGATGGCGGTGAAACCGTGCGTCTGCGTTCCGGCGATGCGGTGCATGTCTCGCAGGCGGAAGAGCGCACGCACCTGATTGTGTTCGACCCCGATGAGTTCTACACCAAGCTGCGCGACCGCCTGCTGTGGGGTGAAAGGGTGAACGTGTAGCGATGCTGGTAGAGCTGGATGTTGAGCAGATTGCGATTATTGATCGGCTGAGCTTGCGATTTGAGCCGGGGTTAAACGTACTGACCGGCGAGACAGGCGCGGGCAAATCCATCCTGATTGACGCCCTCAGCCTTGCGCTGGGCGAGCGGGCAGAAGCGGAGATGCTTCGCGCTGGCGCGGAACACGCGCAGGTCACCGCGGTGTTTGATGTGTCTTCCTCTCCACATCTGCCGGTTCGCCTGCAGGAGCTGGGAGTTACTCCCGAAGACGGTCTGCTCTACCTCACGCGCGAGCTGTTTGCGGGAGGACGGTCGCAGGCGCGGATTAACGGACGCCCCGTGCCAGTCGCCACACTGAAGGCGGTGGGAGACCTGCTGGTTGACCTGCACGGACAGCATCAGCACCAGTCGCTGTTCAACCTGAGCGAGCAGATGCGCTTTCTGGACGAGTGGTGCGGCGAGAAGGCGCTGGAGTTGAAGGCGGAGCTGAGCGAGTGCGTGCGCGAGATACGTGCCCTGCAGAGGGAGCTGAGCAGTCTCCAGGCGGATGCGCGCGAGCGTGCACACCTGCTGGACCTTTACACCTTCCAGAAGCAGGAGATTGAACAGGCGCGCCTTTCACCGGGCGAGGAGGAGGAACTGGTGGCGGAAGAGCGTCGTCTGGCGCACGCCGAAAAGCTGTTCGCTACCGCTGAGGCCGCTTACGAACTGCTGGTGGCAGGCGAGCCTTCGGCGGTGGACCTGCTGGCGCAGGCGGTGCGCGCTCTGGAGGATGTTGTGCCCGTTGACGCCGACCTTCAGCCATTGGTGGAGAATCTGCAGAACGCCCTGTATGCCGTGCAGGATACCGCCAGCGACCTGCGCTCTTATCGCGACCGGGTGGAGTTCAACCCCGAACGCCTGAACGAGGTTCAGGAACGCCTGCATCTCATCCGCACGCTGAAGCGCAAATACGGCGACACGGTGGAGGCGGTGCTGGATTACCTGCGCGAGGTTACCGAAAAGATGGAGCGCCTGCAGGGTGGCGAGGAGCGTGCCGAAGAGATTGCACAAGAGCTGGCGCGAAAGGAAAGGCGAGCGCAGGAGATGGCTGGCGAACTGAGCAAACTGCGCCGCGAGGGAGCACGCCGTTTTGAGCAGGCGGTGGCGCAGGAGCTCAGTGAGCTGGCAATGCCGCGCGCCCGCTTCGAGGTGAGGATAACTCCCAAGCCGCTGGAGAGCGACGGCGCGGATATGGTGGAGTTCCTGATTGCGCCCAACCCGGGCGAGCCGCCCCGCCCCCTTTCAAAAATCGCCTCCGGTGGCGAGCTGTCGCGCGTGATGCTGGCGATTAAGAGCGTGCTGGCGGGCATTGAGGGCGTGCCCACGCTGGTGTTTGATGAGATCGATATCGGCATCGGCGGGCGCACGGCAGGCGTGGTGGGCGAAAAGCTGCACGCCCTGAGCACTCAGCGTCAGATTCTGTGCATTACGCACCTGCCCCAGATTGCCAGCCGGGCGCGCCTGCACCTGCTGATTGAAAAACGCGAATCCGAAGGGCGCACGGTCACGGCGGTGACTCCCATAGAAGGCGACGCGCGGGTGCGGGAAATCGCCCGAATGCTGGGCGATACCGGCGAAAGCGCCCTGCGCCACGCCCGGGAAATGTTGGAGTCGGTGCGTTAGCCCCGCTTTGGGACGCCGGGCAGGAAACCTGCGGCTTTTTCGTGTATACTTATAGCCGTGAGCATTATGGAAACGGCAACTTTGCCTGTGCAAGAGAAGATACCGGCGGTATCGGTTTTCGGGGTGCGCGTACACGCGGTCAGTATGGACGAAGCGGTACGCTACATCCTGCGTTTTGTGCAGGAAGGCGCGCCCCGACAGGTAGTTACCGCCGACTCGAGCATGGTGATGATGGCGCAGAGCGATGAGCACCTGCGCGAGATTATCAATCGGGCGGACCTGGTCACGCCGGACAGCATCGGCATCCTGTGGGCGTGTCGCCGGCATGGCATCGCCATGCCCGAACGGGTAAGCGGTGTGGACATTGTATCGAGGCTGGTGCAGGTCAGCGCACAAACGGGCTTGCGTCTCTACTTCCTGGGGGCACAGCCGGGCGTTGCCGAGCAGGCGGTGAAACGACTACAGGCAATCTATCCGGGCGTTCAGATTGTGGGATGCCATCACGGCTACTTCCCACCGGAGGCAGAGGCGGGTATCGTGCAGCAAATCCGCGAGGCACGTCCCGATGTATTGTGTGTGGCGCTGGGTATCCCCAAGCAGGAAAAGTGGATTGACCGTTATCGCCATGTGCTGGGCGTACCGGTGAGTATTGGCGTCGGCGGAACGTTTGATGTGCTGTCAGGCCGGGTGCGACGTGCGCCCCTGTGGATGCAGAGAATGGGTATTGAGTGGCTGTGGCGTGTGACGCATAACCCACGCAAGATTTCCAAAGTGATGCTGCTTCCGCGATTTGCCTGGAAAGTGCTTACCAATCATCATGCAGTAGAGGTTGTACGCGATGAGTGACGAGATTATCCTCACGCGCGCAGGATATGAAAAACTCAAGCAGGAGCTGGAACACCTCAAAACCGTGGGGCGTGCGCAAAGTGCCGAGCGCATTCGCCGGGCACGTGCTCAGGGCGACCTGAGCGAGAACTTCGAGTATCACGAGGCGAAGCGTGCGCAGGCGATGCTGGAAGGGCGCATCCGTGAGCTTCAGCGCATTCTGGAAATCGCACAGGTAGTGGACCATCTGCCCGGCGAGGACGGCGTGATCACGGTGGGCAGTGTGGTCACCGTCAAGGACCTGGAGCACAACGAGGAGTGGACTTTCCGCGTGGTGGACACCGCATCGGCAGCGGTGCTGGTACCCGAAGAGGAGATTGACCACGTTTCGGCGGCGTCGCCCATCGGTCAAGCCGTTGTGGGCAAGCAGGTGGGAGACATCGTGCAGGTGGAGACCCCAGAAGGAACGGTAGACTACGAGATACTCTCCATCCACACCTGAACAGAGCATCCATATCTGGCATAATCCATATTGAGTATCCATTGCGGTCCTGCCCTGCCGAAAGGCAGGGCTTGGCATCATCGGAGAGGGCGGTATGCAGCTGAGCGTTATCGGTACGGGCTATGTGGGGCTTGTCACAGGCGCAGTGTTTGCGGACCTGGGCAACGAGGTCATCTGCGTGGATAAGGATGAGGCGAAAATCGCCGCCCTGCGCGAAGGTATCATGCCTATCTATGAGCCCGGGCTGGAGGAGATGGTGCGCCATAACGTGGGGGAAGGACGTCTCTCCTTCACCACAGACACGGAGGAGGCGGTGCGCCAGTCCGAGGTGGTCTTTATTGCGGTGGGCACGCCCAGCCTTCCCGACGGTCAGCCCGATCTGTCGCAGGTGGAGGACGTCTGCCGGCATATCGCCCGCGCGTTGAACGCTCCCAAAGTGATTGTCAACAAGAGCACCGTGCCGGTGGGTACGGGCGATATTGTGCGCCGGTGGATCGAGCAATATGCGCCTCCTGACCATCCCGATTTCGAGGTGGTCTCCAACCCGGAGTTTCTGCGGGAAGGCTCTGCCATCTACGACACTCTGCATCCCGACCGCATCGTCATCGGCGCGGCAAACCACAACGCCGCCATGAAGCTGATTGAGCTGTACGCTCCCTTAGAGCGACCGATGATTATTACCGACGTCAACTCCGCCGAGCTGATTAAGTACGCTTCCAACTGCTTCCTTGCCATGAAGATTTCGTATATTAACGCCATCGCCCGCATCTGCGACCTGAGCGGCGCGGATGTAACGCTGGTGGCAAAGGGCATGGGCTACGATAAACGCATTGGCGACCAGTTCCTGCAGGCGGGGCTTGGCTGGGGCGGAAGCTGCTTCCCGAAGGACGTCAGCGCGATGATTGCTACCGCCGAATCGCTGGGCTACGATTTTGAACTGCTCAAAGCGGTTCAGCGCATCAACGAGGAACAGCCATTGTACTTCCTTTCCAGAATGCGCGACGCGCTGGGCGGGCTGAGCGGGAAACGCATCGCCGTGCTGGGGCTGTCGTTCAAGCCCAACACCGACGACCTGCGCGAGGCAAAGTCCCTGCGCATTATCGCCGAACTGCTGGCTGAGGGCGCGGAAGTGCGCGCCTACGACCCGATTGCCATGCCCAAAGCGCGGGCGATTTTCCCGCAAATCACCTATTGCGAAAACGCGTACGATGCCGCTACTGGATGCGACGCGGTGGCGGTGGTAACCGAGTGGAACGAGTTCCGTCAGCTCAACCTGGAGCGACTGAGGCAGGCGATGCGTCAGCCGTTCCTGTTCGATGGGCGCAACATCTATGACCCGAACAAGGTAAAACAGGCAGGCTTGCACTACTTTGGCATTGGGCGTTCGGCAAACGCCGTGCCGTTCGTCCGCTCTTCATCGCAGTGAACGCCTGAGAGGAGTATCGGTTATGACCTTCTTCAATCGTGAACTGGTTCTGGGACGCAATCCGCACTACGATAAAGGCGTGCGCTTGCTGGACCAGGGGCTGTATCAGGAGGCTATCGCCGAGTTTGAGCAGGTCGGTCCTTCCGACCCGGCGGTATACCGCCTGGCGCGGTTTCATCTTGGTCAGGCGTATGCCGAGCTAGGACAGCGCTACCTGCAAGGGGGATTGCTGGAGCGTGCGGAAGCGGCTCTGCGTCACGCTATTGAGATACATCCGCGCTTTGCAGACCTGCATTGCAACCTGGGCATCGCGCTTCGTCAGCAGGGGCGATACGAGGAGGCAGAGGAGGCTTTTGGGAAAGCACTGGAGATTAACCCTCGCTTTGCCCTCGCCAGATTGCAGATGGGCATCTGCTACCTCGAGCGCGGCGAGGTGGCAAAGGGCTGGCAATCGGTACAGGAAGCGGTCGCGCTGGAGCCTCGCCTGCAAAACACTGCCTATCAGACCGCGCTGAAGATGCGAGAGGAAGGCAACCTGCAGGGAGCGTTAATCGCGCTGAACCAGATGCGAATTACCGAAGTGGAAGATATCCAGTTCCACACCCGCCTGGGCGACGACCTGTATCGCCGCGGCATGTACGCCAAGGCGGCGGAGGAGTATCAGAAGGCGCTGAACATCAACGGCGCGTATCCCGACCTGTACAACCGCCTTGGTGTGGCACTGATGGCAAGTGGCGACTACGCGGGCGCGGAGCAGGCATTCCGTCGCGCTCTGGAGGTGAACCCCCGCTATGCCGAGGCGCAGGCGAACCTGGTGCTGGCACTGCGTGGTGCAGGCAAAGCGGCTGAAGCCGAGCAAGCGCTGATGCGCCTCGCCGAAATCGCTCCCGATAACCCTCTGCTGAAACCGCCACCCGGGCAATGAGACCAGCACCTGACCTGCGGTTCGAAATAACGGCGCGTGACTCGCGTTCGCGTGCCCGGTGTGGCGTGCTGTACCTGCCTCATGGCGAGGTGGAAACCCCTGTCTTCATGCCTGTTGGCACGCAGGGAACCGTCAAAGCCATGACGCAGGAAGAACTGGAACGCCTGGACCTGCGTATTATCTTATGCAACACCTACCATCTGTACCTGCGCCCCGGACACGAGCGAGTGGCAAAGGCAGGTGGTTTGCACCGCTTTATCGCGTGGCACAGGAACATCCTGACCGATAGCGGTGGCTTTCAGGTGTTCAGCCTGCAGGGATTGCGGCGCGTTTACGAGGACGGAGTGGAGTTTCAGTCGCACATCGACGGCTCCTACCACTACTTCACTCCCGAGCGCGCCATAGAGGTCCAGCACGCGCTGGGCGCGGATATTATCATGGCGTTTGATGAGTGCCCGCCCTATCCCTGCTCATGGGAGCAGGCACAGCAGGCAATGGAGCGCACACATCGCTGGGCGGTGCGATGCCTGGAAGCGCATGACACCGCGCAGGCGTTATTCGGTATCGTACAGGGCAGTGTATACGAAGACCTGCGTGAACAGAGCGCGCGTTTTATCAGCGAGCTGGGCTTCCCGGGTATCGCCATCGGTGGCGTGGCGGTAGGCGAGGAAAAACCGGAGATACACCGCATTGTGGCGTTCACCACGCCCCTTCTGCCCGAAGAGAAACCGCGTTACCTGATGGGCGTGGGCGAGCTGGACGACATCCTGCAGGCGGTGGCGAGCGGCGTGGATATGTTCGACTGCGTTGTGCCCACGCGGATGGCGCGCAACGCTGCGATGATAACGCGGCGCGGGCGGGTGAACCTGCGCAATGCACGCTTCGCCGACGATTTCGGTCCGGTGGACCCGGAGTGCGACTGTCCGGTGTGCCAGCGTTATTCGGCGGCATACATCCGCCATCTGTTCAATGCGCGCGAGATACTGGCGGCACGCCTGGCAACGTATCATAACCTGTACTTTTACCAGAAGTTCATGCGCGACATCCGTCAGGCGATTCGCGAAGGAAATCTGGAACAATTCACACGAGAGTTTCTTCAGGAGTACATGCCGGAGGAAAGTCGTCCATCAAGAGAGGAGTGAAACAGAGTGATTACACTGCAACAGGTGACCCTGAAAGAGGTGCGCAGCTACCCCAAGGTGCGCGTTTACATAGACGCTGCGAACCAGCAGATGGCCGCGATTGGCTACACCGAACATGGACACCGCCATGCCGGGGTGGTCTCGTCGGTGACCCGCACGATATGCGAGTCGTTAGGCTACACACCCCGCCAGACCGAACTCGCCGCCATCGCCGCCTACCTGCATGACATCGGCAATATGGTCAACCGCAACAATCACCCGGAAATCGGCGCGGTGATTGCCATGAACATTCTGGACGAGATGGGCATGGACCCGCGCGAGATTGCAGTCGTGGTTGCCGCCATCGGTAATCATGAAGAAGATGACGGCTTGCCTATAGACTACGCTTCCGCCGCAGTGATTATCGCCGACAAGTCGGATGTGCATTACAGCAGGGTGCAAAATCCGCGCCCGGAGACCTACGACATCCATGACCGGGTGAACCATGCAGTCCAGCGTTCCAACCTGTACGTGGAGCCAGATAAACGCATCATCCGGCTGGACCTGGAGATCGACACCACCTTCGCCAGCGTGATGGAGTATTTCGAGATTTTCCTGACGCGCATGGTGATGTGTCGCAAAGCGGCGGAGATACTGGACTGTCGTTTCTGCCTGCGCGTGAACGGGGTGGATCTGGGGTAGTATAATAGGCTGAGCAAGTAATACAGACCTCTCCCCGACCCTCTCCTCGCAGGAGAGGGGCAGGGGGAGAGGTTAATCATATACTATCCATGTATCTCACTCACCTGCAGTTAAAAAACTTTCGAAACTACGAGTGCCTGCATCTGGAGCCGGATGCGGGGCTGAACCTCATCACCGGTGAAAACGCCCAGGGCAAAACCAATCTGCTGGAAGCCATCTACCTGCTGGCAACGGGTAGACCCCTGCGGGCGGGCAGGGAGGAAGAGCTCATCCGCTGGGGGGCAGAGGATGCCACCGTCTATGCCCATATCCACCGCGAACGGTCGCTGGAGGTGCAGGTACAGATTGACCTGTCGCGCACCCAGCCGAGGGTAGTTCGGGTGGACGGGCAGACCTACCGCGCCGCCCTCGCGCTGGGGCAGTTCAATGTGGTCGTTTTCAGCGCAATGGACATGGAGATTGTGCGGGGACAGCCCGCCGACCGGCGCAGGTATCTGGACCTCGAAATCAGTATGCTCAGCCCCACCTATGTGCGTGCGCTGGCAGGCTATCGTCGTGCGCTGGAACAGCGAAACCGTCTGCTGAAGAGCATCCGCGAGAGCGGCGGCGCGATAACCCCTTCCACCATAGAACTGCTGGAGGCATGGGACGAGCAGCTGGTGCGCTACGGCAGCGGGGTGATGGTGGCAAGGGAACGCTTTATCAGCGCTCTGCGTCCGCTGGCACGCCAGGCACACAGCGAACTATCGGAAGGGCGTGAGGAGCTGGATATCCGCTATGCGCCGTCTATTGAATGGGTATCTCCCGAGCGCGAACAGGTGGCAGAGTGCTTTCGCCAGCATATCCAGAGGGTGCGCGAGGAGGAACTGCGCCGGGGAAGCACGCTAATCGGTCCCCAGCGCGACGACCTTCTGCTGTTTGTGGACGGCAAGGAGGCGCGCACCTACGCCTCACAGGGACAACAGCGCACTGCAATGCTCAGCCTCAAGCGCGCCGAGTTCGAACTCACCCTGCAGGAACGTCAGGAGCCGCCGATTGTGCTGTTGGACGATGTGATGTCCGACCTGGATGACCTGCGGCGCACACAGTTGCTGCGTATGACCCTGCGCGGCGCGCAGGCGTTCATCACTGCTACCTCCGCCGAGACCTTTCCGCAGGAAATCCTCGCCGCTTCGCGAATGTACCGCGTGCAGGACGGTCAGATACAGCTGGTGAGTCGCCCATGAGAAGCCCCGACCTGTTGCGGGATATTTTGGAAGAGGCGGTAGATGTGCTCGGTCTGCGCGAGCGGCTGAAGGCGTTTCGCGCCCTGCTGGACTGGGAACAGATAGTCGGCAAAACCGTTGCCGCCGCCGCGCAACCGGAAGCGCTGAAAGAGGGAAAGGTCTTTATCGCCGTCAAGAGCAACGCATGGATACAGGAGCTGCGCTTCCAGCAGGAGACTATCCTTCAGCGGCTAAACGAACACGCGGGCGATCCCATCTTTACTGAGCTGGTCTTTCGGGTAAAGCCTCGCTCGCGGAAATCATCGCAGGGTAAAGCCGGCGCCGAGGAGCCTGTGATTGTTGAACCAGAGCTGGACACCAGCACCATCGCCCGCCTGCACGCGCTGACCGAACCCATTGCCGATGCCGAGATGCGTGCCCGACTTACTGAGTATCTCGTGGCGCTTCAACGGCTGATGCTGATACGCAAACAGATGGGCTGGCGCGAATGTACGCGATGTGGTTGTCTGCACCCGGATGAGGAATCAGAGTGTCCCTTCTGCCGCGGGGAGTTTGTGTGAGGCGGCGCGCACGCGCGCATCCAGCCACATCCAGAACCCCTCCGAAAAACACACCTCAATGTCCAGCACAGAGATGGGAATATCCAGCACCATGGCGGGCATCTCTTCCAGCTTCACCGCGTCCTTCTCGGTGGTCACTATTATCTCTGCACCGCACTGCCGGGCGCGTCGCTGCATCTCTTGGACGTCGGCGGGAATGTAGCGATGATGGTCTGCCAGCCTCCATGTACCCACCACTTCGGCGCCGGCACGTTTCAGCGTCTCCTCAAAAGAGCCAAAACTGGCAATGCCCGCCACCGCAAACACTCGTCGTGCAAGTATCTGCTCCATACCGTGTCTGCTTTGCCGGTCGTGCAGTGGGCGCACGCTTGCAGGAGCCTTCTGCCAGGTGAAAATGGAGGTGCACGGAAAGCGAAGAGCAATCTGTTCGTGGCAGGCGTTTTCGCCGGTTAACAACAGAGCATGGGCACGTTGCAGATGGTCGGGAGGCTCGCGCAGTCTGCCCGCAGGCAATGTCCATCCGTTATCAAAAGGGCGCGCGGCGTCCAGCAGAACGAGGTCCACATCCCGGTGCAGCTGCCAGTACTGAAAACCGTCATCCAGTACGAGCAGGTTACATCCGAGCTGCTCGGTTGCTCTGCGTGCGGTCTTGCGCCGGTCTTTGCCCACCAGCACCGCCACTCCGGGCAGTTTGTGTGCGATGAGTAGCGGCTCATCGCCTGCCTGTGCTGTGCTGGCAAGGATATGCTCTCCGTCCGACACCACGCCACCGGCATGGCTCATGGTGCCGCCGTAGCCCCGGCTCAGCACCGCCACTCGAAACCCTCTGCGCTGGAAGTGGCGGCAGATTGCTATCACCACGGGCGTCTTGCCCGTGCCTCCCATTGACAGGTTGCCCACCGAGACGACCACACTGTTCGCGCAAGCCTGCCGGGGCAGTCGCCACCACAGGTACAGCTTTAATCCTGCGCTGTACAGCAGGGAAAGAGGGACCAGCAGAGCCTGCCACCATTGAAGCCGCTCTCTACCTGTCATGTCAATCTCCGCTTCTCTCGTACGGCTCTGGTTACTCGCATGACAACATGATATACTCTTATAAGAAGATAACTCGTCGACGGAGGTTCCACTATGCCCGAAGAGCCTGCAGAAGTGATTGCCCGCAAGCTGGCACGCTGGCGTGAGACGCGCAGAGTTATCTCCGCTCGCTTCAATCACGACCTGCGCGCGCCGCTCACCGCCATCGTTGGCTTTGCCGAGCTATTAGGCGACGGCGACCTCACTCCTGAACAGCAGAACTACGTCCAGCGCATCCTCGAGGCTGCCGATAAGATTGTACACATTCTGGACGACGTGCAAAGGACGCTGGATGAGGTCGAGCAGGAAGCGTAACCGCTCAGGTTGCCTCTGCCCGCGAACGGATGCCCTCCAGCACCATCTGCACGTTCTGCTCCAGCTTCTTGTGGATGAGGTTCTTGACCAGCGTGCCCAACAGAGGAACGTTGTACTCGTACTCCAGCCGTGAATGGAAACGAGTACCTCCTTCCTCCGGGATAAACCGCCATTCCCCCTCCATCTTCTGCAGGTCGCCTTTCAGCAGGCGAAAATGGCACGTATGCGCCTCGTCGTTCCAGATGTCCTCTTCGGTCCACTTCACACGCATGTTGTTGAACTCACGCACCAGCCCGGTCCATTCGGTTACCGTGCGTGAACCGTCTTCGCTCCGCTCCAAAACCTTTACCGATTCCAGGTCCGGCATCACCTCCGGGAACCGTTCCACCTCTCTGGCGATAGCGTACACCTTTTCCACCGGCGCGTTAATCCAGATGCTCAGGTCAATCGTCGGCATAGTGAACATCAACCTCCTGTTGCGCTTACGATTGTAACACGCCTGGGCGTGGGCGTGCAACAGGCTGGCTTGCATCCAATTGTTGACTAAGGGTATACTGGCTATAAGGATTAGCCACGCTAAGGAAAAGAAACATGTGCGCGTGCTTGCATATACCTCAGCCGGTCACTAAATCGGTGCAGGGAGAGGAGCTGGAAAGCCTGATTGGCAACACGCCGCTGATCCGCCTGCGCCGGGTGATACGCAACCTGTCGCCCGGAGTGCAGGTGTATGTGAAGGCGGAGTGGTTCAATCCGGGCGGCTCGGTGAAAGACCGTCCGGCTTGGAACATGATCCGCGTCGCCGAGCAGGACGGACAGCTGACGCCGGACAAAATTATCATTGATGCCACCTCGGGCAACACGGGTATCGCCTACGCCATGATTGGCGCCGCACGGGGATACCGGGTGCAGCTGTGTCTGCCCGCCAACGCCAACCCGGAGCGCAAGCGCATCCTGCGCGCCTTCGGCGCGGAGCTGATTCTTACCGACCCGCGCGAGCAGACCGACGGCGCTATCCGCCGGGTGCAGCAGATTGTGGAGGCAGACCCGGAACGCTACTTCTACCCGGACCAGTACAACAACCCCGCGAACTGGCAGGCGCACTACAACGGCACGGGCGTGGAAATCTGGCAGCAGACGCAGGGAGAAGTCACGCACTTTGTGGCGGGCATGGGCACGACCGGCACGCTGATGGGCACGGGCAGGCGACTGAAGGAGTACAATCCGCGTGTGCGCCTTGTCGCCGTGCAACCGGATGGACCCTTTCACGGGCTGGAGGGATTGAAGCATCTGGAGACGGCACTGGTGCCCGGCATCTATGACCCCACTGTACCCGACGAGCAGATGGAGGTAAGCACCGAATCCGCGCACGCGATGGCGCGTCTGCTGGCGCGCGAGGAAGGACTGTTTGTGGGCATCTCGGCGGCGGGGGCGATATGCTGTGCCCTGCGGGTGGCAGAAAGTCTGTCGCGCGGGGTGGTGGTGGCGCTGGCGCCCGATGGGGGCAGCCGCTACATCACCGACCCGCTGTGGGAGGAGGAAGGGTGATGCTGTCGCTATCGCCGGAACAGGCACAGGCAATTCGCCTGCATGCCAAACAGGAATATCCGCATGAGTGTTGCGGGGCGTTGCTGGGGCAGGTGATGGGCAACGATGTGCGCTGGGTGGAAGAGGTGGTGCCCGTCACCAACGAGCAGGAGGAAAACCGCGAACGTCGCTTCCTGATCACACCTGAGCAGATGATGGCGCTGGAGCGTCGAGCGCGTGAGAAGGGGCTGAAAGTGCTGGGGTTTTACCACTCACACCCCGACCACCCTGCCCGCCCCAGTGAGTACGACCGCGAGCAGGCTCTGCCATGGTACTCCTATCTGATCCTCTCGGTGCAGAAGGGCAAACCCGCGGAGATGCACTGCTGGCGCCTGCTGGATGACCGCAGCGATTTCGAACGAGAACAGATGCAGATTCGAGGTATGTGAGGTGAACACAATATGGCAATAACGGTTCTGATACCCAGCGCCCTGCAGAGCTATGCCGGCAACCAGGGTGAGGTGCAGGTTTCGGCGAGCACGGTAGGCGAAGCCCTGCAGGCTCTGGTGGAGGCTTATCCCGACCTGCGCAAGCACCTGTATAACGAACAGGGCAAACTGCGCAGCTTCGTGAACGTCTATCTGGGCGATGAGGACACGCGCTACCTGCAGGGGCTGGATACGCCGGTCAAAGACGGAGACACGCTGATGATTGTGCCCTCCATCGCGGGGGGTGCGCCCTCCGTGACGGAGCCGAGCACGGACGTCGCCCTGAGCAACGAGGAAATCCTGCGCTACAGTCGACATCTCATCCTGCCCGACGTGGCGATGGAGGGGCAGTTGAAGCTGAAGTCGGCGAAGGTGCTTTGCGTGGGCGCGGGAGGACTGGGAGCACCGCTGGCGCTGTATCTGGCGGCGGCAGGTGTGGGCACTATCGGGCTGGTGGACTTTGACGTGGTGGACTTTACCAACCTCCAGCGGCAGGTGCTGTATACCACCGAGGACGTCGGTCGCCCCAAATTGCAGGTCGCGAAAGAGCGTTTGCAGGCGATGAACCCCAATATTGAGGTGCGCACCTACGAAACGCGCCTCACCCGCGAGAACGCCTTAGAGATTTTCGCCGATTACGACATCATTGTAGACGGCACCGATAACTTTGCCACGCGCTATCTGGTGAACGACGCCTGTGTGCTGCTGGGCAAGCCCAATGTATACGGCTCCATCTTCCGCTTCGAGGGGCAGGCATCGGTGTTCTGGGCGAAGGAGGGACCCTGCTATCGCTGTCTGTATCCCGAGCCTCCGCCGCCCGGTCTGGTGCCGAGCTGTGCCGAGGGGGGCGTGCTGGGGGTTCTGCCCGGCGTCATCGGCACGATACAGGCGATGGAGACGATAAAGCTCATTCTGGGCAAAGGTGAGCCGCTGATTGGGCGATTGTTGCTGTTCAACGCGCTGAAGATGCAGTTTCGCGAGCTGAAACTGCGCAAGAACCCGAACTGCCCCATCTGCGGTGAGAAGCCCATCATCCGCGAGTTGATTGATTACGAGGAGTTCTGCGGCGTGCGCGGCGTGGAGGAGACTCCCGCGGAGGTGGTGGAGCAGATAACACCCACTGAGCTGAAGCGCAGGCTGGACGCAGGCGAGGACATCTTCCTGCTGGACGTGCGCGAGCCGGTGGAATGGCAGATATGCCGGCTGGAGGGCGCAATGCTGATACCCATGAACAGCGTGCCCGCGCGGATGCACGAGCTGGACTCGGCGAAGGAGATGGTGGTGTACTGCCGGTCGGGCAAGCGCAGTGCGCAGATTGTGGCGTTCCTGAAGGCGGCAGGTTTTCGCAAGGTGAAGAACCTGCAGGGCGGCATCCTGCAGTGGTCGGACGAGGTAGACCCCACCGTGCCGAAGTATTGAGCCTTCTGGAGGGCGAACCTCTGTAGGGGCAACCCCCTGTGGTTGCCCCCTAGCGTGGAACAGCCCCCCTGACCTCCACGCAGGTAGAGAGGAACCCCTCTCCCAGCCTCTCCCCGACACGGGGAACGGGGTATCTCCCCTTCCCTCGCAGGGAAGGGGCAGGGGGTTAGGTTTTCTCCTCCCCGACGCTGGAAACCCCTCCTAACCTCCCCGCAGGCGGGGAGGAGACCTGCTGCGTTACCCCGCCCTGCTCACCTGCGCGAAGGCGTCAATTGCTCGGCTGATGTCTTCGTCGTCTATGTCCTTGTGCGTGACCAGGCGAATCGTATGCGGAAACACGTCCAGACACAACAAACCCAGTACTTCTAGCTGCTGAACCACCCGCCGCGCCGGCTGCTCGGTTTGCACATATACCATGTTGGTCTGTACCGTCTCCATGTCCACCGAAAAGCCGGGCATGTCTGCAATCGCTTCCGCCAGGCGTCGCGCACGGGTGTGGTCCTGAGCCAGCCGGTCAATCATGGTGTCCAGCGCCACCAGCCCCGCCGCCGCCAGAATCCCTGCCTGACGCATCGCGCCGCCCAGTATTTTGCGCACCCGACGCGCCTCCTCGATAAAGGCTCGTGAACCGCAAAGCACCGACCCCACCGGGCACGCCAGCCCCTTTGAGAGACAGAACATCACCGAATCGGCACAAGCCGCCAGGTCTTTCGCGGGCACACCCAGCGCCACCGCAGCGTTGAAAATGCGCGCCCCGTCCAGATGAACCGACACGCCATGCCGTCCAGCCAGATTCCACACCTCGCGCATATACTCCAGGGGTAGCACCACGCCGCCTGCTGCGTTATGGGTGTTCTCCAGACAGATAAGGCGGGTAGGGGGAGTATGGTCATCGCCCGGGTGGATGCGTTTGGCGTACTCTTCCACTGGCACGATACCGCGCACATTGGGCAGGGTGTGCATCTGCACGTTGCTGATAAACGCCGCCGCGCCCAGCTCCCACTTCACAATATGGCAGTCCTCATCGATCAATACCTCATCGCCCGGGCGGGTGTGCACCTTGATGGCGATTTCGTTGCCCATCGTGCCGGAGGGAACAAACAGGGCAGATTCCTTGCCCAGCAGTTCCGCGCTCCTCTCCTGCAGGCGGTTGATGGTTGGGTCCTCTCCGTAGACGTCATCACCCACCTCGGCGTTCGCCATCGCACGGCGCATTTCGGGGGTGGGCACGGTCACCGTATCACTGCGCAAATCCACCAGACGCTTCATCGCTCTCCTCCAGAGGTCAGGTCTGCTCACCTAACAGGATACACTCTGTCCGTATCGAAATCAACGCTTTGCGAGGCAGTCTTCTTATTCTGCCCTTGCGACTGGAAGTCACAGGTTAGCCTCTGCCCAATATGGAGTGCTGAAGCCATGCTTCAGCATTGCCAAATAGCCCGCAACTTCTAGTTGCAGGGATGTTTTTTTACGACAACCTTGCGATTGGAAATCGCAGGCAACACAAAACGAAACCTGCTGGCGCAGGTTGCTGAAGCAAGCTTCAGCACTCCAAAAAGGTCAGCCCCGGAAGGAGGCTTTGTGATGGGGAACCTGCAGCTTTGGATTGCTGGGGTGCCTCACCAATCAGGAGACAAAAGATGCGCAGTCTGAACAAACTTCTGGAGCCGATACGCGCTGAGTCTGGGGTACCTGCTCTGGCGGCTGGGGTGATAGAGCGCGGGAAGCTGGTGGCACTGGGGGCTGTGGGCAGGAGACGCGCCGACCACGAACAGCCCGTGCAGGCGGACGACCGTTTTCATATCGGCTCCTGTACCAAGTCCATGACCGCCACCCTGATCGCAAAGCTGGTGGAAAGCGGCAGAATGGACTGGGGAAGCATGGTGGCGGAGGTGTTCCCCGATATTCGCAAGAGCATCAGGCGAGAGTACTGGAAGGTCACGTTAGAGCAGTTGCTGACGCACCGCTCCGGATTGCCAGAGGACCGCGCGCCCGACCCCCAGGTTTTCCCCAAACTGTGGGCGCTGTCAGCCAGCCAGCGCAAGCAGGCGGTGGAGCTGATACTGCAGCAGGAGCCTGTGGCGAAGCCGGGCGAGAAGATGGTGTACTCCAATGGCGGTTATGTGGTGGCGGGGGCGATGGCGGAGGTGGTCATGGGCAAAAGCTGGGAAGAGCTGATGCAGGAGATGCTTTTCCGCCCGCTGGGCATTAGGAGTGCAGGGTTCGGTGCACCCGTCAACGCCCCGTGGGGACACCGTGCCACACCGCAGGGTTACCTGCCTGTTGCGCCTTCACCCTTTGCGGATAACCCGCCGGTGTTTGGTCCAGCGGGAAGGGTGCATCTGTCTCTGCCGGACTGGGCGCGCTATGCCATTGCGCATGTCAAAGGGGCAACGGAGGAGAAACCGCCCCTGCTTTCGCGTTCCGCCTTCCGCAAACTGCACACGCCCCCTGACGGGAACAGCTACGCGATGGGCTGGGGAGTGGCTCAGCCGTCGTGGGCGAAGGGTGCTGTGTTGCTTCACGCGGGAAGCAATACCCTGTGGTTCGCTCAGGTTGTGCTCGTGCCGGCGGCGCGAACCGGCTATCTGGTAGCCACCAACGCCGGGGACGAGAAGGCGGTCAACGCGGTGAGGCGAGCACTGGAGATTTTGCGCGGGACGTGAAGCAGGACGGTACAGGGAAAACCGCTGGCAATGGCGAAATGGACAGTGCAGGCAATTTCGCAGGAGGTTACAGAGATGGGGAAGTTCGGTATCGCCTTACAGACCTACACCGTGCGCGATGACATGGCGCGCGATTTCAAAGGCACTCTGCAGAAGGTGGCAGAGATGGGCTATCCGGCGGTGCAGCTCTCTGGTACCGGCGGGATGAGCATTCAAGAAGCAAGGCAGTTTCTGGACAGTCTCGGCTTGAAGGTGTTTGGCGGGCATTTCGGCATCGAGCAGCTCGAGAAAGACCTGGATAGCGTGCTGGAGCTGGCTCGCGGGCTGGGCATGGAGTATATCGTGGTGCCCTGGATGCCAGAGGAGCTGCGCAAGGATGCGGAAGGCTGGAAGAACGTGGCAAAGCGCATGAACGCCATCGGCGAGAAGGTTGTGGCAGAGGGGTTCGTGTTCTGCTACCACAACCACTCGTTCGAGTTCCAGAAGTTCGACGGCAAACACGGGCTGGACATCTTCTACGAGAACACCGACCCGAAGCTGGTGCAGGCGGAGCTGGACACCTACTGGGTGAAGCACGGCGGCGAGGACCCCGCCGAGTATATCCGCAAGTATGCCGGGCGAGTGCCCCTGCTTCATCTGAAGGATATGGCGGAAGATGGCAGCTTCGCCGAAGTGGGGCACGGCATTCTGGACTGGGATGCCATCTTCAAAGCGGCGGAAGAGAGCGGCGTGAAGTGGATGGCGGTCGAGCAGGACGTGTGCAAACACCCGCCGCTGGAGAGCGCACGGATGAGCCTGGAGTTCCTGAAGTCTAAGGGCTTGCTGTAAGTTTGCAGTTTCGTCCCCACCTCTCTGTGGTCAAGCACGAGGGAGGTGGGGGCAATCTATAATAACGCACCGGGTAGAGATGCATGGCAACCACGATATGGCAGAGAATACGTGCAGAGGCAGAGACGCGCGAAGAGGCTATCCCGGCACAACGTGGGGTTACTCTGCGTGCTGTACTTGTCGGTATTATCCTTGCACCTCTGATTGCCTGGTTTAATATTTCCATTGAGGCGATTCGCTACGCCGGCCAACCCACCACGATATCGCTCTTTCCGCATGTGCTGTTCGTTCTGCTCTGTTTGATCGCGGTGAACGCGGTGGTGGGGCGCGTTTTGCCACGGTGGCGGTTCTCTCCGGCGGAGCTGATGACGGTCTACTTCTTCACGCTGATGACCGCGGTGATGGCGTCGCACGACCTGATCGAGGTGATTACCCCCATCCTCACCTATCCCTTCAAATACGCCAACCCCGCCAACCGCTGGGAGAGCGAGGTTATCCCCTACCTGCCGAAGTGGCTGTTCGTGAGCGATACCGACGCGGTGGACAAATACTACATCGGCAATGCAAACTTCTGGAACGCCCGCGACCTGCGCATCTGGACGCCGCCCCTGCTCATCTGGACAGGCTTCTTTACCGTGCTGGCGTTCGGTATGTTCTGTCTGAACGTGCTCCTGCGCAAACAGTGGACAGACCGCGAACGGCTCTCCTATCCGCTCGTGCAGCTCCCCTTAGAGCTGGTGCAGCCGCGCGTGCCGGTGTTCCAGAATCGCCTGTTCTGGATTGCCTTTGCCATTGCCGCGGTCAACGACATCTGGTTTGGCCTGAACCGTCTGTTCCCCAGCATCCCCCAGCCTTACGTGCGCTGGCAGACGCTGGAACAGTACATCACCACGCCCCCGTGGAACGCTATTGGCTGGCTACCGCTGGCGTTTTTCCCCTGGATTGTGGGTATCGGGGTGATGCTGCCCACCGACCTGCTCTTCTCATGCTGGTTCTTCTTCTGGATGTGGAAGCTTCAGCCCATCATCGCCGCCTATTACGGCTGGAACCAGATACCCGGCTTCCCCTACGTGAACGAGCAATCGTTTGGGGCATATATGGGTATCGCCCTGTTCACGATATACACGGCGCGGAAGGCACTGGCGCACGGGTTCTCGTCGATATGGCGCGGCTCGGACGGCACCGACAAGGGCGAGGCGATGTCCTATCGCTGGGCGGCTCTTGGGTTCCTGGCGAGCCTGGGGGCAATCTATCTGTTCTTCCTGTCCACCGGCATGACGGGCTGGGTGATTGCCCTCTCTCTGCTCATCTATCTGGCGATTTCGCTGGCGGTGACCCGAATGCGTGCCGAGCTCGGTCCGCCCGCGCATGACCTGCACGACTCGGGACCTCAGCGGCTGATTCCCCTGCTATTTGGGGTGGAGAACCTGAAACGCCAGGACCTGGTGATGTTCGCGCCGATACAGGGTTTCAACCGCGCCTACCGCGCCCACCCGATGCCAACGCATATTGAAGGGCTTCGCGCCGCCGAACGCACCCGTTCCTCCATGCGCGCCATGTTCTGGGTGCTGGTGTTCGCGGTGTTCTGGGGTACACTGACCGGGTTCTTCGTGAACGTACACCTGCATTACCAGTGGGGCGCGGCGTCCAAGGCGGATACCCCGTACGTCAGCACCATCTTCGGCAGGGAGCCTTACGACCGTATTACGTCTCTGCTGTCGGGCTCGGTCTCGTCGTTGCAAAAGCGTAACGTCATCTGGGCAATGATGGTGGGCTTTGGCGTCACGGCGGTGCTCAGCCTTTTCCGCATGAACATCCCGAACTTTCCGTTCCACCCGGTGGGTTATGCTATCTCCAGCAGCTGGAGCCTGAGCGTGCTGTGGTTCTCCTTGCTGGTGGCGTGGGTGTGTAAAGTAGTGATTATGAAAGTAGGCGGGCTGCGCAGCTACCAGCGTGCCCTGCCCTTCTTCCTGGGATTGGTGCTGGGAGAATGCACCATGGGTAGCCTGTGGATGCTGGTCAGCATCTTTACCGGCACAAAGACCTTTATTGTGTGGCCATACGGATAAAGGAGGCGATGCGCAATGTCCCGTGTGAGTGCAAACGACAGGGTGGTTCTGGGCTTCATCGGCACCGGCGGGCGCGGACAGCACCTGATGCGGGTGGCACTGAGCAACCCCGATGTGCAGATTGCCGCGGTGTGCGACGTGATGGAGTCCAGACTGTCGCAGGCGGTGCAAATCGCTGGAGGCAATGCAACCCCTTATAAAGACTTTCGCCGCCTGCTGGAGCGCAGGGACCTGGATGCCGTGTTCGTCACCACGCCGGACCACTGGCACTGTATCATGACCATCGCCGCGTGCGAGGCGGGAAAAGATGTGTACGTGGAGAAGCCTCTGGGACATAACATTGCCGAAGGGCGCGCGGCGGTGAACGCGGCAAAGCGGTTCAACCGTATCGTCCAGCATGGAACCCAGCAGTTAAGCGGCCAGCACTATGCGGAGGCGCGCGATCTGATTCGCTCCGGGGCGCTGGGCAAAATTACCCACGTACGCATCTGGAACGTGTGGAACGAGTCGCCCAACGGTATCGGCAATCCGCCCGACTCCGAGCCGCCGCCCGATATCGATTACGACATGTGGCTGGGTCCTGCCCCCAAACGCCCATTCAATCCCAACCGCTGCTACGCGCCAGGCTACTGGTTCCAGTGGGATTACTCCGGCGGGCACATGCTGGCATGGGCAATCCACCATATCGACACGGTGCACTGGGTGCTGGGGGTTACCGCTCCGCGCATGGTGGTGTCCACCGGCGGCAAGTACGCCCTGAAGGACAACCGTACTACCCCGGACACGCAGGACGCCCTGCTGGACTACGGCGACTTCATCGTGCAGGCTTCTATCTACCACGCCAACGCCCGCCCCATTGAGGGCAGCTGGTACGGTATCGCCCTCTACGGAACAAACGGCACCATGCGCCTCCTGCGCGAGGGCTTTGAGGTCTATCCCGAGGGCGACCGGACCCGACCGATAGGGCGAGGCGGCTCCCCGCAGGACGAACCGCATGTCCGTAACTTCCTGGACTGTGTGAAGAGCAGAAAACAGCCCAACGCACCGGTGGAATGGGGACACCTCTCCACCAACGCCATGCACCTGGCGAACATCGCCCTTCGCACAGGGCGAGCGGTGCACTGGGACGCAAAGGGAGAGAAAGTCATCGGCGATGAAGGGGCGAACCGCTATCTGTGTCGCACCTACCGCAAGCCGTGGGGGCAGTATGTGTTGCGCTACCTTGCGCCGGCGCACCGAAAGTACTACCGGGAGAGTTGAGAAGGATTTTCTTGACATACTGACAGATGTTCCTAACATCAAGCCAATTGAAGCGAATCTTCCGGTGAGCCGTCCGTATGGGCAACCCCCTGTGGTTGCCCTCTTGACCTCCCCGCCGGCGAGGAGGAAAACCCCTCTCCCGACCTCTCCCCGACGCGGGGAGAGGAGAATCTCCTGATGAACCGTTCGTAGGGGCAGCCCTTGTGGTTGCCCTCTCCAGAGATGACGCAGGCGCCAAAATTGGAGGGCGAACCTTCTGGTGAGCCGACCGTAGGGGCAACCCCTTGTGGTTGCCCTCTGACGTGGAACAGCCCCACCCGACCTCTCTGCAAAGCCCTCACCCTGACCCTCTCCCACGAGGAGAGGGAAACACGGCTCAGCAGGAGCCTCGTTCTCCACCAAATGTTGACAGTTACAACCCTTTCTTGCGATAATAAGACATCCTGATAGTATCGGAAAACCTGCCATGTCGCGCCGGGAGCGGATATATCGCTTCTTCCTTCACCATGGGTGCACACCGCAGGATGCCGAAGACCTCACCCAGCAGGTATGCCTGCGCCTGTGTCAGGCAGGTTCCCGTCCAGAAGACGCTCCCGAGGACCACTGGAGGCATCTCTGCCGTCTGGTACTTCGCGACCACCTGCGCCAGCGATACCGCGAACGCGACCTTTTTGTGCCTCTGGACACCCTGCGCGATTGCCCTGCGCCGGCACAGGGACTTTGCGACGAGGAAGAGGCGTTTCTGCAGGAGTGTTTGCGGGTTCTTTCAGGCAAACAGCGTCAGGTTATCCAGATGCACTTTGAGGAGGAGATGCGCTTCGCCGAGATTGCCGAAGCGATGGGGTGTACCAAGAGTGCGATTTGCAAACTGTATCATCGCGCCATTGCGAGGTTAAGGAAACACTTTAATGTGCCAGACAAGCGGGGGGGGGTACTGCAGAGTGAATGGTCTCCGATGATTTTCCCCAAACTTCGCGAAAAAATGTCCACTTTTGCGGGGTGTGCATCGAATATATATCTGGAAGAGGAGGTCAGCAAGATGTCCAAAACACTGCACAGAGTACTCCTTTTCGCAGGTCTGCTGGCTGTCAGTACGGGTCTATGGCTGGTGGCTCAGCAGGGAGGGCGGTCCAACCTGATTACTCAGGAGCAGGCAAGGGAGCAAGCTTTGCGCTTTCTTGCTGTGTGTGAACTGCCCGCACCTCGGAATAAGCCTATGGTGCGATTGAAGGAACCCGCTGGCTTGCCAGTCTGGCAATTGAAATGGCCCGACCTGTATACTGTAGAAGTGAATGGACGCACTGGCGCTGTTGTCTGGTTCAAGAACTATGCTCGGGAATATGAACGGGTCAAGGGCATCAACAGGAACCGTCCGAGTCGCTTCACCAGTCGTCAGGAGATGGAACAGTATATATGGCAGATAGCCCGTCGCCTGGGGCTTCCCAAGGATGCCTATCTAAAGCACTTTAAGGTTCACGAGGAAGGAGACCCGCGAATTGCGGACGCGAACCGAGCTGGCGCCATCGTGGCAACCTTCGACACACGTCCTTTTGGCTATTCGTTCCTGCGAGAAGCACCAGAAGGAGGTGCGTTTGGATTAACAGTCGACATCGTGGATGGGGTTGTAGTTGGGTTCTCGCGAGCGCTGGACGTTATGGTGGAGTCACACGTGGTGCGTTTCCCGAAAGAGCAGGCAATCGCTCGTGCCAAGGACACGTACGAGAAATGGTACCGCACCCATAGCGGTCCGCATCGTGGGAAGTATTCGGACAAAGTAGAACTGGGGTATGTCATCCCCAACGGCATGTTTGGGGGAAAGCGGTATCCGCGACAGGTTCCATTACGTGCCAGGCTGGCATGGGCAGTATACTTTGGCAATGAATCGGTATGGATTGACGCTGCGGACGGTTCCATCCTGGGAGGAGTCATCCTGAAATAGACGTCACGCTCACATCCGAATACTCGCCTTCACCACCCCATTCCGGTAGTGGCGGGCGGTCTCGAACGCCTGCTGGCACTGGCTGGCGGGGAAAGTGTGAGTCGCCAAACGGGCAATCGGGGTTCTGCCCTGCACGGTCAGCGTGATGGCGCGTTTCAGCGTCAGGCGCGAACGGCGCACCATGAAGAAGGTCAGCCCTTTGCGACGCGCAGCGGAGCCTTCCAGCCGCACATGCCCCGATGGGTTCGTTCCCACAATTATGCACTTCGCGCCGGGCGCGGCAATCTGCGCCGTCTGCCACTGTGTGTCGTCCACCCCAGCGCATTCAAACACGTAGTCAAATCCCCGCCCGTCTGTAAACTTTCGCGCCTCCGCCACCACATCGCTCCTGCCCGCGTCCACCACCGCATCTGCGCCCAGCTCCTGCGCGACCTGAAGGCGATGCGGAAGCAGGTCGGTACAGAACAGCGGATACGCCCCCATCTGTTTGAGTACCATCAGCACGCTCAGCCCCATCGTGCCACATCCCAGTATCGCCACCGACCTGCCCGTCAGCACCTTGCCCAGGTCCACCGCGTGTATTGCAATTGCCAGCGGCTCCAGCAAAACCGCCTCGACATCGCTGAGGGTATCGGGCACAGGTTCCAGCAGGTGCGCCGGATGGGCAATCCATTCCTGCATCGCGCCTGGACGTGGAGGCAGTCCCAGAAAGGTATGGTGTGGGCAGAGATTCAGGTCGCCGCGCAGGCAGAACTCACACCGCAGGCACGGAACCGCCGGTTCAATCGCCACCCGTTTGCCGACCAGCCACTCGTCTTCGCGCGAGGCGACCGCCTCCACCACACCCATCGCCTCGTGCCCCAGCACGAAGGGCAGGGATGCCCGCGCCTCGCCAATCGCCCCATCGCGAAACAGATGGATGTCCGAGCCGCAGATGCCTACCTGCAGGACCCGAACCAGCGCGTCACCCGCCCGCAGGGAGGGTTCGGGCACAGGAAGACACTCCACCCGCTCCTTTCCTGTTAAACACACGGACTGCATGTTCATATCCCTTCCTGTTGCGCCAGCTCGTGCAGTATCCGCGCGTAGATGAGCGTAATCCTCTGCAGGGTGCTGATGGCGATGCGTTCGTCGGGCTCGTGCGCTGCGCCGTCGCCCTCAAAACCGGTGCCAATCGCCACGATGTTGGGAGTAGCGCGGGCGTATGTGCCGCCGCCCATCGTTTTGGGAGGGCTCTCGTCGCCTGTCTCTTCGCGATACACGCGCAGGATGGTCTGCAAAAACGGCGTCTCTAACGGCACATACAACGGCGCGATGCCGAAGTGGTCAGCCAGCGTGAACCCGTGCGCTCCAATCGCAGGCTTCAGACGCTCCAGCAGGGCGTCCAGCGTCCATGTCACCGGATAGCGCACGTTGACGGTGCACCGCACGCGCGAGCCGTCGTATTCCAACACCCCCAGATTACTGGTGAGCGCACCCGACACTTCATCTGTATGCGCAATACCCAGCGCGGAGCCGTCCAGACTCTGCGCCCACGCTCGCACTGCGCTCAGCCACTCGACGTTGTCGGGCAGTCCTAACCGCTCCAGCGCGTCCAGCAACCGAGCGACGGCATTGACGCCTTCGCTGGGCGAACTACCATGCGCCGACTTGCCCCGCGCGGACACGTGCACTCCCGCATCCTCTGAGATGGTCACGATGTCCTCCAGCCCCGCCAGCGCGTTCAGGATGGAGTCGATATCCGCCTCCCCCGCGCGGATGAACGCCTCGGCGTGGTCGGGAACCATGTTCGGTCGCTCGCCGCCGCGCGCCCACTCTATATAAGGTAGGCTCTTCGGCACAGCGGTCTGCTTCTCCAGACGCAGGTTCACGATGCCCTTCTCCGCGTAAATCAGGGGCCAGCCGCCGTCGGGACTGAATCCGCAGGTGGGTCGCTCGGTTTCGTGCTGGAAGTAGTATTTCATGCATTCCCAGCCGCTCTCTTCATCCCCGCCCACAATCAGGCGGATGCGCCGGCGGATGGGCAGTCCCAGCTCCTGTATCGCCCGCACCGCGTAGATCACCGCAACCGTGGGTCCCTTATCGTCCTGCGAGCCGCGGGCGTAGATGTAGCCATCGCGGATGACGCCCTCAAACGGGGGCACACTCCAGCCGTTGCCGGGCGGCACTACGTCCACATGGCTCAGCGTCGCCACTATCTGCTCGCCCTCGCCGACCTCCAGATGCAGGGCATAGCCGTCATAGTCTTTCGTGCGAAAGCCGAACCGCTCGCCCAGCTCCAGCACTCTGTCGAACGCTGTGCGGATGCCCAGCCCGAAAGGCGCCATCGGAATCGATTCGCCCTTGATGCTCTCACACTGCAGGAGCACGCGCAGGTCGGCAACCATTTCATCGGTGTGCTCTTCTATCCAGCGTTGCAGGGCTTCACGTGCCATATCTTCTACTCCTCCTGTGCTCCCAATTTGGGCAAGGGGGCGCGATTTCCCTTCCCATGGGGCTTAGCGGTATCCGCTCAGCATCCTGCCAACAGCCTGCACGCGCCGGGTATCCGGCTTGCCGTCCGCTCCCAGCGTCGGACACAGCCAGCCTCCCTCATCGTGCTCGTTCCAAGCGTAGGCAATCACCGTGTTCGCCTCGCACCGCTCGCGATGTGCGCGCACGAAGTCCAGCGCCTCTTTCAACGCCATGGCGCACTGTTCCTGCGTGAAGGTCTCGTAATGCTCCGGTCCGGGCTGGTGCCAGGGCACCGGGTTGTCCACGCGCGGACGCGGGTCCCATCCCCACGAGACAAGCGGTATCGCCCTGCCGACCTGCACCATCTCGCGCCACAGGTTTCGCATCGCCTCCATCGCCTGCGAGAACGGTGCGCCCTCCCTCGTGCCGCCGGGCAGGGCATAGGCTGAAATCGCATCCGCACCGATTGTCCCGCGTATCCGCTCGGCGGTGTGCGGTGAGAAGTGCATGACGGCGATATACGGATTGCCTGCCCCCGCCCGGGTCGCAACCGACCGAAGCGAGTCCACTGCCTGCTTGAACGCCTCTATCCTGCCCCACTGCTGTAACACCCACCGGTCCTCGTGCGCCAGCAGATACAGAAGCGGGCGACCTCCCAACACGCGCATATAGTGCGGCAGGCGAAAGTAGCCCACCAGGCGGCGCACCATGCGGTGGTAGCCATCCGGTCCTCCAAACCTTTCCCACTCCACGATGTTGCACAGGCGCAGACCATGCGTGGACGGCAACTCGGCAAAACGGCGTAGAGGCAGGGACAGCGGATGCTCTTCGGGATAGGTGACGAACGCCCAGTAATCCAGCCCCGCCTGACGCGCATACGCGATTTCCGCCTCCAGCACGCCCGGGCGGTCCCCCCGAATACTAACCGTGCCGTCCCCTTCTATTCGGGCGAACCAGGGCAGGCGGAAGCGATATTGCGGCGGCGAGAGGGTCTTTTCTACCGTTTTGCCCACGTCGCTCAGTTCGCCGTGCCACGCATCCCAGCGAATAGCACCTATGGACGGATAATCGCTACCGAAGAACATGGCTCCCTCCTCTTGCGTGACAGAGTGATTCCCGGAGAGTTCGGGGGAATCCTCGTTCGCAGAGGACATCTGCAACAGAAAGCCTTCTTGCTGTGTCTAAGAGGAAAGGGTGTGCTGGGCGCGAAGGGTATTGACGTGTGGACCTGCGCCCCCTGTTTGCCGAACACATCAACATCAAAAGGTAGGCTTTAGATGCGAAACTTCTGTCTGGCGGCACTGTGTGTCGTCCTGTTATGGCTGGCGACGACGGGGCAGGCGAAGGAGTACGACCATCCGCTTATCGTACAGACCTACCGCCTGACAGCCAGCGGCGACGCCGAAGTGGAAGAGGTGCGAACCTTCCGCTTCTCGGGTTCGTTCAGCTGGGCGAATCTGAAGCGCAGTACACAGGGGCAGTATGGGCGTTACGGCATAGAGTATCTGGGAGTGTGGGATGCGGATACGAGAGAGCCTCTGCGCTATTCGCAGACGACCGAGGGAGAGTATGCCGTCCTTCGCTGGGAGTATCAGGCTAAGGATACCACACGCCGGTTCCGCCTGCGCTATCGCATCCGCAACGCGGTACAACGCTACTCCGACGTGGCGCAGTTCTACTGGAAGGCGATAGAGGACGAGCACGCGCCGTTGGAGCAGATGCAAATTACCATCCTTCCCCCATCGCCCAGCCCGAAGCTGTTCAAGGTGTTCGTGCACAGCAAAGCCGCGCCGGGCAGATTGCAGATTGAACCCGACTTCTCGCGTGCCCGGATAGAGCAGAGGGACATTCCGACTGACAGCTACGTGGAAGTGCGGGCGATGCTTGATCCTGCCATCTTCCCCCAGGCATCCATGCAAGCCGAAAACCGTTACGAAGCCTTTCTGGAGGAGGAGCGGCGTTTTGCGGAACGGGAACTGCGCGAGGCTCAAAGGCGTGCACGAATCGCGCGGGTAGTGAACTGGTGGATCAATATTGAAATACCAATCGCCCTGGCGCTTTCTGTGGGGCTGGTCGGCTATCTGGTGGTGACCTACAGGCGCTATGGGCGGGAGCCAGAGATTCCAGAGATAGAGTACGAGCGCGAACCGCCTCGTGACCTGCCGCCGGCAGTGGTTCCTGCTATCCTGACGCAAAGCAAGGCAGAGCCAGCCCAGGTCATAAAAGGCTTCTCGGCGACAGTGCTGGAAGCAGCGCGACTGGGCTATCTGAGCATCGAAGAGACACAAACAGAAGGACTGCTCGGTACAGGGCTCTTCCGACGTACAGAACGGCGCTATGTGCTTACGCCTGAAGGAAAATCCGCCCTGATGGGTGTGGCAATTCAGTCCCCAGTGCGCAAGGGAAGACCATTGGAGGAGTTTGAGCGGAAGGCGCTGCGAATCTTGCTCATTGAAGCAGGTGATGGTAACGCCGTCACGGAGAGCGAACTGCGCAAATGGGCGGAGAAAACGGTCGGCAGCAAAACGCAGATGCTTCGCTTCATCGAAGGGTGGGGCAAAGAGCTTCGGCGATGGTTCGAGAAGCAGTATTTTCGTCTGGACGACCCCCAGAGCGAAAGCGCAAAAAAGCGATACCTCATCCACCTGGCGATACTCGGTGGCGCAGGCTCGGTGCTGACGTTTCCGGTCAGCCTGTTTACGCTGTTACCGGTGAGCGTGGTGGTAGCGATTATCGCCGCCGTATCCCTTTCCCGACGCAGTCCTGAAGCGGCGCGTGAATACCAGCGGTGGGACGCCTTCAAACGCTTCATGACCGACTTCTCCGCCATGCGCGAGGCAGGACCAGAGCTCCTTCCCCTGTGGGAACGATATCTGGTGTATGCGGTGTCGCTGGGCGTGGCGCAGAAGCTTATCCATAACCTGGCACTGCTGGCGCAGGAATATGACTACTCGCTGTCGCATCCTGCGTGGTACCACACGGCGTCGGGAGCGACATTCTCGACGGACTCGCTGTCGGGCATGACGAATTTCGTGGAGAACCTGCAGAACCTGACCAGCGCGCTGTCGTCCAGCACCAGCAGCGGTGGCGGCTTCAGCGGCGGCGGTGGAGGCGGAGGGGGCGGCGGAAGCAGTGGCGCCGGTTAACGGGAAGGAGGCATCGCGATGTGGATTGCAATTGTCGTTCTGATACTCGCCATCTGGGCGGTGGTCACCTACAACAGGCTGGTGGTTCTTCGCAATCGGGTGGATAATGCTCGGGCGCAGGTGGACGTGCAGCTGAAACGGCGGTACGACCTGATTCCCCGACTGGTGGAGACGGTGCGCGGTTACGCCCAGCACGAGGAGCGCATTTTCCAGCGCATCGCCGAGTTGCGGGCACAGGCGTTGCAGTCGCTGTCCGTGTCACAGCAAGAGGCGCTGGAAGGAGAGGTTAAGAGCAGTTTGAGCGGTTTGATTGCGCTGGCGGAGGCGTACCCCGAGATGAAGGCGAACACGAACTTTCTGGAACTGCAGGAAGAGCTGAGCGACACAGAGGACAAAATCCGCTACGCCCGCCAGTTTTACAACGACACGGTGATGCGTTACAACGTGGCAATCGGGCAGTTCCCGGCGGTGTTGCTGGCGCCCGTGCTGGGGTTCCAGCCGCAGCCGTTGTTCACGCTGGAACACGCACAACACGAGCGCGAAGTGCCAAAATAGAAAAACCTCACCATCCCATATTAACCTGGAGGTTGCGGGCTACTTTGGAATGCTGAAGCATGGCTTCAGCAGATTTCGCCAAGTGTTACCTGCGATTTTCTGTCGCAAGGTTGTCGTAAAAAAACACCCCTGCAACTGGAAGTTGCGGGCTACCCAAAACGAAGCCTCCTGCGGAGGCTGAGCTTGAACTGCTGAAGCATGGCTTCAGCAATCCATACCTGCTTCAGCAGGTTTCGTCTTGTGTTGCCTGCGACTTCCAGTCGCAAGGTTGCAATTCTTGTACCGCTGAAGCATGGCTTTAGCAATCCATATCTGAGTCCTGACCTTCATGAAAAAAGTTGACTTCTTTAAGTATTCCGAGTAAAATCGCTATGGAAAACTCAGCACCTCCAAACACCGCAGGGCGGGGGCTGAATATGAGAGGAGATGAACAATGATTGCTGCAAAAGGACTGGAAGACGTTATCGCTGGCACTTCCTCTATCAGTGATGTGAATGGGCAAACCGGGCAATTGATTTATCGTGGCTATGACATTGATGACCTTGCACGGTATGCCACCTTCGAGGAAGTCATCTACCTGCTATGGTTTGGCAAGTTGCCCAACAAGAACGAGTATCAGCAACTGCGGGAACAGTTGATAGCCAACCGGGAGCTACCCGTTCAGGTCATGAAGCTGCTGTTTGACCTGCCTCAACGCGCCAACCCGATGCATCTGTTGCGCACCGTCGTATCCGCTCTGGCGTTGTATGACCCCGATGCCAGCGACAACTCTCCTGATGCGAATCTGCGCAAAGCGATACGTCTGACAGCGCGCATCCCGACCATTATCACCTCTATCGAGCGCATCCGAAGCGGGGAGCTTCCGCTGAAAAACAACCCAGAGCTCAGCCATGCTGCGAACTACCTCTACACCCTGACGGGAACGATGCCAGATGAGCTGAGCGTGCGCGCGATGGACGTTGCGCTTATCCTGCAGGCAGACCATGAGTTTAACGCCTCTACCTTCACCGCACGTGTGATTACCTCCACCCTTTCCGATATGTATTCGGCGGTAGTGGGGGCAATCGGTGCGCTGGCAGGACCCCTGCACGGCGGCGCCAACGAGCGAGTGATGCGCATGTTGATTGATATCGGCCAGCCAGAGCGTGCCGAGGAGTACGTGAAGGGATTGCTCGCGCAGAAACAGCGCGTCATGGGCTTCGGGCATCGCGTGTATAAGACCGAAGACCCGCGAGCCAAGCATCTGAAGCAATTGTCGCGCGAACTTGGCGAGCGCCAGGGCAACCTGCGATGGTACCTCATCTCCGAGAAGGTAGAAGAGGTGATGCTTCGCGAAAAGGGACTGTACTGCAACGTGGACTTCTACTCCGCGTCGGTACAGTACATGCTGGGCATCCCAATTGACATGTTCACGCCCCTGTTCGCCAGCAGTCGCATCGTAGGGTGGACGGCACACGTCATGGAACAGATGGCAGACAACCGCCTGATTCGCCCGCGCGCGGAGTATGTGGGCCCACGCAATCTGCCGTGGGTGCCAATGGACCAGCGCGAGTAGGCTCGTGCCGACGGAGAGACCACCATGGCGTTCTTTCTGACCGAAGCACAGGTCAACAGCTTGCTGACGATGCCGGAGGCGGTGGACGCGGTGGAACGCGCTTTCGCCGCGCAGGGACAGGCGGAGGTGCTGAACAACCCGCGCCAGCGCCTCTATCTGCCGGATGGGGTGTTCCACATCATGGCGGCAGCTGTGCTCAGCGAGGGGGTGTTCGGCTTCAAGGCATACGCTTCATTCGCCCCGAAGACTCGCTTCCTTTTCTTCCTTTACGATGCCGATAACGGCAACCTGCTGTGTGTGATAGAAGCGGACCGATTAGGGCAGATTCGCACCGGAGCCGCCTCGGGGGTTGCCACCCGCTATATGGCGCGGCACGACGCGCGAACACTGGGCATCCTCGGTGCCGGCTGGCAGGCGGAGACACAGGTGGAGGCAGTGTGTACGGTACGCCCGATAGCCCGCGTGAAGGTCTACTCGCGCCATCCAGAGCGCAGGGAACAGTTTGCCGAGCGCATGAGCGCACGACTGGGCATCTCGGTAGTGCCTGCGGATACCGCCGAAGAAGCCGTACGGGGAAGCGCGGTGGTGGTGTGTGCGACAACCGCTCGCGAGCCGATACTTTTTGGAGAGTGGCTGGACGATGGCACGCATATCAACGCCATCGGGGCAAACGCAGTGTCGCGCCGCGAGATGGACGTGAGCGTGTTCGCGCGATGCCGCACCGTGGCGGTTGATGACCGCGAGCAGGCAAAGATAGAATCAGGAGAAATCCTGACCGCCATCGAATCACGTAAGCTGAACTGGCGACAGGTGTATGAGCTGGCAGACATCGTGGTCGGCAGGGTGCCTGGGCGCATCGACCCCGCGGAGGTGACGCTGTTCAAGAGCCTTGGCGTGGCGCTGGAGGATGTGGCGGTGGCGCATGTGGTGTACCGCAAAGCGCTGGCTCAGGGCATCGGGCAATCCCTGCCGTTTTAAGGCATCATTCAAACAGGGTACAATCTAGCAAGGCAAACAAAACGGAGAGGAGCTTCGTGATGGCAAAGCGCATCGTGGAAATATCCGCGCACGATACGACCACGCCCCAGATACCCGGCGTGCAACAGCAGGGCAACATCCTGCTGGCGAAGCTGGAGGACCTGGTGCGCTGGGGACGGGTCAACAGCCTGTGGCCGCTCACCTTTGGGCTGGCGTGTTGCGCTATTGAGATGATGTCCACCGTGTCGGCACGGTTTGATATTTCACGCTTTGGCTCGGAGGTGTTCCGCCCCAGCCCGCGGCAGGCGGACGTGATGATTGTGGCGGGGCGAGTCTCCAAGAAGATGGGACCTGTCCTGCGCCAGCTGTACGACCAGATGCCCAACCCCAAATGGGTCATTTCAATGGGCGCGTGTGCCTCGTGCGGAGGCGTATTCAACAACTATGCCATCCTGCAGGGGGTTGACCAGATTGTGCCGGTAGATGTGTATGTGCCCGGCTGCCCGCCCTCGCCGGATGCCCTGCTGTACGGTCTTCTGCAGTTACAGCGCAAGATACGTCAGCAGCACCGGGGGATGCTGATAGAGCTGCCCATGCTGAAGCGCGAGGAGGTCGCCAGCCGATGATTACTCAGGTTGCCAAACGCTTTGTGAAAACGGTTCTGCCTCTGGCGCAGGGGCTGAGCATTACTTTCCGCCACCAGCCGCCGTTCCATGAGCCAATCACGGTGGAATATCCCGAACAGAAGCGCCCGATGTATCCTCGTACACGCTGGCGGCATGTGCTGCGTCGCTACGACAACGGGCTGGAGCGATGCATCGGCTGTTCGCTGTGTGCGGGGGCGTGCCCGGCACGCTGTATCTACGTGGAAGCCGCGGAAAACACCGATGAGCATCGTTTTTCGCCGGGCGAGCGCTACGCACGACGCTACGAAATCAATATGCTCCGCTGTATCTTCTGCGGCTACTGCCAGGAAGCCTGCCCGACAGGCGCCATCGTCCTGCGCGACGATTACGAGCTTGCAGATTATCACCGCAGCGACTTCATCTATACCAAAGAGATGCTCCTTGAACCGATACCAGAACCACAGGAGGAGTAGAAAAAATACCGCCGCGCAACGAAAAGCGCGGCGGTGAGTCTAATGATAGGGAACCGACGCCAGCACCACAGGCGTAATAATGCACAGGAGGACAAATGGTAATGGAATGGACAACGGAGGCAACTGCCAGCTGGCAGGATACACGCGAAGAGTTTGAAAAGCTGATGCGCCGGCATCACCGCACGGTATACAATATTGCCTACCGTTTGACCGGCAATCGGGACGATGCGGAAGACCTGACGCAGGAGGCGTTTATTCGCGCCTTCCGGTTCTTTGACCGCTACAACCGAGAGATGCCTTTCGAGAACTGGATGTACCGCATCGTCAATAACGCCTTCATCGACATGCTGCGTCGGCGACCGAAGGCACAGATGATTTCGCTGGATCAGCCGCTCAATTTGCAGGATTCGGACAAAGATGTGCAGTTCGAAATACCCGACACAGCATCAAACCCTGAGACGATTGTGATGTCTGAGGAACTGGAGGACTATATCCAGCGCGCCCTGGATGCCCTGCCGCCTGACTTTCGCACCACGGTGGTGCTGGCAGACATTCAGGGACTATCCTACGAAGAGATAGCGGAAGCCATGCACTGTTCGTTGGGCACAGTGCGCTCGCGTCTGCATCGAGGCAGACGTTTCCTTCGGCAACGCATCGAAGCGTATCAACAAGCCAGAGCGCGTGGAGAGGTGGACCCATGATGAACTGCAGTAAAGTTCAGAACCTGCTGTCCTGTTACATAGACAGGGAGCTGCCAGGCGAAGATATGCTCGCCATCCAGAGGCATCTGGACTCGTGTAACGAGTGCCAGCGCGATTACCAGCAACTCCTTCAGGTCAAGCGGTTGCTGGGAGCCATGCCGGTACGGGCGCCTGAACCGTTCTTAGAAGAGCGTCTGGTGCAGGTGGTGTTCTCGAACAGTAAGCCCGCCAGCACATGGAGATTAACGATACCCAGACCGTTACTGCGCCCCCTGGCGATAGCCGCAACGGTCGCGGGTATTGCGCTGGGCACGTGGTACTTCGCGACGCAAGCGCGTTCGCCCATTCAGCAGGACCTCACTGCTGTAGCGGGAATAGCTAACGAGATAGACCATGCCACTATCGACGCCTATCTGTCGGGCAAATTGCGCTTGCAGAATCCGCCCGTTATCCCGGCGGAGATTCCACTGCATCCGTATGATAACCGTCCTTCGCTGGTCTCCGTCCGATATTATCGGTGAGAAAGAACGGGCGAGAGCGACTGCTTTCGCCCTTCCCCATAACACACGTGAGATTATCGAAACGAGGAGGGATGAACAACGATGGTACAGCCTCGCGCGTGGGTTTTTACGGTGATGATTCTGTTCAGCGTGGCACTGGGTGCGTTCCTCGGAACGGCTTTCCAGAAGCCAGTGGTCACACTGGCGCAGGGTACAACTCGTACGGTTTCCACCACTGCCGTCTCGAAGGCAGAAGCGCTGAGCGCGGCAGAGGCGATGGAAAGCGCGTTCGTGCGGGTGGCAGAAGAGGTTTCACCGGCGGTGGTGACTATCTATGCCCGCAGGAACATCAGTCGCCCCAGCCTGCGCCTTGAGATACCTGACGATTTGCCCTTCCGGTTCGAGCTTCCACGACGGAGCCAGCCGGACAACGTTCCCATCCCGACGCGCGGCGTGGGGTCGGGCGTGATTGTGCGCAGTGACGGCTACATCCTCACCAACGACCACGTGGTGGCAGGAGCCGAGCGCGTGGAAGTGGTGCTGAGTGATGGGCGACGCCTGGAAGGCAAAGTGATGCGCGACTACCGCAGTGACATCGCGGTCATCAAGGTGAACGCGACCGGCTTGCCCACCGCCCGGCTTGGCGACTCGGATACGGTGCGCGTGGGACAGTGGGCGATTGCGCTGGGCAGCCCGTTCGACAAGCAGAACTCGATGACCGTGGGTGTGGTCAGTGCATTGGGGCGGCGTGAAGCCATTGGCGGCGCGATGAACCAGCGCTACTATCCGAACCTGATACAGACCGATGCGTCCATCAACCCGGGCAACTCGGGTGGACCGCTGCTGAACATCCGCGGTGAGGTGATTGGCATCAACACCGCCATCGAGTCGCCCACAGGCAGCTTCGCGGGTATCGGTTTCGCCGTGCCGATTAACACCGCCCGCTTCGTGATGGAGCAGTTAATTGCCCGCGGCAAGGTGGTACGCGGTTTCTTCGGCGTGATCCCTGCGGACGTTACGCCCGAGGATGCCCAGAGGCTGAAGGTAAAGCAGGGTGCGCTGATTACCTCCGTCACGGAAGGCTCGCCGGCAGCGCAGGCTGGTATGCAGGTAGAAGACGTGGTGGTGGAGTACAACGGCAAGCCGGTGCGGGGTGAGCTGGACTTCCGCGACATGGTGGCACGCACCGAACCGGGCACGGTGGTGCCGGTCAAGGTGGTGCGCAACGGGCGCGAGATTACCCTGCGCGTAAAGGTTGCTGAGGCTCCAGACCCCGAAGAGCAGATGCGCCAGCGCCAGGAGGGCGGACAGAGCGGACGCAAGCTGGGCATCAGCATCGAACAAGCCACCCCTGAAGTGGTGGAGCGGCTGCAATTGCCGCGCAATACGCGGGGCGTGGTGATTACGGAAGTGGTGCCCGGCAGCGCAGCAGATGATGCTGGGCTGTCCGTCGGTGACGTTATCGTGCAGGTGGACGGACAGCGCGTGACCAGCGTTGACGAAGTGCACCGGCTGGTGGAACAGCGCAAATCCGGCGATACGGTGGTGTTCATCGTAAGGCGGAACACGCCGGAAGGCGTCGTCACCAGTCGGGTGCGGGTAGAAGTACCGTAAGCTTCATTGTCACAAAGGGCGCGGCGGAGGGTCTTGTCAGATTCTTCGCTGCGCTCCAAATAACACGAAATGTCCAGCTGAACGCAGTGAAGCATCCCCTCTTTGAAATCCCCGTGGTAGCGTCTGCCTGCATGTAGTCCTCCTTCCGTGTTGAACAGCTCCTTTCGCTCTTCCCTGCCGGGATGTTGTATACTCTAACTGTAGAGAGGAGGCTTCGCGATGGCACAGCAGTTGCAACCCGACTGTTTTGCAGTGCTGGGTGCTGGCAACGGTGGGCTGGCAATGGCAGCCCACCTCACCCTTAAAGGGATTCACGTACGCCTCTGGAACCGCAGCCCCGAACGTTTGCTCCCCATTCAACGCTCAGGCTACATTCAGCTTGTCGCCAGCACGGAACGGGACGACCTGCCCCATGGTCAGGCACATGTGGAGGTGGTCACTTCAGATATCGCGGAGGCGGTTGCGGACGCGCGCGTGCTGATGGTTGTGGTTCCAGCCACAGGTCATGCCGAGGTTGCCCAACGAGTAGCGCCGCACCTGCGCGATGGTCATATCATCGTATTGAACCCCGGGCGCACAGGGGGCGCACTGGAGGTACTGCACGTTCTGCAGCAGCAGGGCGTCAAAGCCGACGTGATTGTGGCGGAAGCACAAACCCTTCTGTATGCCAGCCGGGCATTGAACCCCGGACAGGTGCAGATTTTCGGCATCAAAAACAGCGTGCCGGTCGCCGCCATCCCCGCGTATCGCACGCCGGAGGTGGTGAAGGCGCTCTCGGTGGCGTACACCGAGTTCGTTCCGGGCGACAACGTGATGAAGACCAGCATGGAGAACATCGGTGCCATCTTCCACCCGGCGGTAACAGTGCTCAACGCTGCGCGCATCGAAAGCACACACGGCGATTTCGAATACTACATTGATGGCATCACTCCGTCGGTAGCGCAGATACTGGAGCAGATTGACTCAGAACGGGTGGCGGTTGCGGCGGCAATGGGTTTCAACTGCATGACCGCTCGCGAATGGCTGTATATCGCCTACGGCGCATCGGGCAAGACGCTGTTTGAAGCCATCCGCGCCAATCAGGGCTATTACGGCATCAAGGCTCCGCCGATTGTGCACCATCGTTATATCACCGAGGACGTGCCGATGAGCCTGGTGCCTATTGCGTCGCTGGGCGATATGCTGGGTGTGTCCTGCCCGACGATTAAAGCCATCATCCATCTGGCAAACCTTCTGCATGGGTGCGACTACTGGCAGACGGGACGCACGGTTGAGAGCATGGGGCTGGCGGGATTGAGCTTGCGCGACCTTCGTCTGCGTATCCTGGAAGGCATGCCTGCAGAACGGAGGTGAACCCCATGCGCAAGACTCTACAGGGCGATGAGGTCTTTGGTTTCATCCATCCCGCGGTTGACGCCCACACGCTGGGCATCAGCTCGGTCGGGCAATTGCTGGAAGATTGTGGTTACCGCGTGGTGATTGCCGATGCGCGAATATGCAACGCCGCCAATGAGCCATCACATCTGGACAACGTGGAGATACTGTTGAACTGGATCCGTCAGCATGGGATTACCCGATTAGGTTTCAGTTATCGCCTTGATCCTGACGAGGGCGCGATGCGCTTCGGTAAACTCCTTCATCAGCTGCGGGAACGGCGCCAGTTTGCGGAACTGGGCGGCCCCCTGCGGGGCATCTACTTCGCGGGATTACCAGCCGCCTGCGAGAGAGTGGTCCGGGAACATGGCAGTCTGGTAGAGGTGTTCGACGGCGACGAGACGCCCACTCAGACCCTGCGCAAACTGGGTGTCCCCCCGGAGCGAATCCCTCCAGCAATGAGCGCAGAGGTAGATTACGACGAGTTCCGTCTGCGCTTTGGGCAGGAGCTGGTGGCGAGCGGAAAGCACCTGAAGATACAGCCTCCCGACCGCAGCGGCTACCCCCAGTTCGGTACGGCACAGGATACAGTGGTAGCGCGCGTCCGTTACGCCCAGGAGAACGGTCAACCACCTCTGATGCGCGCTCATGTGGGACCCTATCTGCCCGACCGCGAGGCGGCGGTGCGTCTCTTTCTGGACTGGACACGCCAGCTGGCACAGGCAGGCTTTCTGGATGTGCTCTCTATCGGTACCTCGCAGCTGAGCCAGTCACACTTCGGGCAGGACTGGACAGGTTTGCCCAACGGCGGCGGCGTGCCCATCAACTCGCCTGAGGAGTTCCGTATGGTGTGGCAGGCAGCGCGTCCGATGCTGGTGCGCACCTACGCCGGCACCAGAAATATCCCCCAGCTTGCACGGATGTATGAAGAGACCATCCACATCGCCTGGCACGCGCTGTCCTTCTGGTGGTTCTGCCAGATCGACGGGCGGGGTCCCCATTCGGTGCGCGAAAACCTGCAACAGCACATCGAGACCCTTCGCTTCATCGCCGAGTCGGGTAAGCCGTTCGAGCCGAACATCCCGCACCATTTCGCCTTTCGCGGCTCGGACGACATCAGCTATGTGGTGTCATCGGTGCTGGCGGCGCGCACGGCGAAGCGGCTTGGGGTACGCACGCTTATCCTTCAGAACATGCTGAACACCCCCAAATCCACCTGGGGCATCCAGGACCTGGCGAAATCACGGGCACTGCTGAGCCTGGTGCGCGAGCTGGAGGACGAAAACTTTCGGGTTATCCTGCAACCGCGTGCGGGACTGGACTACTTCTCGCCCAATCTGGAACGGGCAAAGGCACAGCTGGCTGCGGTGACCGCCCTGATGGACGACATTGAACCGCACGACCCGCACAGTCCGCCAGTGATCCACGTGGTTAGCTACTCCGAAGCCTCGCATCTGGCAGACTCACCGGTGGTGAACGAAAGCATCCAGATTACCATCGCCGCGCTTCAGGAGTATCGCCAGCTGCGTGCCAGAGGCGAAGTGGAGGATATGTCCCGTCATCCCGAAGTGAAGGCTCGCACTGAGGAACTGCTACACGGGGCACGAACGGTGCTGCGTGCGATTGAGGAGAGCATCCCCAATCCTTACAGCGCAGAGGGACTTTACACCATCTTCTGGGCGGGGTTCCTGCCCGTGCCCTATCTGTGGGAAGGACGCGACGAGTTTGCTCATGCGGTTCGCTGGCAGACGCGCACGATACGCGGTAGCGTGAAGGTAGTGGACGAACACGGAGTGCCCATTGACCCCGCTCTGCGGGTGCAGGTTGCTCAAGAAGCGGTGCGAACGCGCACAGGATGCTCCATCCTCACTCGGCGAGACAAATGCTCCTGAGATACAAGGGAGCAGGATGAACTCTGCTCCCTTCACGGTCTCGCCTAGTTCTCGCCCTGCGGTTTGGTGAAACCGGGTTGTCCGTCAAACTCGTGCAGTTTCTCCACGTGTGTCCATTGGTAGCGTGCCCCGACACGCTGAAGCAGTTCCAGCGCCTGCGATTCGCTCAGGTCTGCGCTCTCGTCGCGCAGCACAAACCGGCATCGCCAGTGGTCCACGTTGTCCGTCATCGCGCCGAAGGCAGGGTACACCATCGTGCCCCGGTTGGAGATGAGCCGAAGGCGAAGCGGTGTGCCTTCCACCACCTGCTCCAGACCTTTGCCCAGCTCTTCGGGCGTGCCACCGAACTCGACGAACACATCCATCCCGACCACGCGCCGCTTCTGTGGCACCACGGTAACCGGGTTGCGGCTAATCTGTGGCAGGCGGATGGGTTTGTACTCGCGCACGCTGGCGGTGCTTGGCTTCCTGCCGAGGTTGCGGATAATCTCGTCGGTGTACTCGGTGGTGGTGTTGCACCGGTCATAACCGACCACATCGCCGGTGCGCACTTTGCCCTCTTCCAGGGTGACCAGCACGGCGTTTTCAATCAGTGTGGCAGATTCGAACTCGCCCAGATAGCGCAGCATCATCACCGCCGAGAGGATGACCGCCGTGGGGTTAATCACGTTCTTGCCCGCATACTTCGGCGCGGAGCCATGTACCGCTTCGAAAATCGCCACTTCATTACCGATATTTGCCGAAGGAGCGAAGCCCAGCCCACCCACCAGCGCAGAGCTCAGGTCACTGAGAATATCGCCGTTCATATTGGTGGTGACGATAATGTCGAACTGCTCCGGGCGTTTCACCATCTGGTGCGCACAGTTGTCGACGATGATATGGTTGGCTTCGATATCGGGATACTCGGGCGCAATCTCCTCGAAGGTGCGCTTCAACATGCCTTCGGTGAGCTTCATGATGTTGGACTTGGTGGCGCAGTGCACCTTCTTGCGCCCTTCCGCTCGTGCCAGCTCGAAGGCGAAGCGCACAATCTTCTCGCACCCTTTGCGCGAAATCAGCTTGAGACACTGAGCCACACCGGGCGTTTGCATGTGCTCGATGCCGGCGTACAGGTCCTCTACGTTCTCGCGCACCACCACCAGGTCAATACCTCGCCCACTGTAGGGAGTGGGCACGTTGGGCAGCTCGCGCACCGGGCGGACGTTGGCGTAGGTCTCAAACAGTTTGCGCAGGGTCACGTTGGCGCTCTTCTCGCCATAACCGACGGGGGTCTCCAGCGGGCCTTTTAACACAACGCGCGTCTTGCGGATGGACTCGATGGTCTCCGCGGGCACACCCGACTCCAGTCCTTTCTTGAACACGCTGGCGCCCGCCTCGCGCACCTCCCATTCCAGCGGTGCACCGGCGGCTTCGATGATGCGCAGAGCGGACTGGATACACTCGGGGCCAATGCCGTCTCCCGGAATAACGGTGACAAGCTTTTTCCCGGACGGTGTGATATGGACGTTCATCTTGCTCCTCCATTAGCAGGAATGCAGATATACATTTAGAGGCAGTAAAGGCAATTTCCTTGCAAACATCGGTTGATTTTGCCTGCCTTGCACACGTATAATGGAAGCGGTAACGCGATATGGGAAACACGTTCGGACATCTTTTTCGCATTACCACCTTCGGCGAGTCGCACGGTGGAGCAGTGGGAGTTGTGATTGATGGCTGTCCGCCGCGCGTGCCTATCACGGTGGAGGAGATACAGTTTGAGCTGGACCGACGGCGCCCTGGGCAGAGCAAGCTGGTTACCCAGCGGCGGGAAAGCGACAGGGTGCACATCCTGTCGGGCGTCTTCGAGGGGCAGACGCTTGGCACGCCTATCTGCGTGCTGGTGTGGAACGAGGATGCTCGCCCCGAGGCGTACACCGATTTTAAAGACCTCTACCGTCCCTCTCACGCCGACTACACATACGATGCGCGTTATGGCATTCGCGACTGGCGCGGGGGAGGACGTTCCAGCGCAAGGGAAACGGTCGGACGGGTGGCGGCAGGAGCCATCGCCAAAAAGATTCTGCGACAGCTGGGTGTGGAGATTGTGGGCTGGGTGGAGAAGATACACACCCTGCGTGCCCAGATAGACCCCAATACGGTGACGCTGGAACAGGTGGAGGCGAACCCGGTACGCTGTCCCGACCCGCAGGTTGCTGAGGCGATGGCGCGGGCGATAGAACAGGCGCGTAAAGAGGGCGACTCGCTGGGCGGGGTTGTGGGCTGTGTGGCACGCGGAGTACCTGCCGGCTGGGGCGACCCGGTGTTCGACAAACTGGATGCCGACCTTGCAAAGGCGATGCTTTCCATCCCCGCGGCGAAGGGGTTCGAAGTGGGTTCTGGATTCGCAGGTACTGACCTCACCGGCTCACAGCACAACGACCCCTTCTACGTAGACGCCGATGGCAGAGTGCGCACCCGCACGAACCACTCTGGCGGCATTCAGGGAGGTATCTCCAACGGCGAGAACATCCTTATCCGTGTAGCGTTCAAGCCTACCGCCACCATCATGATGCCGCAGGAGACGGTAGATATTCACCACCAGCCTGCGGTACTGAAAGCGAAGGGCAGACATGACCCCTGTGTTCTGCCTCGCGCCGTGCCCATTGTGGAGGCGATGATGGCACTGGTGCTGGTGGACCATTACCTGCGCACCCGTGCGCAATGTGGAGGTGAACCATGAACCGACGCCAACGCGAGGTGCTGGAGACGCTGGAACGGCTGCTACACGCCATCTACTGTCAGGATACCGATACCTATCGCGAGCTGGTGGCTGAGGATGTGTCATCGTTCGAGTCGGAGACGCCCGCTCGCCTGGACACGCTGGACTTCCACCTGCACTACATGCGTCAGCAGAAGGCGCTGCGCCCGCCCACATCGCAGTATCGGCTGGACATTGTGAACCCGCGCGTGCAACTGTATGGGAACGTGGCTATCGCTACCTACACGCTGGTCGTCACCCGCTCGGATGAGAACGGCATTCGTTTCACCACCACCAACGAGACGCGCGTGTTCGTGCGCGAGGACGATCGCTGGCTGATGGTTCACTTCCACAAAACGCCGATAGGAAGCTTCGCGGTTTAGGAAGAACGCATTTCGCCCATCAGAGGGGCGTATCGCGGGCGCAATCTTCGCAAGTGGATTTTTCAGCTGGCAAGCCTCCCGCCTACCGTCAGGAACATTCCTGCAACGGCTTGAACAGGAGGCTCGCCATCTTCCTGGCTATCGCACTGCCTGCGTTGCCAGCATCTGCGCCTGGCGGGCGTAATCCAGCGCCTCGTTCAGCTCCTTCATCACCTCTTCGGGGTTGTGGAAGCCCATGCTGTTCTCCGAGACCACCAGATTCTCCCAGCGCACGTGCGCCTGCTGGTGCAGACGAACCGCTTTCTGCAGGTTCTCTTCATTGACCGTTTTGCCTTCCGCTTTCGCCTGCTTGGCGGCGGCGATGGCATCAATGCTGTCGCTCAGTGCCTGCTGGACGCGCTTTTGCGCCTCGTTGACGTGACGCTGTACCCTCAGCACCTGCTCGCGCAGAGTTTCAGGGGCAACGTTATGGCACTGCGCACAGGGATAAGCCCCTAATTTCTCCCCTTTGATGTATTTGTCCATGTAGCGCAGGGGAGAGACCAGCCAGTGCGAGGTAAGCCAGCGCCCACCGACCGCTACCTTCGGCATGTGACAGGTCACGCACGACGCCCCGGCGCGTTCGTACTTGCTCTCCCAGAAGGTTTCCACCTCGGGATGCTGGCTTTTAACCAGCGGCTCCTTGATGATGTCGTGTATCCAGTCCTGCTGGTAGGCGTGTCGCTGTTTGTAGTACTCCTCCAGGTCGCGCACCTTGCGCCAGCTGAACTCGAAGCGCGCTTTCTTATCGGCGCCCGGTCCGCACACGTATTCCACGTGGCACTGCGCGCAGACCAGAATCTCCTTCTGCTGTTTATCCGCTCTGGCGAAGCTCTTCACGTTGCGCTCTTTCCAGTAGGGGTTGACGCCGTAGCGCTCGATAGCGTTCTGCAAGCCTTTGTTGATAATCTGCAGTTGCGCGGTATGCGGGTTATGGCAGTGCGCACAGGACGCGCCGTAGTCCTGCATCTCTTTGGGAATGCGGTTGATTGCCTCCTGCCACTTCGCCACCACGTCGCCGTCGTTGGTCAGCTCCAGCCCCTTCCACTCTTTGCCCCAGTAGTAGGCAACCTGAGTGGACTTGCAGTTCAGACAGGCAAGGTTCTTCCCGCGCTTGATGTCAATGTGGTCGCGCAGGATGTAGCGGTGCGACCGCTCTTCGTTATACTCTCTGGTGAAGCCGTGCCCTGCGACGATTTTGTTATACAGGGGGAAGTCTTTGGTCTTGGGGTGCTCTTTGGGGTCTGCGGGTGTGCCCCCGAACTCTCCCGCTGTGCCCGGCTCGCTGGTCATGTAGGTCTCATACTGGAACTTGTGACAGGAACCGCAGGTCTCCGAGCGGAAGTCCACCACAGGCAGTACCTGCGTGGGGTCTTCGGCGTTCTGGTGCGCCAGCGCGTTGGGGTGGCATTGCGAGCAGTTCAGTCCCGCGTGCGCGTTCTGCTTGAACGGCTCTGCCACCTCGGAGTGGCAATCGGCGCACTGTTCCTGCGCCTGTGTGGATGCGGGTTGAGCCGGTTCGGGCTGGACGTTCGCCGTCACCGCCCATGCTATCGCCATCAGCATCAATGAGGAAAGCAACATCCATCTCCTGCTGCGCATCACCACAGCCTCCTTATGTGTTCGGATTTCACGCTTTGTTCCACGGTAATATTTGGCAAATTGACCTGTAACTCCTCTTTTGGAGCATGAACACAGGTCAGAGCACATCACACATGCCTCCTCCTCTTACTCCGACCTTGCGACTGAAGCAGGTTATGGACTGCTGAAGCCATGCTCCAGCACAGTTGCTGGAATGCCTCCTTTCTCTTATCCCAACCTTGCGACCGGAAGTCGCAGGCTACACAAGACGAAACCTGCCCAGGCAGGTTAATATGGAGTGCTGAAGCCATGCTTCAGCACTCCAAAATAGCCCGCAACTTTCAGCTGCAGGGTTGCCTTTCTCCCCTTCTATTGTGTCCTTGCGATTGGAAATCGCAGGCTACGCTTGGCAAAACCCGCTCAAGCAGGTTATAGGTTGCTGAAGCAAGCTTCAGCACTCCAAAGCCCGCAACTTCCAGTTGCAGGGATGATTTTTTCAGGCAACCTTGCGATTGGAAGTCGCAGGCAACGCATGGACAAAACCAGCTGACGCTGGTTATGGATTGCTAAAGCCATGCTTCAGCAATTCAAAGAGCTCGGGCGGTGGTATAATGCAAGCGAGTGAGCACAGAGGAAGCGAGGTTACTGGATCAGGCGGATGTATCCCATTCTTTTTCATTTGGGCACGCTGGAAGTGCGCTCGTATGGCGTGATGATTGTGCTGGGCTTCGTGCTGGCAGTATGGTGGGCGATGCGCGTGGCTCCACGCTATGGAATAGATGCCGAGCAGATTCTGGACTTTGTGCTGTTGACCGCGCTGGGCGGGATAGTGGGCGCACGATTAGTATATGTTGCGCTGGACTGGCGAGATTTCCTCAGCCAGCCGGTGCATATTCTGTACTTCTGGGAAGGGGGATTGTCCTTTCACGGGGCGGTAATCGGCGGCGGGCTGGCGGTGGCGTTTCTCGCGCGACGCAAGGGCATCCCGTTCCTCCGTCTGGCAGACGTTCTGGCACCATCTGTAGCGCTGGCTTATGCGGTGGGGCGTATCGGCTGTTTTCTGGGCGGATGCTGTTACGGCGTGCCGACCGACCTGCCCTGGGCGTGTTCGTTTCATGACCCGTTCAATCCACACATCCACACTCCGCCAAGTCATCCAACGCAAATCTACGCTTCGCTGTCCAATCTGCTGATATTTGCCCTGCTAACGCGGATGCAGAGACCCCCGCATCCCACCGGCAAAGTGTTCTGGGCATACCTGGTGCTCTATGGCGTCTATCGCTTCGTAGTGGAGTTCTGGCGTATTGGTGCGACTTCCACCGTGCTGGCGCTGGGGTTGTCGGATGCGCAGTGGGTGAGCATCGGCATGGTACTGGTGGGAGCGGTACAGTGGCACAGAGCGGTACGGCTCTGGCGCGAGAGGACACCGGTCACCTGACAGACCTGCCGTGTCGTGATATAATGCAGATGAGATGGAGCAACCGGCAAACGCACTACTGTATCACGCCTCCCCTGCGGACGAGGGTGTTCGGCTGGACGTGTTTCTGGCGCAACACCTGCCCGATGTGTCGCGGGCGCAGATTCAGCGGTGGATCGAAGCGGGCTACGTGGAGCTGAACGGAAAGCTGGCAAAACCCAACACGCGCCTGAAGGCAGGTGATGAAATCTACCTCGAGCCGCCAGCGCCGCCCCCGCTGGAACCTCAACCCGAACACATCCCCCTGCAGGTGTTATATGAAGACGAACATCTGGCGGTGGTAAACAAACCGCGGGGGATGGTCACTCACCCTGCGCCCGGCGCGGAGAGCGGCACGTTGGTGAACGCAGCGCTGGCGCAGTTCGGCAGGCTGTCCACTGTCGGCGCACCGGAGCGACCGGGCATCGTGCACCGTCTAGATAAAGACACCACCGGCTTGATACTGATTGCCCTTACCGACACTGCGCACCATGCGCTGGCGGAGCAGATTCAGCAGAGGCTGGTGGAACGCCGCTATCTGGCGCTGGTGTGGGGGGTGCCGCGTTTTCAGCGGGCGCTGGTGGACGCGCCGATCGGACGCAGTGAGAGCGACCGTACCCGCATGAGCGTCAAAGCCCCTCTGCACGATCCCAACGCCCGTCCTGCCGTCACCGAGTTTGAACTGCGCGAGAACCTGAAGGTATGTTCTCTGCTGGAGGCGCGATTGCACACGGGAAGAACCCATCAGGTGCGGGTACACGCCGCCTATGCCGGACACCCCGTGGTAGGCGACCCCGTCTATGGTGCAGGACGCTCGGCGACGCAGTACGGCTGGAGAAAGGCGGATGCCCGTGACCTGCAGGAGCTGATAGATCGCATGGGCGGGCAGGCGCTACATGCCTATCGCCTGTCTTTCAATCACCCGATTACTCAGCAGGAGATGGAGTTCACCTGCGAACCACCGGACGATATGATGACCATTATCCGCTGGTTGCGAGCGAAAAAGGAGGAGAGTGGTGAGTAATCTGCACGTGGTGAACCATCCGCTGGCGCAACATCTTCTGACACAGTTGCGCAACAGGAACACACCGCCCGAAATCTTTCGCTCCCTTACTCGCAAGCTGACCACCATCCTGGTCATCGAAGCCACCCGCGACCTGCCCGTTGAAACCGTATCGGTGGAGACGCCGTTAGAGGAGACGCAGGGCACGGTGCTTTCGGCGAGGTTGGTGGTCGTGCCCATCCTGCGGGCGGGGCTGGGCATGTTAGAGGCGGTGGTAGACCTGTTCCCTGATGTGTCGGTAGGGTATATCGGCATGGAGCGCGACCATGCTACCGCCGTTGCCAATTCATACTATCTGAAATTGCCGCCCGTAGAAGGGCGCACGGTGTTGCTGATAGACCCCATGCTGGCAACGGGCGGCTCGGTGGACCAGGCTCTGGCGGCGATACGCAGTCGTGGGGCGGAGAGGATGATTCTGGTATGTATTGTGGCTGCGCCGGAGGGTGTGGAGCGCATCGAACGTCACCATCCCGACGTGCCCATCGTTACCGCCGCCCTGGATAGGGAGCTGAACCCTGCCAAATATATCCTGCCCGGCATCGGTGATTTTGGGGACAGGCTCTACGGGACGTAGCACCAAACAGGCAGGAGGCGATGCTGAACATCACCTCCTGCCATGTTACAAAGAAAGCCGACTACTTTCGCCGTCTGCGCAAACGGACCAGCCCGGCAATACCCACACCGAGGGTCAGCAAGCTGGCAGGCTCTGGCACGGGTGCAACGCCGATAGTCAGCATGTACAGACCCTCCTCGGAGTGGGTGACCCCTTCATAGTAGGGGAAACGATGCTAGGAGACAGTTGCGGTATCAGAAAACCATCCCAATCCCCAGAAGCCAGCGGCTCTCCTGTTCTTCGCGGATGATGTTCTTTTGCCAGCAGACACCCAGGGTGTAGTCCTCGCCTATCAGCCAGTACAGGTGAGCCTCCCACGCTTTGCCCACCGGAACCTCAGGGGTCGCATTGGCAAGACGTGAATTGGTGTACTCCAGCGCAAGGTATCCGCTCTGGGCAAGGGGAAGGTCCAGACGAAGCCACAGCATGTCGCGATTGGTGCCGGCTGGATGCCCCAGCACCGCGTCCCGGTATCGCCAGCGGTTCTGGGGGATTTTGTAGGTATAGGTTCCCCCGCCGGGGTTACCATCCGTATGCGCTATCTCCGCAATGAATTGCCCACCGTTTGCTATCGGGGTGTGATAGCCTATCAGAACGCCCGATTTGCGCGGGGTTTTATGCCGGAAGCGCGTCAACCAGCGAGGTGCCTGCACATCGTCCAGTAGCAGGTCCAGATAGATGCGCTGATTCCTCCATCGGTATTGAACCTGCACATCGGCAAGGTAGTTGAACCATTCGTCTTCACCGTGATAGTAGCGCCACATGGTGATGTACTGATACAGATAGAAGGGCATGACCAGCGCAGCGGCGCCATCGGGCAATTTACTAGCCTTGAAGGCTTCCGACAGGGACAGGTGCCATCTCGGGGAGAGGTCGCGCGACAGACGCCTCGCCATCACGTAGCGGCGCGAACCATCTTCATCAAACAGGGTGGCTACCTGCTCGTAGCGCCACGTACCCAGCCGCTTGCCCAGATACCACTCCTTGCGGTAACCCAGATGAAAGAGGGGCGGTGCGGTATCAGAGATTAACATTGCACCGGAGTAGCTTCCCCCCCAGCGTAGCGGAGCCTGTCCGATACGCCACTCACCCAGCGAGGTGTAGATGCGCAGTTGTGCGGTATACACCCAGGGCAAGATGGGGCGCTCTTCCAGGAAAGAGCGGGTGGTGTCCAGTACGAGAACCGCGTCCACGTTTGGACTCAGGCTGTGAACTCCCGACAGCCGGTACACGAGACGGGGGTCGTCTTCAGAAGTGAGCAGAACCAGTCCCGCGAGGGCGGAAGCTTCGGGTTGCTCTCCACCACCCAGCAGTCTGCGAATAGCCTCTGCATGGGGAGTATTCGTGTGGGCGGAAAGGCGCAGCAGTTCCTCTGCGCACCACACGCGCTGGGTGAGGGGAGCCAGTCGCAGGGAACTGTTTGTTGTCTGCGCTAACACAGGGGCTATCAGGTCGCTTTCGGGGGTGTTGAGAGGTAGAACGTCAGATCCGACCACTGGCTGGAGAATACTCTGACAGATGCATAGTGTGAGCGCCCATCTGATGCAGAACCTGCGGAGCCATCGTGACCACGGACGAACTGCTTCTCGATATCGCCTCATCTTATGCCCGACTTGCACTTCTGGAGAAGCGCTTCGCGCTCTCCACGAATAACACGCTGGTGATACCAGTCCAGAAACCGACGTATTCCATCAGCTACCGAAATAGTGGGCTGGTAGTCTAATAGCGAGCGTGCCTTAGAAATATCGGCATAGGTATAGGGCATTTCCGTATCCGGCATGGGAGTTGGTACCAGATGCGCCTTCCCGCCTGCCTCCTGTTCCAGTAACCTGATAAACTCCGCCAGCAGGACCGGCTCACCTCTTCCCAGGTTGATAATCTCGTAGCCTAACGGGCGGTCGATGGCGGCAAGTACTCCTTGAACGATATCGTCGATGTACGTCCAGTCCCGATACATCTTGCCGTTATTGAAAAGGGGTACCTCGCGACGCTTGTAGATGCTTTCAGCTATCTTGTACGCGAGCATGTCGGGACGGCTTCTGGGACCGTACACCGTGAAGAAGCGCAGCGCCGTGAAGTTCAGCCCGTACAGGTGATGATAGGTATAACCCATGATCTCGGCTGCCCGCTTGCTGGCGGCGTAGGGTGCCAGGGGTTGGGTGCAGGGGTCTGTTTCCACAAATGGTATCTGTTTCGTGGGACCGTATACGGAAGACGTGCTGGCAAAAACGAAGTTTCTCACCATCGGTCGGGTGGCGTGGACGGGCGAAGCCTTGCCCACAGCGGCTTCGAGCAGATTCAGAGTCCCGTTTACATTTACCTTGAAATATAGTGCTGGATTGGTGATTGAGGAGCGTATCCCAGCCATGGCGGCGAGATGCACCACAGCATCAAATTGGTATTCTGCGAATATCCTCTCCACGAACAAAGGGTCACAGATATCTCCTTCAAGGAAGATAAAGGAGTCCGCATCGTGGAGATTTTCTTCTATTTCAAGGATGTTTGCCAGCTTCTGGGCGGGGTCGTAGTAGGGATAGAGGTTATCGAGACCGACAACCATATCCCCACGCGCCAGCAGCGCCTGAGCCACGTGGCTTCCGATGAAACCCGCTACCCCCGTGATCAGTATCTGTTTGCTCAAGAGGCAACCTCCATAGTAACCTGGGGTAACAACCCCTTTTCAGCAAGCAAGCGTTCGTATTCCTCGCGGATTTTGCTGAACACTATCTGCTCATCAAAGCGTTCCAGAGCTATTCGACGCCCTTCTTCGCCCATCCGTTTTGCTTTTCCTGCATTAGTGATCACTGAGATAATCGCTTGTGATAGCTGGTCAACATCGCCTAGGGGCACCAGTATACCATTGTATCCATCCTGAACGGCTTCCCGATTCCCTTTCACATCAGTGGCTACTACTGGAACTTTCATCGCGGAGGCTTCCATGACCACCCTGGGAATGCCTTCAAACAGGGAGGGGAGTACCAGAACGTCCATGAGTGCGTAGAGGAGGGGTAGCTCGCTATTCGGACGTTTGCCCAGGTAGATACATCGCCCTGCCAAACCGTATTCCTGTGCGATCGATGGGTGCACTGCATCCGGTTTGCCCCAATCAGGCTCGCCGACAACCAGTAAGTAGGCATCCGGAACACGAGCGACGACTTTTTGCCCGGCGCGTAAGAAGTCCACAAATCCTTTGCGACGAGCTGCTAATCGCCCGACAAAACCAATCACCTTTGCCTGCGGAGGTATGCCAATCTCCGCCCGCTTGCGCATCACCTCACTGATAGAGAAAAGTTCTGGGTTGAATTGAGAGAGGTCGATACCGTTTCCAAGGTGCTTGATCTTGTGAGGCGGGCAGATACCCTCATGAATAGCAATATCCATATCTTCGCGGTTCTGCGACAGAATGAGGTCTGAGCATCTGGCTGCTATTTTTTCCAGAAAGATGTAGAATCGCCGGGTTGGGGCAGACATCCGGTCATGCAAATAGAAGCCGTGCAGGGTATTCACGATAATAGGCACCCCTGCTATTTTGGCTGCGATTTGTCCCAGAATGCCTGGTTTGGGGTTATGGGTATGAACAATGGTAAAGCTCTCCTGTCGAAAAATGCGCACCAGCTGTATCAGAGCTTGCAGGTCACGATGGGGTGTATGCATACTGCGAGTGAAAGATACAGCGATATGGCGAATACCTATTTCATGGAGCGGCTGGATGTCTGTGCCACGCGCCGAGATGGCTACCACTTCATAACCTGCTTGGCGCAAGATTCTCAGCTGGTGATGCAACAAATAGCACAAAGCTACATCATCATTCGCAACGTGGGCGACTTTCATCGTTGTCCCCTTATTCCTGCTTGTTTCGTCCATATCTAGCGAATACCAGAATTATACTGCTGCTAGGGAAGTTCCTGCTTTAGCCTCCCCGCGCGTTCTCTTTGGCACTGGGCAGGCTTTGGGGCAAGGTCACGTTCTTCTGCGCAGGCAATCCTGGTAGAGTTGTTCCCACAGGTTCACAACATGTTCTATGCTGTAGTTTGGGACGATGTGTTGTCTTGCGGCATCTCCCATTTGTTGGCGTGCTGTTTCGGACAGACCAGTCATACCACGCATTGCCTCAGCTAGCGCGTCCGGGTTCTGAGGTGGCACGATGAACCCTGTTACACCGTCCTGGACTACCTCGCTGTTACCACCGACGTTGGTAGCGACGACGGGCAAACCGGTAGCGTGCGCTTCCAGCAGGACGTTGGGTAGTCCCTCTCGCGAGGAGGACATGACGTATGCGTCGGCAGCGTTCATTAACTGAGCGATATCTCGTCGTATGCCAAGGAACTTTACGTGAGGGTGTACTCCGAGCAAGCGCGCCATGTCTTCTATTTCTTCGCGTAGAGGTCCGTCTCCCACGAGAAGTAGCAAACTATCGGGCATGTCACTGACCGCAATTGAGAAGGCACGAAGCATTGTCGAATAGTCTTTGGGCGGCTCGAAACGCCCTACCGCCAGCCACACGAAAGCATGTTCTGCGTTCAGTTCAGAACGCAACCTCTCTCGCGCCTCACTGTCTGGGCGAAAGGTGCTGGTATCTATGCCGTTAGGGATGTACCGCATTTTGTGTTCCGGCACCGCTCCTATTTTCACATATCGCTCCGCGCCTGTTTGACACACGTGCGTGGTCACGTCACAAAGCGGGTCGGTGACGCGGTACAACACCTCGCGCAAGCGGCTGCTCTCGGTAATGCTTCGCAGGCTGGAGATAAGCACGGGCACGGGAGCTATCGGTCGGGTTATTCGTGCGAGCAGATTCGCATGGAACAGGTGGCTGTGCACGATATCCGGCTTCCAAAGGCGGATGTAACGAGCCAAACGCAATATGGCACGGGGGTCGGGTACCCTCCGGCGCATCCCCAGCGTAGCGACGGTAATGCCTGCGCTACGCAACTCTTCCTCGTAGGCTTTCGGTGGTAGCAAGGTAACCACACTGACTTGCCAGCCGCGTTGCTTCAATTGCGTAGCAACACGCACCAGTTGCGTTTCTGCCCCACCAAAGGTCAGACTGGTGATGACGAACAGTATCTTCATGGACTGGAGCCGCCTCTGGTCTCACTCTTGCCCAGTATGGAAAGAAGCGACAGCACAGCGAAGCCAAGGAAGAAATGAAGATTCCGTCGCACAATGTGTGCCGGATCCGTATACGCCACACTGAGGGCAGCAACCATGACAGAGCAATATGCGTACAGAGCGCTTCTGACGCCAGAAAGGGACAGGCTGTTTACCAGACAACTGAGCAAGGACAACAGATAACCAGCAAGGAGACCATTGATTACTATCCCCGCAACGCCAGCCTGCATGTAGCCGAACGTCAGGAAATCGACCGGTATACCGTACCCCACATCTCCCTCGCCCTTACGCTCGCCCAGGAACCAGCGTGTATTCACGTCGGATGCCGTTTCAAGCCCGAGGACGCCGTACAGAATACGCTGGGGCAAGAAATGAAGGGGGGTGGCAATCAGGTCAGAAAAGTAGCGGTAGTCCTCTCTCTCGATGGCTCCGAAAAAGGACATGGTGGGGAAGCTGGCTTCCTTAGCATAAAAGGTGAGGAAGTTTTGCTCCAGCTTAAAGGGGTCGAGTACAACGGTCACCCCCCAAACCGTTACCGTGCCGATACAAAACAGTGCGAGTATTGCCGTGACGAACCAGTGGAGGGATATCCTGCGCCAGTAGAGGTAGGCTATAATGAAGAGAAAAAAGAATGAGGCTACGAATACTCTTGCCGTCCATGTGGATAGTATAAAGAGTGCTACGGGTAAGGCGATGATCAAGCCAATGGAGTCCGTGATGTGCCGTTTCGGGCTCGAGCGTTGTGAGAGCACCAGCCCAAAGAAGAGGAGTGCCGCAAACCATGTCAGTGCGCCGAACCGGTTCAGAAAAGTGAAGGGGTTTTCCATTTGCCAAAAGTTTACCGCAGCGCGCTGAGAGGGTATCATTACGTACAGCCACAAAGTGATAAAACCACCGTACGCCCGCGCGTAAAGCCAGTAGCTGAGAATACCTGCTACCAGAGCAAACCATGCTGTCAAGCGATAAGGCGACTGGCGATTTAGTAGTGGGGAATCGCATGCTCTCCTCACCTGCCGGATATGAGCGCTCGCCAACGCACTTCCCGCCCATACAGCAACGACGACCATCGTCCCCAGCACTGGTGGAAGCCAGTAGAACGACCTGTAAGGGCGTATTGTATGCTGCCACAGGGGGTTGTCCCCTCTTTCAGTTGCGAAGAGCACAAAGATGTATGCCGCGCCGTAAAGTAGTCCGGCGGTAGCAACAAACCAGTCGACGAGGTCCAGATATCCTCGTCTACGGGCGCGGGTGTATGTTCCCAGCCAGGCTATCCCCGTAGTGATAACACAGAGGGCGGCAACCAGTTCCATCATCCAGTAGTCCACTTGATATGAAACTTCACGCAGACCATGCTGAAGTACTTACCCACCGACACTACCCCGTGCCGACCAGTGAATGATATTCCTCCAGAACCGCTTCCAGCAAAAATCGTTCCAGTATTGTTTCCGGTACCCGACGAGGATAGTTCAGAGTGTATAAAATACATTCTGCAAGCGAGGCGCTGTCCCCTACAGGTGCCAGGCAGCCCCATTGTCTGTCCTGCAAAATTTCACGGGGTCCGCTTGGGCAGTCTGTAGCAACAACGGGGGTTCCTATTGCCATGGCTTCCACCAGTACCGTCGGCAATCCTTCCCAGCGCGAGGAGAGCACGAATACGGCTGCTCGTTTCATATAGGGATAGGGATTCTGCACAAATCCGGGCAGTGCTACATCTTCTTCCAGCCCGAGTTCTCTAATAAGCCGCTCCAATTCAGGGCGTTCCTCTCCTTCTCCCAGAATCATCAGCCGTACCGGTCTTTGCTGACGTACCAGCGCGAATGCGCGAATAAGAGTCGGAAAATCCTTCGGTTTCGTTAACCTGCCTACGCCCAGTATTACTGGCGGCTCACTATCCCGAAACCAGGGGTGGTCCAGAGGTTCTTCTGCTTTCTCGAACAGCTCAGGAGTGACGATAGGGTTGTATATCACCTTTACCTTCTCTGGGGAAACACCCACATAATGTACCAGTTCATGCGCGACGCCCTGTGATACCGCGACCACCCTGTCTGCCCAACGATAGAAAAACCGCGTCCAGAGGGGCATCAGTCGCATGCGCAAGGTGCGTGCGTTGGCTACTACCTGGCTGGGGGTGCTATGTACTGTCACAATAACGCGGGTGGGTACCCGCGCGACCTTTCGAGCACACGCAGCGACTGCGTTTGCATGATCTAACGCCGATAGTAATGCGTATGGTTGTTCGTCCCGCAGGTAACGAACGAGACCGGGTAGGCTGGCGAGCACACGTGAAGCGCCGAGGTCTATCATGCGTACACAGGGGGGAACCTGTGGCAGATATGGTCCCTGCGCCCTGGCAAGCACCAGATGCACCTCGTAACCTCGTTCCGCAAAACCCCGGGCGAGGTGCAGGAACACTCGTTGCGCGCCTCCCCCTGCCAGTGAAGGCATGTAGAACGCGATGCGTTTCTGAGGTTGCGTACTCACCGCCTCCTCCAGAAGCGAGCCGTGTTTTTCATACTCCGCTTCAACAGCAAAGTCTGTCGCCACAACCAGTAGAAGGTGATGTCAAGAATATCTCTGTCTTTATCCATTGATTGGGTGGCGTTGTCTAACGAAATAATCTTCGATGCGAAGCGAGTAACATCGCAGGCAAATCGGCGCAGGTCATTTTCAGCAAAGCGATTATGATGGTAGCATATCGTCCATATCCCGAACGGCATGGCGCGGAACTGCCACATTTGCTGTGGCACCCATGTTATTCCTAACCAGCGCACCGGTTTCCAGAAGAAGCCATCGCTGATTACGTCGATGCCGTTAGCCTGTAACGCAACGAGGGTGTTTCTGTCGAAACTATGCGCCGGCGCGACAAACACCTTCGGATGAATATCCTGCTGGTGAAAAATCGCCAGTGCTCTCGCTATCTTTTCGCACTGCCGCTCCAGCGGCAATCCCGCGAACTCACTACGAGCGTTTACACCCAGCAATCCAGCGTCTTTTGTCTCGTACAGATGCTGATAGCCGTGAATGCCTATCGTCCAGCCCTGCTGTTGCTTCGCGCGCAACCATTCCCAGAAATCCTGACGTGGAAGAGACACCTGCAGCTTTGGGTCCCTGTTGTCTGGTACGACTGCCAGAATTGGCATCACATGATGATCGCACAGCACTCGTTCCACCTGCTCCCAGATAGCCCAGTTCATCGTAGGGCAGATGTCGTCAAACCGTATCAGATAACGCGCCTTCATGATGCTTGGTCCGCTTTCTGCACAAAGATACGGTCCAGGTGTGGTTCAGGGTACTCTACCAGCATCTGCTTAATAGGGTACCTCAGGAAGGCTGCCGGAATGCGCCCTCTCGGGGGATGGGGGTGTCCAATCTTGATGCCCAGCGTAGCGTTCAGCCATGTCCGAAAGCGTGCAGTAAGGGAGAGCCTGTCCCATCCGAAGGTGGAGTTATTTGCTTCGATGCAAGCGTATCCCCCCGGGCGTATCAGCTGATAAATCACTTTTGCGAACAAGAAATCGTTCCAGCCATAGTAGAAGCAAACGCGGTTGAAAACGAGGTCAAACTGTTTGTGCAGTAGGCGAGGTGCCTCGTCCATGTAGCCCAGTACAAAGGTTATATCTACTCCTGCCTCTTTCGCTTTTTGCTGGGCGATGCAAAGATAATTCCGACTGACGTCATACCATGTCACCAGAGCACCTCTTTGGGCGAAAGCAACGGCGAATTGTCCCGGTCCCGCACCAAGGTCCAGGATCTCTTTGCCGGCGAAGCCGTCTGTCCACCTTTCGACAGCGTCCAGCAGCTGATAATCAAACTGCTGCCAGACTCTCTCGGCGTACTCCCGCGCATATTCACACGGCACCGGGTCCCACCCGCGCTCGGGGCGGTGAAACAGAGCATGTAGTCTGTTCATCATGTTTCCACCCCTGTCGAGCGACTTCGTTGCCCCCATCGAATCTGTCGCTGCCGAAAGAACCTGAACAGAATGAGCGTGCAGCAGCAATAGACCAGGAGCATAACACCTGCTTGCAATAAAATTGCCCACGTGCCTGATGTACGGGGGCTGACACACCAAACACCGAGCATAGCGAGGGTAGCTATGGCAACCTGAGTGATAGCTTTCCAGCTGATTGGGATGGGAAAGACCTTTTTACCCAGTATAGCGCTTGTTACCAATGCCACAGCGTAAGCGGCAAATGTTGCCCATGCGGCTCCTACCAGCCCCCAGCTCGGAATCCACTCGATGTTGAGTGCGATGTTGGTGACAGCTGCAGCGCCAACAACCCATAGCTGTCCCAATGTATGCTTGCCCAGCTGGAACGCCAGATCAAAATAATAGGCACGCACACCGGAAAGCAGAACGGCTACAGAAACCCAGGGAACGATAGCACCAGCGGCTTCGTGAAATTGTCTGCCCAGAATCAGGGAGGATATCTCCGAAGAAAAGACTACCATCACAACCGCTAAAGGTGTTGCCGTTGTGAGCAACAGCCACATATTGTGCAATAGTTGTGTTTGCGCTGCTTCCAACCCCTGTTGTTCCAATGCCGAAATGGCGAGCGGGTATGCTGCCATATTGACCACCATCATTGCCACGATGAGAGTTTGGGAGACCATATCGTATCCTGCGGCATAGAGCCCAGCCGCTTGCTCACCGAGATAATGCGCCAGTAAAAAACGGTCTGAGTAGCTGACCACAAAGCTCAGCGCAAAGGTACCGGTAAGGGGTAGACCATATCGCAGTATCTGCTGAATTACCTTCTTTTCCAGATTCGCCCAGAATCCCCACCACTGCTTACGGGCAAGCAACATGCCTCCAGCTACCGCACCGATTATTAGTCCTGTTAAAGGTGCGTACGCGACCGGGTACCAGTGGGCAAGCAACGTGCCGGTTGCTACCATAGTCAGAGCACGTGTGCCTGCTCCCAAACCGTACCTTACAGGATGTAGCCTGGTACGAGTTATCTCTAAGTTCAAGTCAAACCACGCCTGGAACCACAGCAGGGGAAGAGCAACGAGCACCAAGCGTTTCCACTCTGCAGGGACGCCAAGGACAGCCGCCCCGGCGGCAATTAGTCCGGTAGCGCCAACGATGGCGTAGTAAACTCCCTTTACGGAGGACAGTAGCTGGGCTGGTGTTTGGTATGTCGGCAAGAAGCGCAGTACAGAAAGGCACAGCCATTGGAAAAGGACGGTATTTGCCAGTCCCACACCTGCAACCACCAGTGCGTACCGCCCATACTCATCAGGCGAAAGAAGACGGGTGTATATGGCAATCGCCAGGAAGTTAACAATCCCGGGCAAACCGCGTGCCAGCAAGTAGATGGCGCTATGGCGTAGCAGTGATGTCATGTGGTTATCGCTTTCATGCCCTACTGCTTCGGCTTCGTCGTGAGGGCGACTAACATCCCCAGCATCAAGCCTCCCGCCAGAGCCAGTGCAATGTTCAGTTTCCACCGCTTGTTCACTGGCTCCTCTTTCAACATCCCGTCTTCCAGCACTTCCCAGCGGTTTGGGTCGCGGGACATCTCCATCCGTGCCTGCTCCAGACTGACGCGCAATTGCTGAACGATGTCGTTGAGCGTAGCTACTTCACGTGCCAGCCGTTGTAACTTCAGTGTATCCTCGGGTGCTCTCGTCGCCAGTCGCTGTAAAGCAGCGATTTGCGCTTCCAACCCCACTCTCTGCAGTTCCAGTGGAGCGAGGCTTGGTTCCAGGTTCATATTCACTGCCCGCAGGTAGTTTTCTATCTCTCTGCGCAACTGCTGGCGGGTCAGCTCAATCTGTTTCTTTAGCCTCACCACGTTTGGCGCATCGGGACCGTAAGTGAGCTCGGCGACGCGCAGTTCGTACTCCAGTTCGGTCAGCTTCTGGCGCCACTGAGCGGCAAGGGGCAGGTCGGCAGGCAGGTTTGCTGCTGACTTTGCCGCCTGCTGCGCTGCCTCACGGGCGGTAGCGATTTGTTGCTGTACCTGCTTTAGTTGCAACTGCGCAGCGTTCAACTGCTGCAAATATGTGCTGTCCAGCCCGGAGGCGGAACTCCCTAGCGCGCGCAACGGAGAAACAGAAGAGATGCTGGTAACCGCTCCTCCGCTCGATGACGGCGCACCGCCTTCCTGCACCATCTGCTGATGAAACCGTAGCAGTCGATTTTCTGCCTCGCGTAATTGACGGGTGCGCAGAGCCAGCTCATTTTCCAGAAACTCCACCTGGTTACGCACCAGCGGCAAGTTGAGGTCACGGTTCAGCATCGCCAGCGTGCTCACATACAGCTTCGCAATCCGCTGTGCCGTACGGGGGTTTTGATGTTTCACCGATATAGTAATCAAGCTTGCCTGCACGTCATCCTTGATGGATGTTATCTGCATCAGCTTTTGGGGAGGAATGTTTGTCTGGCGAGCAATTATCTCGCGAGTGCGTTTGCTCTCCAGCACAGCGCGATACATCTTCAGCGGGGCAGCTCCGCCAGACGGTACGGAAATACCCAGTGACTGTGCCAGTCCTGCCAGGGACGAAACCCCTCCCGCAGGGAAAAGTAAAGTGGAAGATGCTTCGTAAACAGGAGCGGGTAGCCATGTTGCCAGTACGGCGATGAGCACACAAATCATGGTGACTACTGCTATCGTCCGCTTTCTCTGCCATGCGATAGCGAACAGGTCGGCTAGGGTAATCTCCTCTTCCTCCGCAGCCATGAAATCCGTTGTGTCTCCCCCCGAAAAGTAATAACCAGCAAGTTATTCTAACAGCTGAGGACGGCAATGGTCAAGCGGTCTGAGCGAGGACGAGCTTCCGCTATGCCGCAGACACCAGCGTAGGGCGACCTGTTTCAAGTGGAGCAGGTATACGCTCTCTCCTTGCGGAAAACAGATAGTAACTTCACTTCGGAGGGGGCAGATGTTGCGGATAGAACATGGAGCCTGCGATTATCAGGTTTTCCAACGTGATGAGCGAAACGAAGCGGTTGTTAACGTGAGTGGCGTGTACCATGCGGATACCGCAGGTGTTGTAGAAGCGCAGATTGTGAAAGCAGGGGACCTGCCCCGGAACTGGGCAGAGGCAGGCAAAGCGGAAGGGGGAAGATGGCAGGCTTCCGTCCGGTTGCAAACCGGTGGACCTTACACACTACGATTTCGTCTACAACACCAACCGGATGAGGTTGTTGAAATCAAAGAGGTGCTGGTGGGCGACCTGTGGGTGCTTGCCGGACAATCTAATATGGAAGGAGTCGGTGACCTTGTCGATGTGGAGCAACCGCATCCGCTGGTGCACAGCTACACCATGGCGGAAAGCTGGGAAATGGCAAGGGAACCGCTACACTGGCTGTGTTGCTCCATGGACTCTGTTCACAACCCGAACGGCATCGCCCCCGGCGACGAGCAGCACGCCGAGTGGCATCGCACCCGGAACAAAGGGGCTGGGCTGGGCTTGCCGTTTGCGAAAGCGATGGTGGAGGCAACCGGCGTGCCGGTAGGGCTTGTTCCCTGTGCGCATGGGGGCACTTCGATGTCGCAGTGGAGCCCGGATTTAGTCCATCTGGGAGGTGGCTCGTTATATGGCTCTATGCTGAGGCGCGTCAAGGCGGTTGGCGGCAAAGTGAAAGGCTTACTCTGGTATCAGGGAGAGAGCGACGCCAATCCCAATGACGCACCTTTGTTTGCCGAGCGATTCACCCGCCTGGTAGAAAGCGTTCGCGCCGATTTTGGCGACCCGAACCTGCCGTTCTATACAGTACAAATCGGTCGTTTCGTGGTAGCGATGCCGGAGGAAGGCGAACTCGCGTGGAATCAGGTCCAGGACATGCAACGCCGCCTTGCCGAAGAGATACCGAACACGGCGGTGGTTGCCTCCATTGACCTGGAGCTGGACGACCTGATCCACATAGGCACACAGGGGCTGAAGAGGCTGGGCAGACGGCTGGCAAACATCGCGCTGAGGGAGCTGTTCGGGCGAAGCGATATTCAACGAGGTCCGCGCCTGCTGGAGGCGCGTCTGGATAACGCCGAAGGCACACGTATCCGGGTGCGCTTCGCGGACGTAAACGGTAGTCTGACTGCGCCGGGCAGGGTTTCGGGATTTTCCATCCGTACCGCACAGCACCACCCCTATCGCATCATCTACAAGATGGAGGTGGACAAAGTCAGCCCAACCGATGTGCTCTTGCACCTCACGGAACCGTGCCCACAAAACGCTTTCCTGTGGTATGGCTTTGGCACCGATCCGTACTGCAATCTCACGGACGAGGCAGATATGGCTGTGCCCGTGTTTGCGGCAGTGCCCATCGAGCGGTAGCGGGTTGAGGTATACTGTAATCGCTATGGAGAAGGAAGCGATAACGGTTGGGGTGCTGGCACTGCAGGGCGACTTCGAGGCACACCTGCGCATGTTACAGCAATGCGGGGTGCAGGGGCGCGAAGTGCGCACCGTTCAGCAACTGCGGGAGGTAGATGGCTTAATCATCCCTGGAGGCGAGAGCACCACCATCATCAAGCTGATGCAGCGCTATGGGTTAGACGAAGCCGTTCGCCAGCGTGCGGCGGAAGGGATGCCGATTTACGGAACCTGCGCGGGGCTTATCGTGATGGCGAGGGAGATTGAGGGATACCCCCAGCAACCGCGTCTGGGACTGCTGGACGTGGCGGTGGCACGAAACGCCTTTGGAAGACAGGTGGACAGCTTTGAAGTGGACCTGCCTGTGCCCCGGCTGGGCGAGCACCCCCTGCGTGCGGTGTTTATCCGCGCACCGTACGTTACCCGCACTGGCGAGCAGGTGGAGATACTGGCGAAACTGGACGGCAAGGTGGTGCTGGTTCAGCAGGCGAACCTGCTGGGCGGGGCGTTTCACCCGGAGCTAACCGATGACCTGCGGTTGCATCGGTACTTTGTGGAGATGGTGCGTGCCCATCGAAAGCAACAGTGACCGGTGCTCAGACCGGCCACTGCGTGTTAAAGGCTACCGAAAGGGAGCTCTCAGGACTCGGCGTAAGGGGGCTTTTGGGTATCAAAAGGTATCAAACCGAGGCTGGCAGCACGCCGGAACGCCTGAACGCGGTTCGATACCTGCAGCTTGTCGTAGATGTTCGCGAGATGGAAGTCGACGGTGCGCTTGCTGACAAAAAGCAGGTCGGCGACCTCCTTGCTGGAGCGTCCCTCGATAATCAGCGAGAGCACCTCAATCTCGCGCTTCGTCAGCTTAACCGAGCGCTCATCAGAACCTTTATGCTTCGGTGTAGCCATGGTACTCATCTGCTCCTTTTAGCTCCTTTCCGTTTTTCGCGCCGCCTCCAGTGGAAATATTCCATAATCAATGCCCGTTTCACAGCATATTTTCGGGCGCGAAGCGCACGCTCAAGCAAACTGGTAGTGTCACGAGGTAACTACCAGGCGTAGATGACTCCGGTGACATTTACATAGATGCCAGGACGGCGTCACAAGTTCCATTTGTGTGGTTGAATACTGAGCAACATCTGTCAAAGGGAGGAGTTATCATGGATTGGACACCGAATCCCGGCAAGGAGTTCACTCGCTCTTACCAGGGACAGGTGTGGGCGCGTTATCCGATACGCACGCACGTGGTTCAGCCCGGTGAGGATATCGGCGCCATCGTGAAGCAGTACGCACAGCCGCATCTTCAGCAGGGCGATATCCTGGCAATCAGTGAGAAGGTGGTGGCGATATGCCAGAGGCGAGCGTTCCCTGTGGACGAGATTCATCCTCGTCCGCTGGCGCGATGGCTGAGCCGATATGTTACCAAAACGCCACACGGCATCGGCATCGGCAGTCCGGTCACGATGGAGCTGGCTCTGCGCGAGGCTGGCGTGTGGCGTATTCTGCTGGCGGCGGCGGTGGCAGCGCTGACCAAACCGCTGGGCATCCGCGGCGTGTTCTACCGTATTGCGGGGCGCAGTGTGGCGGCGATCGATGGGCCCACCCCCTACACGCTTCCGCCATATAACCGTTATGCCTCTCTGGCTCCAAAGAACCCGGGCAGAGTGGCTCAAAGCCTCGCCGATGAGCTGGGCGCACCGGTAGCCATCGTCGATGCTAACGATCTGGGTGTGGAGGTGCTTGGCGCCAGTCGCGGGGTAGACCCTCTGCTTGTAACCGAGCTGTTCCGCGACAATCCACTGGGGCAGGGCAGCCAGCAAACGCCTCTGTGCATCCTGCGCCGTCAAAGCTGAGAGTGCGTCCGGTGCCAGATGCGCAGCAGTTCGGCGACGCTCCATGCCTGTGCAAAACACCCGCGCGGATGGTGAGGGGGGTCGCCGTCGAAGATTTCGGAAACCGTGCCGAGACCTGCATCGCGAAGGTGTTTTTCAAAAGGCTTGAGCAGACTGCGCACGCGCGAGAGGGTGGAGGCGTTGTCTCCGAACGCAAAAATCAGCGCATCGGCATAGGGTCCCAACAGCCATGTCCACACTGTGCCCTGATGGTATGCGCTATCTCGCGAGTAAACGTCACCCTCATAGCGTCCACGGTATTCGGGGTCAAAAGGAGCGAGGGTGCGCAAGCCGTACGGGGTCAACAGGTGGCGTCCGACTACGTGCAAAATCTGCCTTGCCATCTCGCGGGACACTGGCGGTTGCGATATCGCCAGCGCGAGCAGCTGATTGGGGCGCAGACGCGGGTCCTGCCTCCCTGCATCGTCCACCACATCGGCAAGGTGGCGCAGTTCCGGAATCCAGAAGGTGCGCATGAACGCCTCGCGAACCTGTTGCAGCAGGCGGCTGGCGGTTTGCAGGGTAACGGTATCGTCGTAGCGTCGGGCGGAGTCGGCAAGCACCTGCAGGAACTGAAGCCACAGGGCGGCGATTTCCACCGGTTTGCCCTCGCGCGGGGTCACGACGTAATCGCCTATTCTGGCGTCCATCCACGTTACCTGCCAGCCCGGCTCGCCCACGCGCAGGATGGAATCCACGGGGTCTATCCGAATGCCGAATCGCGTCCCCTGCTGATAGGCACTCAGGCACTCCTTCAGGCGTGGGTATATCGCATCGCGGAAAAACTCGTCATCACCGGTTTGCTGGCGATAGCACTCCCCCATCCAGGCGAACCACAGCGTGGCGTCGGCGGTGTTGTACTCAGGCTCTTCGCCCGCGTCGGGAAAGCGGTTGGGAATCAAGCCATCACGCATGTACCTGGCGAACAGGTCCAACACCTCGCGTGCTTCAGTATACCGTTCCCGCACCAGCAGGATGCCGCGCAGGGAAATCATGGCATCACGTCCCCAGTCGGTGAACCACGGATAGCCCGCGACGATGCTGGTACCCTGCGGTCGGCGAATGACGAACTGCTCGGCGGCGCACCACAGCACGCTTGCCAGCGGATGCTCACAGAACGGGGGAGGCACTGCCTGCGGTTCCGGCGGCTCGGGATGGATTTGCGCAAGCGGCTCCAGCGACACAGCCACCGTAACGCTTTCCCCCTGCTGGAGGTCGCACACCAGCACGCCCGGCGTCCAGAGGTCTTCCGTGTTGTCCAGCCCCCGTTCTTGCTCAACAGGATAGTGGAACGCATAATACCAGTCGGGATGGGGGATAAACTGGGCGTCTTCGGCTTGCAAGAAGACGGCAGGGAAGCCGGGATAGGGCGTCAGCCTGTACACACCGGGCGCGACCTGTTCGGCATGTGGATTCAGAGCACTGTTGGCGTGGGTCAGCGCATGGTAATCTCTGCAGGCGAACAGGGGAACCAGATGCAATCGGACCGTTCCCCGCCCTGAGCGCATCGTGTAACGCACAATTACCGCGTCTTGCTGAGGGACCAGCCACACCTGCCGCTGAATGACCGCCCGCTCCACCATATACAGATGGGTTGGGCAGGGGTGCAGTCCAAACCTCTGCAGGTAACGAATGCCGTTCGGGTGGATGGCGCCTTGGTACAGGTGAGTGGAGATAGGGTAACTGCGAGAGTCCATCTGCACCCACGCTTCTATCTCCGCCAGCACCAGCACCCTTCCCACAGGGGGAGGCAGGGCAGCGGTCAGCAGACCGTGGTAGCGCCGGGTGCGCACCCCGGCGACGGTTCCGCACGCAAAGCCACCGATGCCGTTGGTCAACAGCCACTCCTTGCGGCTTGCCACCGTCAGGTCACGCACGACAGCCTGTGCGAATTGCAGGGACGGGGGACATTCTGCGCTCATCGCTGGAACCTCCTGCCTTCTGCTTCGCGCAGGGGGCACGGCTTTCCTTTTGAAGTAGGAACAGGTGATGTACTCCGCGAACTTTTCCAGCAAGCAGGAAATCTTCCGTTCTACACTTAATGTTACAGGCGATTTATTCAGCGTTCTATAACGGAGCAATAGATGGTGACGTTAACGCGCGAAGAGACATCGGATACCTCTTCTGTTGTTGCCGTTCGCCCGCGGGCGGTAGTAGTCGGTATCGCAGGTGTCGTGACATTGTGTGTGATTGTCTCCGCCGGTGAGCTGATTGCGAAGAACATCCAGATAGGCATGATGCAGTTAGCCCCTGCGCTGGTGGGCGTGTTGTTTGTGCTGATTGCGGGCAACCAGCTGATTGGCTGGTTGTTTCCGCGCCTGAAGCTGACCCCTGCTGAGATAGCGGTCGCATATATCCTGATGATACCTGCGCCCATGATTGCCTCGCGCGGACTGATGGAGCGATGGTTGCCTCTGCTGGTGGGGGTGAACTACTACGCGCCCGGCAACCGCTGGGATGTTCTCTTCTTTCCGCACATTCCACAGGCTTTAGTGCCGTGGGATGTCACAAAGGGGGCGCGTCAGGACGTCGCCGTCTGGTTCTATGAGCGATTGCCGGGAGGGGTGGCTCTGCCGTGGCGCGAATGGGTGGTGCCCCTTCTGGTGTGGCTGGTGCTCATTCTGGCGGTGTATGCGGCGTTTTTTTGTATGACCGTTATCCTGCGCAGGCACTGGGTAGAAGGCGAGAAGCTGAGTTTCCCTCTGGTACAGTTGCCCCTGGAGATGATGCTTCAGCCCCAGTCGTTCCTGCGCAATCGTCTGATGTGGGCAGGGTTTGTGGTGTCGTTCGGGCTGTTCCTGGTGAACGGTTTGCATCAGTGGATGCCGTCTGTGCCCGAGGTGCCGCTGATGTTCCAGCTCAATCCCCTTTTCACCGAGCGACCGTGGAACCAGGTGAGCTACTGGGCTATCTGGATATCGCCCGCCGCCATCGGTTTCTTCTACCTGATGCCGACCGACCTGCTGTTCAGTTTCTGGCTGTTCTATCTGCTGGGTAAGTTACAGGAGGCGATTGCAGCCGCTTACAGCGAAAACATCCCGTTTGAACATGCCACTTTCGGGGCACACGTGGCTTATCAGGGGGCGGGAGCGTTTATCATGCTGGCGCTTCTCACCCTTTACAGCGCACGCCATCACCTGAAACACGTCTGGCGGAGGGCAATTGGCGCTGTGCCGGCGGATGCGGGTGAGGCGCGGGAGATGTTCTCGTATCGCGTTGCCTTCTGGGGACTGGTGGCAAGCCTGCTGGTGATTCTGCTCTGGGCGCGATACTTCGGCATGACCTGGCAGGTGGCACTGTTCCATTTCGGGGTATATCTGTTCGTGCAGGCGATTATCATGTCGCGCTGTACGGCAGAAGGTGGTCTGCTAATCACCGAGGGCTGTTTTACACCAATGGACATCTACACCTGGGGCGAGCGGCAGATGCTGGGCGCACGCCAGCTGACCCTGCTCTCGTTTCTGGACGGGATGCACACGCGCGACCTGCGCGGGATGCTGTTAACAGGCTTGCTGGACGCGCAGAAGGTCACCGAACAGGCGCGGCTGCGAGCGCGAAAGGTGCTGTGGCTGCTGGTCGGGGGAGTGCTGTTTGCCATTCTGGTCGCGCTGGTCGTGCAGATGTGGCTGCCCTACAGGTATGGAGCCATCAATCTGTACAGCTACGTATACAGCTCGGCGAGCATCCAGTTTTTCCGTGAAAACGCGCCTTTTATGGGCGGTGTTCCCACCCGCAGGGAGTATCCCGCGGGACCGCTGTTCACCATGATAGGCGCGCTGGTGTGTGCACTGCTCAGTTATCTGCGGTGGCGCATTGCGGGCTTTCCCCTGCATCCTCTGGGCTACGCCATGGCGCCTTCCTGGGGCATTGTGGTCTTCTGGTTCTCCATGCTGGCGGCGTGGCTGATTAAAATGCCCATTGTGCACTACGGGGGAATGCGTACCTTCCGCCTCCTGCGTCCGTTCTTCCTAGGGCTGATATTCGGCGAGTTCCTGTCGGCATGTATGTGGTCGCTGATTGCCTGGTTCTGGCAGCTGCCCACGCCCACCTTCCCGTGGCCTTAGCTACAGCAGTCCGCCTGTGACGCAGCTGAAGAAACCCAGCACGGCGTTCAGCAGGAAGATTTCGTACCAGTCCATCTCTAAAAACAGGCGCAGGATGAACAGGTCCACAAACCAGGCGAGCACCAGCATCAGCCACAAGCCCGTAAGGGTGGCAATCAGCAGGGCAAGGCTGGAGTTGGCAACCATCAGCATGGTAATCGGAAGCATGTTGCGATAGCCTTCAGCAAAGCCCACCTGGAAGGGGTCACCGGATATTCTGCCCGTTACCCGCACAGCAATCCAGAGGATGAGCGTGTCGAACAGCCACTTGAGCACGGTAAAGGCGGTCATCAGTGGGATAGCCATCGCCCCCAGACGCGCCAGCAGGTCGATCTGTCCGAACGCACCCTCCTGCAGATGCCGAACCGCAACAGACAGCACAACGCCCACCACGAATCCCGCCGTGGTCACAACCGCCAGAACCGCCCCCAGGGGCAGGCTCAACACCCTTTCTTTCCAATCGGGCACCGTCATCTTGCCGCTGAAGCCTTCTTCTTAATCAGCGGTTCCACCGGCAGGCGTTCCTCCTGCCACTGCGTGATGTTTCGCCAGACCACATGACCATCCAAATACGCCACGTTGCCGCCGTTCTCGTGGTTGCCCAGCCAGTTGGAATACAGCACATCACCAAACACAGCGGTGCTGCTCTCTTCGTCACTGCGGGCAGGCGGCAGATACCAGTAAGAGACGCGCAATTCGGAACGCTCTCGTTTGGGGCGCGGGCGGTTATCTGATGGACAGAAGAAGAAGGAAAGGCTGTCGGTGTATGCGGAGACGGGGCGCACCCAGCGGTCGCCGGCAGGGTAGTGGTCATCGTAGTCCTGGGCATACAGCTTCAACGCCTGCACGAGGTGACGAAGGTTGGAACGGCAAACGGTACGGTTAGCGGCTTCACTGCTTCTGCCGTAGAGGTTGAGAATCATCCCCATGACGGTCAGAATGATCAGGAACACCACGAAGGCTTCGAAGTGGCGACGGTGCAGGGCGCGGTCAAGCCAGCGTTCTTTCCATACATACGGCATGGCTGTCTCCCTCCTTTGGCTCTGCAGAGGGTGCGGGTCTTCCCAGCAATATTGTAGCACTTTACGACAAAAAAAGAAAACGCGGGCTGACGTTCAGAACGCTCCCTGTGCTTTCAGGCTGACCCACCTGCCATCGCCGATAATCACATGGTCCAGCAGTTCAATGCCAATCAGCTGACCTGCCTGATGGATGCGCCTGGTAATCTGGATGTCTTCACTGCTGGGGGTGGGGTCGCCGCTGGGGTGGTTGTGGGCGAGGATGATGGAGGATGCGCTGTGGCGGATGGCTTCGCGAAACACCTCGCGTGGGTGCAGAAGGCTGGAGTCGAGCGTGCCTTTGGTGACGGTGCTCTGGCGCATCACGCGGTTCTTGGTGTTGAGCAGAAGCACGATAACATGTTCCTGTTTCTCGTCGCGCAGCTGGGCGTGGAGCAGGGCGTACACATCGTCGGGACGAGTGATAGCAGGCTGGTCACCCATCTGCTCCAGAGCGATGCGCCTCCCCAGCTCCACCGCCGCCAGCAGCTGCGCCGCTTTTGCCACACCGATACCCTTCATCTGCGCCAGTTCGTCGGGCTTGGCGTTGGCGATTGCTCGCAGGCTACCGGCGCTGTTCAGCAGGTGTTGAGCCAGCTGCACAGCGGTCATTTCGGGCGTGCCGGTGCGCAGGAGAATCGCCAGCAGTTCCGCGTTGGAAAGGGCATTTGCCCCGAACTGCACCAGTCGCTCGCGCGGTCGCTCCTCCTCGGGCAGCTCCTTGATGGTGTATCGGATGTTGCGTTCGGACATTCGCCGGATTCGTTACAGGTCCACCTGCTGACCGCTCTCCGCCGAGCGGTAGATGCCGTCCAGGATGCGCATAATCGCCACGCCGTGCTCGATGGGCGCGAGGGGCTGTTTGTGCTTCAGGATGCAATCCACGAAGTGTTCCACCTCCGCGAGATGCCCCTGAATCTGCGGCGCATGGGGCACAAAGTCTTCGGGCACGCCGTGCCGGTCGGTGAAGATGCGCAGTGGCTCCAGCGTGGCGCCGCCCTTCGTGCCCATCAGCTGCGAGTAGAACACGTCGCGCTCGATGTACGACGCCCAGGAGGCATCCATCTGACACACCGCGCCGTTCTCGAAGCGGATGATGGCGGTAGCAAGGTCTTCCACGTCGAACGTGCCGCCCTTCTGAGGCGTACCCCAGCCGCCCTGTCCGCGCCCGTAAGGACCGAACTTGGCGAAGGTCGCGCCGAACACAGAGGCCGGCTTCGGACAACCCATCAGCCACCAGGTCAGGTCCAGCACGTGAACGCCTATATCAATAAGCGGTCCGCCGCCCGACAGCGCTTTCGTGGTAAACCAGCCGCCGAAGCCGGGGATGCCCCTGCGCCTCAGCCAGCCGCACTTGGCGTAGTAGATTTCGCCCAGCTCGCCCGCGTCGATATGCTTTTTCAGCGTCTGGCTGTCGCCGCGGAAGCGGTTGTTCATCCCCATCATAAACAGCACACCCGTCTTTTGGGCTACCTGTTGCATCCGCTCGGCGTCTTCCAGATTGTGCGCCAGCGGCTTTTCGCACAGGATGTGGCATCCCGCCTCCATCGCGGCAATCGCCACGGGGGCATGAAGCGCATTGGGCGTGCAGACCGAAACGGCGTCCAGCTCCACCTTCTCCAGCATCTGCTGGTAGTCGGTGAAGACATGGGGCACGCCGTACTCCTGCGCGACCTGCCGGGCGCGCTCTTCGGCGATATCGCAAACAGCGACCACCTCCGCCTGAGGATGGCGCTGGTAACCCTGAATATGCAAACTGCCGATGCCGACGCCTACGACGCCGACTCGCACCTTCTTTTTACCGGAACGTGTTGCTGGCACAGTCACTCCCTCACTGTCTGAAATAGTGTTTTCCATCTTGTATTTGGGCGGGCGAGAGGGAATATCCTGCCCGTCGCGTGCGCGATATGGTACAATAGCCATTGTGAGACCATGAGAAGGGAGGGAGCCTGTGTTAGAAGTTTTGAGCCGCGACCTGCAGACGTATCGCGAGCGTCTGCACGCGCTGGGCGAACATCTTTGACGTTGCCCATGTGAGAGAGCAGATTGCCCAGCTGGAGGAACAGACCGCTCGCCCCGGCTTCTGGGACGACCCTCGCGAAGCGCAGGAGACCATCCAGCAGTTGAACGCTCTGCGCCAGCGCATTGCAGGCTGGGAGGAGCTGGAGCGACAGTGGCAGGAACTGCAGGCGATGGCGGAGCTGCTGGAGGAAGAGGAGGACCCGGAACTGCTGGAGGAACTGCAGAGGGGTGTACAGGAGCTGGCGAAGCGACTGGACACGCTGGAGATGGAGACCCTGCTCAGTGGGGAGCACGATGCGAACAACGCGATACTGGAAATCAACGCGGGAGCCGGCGGCACCGAATCCTGTGACTGGGTGCAGATGTTGTTAAGAATGTATTTACGCTGGGCGCAGGAACACGGCTTCCGCACCGAGATATTAGACGAAACTCCGGGCGAGGTGGCAGGTCTAAAAAGTGTAACCGTACGCGTCGAGGGGCGCAACGCCTACGGTTTGCTGGAATCCGAGCGGGGCGTTCACCGTCTGGTGCGCATCTCGCCGTTTGACGCCAACAAGCGCAGGCACACCTCGTTCGCGTCGGTAGACGTGATACCGGAACTTTCCGAGAGCGAAGAGATTCAAATCAACCCGGATGACCTGCGCATCGAGACGTTCCGGGCGGGGAGCGCAGGCGGTCAGCACATGCAGAAGAACGAGACGGCGGTGCGCATCACGCATATCCCGACCGGCATCGTGGTGACCTGCCAGAACGAGCGCTCACAACAGCGTAACCGCGAGCTGGCTTTACGAGTCTTAATGGCGCGGCTGGCGGAACGAGAACGCCGGGCGAACGCCGAACGAATAGCCGCTCTGCGCGGCGAACCGCCTCCCATTGAGTGGGGGCATCAGATACGTTCCTACGTGTTTCAACCGTATTATATGGTGAAGGACCATCGGACCGAAGCGGAGACCGGAGACGTGCCTCGCGTGATGGACGGAGATATTGACCTGTTCATCCAGGCGTATCTGCGGTGGAAGGGGGCGCGAAAGAATGAGAACAAGGAGTCGAGCAGTTAGCCGAATACTGTGGGCAGTTGTGCTACTGCTGGCGGTAAGCGCTGCGGGATGGTCGCAGGAGCTGAGCACGAAAAACGTGCGCACCGAAGAGAGCGACCTTGCCAACGTGGTGGTGGACGCACTGTGCGACGTCAGCGGAGCGGATATCGCCTGGCTTCCCGCAGCGGCATTCAACGAAATCAGCATCAGCAGGGATACTCCCCCTGCGGAAGTGGTGAGCCGACTCCTGCCATACCGGGATGACCGGGTGGTGGTGCTGAAGCTCACGGGCGCACAGATTCGGCAGGCGCTGGAACGAGCATTGACGCTGTATCCCCAGCCCAACGCGGGCTTCCTGCAGGTAAGCGGGCTGACGGTGACCTTTGACCCGGCGAAACCGGCGGGCGAGCGGGTGGTGCGCGTCGAGGTCGGCAAGGAGCGGAAGGAAGAACTGAACCCCTCGCGCGAATACCGGGTAGCCACTTCTGCCACGCTGGCTTACGGGGCGCTGGGCTATTTCAAGGTATGGGAGCGCTCAGCCGTCGAGCGCGAGCTGAACAGGACCGTCGGCGAAGCCCTGCTGGCATACATGGAAGCAGGTAAGCCCATCGCTGGTGTAACCGGGCGTATCGCGGCGGTGAAGCCATAAAGAAAGGAGATGACCTGTTGCATCTGCGCAGAGTTCTGGCGTTTGGTTTGCTGTTTGGCTGGTTGCTGGTGTCGGGTTGTGCGCCCACTGCAGTGCAGGCAGAGCGCCCAGCCTTTGATGGTAAACGAGCGTTTGCCGACCTTGAGAAACAGGTCTCCTTTGGTCCGCGCGTTCCGGGCACGCAGGCGCACCTGCAATGCCGTGACTGGCTGATGACCGAGCTGGAAAAGAGCGCGGACCGGGTGGAACTGCAGACCTTCACCCAGGTGGTAAACGGCAAAAGCCTGCGCCTGTACAACATCTTCGGCATCTTCAACGAAAATGCTCCCCGGCGCATCATGCTCTGTGCACACTGGGATACCCGCCCCACCGCCGACGAGGAGCTGGACCCTGCCAACCGGCGCAAACCCATTCTGGGCGCAAACGACGGCGCGTCGGGCGTAGCGGTACTGCTGGAGCTGGCGCGGCAGTTTAAGGCGAAGCGTCCCCAGGTGGGCGTCATCATCGCCTTCTGGGACGGCGAGGACTATGGTCCCGACGTGGACACCATGCTGTTGGGTTCACGCTATTTTGCAAAGAACATGGGCAAACTGCGCCCCACCTATGGCATCCTGCTGGATATGGTGGGCGATAAAGACCTGCAGATTTACAAGGAGACCAACTCGGTGCTGGCAGCTCCCGAGCTGGTGGAGAGGGTGTGGCGAACGGCGGAACAGCTGGGCTACCGAAAATACTTCCCCAACGCCCAGAAATATACGATTACCGATGACCATGTGCCCCTGATAGAGGCGGGCGTGCCCTGTATTGACCTGATTGACTTCGACTATCCCTACTGGCACACCCTGCAGGACACAGTGGACCAATGCAGTGCCCAATCGCTTCAGATAGTCGGTGAAGTGGTGGCAGCGGTAGTCTATTCCGAAGGGGAAAGCAAGCCATAATCTGAATCAGGCGGACGTTTGGACGCGGTGATGACCATGCGCGAGGTGAACCTCAAAATCTGCGACCTGTGCGGTGCTCCGAACCTGATGGAGAGTACCGAGTGTCACGTATGCGGCTGGCGAGGACACTTCAGCACCGACCCAGCGAAGGTGCGCTCGGTCATTGAAGCGGCGCGCAAGCTCCAGCGACACTGTATAGCGCAGGAGGACGCTCCGGCGTGTTCGCTGAAGGCGCGGCTGGAGCAGGCGTGGCTTTGCCTGCAGGACTGGTATCGCCGCCGAAAGCGCTGGCATCGCTCGCCGTTCTGGTAAGCGAAGCCCTTCTCTTACTTTTGTGGCTGGTTCTGCCCGAGAACCATCAACAGCCCCAACATTGCCCCATAAATGGCAGCGATGACGGGGTTGCACAGGATGCCTCAAGTACTCCCCATTTTGCGCGACAGGGCGGACAGCAGCAATCCCACCACCGCGCCGCCCACCACCGCAAGAACCGCTTTGAACGGCATCGTTGCCTCCTTAAGAGCCTTCGCTGACAGATGCGGCAGGCGTCTCCGCCGGCAGATAGGGCAAAATCTTCGCCATGATGTGCTGTTTGGGCATCAGACCCACCAGCCGCTCGCGGGCGAAACCGCGCGTGAACAGTATCAGCGTCGGAATGCCCTGGATGCCGTAAGCGTTGGCGGTAATCGGGTTCTCATCGGTGTTGAGTTTCACCACCTTCAGCCTGCCCTGATACTCGCGCGCTATCTCTTCCAGAATGGGCGCAAGCATCCGGCAGGGACCGCACCAGGGCGCCCAGAAATCCACCAGCACCGGAATATCCGATTCCAGCACTTCCTGCTTGAACGTGCTGGCGTTGACGTGTTTAATCAGACCGCTCTCGGCGTGGTCTGAAGCCTGTTTTCGTCCAAAGAAACCGAACATATCAGGCGTTCACCTCCTTTTGCACAGGTTGTTCCGTCCTTTGCCATTTGTTAGATACGCTTTACCCGCCAGAAGATTCGCGGTAGAATGTGGAATGGTGAACCCCTCTCCTGTCCTCTCCCCGACGCGGGGAGAGGTGAGGCACCCCTTCCCTCGCAGGGAAGGTGCTGGGGGTTAGGTGGTCTTCAAACAGCCCCACCTGACCTCCCCGCAGGCGGGGAGGAAAAGCCCTCACCCTGACCCTCCCCCACAGGGAGAGGGCAGGCTCGGCAGGAGCCTCGCCCTCCAGGGCGATTGGGTATGTACGGAGGAAAACGGATGAATCTGCTGGAGCGTATTAGAGGAGGTCTTATCGTTTCCTGTCAGGCGCCGGAAGATACTCCGCTGGGACAGCCGGCGGTGCTTGCAGCGCTGGCGGAGGCGGCGGTGCGCGGCGGCGCGGTGGGTATCCGGGCAAATCTACCCCAGAACATCCGCGCTGTTCGCCAGCTGGTACAGGTGCCCATTATCGGTATCTACAAGCACACCCTGCCCGACTACCCGGTGTACATCACCCCCACCTTTGAGCACGCCCGGGCGGTGGTGGAGGCAGGGACAGACATCGTGGCGATAGATGCTACCGCGCGGGAGCGTCCTGAGCCGTTAGCCCAGCTGATCAGGCGTATCCACGAGGAACTGCATGTGCCCGTCATGGCGGATATTTCAACGCTGGAGGAGGGAATTGCCGCCGCCGAGATGGGAGCCGACCTGGTGGCGACCACCATGTCGGGCTACACGCCATACACACAGGACCGGCGGGCGTCAGGGGCGGACATCGTGTTGGTGGCGCAGCTGGCGCAAAAGGTTTCGGTGCCAGTGGTGTGCGAGGGGCGCATCGCTTCGCCGCAGGATGCCCGCCTTGCTTTAGAGGCAGGAGCGTGGGCGGTGGTGGTGGGCACGGCGATTACAGCCATTGACCACGTGACGGCGCGCTTCGTGCAGGAGATGCGCCGCCAGACAGCGCACAACGACGAACCTTAGCTTCCGGACGGTGGGCTCGCGTTGAAGCGGTTCATGGCGGACTGAACGCCTTCGGCAAGCACGGTCTCCACCGCGTCGGCGGCGCGCTGAAGCGCCTCGTCGATAACCTCCCGCTCCTGTGGCGAGAAACGGGAGAGCACGTATTCCACCATCTGTCCGGGCGGGGGGCTGCCGATTCCCACACGTACTCGCGGAAAAGCCTGCGTGTTCAACAGCTGGATAATGGACGCCAGCCCGTTGTGTCCGCCGTCGGAGCCGGAGGGGCGCACGCGAATCCTGCCGAGCGGCAGGGCGACATCATCCACAATCACCAGCAGGCGCGAGGGTTCCAACGGGTATCGCTGAAGCAGGGCACGAGCAGATTCCCCGCTTCGGTTCATGTAGGTCATCGGCTTTGCCAGCAGGACGGGGACCTCCGCAATTGTGCCCAGTCCGCAATGTGCGTGGTCGCGGTGCATGTTCAGGCGGATACGGTGTCGGCTGGCGAGGATGTCCACCACATCAAAACCGACATTGTGCCGGGTATGGGCATACTCCGCGCCCGGATTGCCCAGCCCCAACACAATCCATGCAGGCTCTATTTGCGGTTTCCTTCTGAACACCGAAGGTCTACGAGTTGCGCTTGCGCACCAGTTCCGCCTGCCGTTCGAACAGCACGCTGACCGAGTCGTCGTTATGGATGCGCAGAATCGCCTCTGCCAGCAGGGGCGCCACCGACAGCACGGTGATTTTGTCGTTCAGCTTCTCCGGCGGAACGGGGATGGTGTCGGTGACAATCAGTTTGCGAATGGGCGAGTTCAGGATACGCTCGGGGGCGTTGCCAGACAGCACGGGATGCGTGCAGCAGGCGATGACCCCGGTGGCTCCTCGCTCCATCAGCGCCTCGGCACCCTGCACCAGTGAGCCGCCCGTGTCCACCATGTCGTCGATCATGATGGCGGTCTTGCCCTCCACGTTGCCCACCACCTCCATCACCTCTACCTTGTTCGGCTCGGGGCGACGCTTGGCGATGATGGCGAAGGGCACGTCCAGCATCTCCGCCAGCGCTTTGGCGCGAGGTGTGCCCGCTACATCCGGCGAGACCACCACACAGTTCCCGTGTGCCAGACCCGACTCGATCAGATACTCGCCTATCAGCGGACCGGCGTACAGGTGGTCCACTGGCAGGTTGAAGAAGCCCTGAATCTGCTGGGCGTGTAGGTCTACCGTCAGCACGCGGTTCGCACCGGCAACCTCCAGCAGGTTCGCTACCAGTCGGGCGGTTATCGGCTCGCGCGGCTTGACCTTCTTGTCCTGCCGAGCATAGCCATAGTAGGGCATCACACAGGTCACCCGTCGGGCGGAGGCGCGACGGAAGGCGTCCAGCATAATCAGCAGCTCCATCAGGTTTTCGTTCACAGGCGCACAGGTCGGCTGAACGATAAACACATCCAGCCCGCGCGCGTTCTCACCAACCTGCACTCGTATCTCCCCGTCCGAAAAGCGCGAGACCAGTATCTGCCCTAACGGTATCCCCAGGCAATCGGCAATATTCTGCGCCAACAGCGGGTTGGCGTTACCGGTAAAGATGCGCATACGGTCTTTATTCATGGACTATCCCTCAGATGAAGATTGTTCACGTCGTCGTTTCGCCCATCCCTCTTTTACTTCCTGACGGCAGCGGGCAATTGCCAGCGAATCGGGCGGCACGTTGCTGGTGATGGGTGAGGCGGCGGCAACGTACGCCCCGTCCCCAATCTCCACAGGCGCAATCAGCGTGGCATGAGAGCCGATGAAACATCCCTTGCCGATAACGGTGCGATGTTTGCGCTTGCCATCGTAATTGCAGGTGATGGTTCCCGCGCCGATGTTGGTGTTCGCGCCGACATGGGCATCGCCCACATAGGTCAGATGTGCCATACTGACGTTTTCTTCAATCACCGCGTTTTTCACTTCCACGAAGTCGCCAATCTTGCTGCCCTTGCCCACGACGGTTCCCGGTCGCAGGTTGGCAAACGGTCCCACGCGCACCTCATCATCCAGTCGGCTTTCCACCACCTGCGACGCCAGCACGGTTACCCGGTTGCCAATCTGGCTATCCTCAATCCGCGCCATGGGTCCAATGTGGCACTCTTCACCGATGACTGTTTGACCCAGCAGATAGGTGTTGGGATAAACGGTGGTGTCTTGCCCGATTTGCACGTCGGCGTCGATGTAGGTATTCGCAGGGTCTACAATAGTAACGCCGGATAGCATCAGCCGTTCCATAATACGCCAGCGCAGGCGCGACGCCACGTCCGCCAGCTCCACGCGCGTGTTGACCCCCAGCGTTACCTGCCAGTCATCCGCAATCACTGCCTCTACTTTCCTGCCCTCGCGGGTGAGCAGTCCGATGACGTCGGTCAGGTAGTACTCTCCCCGCGCGTTATCGGGGCGAATCTGCTTCAGGGCGTCGAAAAGCGCCGGTGCGTTGAAGCAGTAGATAGAGGTGTTGATTTCGCGCACCGCCAGCTGCTCGGGGGTGGCGTCTTTCGCCTCCACTACACCCAGCACTTTGCCTGTCTCGTCCCTCAGCACGCGCCCGTACATGCCGGCGTCGTGCGGCAGAACCGCACTGAGCAGGGTGGCAACAGCCCCTGTGGCGCGGTGGTGTTCCGCCAGCCTGCGCAGGGTGTCGCCATCTATCAGCGGCGTGTCGCCCGGCAGAACCAGCAGGTCGCCTTCGTATCCCTCCAGCAGGGGATGGGTCACCATCACAGCGTGCCCCGTACCCATCTGTTCCTCTTGCAGGACGAACTCGCAACGGTCGCGAAAGGCTTCCTTCACGCGCTCCGCTTCGTGCCCCACCACCACGATCAGACGCGACGCCCCGCCAGCACTACAGGCATCCAGGATGTATGCGAGCAGGGGTTTTCCACACAGGGGGTGGAGCGGTTTGGGCAGACGGGATTTCATTCGGGTGCTTTTGCCAGCCGCCATGATGACGGCGGTCAAAGAAGGTTCGCTCACGCTCGTCCTCCATCAGAGTCAGCACTGTTTAGCGATAAAATGGTATCACCATCTACCCCTTTTGGTCAAGGGGGCGACGGACTAACCCCAGGTGAAGGTCGTGTCGAACATCAGCGAAGGAAGCGTCCATGGGACCATCCGCGATGCTCAGGATGGCAGACAGCGCACTCAGAGTGGCAAGGAACAGAATGATTCTCCGCAACATTCCGCGTATTATCTAATGAAATCACGAAGTGTACGGTATGATGTTAACGGGAGGGTACTGATGGATCGAGCTGCTGTGAAGGTATGGACATTTGGCGTGTTGATACTGCTCGTGCTGGGCGAAGCCTGGTGGAGGCACTTACAGCCGCCCGTTCAGCAGACCGCAAACGGTGGGGGATATGGCGACGTCCAGCAGATTTATCAGCAGGTGGGTGCTTCCAAAATGTACCACGGCAACCCCGCGCGGAAGTGGATTGCCCTCACCTTCGACGATGGTCCTCATCCCTATCATACACCTATCTTGCTCAAAACGTTGCGCCAGCTGGGCGTGCGTGCTACTTTCTTTGTGGTGGGTAAAAACGTGGACCGCTATCCTGACCTGGTACGCCAGATGGTCAAAGATGGGCACGAAGTGGAGAACCACACTTATCACCATCTGCGCCTGAGCCAGATTCCCCTCGGTATGGTACAGGAGGAGATAGATGCCGGAGCGGCGGCAATCTGGCGAGCTACAGGACACGTGCCGCGCTTTGTGCGTCCCCCAGGGGGGATGGTAGACCATTCCGTGCGCCTGATTGCCCAGTTCGACGGATATGTGATGGTGATGTGGACACAGGACCCAGCGGATTACGAGCGTCCCGACGAGGAAACACTCAAACAGCGGCTGTTCAGTTCGGTGCGACCGGGTAGCATTATCCTGCTGCACGAGAAGGTCCCCGTGACGGTGAAGGTGCTCCCCGAATTCGTACAGGAAATGCGCCGGCAGGGCTACGAGTTTGTCACCGTCGAGGAGATGTGGAAGGACATGCAGCACTCGTTACTGAGGACAACCTCTCGCGGGCGCTATGGCTTCCCATCGCCCTTCTTGCGAGGCTCCTGAGAGTAAAGCTCCGAGAGCTCGGCGAACAGGTTGCGCTCTACTTCCGAACGCTCCTTCTCATCATACTCCTCGATGCGCTGTTCCAACAACCGCGCCAGCCGTATCACCCGCCACACCAGCATCACGATAACCAGCCCACCGAGTGTCCATATCAGCACACGCAGTACATCCACCGAAAGTTACCCCCTTCGCGTTTGCAGGTCCCTCGCCCATGCACTGTGCGCGTGACACAGCGCCACCGCCAGCGCATCGGCGGCATCGTCCGGCTTCGGTGTCTCGGCAAGGGCGAGCAGTTTGGTGACCATGTACTGTATCTGTTTTTTCTCCGCACTTCCGTAGCCCACCACCGCCGTTTTTACTTGAAGCGGGGTGTACTCCACCCACTCAATGCCTCTCTGCGCCACCGCCAGCAGAATGACTCCGATAGTCCGCCCTACGCTGAGAGCGGTGGTCTCGTTGCGGTTGAAGAACAGCCGTTCCGTGACCACTACGTCGGGCTGATACTCGTCCAGCAGGCGACAGACCTCTTCGTAGATGCGCTGAAGCCTGCGCGGCGCGGGCATATTGGCGGGCGTGGTGATACAGCCAAAGGTGGCTACGCTGACCTTCTGCCCCTGTTGTTCCAGCACGCCGTAGCCTGTGATTGCTGTGCCCGGGTCAAAGCCCAGAATCACCATCGGATAGCCTCCTTATCGTGCCTGCAGGCGTTGTGCCTGACCAGCCAGACGCGCCAGCTTCTTGCCGTCGCCCACCACCAGCACGCGCAGACGGTCGGGATGGATATATTTTCTCGCCGCCGCCAGCACATCCTGAGCCGTCACCACCTGCACGCGCGCGATATAGGTATCATAGGTATCGCGTGGCAGTCCGTGTATCTCCAGAAGCATCTGCGCCGAGACGGCATCGCTCGCCGTGGGGAACCGGAAGACGAACGAGTTCACCAGACTCTCCTTCGCCTGTTGTAGCTCCTCCTCGGAAGGCGGTTCTTCGGTCAGGCGTCGCACCTGTTCCCGGATAAGCTGGATAACCTCCTCGGCGGATTCGCTTTTGGTCTGGCATCCGATGGAGAACAGCCCGCGGGGGTTCGCCGGAGCGATACTGCTCCACACCGCGTAAGCCAGTCCTCGCTTGTCGCGAATCTCGTGGGTGAGGCGCGAGGTGAAGGAGCCGCCCAGGATGTAGTTCAGCACGTCCAGCGCCGCCCGCTCCGGCACGCCATAGGCAACGCCCAGATGCCCGATGCGCAGATGCGCCTGGTCCGCCTGTTTGGCGATAAAGCCTGTCGCCGCGGGTTGCTCTTTGGGGGCAGGGATAACGGGCAAAGCGGGAGAACCGCCCTTCCATCCACCGAACAGCCGGCGCAGCTCCTCCAGCACGGCGCGGCGGTCAAAGTCGCCCGTGACCGCAATCCAGATGTTGCGCGGCGTCACCAGTCGGCGATGCCAGTCCAGCAGATGCTGGCGGGTGATGCTCTGCACCGTTTGCAGGGTGGGAACTCTGCCCAGCGGGTGGTTCGTTCCATAAACGAATCCGGCGAACTCCCTGCTGGCGATACCGGCAATCTCGTCGTTGCGTCGGCGGATTTGCTCGGTCACCTGCCCCTTTGCCAGCCTCACCTGCTCCTCCCGAAAGGCGGGGTTGCGAAGCAGGTCGGCAAGCAGTTCCAGCCCTCTGCGCCAGTCGCGTGCCAGCAAGGACAGCGAGATGCCGAGCGTATCGCCATCGTCCGAGATGTCCAGTATCGCCGCCATGTCCTCAATTGCTGTGTTCAGCGCGTCGGGCGAGCGGGTGAGGGTGCCGCCGTTGCGCCAGGCACGCACGAAAACCGCGCTCAGTCCCGCTCTGTCGGCGGGTTCGTACAGGCGACCTCCGCGAAGGCGTACCTCCACGTCCACCAGAGGCAGGTCGTGATCCTCCAGCAGGTAGAGGACGATGCCGTTGGGCAGGACAATCCGTTCGGGCTTGGGCAGAGTGTACTGAAGCGGAGGGTATTCTATCCCTGTCGGTGGCACGGCGACGGCGGCTGCCATCCAGCACAGGAGAATCGCTATGGGCAGGAATCGGCGCATCACTTCGCCTCCGGTGCGGGTTCCAGCACGGCAACCGTGCAGTTGTCCTTGTGCAGATACTTCTTTGCCACGCGCAGGATGTCCTGAGCGGTCACCCGGCGTACGCGCTCCACCGAGCGGAACAGCTCGCGCCAGTCGCCCAGCACCGCGTCCGCCCACAGCAGCTGCTCCGCCATGCCCTCATTCGAGCGAAGGGCACGCAGGATGTCCGCTTCCGCCCAGGTGCGCATCCGCTTCAGCTCGGCTTCGGTAACGGACTGGGTTCGCAGGCGGTTCAGTTCGTGCCAGATAGCCTGCTCCAGCTCCTGCGGAGTGTGCGGATAGCGCGGCACCGCATCAATCACGAAGAGGTTCGGATAACGGTCACCGGGCACGGAATAGGCGGAGACGCTGAGGGCGATTTTGCGCTTTTCTACCAGCTCGCGGTAGAGGCGCGAGGTACGTCCGCGCGTCAGGATGCCCTGAATCACCGAGAACACCACGTCGTCCTCGTGGGGTGCGTTTGGCTTGTGGAAGCCCATCAGCATCTGCGGGTTCGCAGGCATCTTCACCACCACGCGCCGAATGCCCCGCTGAGGAGGCTCGGCGGGGATGCGCGCCTGCGGCAGGGGTTGCGCGGGGATGCTTCCGAAATACTTTTCCACCAGCGCTATCGTCTGCTGGGGGTCCACATCGCCCACCACCGCTAACCAGGTGTTGTTGGGCGCGTAGTAGGTGCGGAAGAACCGGTCAATATCCGCGGTGCGCAGGCGTGCCACGTCGTCCTGCCAGCCGATGACCGGGTTGCGATAGGGATGCACCAAAAAGGCGGTTGCCATGAAGGCTTCCCATAATGCGCCCTCGGGGCTGTCGTTGACGCTCTGCCTGCGCTCTTCCAGCACCACGTCGCGCTCCTGATAGAACTGTCGCCACACGGGATGGCTTCTCTGGTCTGCTTGCATCCACGCCGCCAGCTCCAGACGGTTGGCGGGAATGCTCACCGTGTAAACGGTCACATCGTTGGATGTCCACGCATTGGTTCCCGGACTGCCAGCTCGCTCGAAAATGCGGTCGTACTCCTGGGGAATCAGCCACTGGCTCACCTGTTGCAGGAGTTCCTGTTCACGCTGTTGCAGTTGTGCGATGCGCTCCCTGTCCGCCGCGTCGCCCCTGGCGCGTTCCGCCTCCAGTTGGTCGCGCAGGCGTTCTATCTCGTCCCAGATGGGCTTTTCTCGTTCGTAATCCCTTGTGCCGATGGTGGTCGTGCCTTTAAACAGCATGTGCTCCAGCATGTGGGTGACGCCGGTGCGTCCACTCTCCTCGTCCACGCCGCCCACTCGGTGCAGGATGTAGAACGCCACCGTCGGCGATTGCCTGCGCGGAAGTATCAGCACACGCAGACCGTTGCTCAGCCGGTGTTCCACCACACGCTCAGCGAAGTTCGTCTGCGCGTGAGCGATAGCGCAGAGGCAAATCACAGCAAGAACGATGCTTCTGGTGCGCATGGTTGTTTACTCTCCCACCAAATCCTGTCGCAGCTGCCACAGTACCTGGGTGCTTTTCATCTCTCTATCCAGATGATACCTCAGGTGCAGGTGAACCGCCTGCTCGAGTTCCTTGCTGACCTCGTCGCCTGGGAAGTCGGTTTCGCCGCTGGCGTTGAGCAGTCGCCACACCAGCCATGCCGTGCGCGACAGCCGGACCGTTCCGGGCACCATCCGGGCACAGGAGGGACATAGCGTACCGCCCATCTGCGGGAGGAAAGCTATCGTTTCTCCCTCTATGGGCTTGCCACAGCGGGTACAGGTCTCCAGTTCGGGGGAATAGCCCTGCTGAATCATCAGCGCGTTCTCGAATCGGCAGAGCGTCCATGTGGGATGTTCGGTGGTTTCCAGTTCGTCCAGCGTGCCTGCCAACAGGTCAAAGAGGTCTTCATCGGGCACGTTCTCTTCCAACAAGCGGTCTACCAGCTCGCAGGCGTAGATAGCCGTTGCCGCGTTCATCAGCAGGCGATGGAGCCGCGCCCGCGCCCTTTCTACCGACGCCTGAGTGACTATCCAGAAGGTTCTGCCCGGCGCGAGATGAAAACGCGCCTGCACGCAGGTCTCGGTGGAGCCTGCCAGCTTGCTGGTGGGCTTGCGGGCGCCTCTGGCAACTGCGGAGAGTTTGCCCATCTCACGGGTGAACAGCGTGAGGGATTTATCCGCCTCGCCCAGAGGTCGCCTGCGCAAGACGATTGCCTGCACGTTAACGGGGGGCAACTATGAACCTTCCTCCAGTTGCTGTATCAGCGCGACACCGCTGCTGGTGCCGATGCGGTCCGCGCCGGCTTGCAGGAGTTCCAGTGCAACCTTCAGCGTGCGAATACCACCAGCCGCTTTGACCTTCAGATGTGGCGGAGCGGCGGAACGCAACAGCTTCACATCCTCAATGGTTGCCCCTCCCTCGCCGAAGCCGGTGGAGGTCTTCACGAAATCCGCCCCGCATTCGGCGACCACGCGCGTTGCCTGTATCTTCTCCTCCTGCGTCAGGTAACAGCACTCAATGATGACCTTCAGCACGGCAGGAGAACCAGCCGAGCGACACAGGGAGGCGATTTGTTCGATCTCATGACGCACGGTGCGCCAGTCGCCCGATTTGAGCGCAGGCAGAGCGATGACCATATCCAGCTCGGTCGCCCCTGCGGCTAACGACTGCTCGGCTTCGTACAGCTTGACCGAAGGCATGTTCGCGCCCAGCGGAAAGCCCACCACCGTGCCCACGGCAATCGGTGTGCCCTTCAGGTTGCGCACAGCGCGTTCGACCCAGAAGGGCAGGATGCACACACTGGCGAAGCCGTAACCCTTTGCCTCTTCGCATAAACGGTCGATATCCTCCGCCGTGCTGTAGGGGCGCAGGAGGGTATGGTCAATGCGTTGAGCCAGTTCTTGCCGATTCATCGGATTATCTATCCCCCTGCTTGACCGTGCTAGACAGCCAGTGTACTCCCCGCGCACAAAGGGCGGCGACAGCGATTTTGACCGCATCGCCCAGCAGGAAGGGTACGACGCCCATTACCACCGCCTGCACGGCACTCAGGTGCAGGAAGGTTGCCAGCCAGGTGGCTCCAATGGCGTGAATCACGGCTGTGCCTGCTGCTCCTGCCAGCAGGTAACTTGCCAGCGTGCGTTTCGGCGTTCGTTCCACCATCGCGCCCACCACGTACGCCGCCAGCGGATACGCCAGCAGGTAACCGCCCGTCCCACGTGGGTTGAACAGATACCAGAAGCCGCCTCCCGCCGCGAAAACTGGCAATCCGAGAAAGCCCATCAGCAGGTACTGTGCCTGTGCCGCCGCGCCCCATCGCGCTCCCAGCACCATGCCCGACAACAGCACAAACAGCGTCTGCAGGGTGACGGGCACTGGGGTATAGGGCAAGGGCACACTGCATCGCGCCCCCCACGCGGTCAACAGCGCAAAGCAGACGCTTTGCACCCACAGCAGCTTGTCCGTCGCCACGCGGGACAGTACCGTCTGCCAAACCGCTCTGTTCATGCTACGCCTCCGGTCACTCGTTCCCAGATGATACGCAAGCCCTCCAGCGTCAGCCAGGGGTCTACATGCCGAATCGTACGGGTTTCGACGGCGACACGCTCCGCCAATCCGCCCGTTGCCACCACCGGTGCCTCACAACCGAGCTCCCTGTAGATACGTTCCACCAGCGCGTCGATCGCGCCTGCGTAACCGAACATGATGCCCGACTGCATGGCTTCCACCGTCGTGCGTCCAATGACGTGCTCTGGCGCAACCAGTTCGATACGCGGCAGCCTCGCGGCGGTGCGGAATAGCGCCTCTGCGGAGATGCCGATACCCGCCATAATGCATCCGCCCAGGTACTCTCCCTGCGGCGAGATGACGTCCAGTGTGGTCGCCGTGCCGAAGTCCACCACGATAGCCGGTGCGCCGTACTTGTGAATAGCCGCCACCGCGTTCACCAGGCGGTCTGCGCCCACTTCGCGCGGGTCGTGGTAGCGTATGGGAACGCCCAGCGGCAGGTCGTGCGAGACGAATATCGGCTCCACATGGAAGAACCGCCTCGCCATCCCCTGCAGGGCATCGGTCATCGGGGGCACGACGTTGGAGATAATCACGCCGCGAATCTGCTCGTTGGCGATGGAGGCGTATTGCAGCAGGTGGGTCATCAGCAAGCCGTGCTCATCGGCGGTGCGCTCGCGGTCGGTACGCACGCGCCAGTGCTGAACCAAGTCCTGCCCCTCGTACACGCCCACCACGATATTGGTATTGCCTACGTCCAGAGTCAGAAGCATTCGGGTTACTCCTCGGGTTTACCGCATACCTGCAGGACGATTTCCTCCAGCTCTTTTGCCACCTCTTCGATGCGCGTGCGTTCACAGGCTTCCAGCATAATGCGCACCACAGGTTCTGTCCCCGAGGGGCGGATGTTCACGCGCGACGGGTTGCCGAGCGATTGCAGAGCCTGTGCTTCCACCTCGCCAGCACGGTCGTACCGCTGCCAGGCGTGCTTATCGCGCACCCGCACATTGCGTATGGTCTGGGGATACTGCTCCATCACCTTCGCCAGTTCAGAGAGCGGCTGTTCGGTATGCTGCATCAGTGCAAGCACCTGCAGAGCGGTCAGCAGACCGTCTCCGGTGGTGGTGTATTCGGCGAAGATGATGTGTCCCGACTGCTCGCCGCCCAGCACAGCATCCAGCTCGCGCATCCGCTCTGCCACGTACCGGTCGCCGACCTTTGTGCGCTCCAGCCGGATGTTGTGCGCCTTCATCGCCTCTTCCAGCCCCAGGTTGCTCATGATGGTGGCAACCAGCACGTTATTGCGCAGGCGTCCTTCCTTCTTGAGGTGGATGGCGCTCATCGCCATGATGCGGTCGCCGTCTACTTCGTTGCCGTGCTCATCGCTCAGGATAACCCGGTCGGCGTCGCCGTCAAAAGACAGTCCGACGTCGGCGCGTTGTTCCTTCACCGTCTGGCGCATGCTTTCGGTGTGCAGCGAGCCGCATCCCGCGTTGATATTGATGCCGTCTGGTGCGCAGTGGATGGGAATAACCTCCGCTCCTAGCTGAGACAGCACGCGGGGCGCGATGCTGTAGGCGGCACCGTTAGCTCCGTCTACCACCACGCGCATTCCCTTCAGCGAACAGCCGGTGCTGGCAATCAGATGGGCAATGTACTGGTCTATCAGTTCGCTGTCGCGGTGTATGGTGCCGATATGTTCCCCGTGAGCGGGGCGGATGTTCTGCCAATCGTTGACCAGCTTCTCAATTTCGTCCTCTATGGCATCGGGCAGTTTGCAGCCGTCCACGCTGAAGAACTTGATGCCGTTATCCTGGAAGGGGTTATGGGAGGCGGAGATGACCGCTCCCGCGTCCGCCTGCGAGTTTTTGGTACAGTATGCCACCGCCGGGGTTGGCAATATGCCCAGCAGGGTGACCTTTGCGCCTGTTGCACACAGCCCTGCGACCAGCGCGGCTTCAAGCATATCCCCCGATAAACGAGTATCACGCCCCACCAGTATGTGTGGGGCGTGGTTGCCATTGCCCAGAACCGCTGCCGCTGCCATGCCCAACTGCATCGCCAGAAGAGGGGTCAGGTCGCGGTTGGCGACGCCGCGCACCCCATCGGTGCCGAATAGCCGTGCCATCAGTTCTTTACCACCTTTACACGGCTTGGGCGCAGAACGCGCGACTGGATCATGTAACCGCGCTCCACCTCTTCCAGCACGGTTTCATCGGGGTGTTCGGGGCTGTGCACACGCTGGACGGCTTCGTGGAAGTTGGGGTCAAACGGCTTGCCCACCGCTTCAATGGGCTGTACCCCCGCTTCCCGCAACAGCGACTGCATCTGTCTGTATGTCATCTGCACGCCCTCCATGAGTTTCTCGAAGGATTGGCTCTCTTCCGCCGCCTGAAGGGCGCGCTCGAAGTTGTCCATCACACGCAGTAAGCCTCGCAGGAACTCCTCTAGGGCGATGCGACGAATCTCTTCCATCTCCTGGCGCGTGCGACGGCGAAAGTTATCAAAGTCCGCCATCGTGCGCAGGAGGCTATCGTGCTTCTCCGCCAGCTGCTGTTTCAGCAGGGCGTTTTCCCCTTCTAATGCACGCAGGCGCGCTTCGAGTTCCGCAACGTCTGCCACCTCCGGCTCGCCCGTCGGCTCCGACGGTACCTCCGCCTGGGCAGAGAGGGTCTCCTCCTGGCGCGCCTCGGGCTGTTCCTCGTGAATCTGTTTCTTACGTTTCATGCCGTCTCTCTCCATAGTCTCTTCGTGATACCTCATGAGGTCACACTGATCTGCGTCAGCACGTGCGATAATGCTTTCGAGACGTATTCCACCACCGAAGTGGCAATCTCATAGTGCATTCGCGTTGGTCCCAGCACGGAAATCGTGCCGGCGATGCGGTCACCGATACGATAGGATGATGCCACCAGGCTGAGGGAACGTCCCTCCGGCAGGGGATTCTCTTCGCCGATGATCACCTGCACCCTGCCCGAGCCTGCCAGTCGCTGCAGGATGCGCATCAGCACCTGGGGACGCTCCAGCAGGGAGATGACCGGATACAATCGGTCTACCTGTCTGAACTCCGGCTGTTCAATGATATACTGGATGCCCTCCAGAAACACCTCTTGCTCGCTGAGGGTTTCAATACAGTCTTTGATTGCCTGCGAAACGGGAACCCACACCGTCTCCGTCAGCGGTGAGCCAGCAGGTATCGCCGGCGGCTCGGCGTTCAACAGGTCGCGCAGGGCACGACCGGCGTAGTGCTGTTGCAGTATCTGGTGCATCACCGCCATCTGCGCTTCGCTGACCCGTTCGGGCACGGGGATCAGGCGGTGTTCCACCTGTCCACTGCTGGCAACCACCACCAGCAGTATCTTGGCGGGCGCGGGCTGTGAGAGCAGGATATGCCGGATAGACACCACATCGGTTTCGGGCGCGGTTGCCAGCGAGGCATAGCGAGTGGTTTCGGCGAGCAGGCGACAGGTCGCCTGCAGGAGGCGTTCCAGCTCGCCCGCTTCAGGGTTGGATGGCGAAAACAGCGTGGTGTGCTGAGGCGCCAGCACCGAGTTCGCCGGCACCGGCGTCATCAGATGGTCCACATAGTAGCGGTAGCCCAGGTCCGAGGGAATGCGCCCTGCCGAAACGTGCGGTTGGCGCAGGTAGCCCATTTCAGACATCTCTGCCATCTCGTTGCGCACCGTTGCCGAGCTGATGCGCAGATGATAACGTTCCACCACCGCCTCCGAGCCGACCGGCTCGGCGGTTGCCACGTGGTCCTGAACTACCGCCTGTAAGATAAACGCTTTGCGGGCATCTAACATGCGCATCTCTCGCACTCTCCCCCTTATGTGAATATAGCCTTACAAAGGGCGTTTTGTCAAGGTTGCCCGCCGATAGTGATTGTGGCAAAAGGGACGGATTCGTGTAGGTGAACGCCCCTCTCCCCAAACGCGGGGAGAGGGGTCACGCGGAAAAATTCCGGAAGGTCTATTCGTTTACCGTGATTTTGGTGGTCGCCACGAAGGGCTTTTTCAGACCGTAGATGTCGGTCACGGTCAGGGTCACGATGTATTCGCCCGGCTTGCGGTAGCGGGTGGTAACCACTCTACCCACCGCGTCTTCCTGAATGCCGTCGCTGGCATCAAAGTCCCACGAATACTTCAGCGGAGTGATACCAGCGCTCGCCCGTGCCTCCAGGCGCACCAGGTCGTTGGCGGCAACGATTTGCTCTTCACCCGCGTCGCCAGTGATTGGCGTAGAGTCGGTGGCTACCCGAATCTCGCCGACGTAGAACACCCCGTAGGCATCGCCAAACACGCGAATCTCCTTAATCTTTGCGTCGGGCGACAGCCCTTTGAACGCACCCAGCGCCACACCAATCGGGAACCAGCCTTCCTGGTCGGTGAGTGGCGGATCGAAGGGGGCAACCGCCTCGTACTGTCTGCCGTCGGTGGTGACGACCACCACACGCATCTGCTTCATCACGCGCGTGGTGAGGGTAGGAGCGGTGTAGCCGCCGTATCCATAGCCACCGCCCAATCCGGGAGGCATTCCGGGCATGCCGCCGGTCGCAGCGCCCGTTCGGCGGCCTGTCGTGCCGGTGCGCGGCGCGCCGGGAGCGCCACCACCCAGCCCGGGCGGTGCACCCATACCAGGCCCTCCCATTGGTGGACCTGTCATGCCGCCCACCATTCCGCCCGCTCTGGCCCCAGCTCGTCCAGTGCCGGTTGCCGCTCCGCCGACCGCGCCTCCGCGAGGACCGGCGAGACCGCCCATACCGGGCATACCCGGAGCACCCGGTACGCCGGGCATTCCATAGCCGCGTCCGTAACCGCCGGTGTACAGACTGCCGGTGCCCTGCGGCAGACGCACATGGAAGACCAGATAGGCGGCGGGGTTGCTGGCAAAGTTACCCAGACTGACCGGCTGCTGCAGGATGAGGCGTCCACCCTGATAGAAGCTCTGGGTGACTATCTGCAGGGAGGTACTGCCGATGTACACGGCTTCTCCCGACTCACGCACCTCGCCGCTACCCCAGCCGCTGAGCACCAGCCCTGCGTCCGCAGGTTTGTCCCCTTTGAAGATAATGAGCTCCTGCTGTGCTGATGCGTTCACGCACACAGCCACCAGAGCCGTTGCCAGTACCGTTTGAAGCCATCTCGCTGTTCGCACTTCGGTTCACCTCGTTTCCGTTGAGTGCCCTTATTCGGGAAGTAAGCCCGGTTCGGCACGCAATGCGATGCCGCTGGCGCCGGGCAGAGCCTGAAATCGCTGTATCTGACGGGCGCGACCGGTGCCAGTGTCGATCTCCACCCACACGCCGCACACCGCAGGACGTGCTCGCGCCGCCTCAAACTTCTTCGGCAACTGCAATCGGAACCGTTCAATGACCTGTTCCGCCTGCATGCCAATCACCGAATCCAGCGCACCGCACATGCCCGCATCGGTGATGTAAGCCGTGCCCTTGGGCAGGATGCGCGCGTCTGCCGTCTGCACGTGCGTGTGTGTGCCGATGACCGCACTGCAGCGCCCGTCCACATACCAGCCAAACGCCTGCGCTTCGGAGGTGGCTTCGGCGTGGAAGTCCACCAGAACCATCGGCGTCACTGCCTGCGTCTCTTCCAGTATAGCATCTATCGTGCGGAAGGGGCAATCGGTGTTGTCCATGAATACCCTGCCGCACAGGTTCACCACGGCGAGCCGATGCTGTTCCATCGGATAGATCGCCCATCCTCGTCCGGGCACGCCCGGTGGATAGTTCGCGGGGCGCAGGATGCGCGTTTCCGCGTCCAGATAGGTATAAACCGCCTTCTCCTTCCACGCATGGTTGCCCGTGGTCAGCACGTCAATGCCGCCGTTGAGCAGGTGGTCGGCGATTTCGGGCGTGATACCGATGCCTCCTGCGGCGTTCTCGCCGTTGGCGATAACGATGTCGGGCGCGAACTGTTTCTTCAGGAAGGGCAGACATTCGGCAACCGCCTGACGCCCTGCTTTGCCTACAATGTCGCCCAGAAACAGCACTCGCGTCAGTCCGCTCATCGGGCATACTCCACCGCGCGCGTCTCACGGATAACGGTCACCTTAATCTGCCCCGGATACTCCATCTCCTGTTCGATTTTGTCCGCGATTTCTCGCGCCAGCTGCATGGCTGCCAGGTCGTCTATCTGTTCGGGCTTGACGATAAGCCGAACCTCGCGCCCTGCCTGCACCGCGAACGCCTTCTCGACACCGGGGAAGGAGTCGGCGATTTTTTCAAGGTTCTGAACCCGCCTGACGTAGTTCTCCAGCATCTCGCGCCGCGCGCCGGGTCGCGCCGCCGAAAGGGCATCCGCAATCGCCACCAGCAGAGCCTCGATACTCGCTGGCTCTACGTCGTAGTGGTGTGCTCCTGCGGCGTTGACCACCTCTTCCGGCTCGCCGTAGCGGCGCAGTATCTCCATTGTCAACAGCGCGTGCGGTCCCTCCTGCTCATGGTCTGCCACCTTGCCGATGTCGTGCAACAGCCCCGCACGCTTTGCCAGCGCCACGTTGACCCCCAGCTCGCTGGCGAGCACTCCGCACAGGTGGGCAACCTCAATGCTGTGCGCCAGCACGTTCTGCCCATAGCTGGTGCGGTAGCGCATCTTACCCAGCATTTTGACGAGCTCGGGTGCCAGTCCGGTTACACCTGTTTCCAGCACCGCTCGCTCGCCCGCTTCCCAGATGCGGCGTTCTACCTCCTCACGCGCTTTTTCCACCACCTCTTCAATACGGGCGGGGTGGATGCGTCCATCCGCAATCAGGTTGGTCAGCGCAATACGCGCCACCTCCCGCCGGATGGGGTCGAAACAGGACAGCACCACCGCCTCGGGGGTGTCGTCGATAATCAGGTCGACACCGGTCGCGATTTCGAAGGAGCGGATGTTTCGCCCCTCGCGCCCGATAATGCGCCCCTTCATCTCGTCGGAAGGGAGCGGCACCACCGACACGGTGGTCTCGGTGACCTGGTCCACGGCGCATCTTTGCATAGCGTCGACCAGTATCTCGCGGGCGCGACGTTCCCCCTCGCGCCGGGCTTCTTCCTCGATTTGACGAATCAGGTGTGCCGCTTCCTGCCGGGCAGTCTCTTCGATACTGCGCAGGAATATCTGCCTTGCTTCCTCTGGGGTCAAGCCAGAGATGCGCTGAAGTTCCTGTTTTTGCTGTTCCACCAGTGCTTCCGCTTCGCGGCGCAGGTTTTCTATCTCCACTTCTCTGGCGGCCAGCTGTCGCTCTTTGCGCTCTACCCCTTCCAGACGCCGGTCAAGGGTTTCTTCCTTGTGAGCCAGCCTTCGCTCAAGCCTCTGTATCTCCGCGCGTTTTTCACGGTTCTCTCGTTCTGCTTCTGCACGGATGCGGTAAGCTTCCTCTTTCGCCTCCAGTACCGCTTCCTTTTTGAGTGCATCTATCTGCTTGAGTGTCTCTTCGCGCTCCTGCTGAAGCTGGGCAAGGCGCGCCCTGATTTCGTTCTCTTTTGGTACTATCCGTTTGCGCCACAGGATGGCGGTGACCACTATCGCCGCCACCACCCCGGTTGCCAAGCCGATGATAATATCCATGCCCTCTTCTCACCTCCAGACTCGCGCAGGAGCCCAGAGGATGAGCGAAAGGCTCCGGAAAGGTCGCCCTCGTACCGTTAGGGGTTCAACCCATATCCATCCGAAAAAGGATATAACCTTATACAGGTTAATTACTCGACGGCTCCCGCAATTTCCTCTACGGGCGCGGTACTCGTTACCACTGCGGTTCCGCCGGAGCGGATGCGGGCTTCGATCTCCTCTGCCACCTCGGGGTGCTCCTCGAGGAAGGCGCGGGCGTTTTCGCGTCCCTGTCCCAGGCGGATGTCGCCGTAGGTGAACCACGTGCCCGATTTGGTGATGATTCCGCTCTCCACGCCGAGGTCAAGGATGCCTCCCGCACGCGAAATCCCTTTGCCGAAGATGATGTCGAACTCTGCCTGCTTGAACGGAGGAGCGACCTTGTTCTTGGCGACCTTCACGCGAGTGCGTGCGCCGATGACCTCGGTGCCCTGTTTGATGGTGTCCACCCGGCGCACTTCCAGGCGCACGCTTGCCCAGAACTTGAGCGCACGTCCCCCGGGGGTGGTTTCGGGGTTGCCGTAGGCGATGCCGATTTTCTCGCGCAGCTGGTTGATGAAGATAGCCGCCGTGCCCGTCTTGGACACCGAGCCACCGATTTTACGCAGCGCCTGGCTCATCAGGCGTGCCTGCATCCCCACGTGCGCATCGCCCATCTCGCCCTCAATCTCGGCGCGGGGCACCAGCGCCGCCACCGAGTCGAGCACCACCACGTCAATCGCGCCAGTGCGGATGAGCGCGTCCATAATCTCCAGCGCCTCTTCCCCGGTACCCGGTTGCGAGATGTACAGCTGGTCTATCTGCACGCCGATTGCGCGGGCGTACTCGGGGTCCAGAGCGTGTTCGGCGTCGACAAAGGCGCAGATCCCGCCGCGCTTTTGCGCTTCGGCGATAATCTGCAGGGCAAGGGTGGTTTTGCCGGAAGACTCGGTGCCGTAGATTTCGGTAATGCGTCCCCGCGGTATGCCCCCGATACCGATTGCCATATCGAGCGCGATGGAACCGGTGGGGATGGCTTCTATCTGCATTTTAGCGGCGTCTCCCAGCCGCATGACCGAACCTTTGCCGAACTGCTTCTCTATCTGAGTCAGTGCCTGTTCCAGAACCTTTTGCTTCTGTGCGACTTCCACGCGCGTTCACTCCTTTAGCAGAAGATTGTATACCTAAAGGATTATAGCATATGACGCAACGCCTGTAAAGGTGCTGTGCCTTCTGGTTTCGACGGGGGTTGCGGTTTCCCTGCTTATTGGGATCACAAGAATGGGAGACCGCCCAGTGCGCGGGCGGTCTCCTTCTATGCGGTCTGCTACTCACCCTGCGGTTGTGCGGCTGACGGGGTGGCGCCGCTGGGGGCAGAAGAGGTGCCGGGACCGGTGGCAGCCGCTCCGGGCGGCGCCTTTTCGGCAACCTCTGCCTTCTGTTTCTGGCATCCTGCGATGACCAGTGCGTTTGCTACCATCAACAGCAGGATGATTCGGGTCCACTTTTTCATGTCTGCAACCTCGTTATTCGATCGTTGGTCTGTGCCACCAGGCGGGGCAACAACCGGTCGTGGAGCAGAAATCGGGCACCCACAGGCTGGTGGGGATGCCATTGGCGTCCACCGCTGCCCACGGCGAGTTTTCGCTGGGGTTTCGCACCCACTTCACATGCCCATCAGCGTAGGCATAGTTGCTGCCCTCCGCGTGCACGCGATGCGTGGCTTCGAAGACGGTGGTCCACCAGATCTGGGTGGTACACTCATTTCCTGTCTCGCTGTAGCGGTACAGTGCGCCGCTGGGCGGCGGCCAGCCAGCCTTCGTGTGGGGTAGAGGGCTGACAGTGGCGAAGCCAGGGATGGTCTGCTTGCCAAGCCCTTCCCAGAAGGTGATGAGTTTGGCTGGCGAGGGCGTGCCGGCGATGGGCCATGCCTGCAGGTAGCCGTTCAGGGTGAACGCCGCCGTAAAGCGCATGGGGTTCGTTGCCGGGTCGATGTTGAAGATGTTGCGCTCCTGGGCGGACGGACAGGTGTATACCTGCCAGTTCTTGATGTAGGGCGATATGGAGTTCGACCAGAACCCCTGACGGCGCGCTAACCCCACCGGAGAGGTAGCCGTTCGGTCAGCAGGCGTGGTGAAGAACGCCCTGACGTTGTCCGGCGCGGTAAGCGGGAACGTTTCGTCGTAGTCCTGCGTGTACATCAGCAGAGCCGTGTTCATGTTCTTCACGTTGGACAGGCAACTGCTCTGCCTTGCCTTCTCGCGGGCATGAGCAAAGACGGGGAACAGGATGGCTGCTAGTATCGCGATAATTGCGATAACAACCAGCAGCTCAATAAGCGTAAAAGCACGTCGGTTCATGCTAATGCCTCCCTTCTGTATACTGGATGTCTCGTCTGTATTTGAGACTACCCCTCGTATTCCATAGTACCTGAGGAATCTCCTTCTGTCAAACCCTTTTTGTTGTCACCCTGAACGCAGTGAAGGGTCTCAAAAAACGAGATGCTTCGCTCATGCTCAGCAGGACAGAAAAGTACAGCATAGCACATTTGTCACCCTGAGCACCAGCGAAGGGTCCCGGCGGGATGCTTCCATCCCCCGTGCAACAAAAATGGGGGCAGGCTCGCAATCTGTCCCCATGTTGTCATATGCTACCTGGGTTTTTGAGTTCCTCCGCCCGTGGAGGTCGCCCCTGCGGCTGCCGGGCGTCTGGGGTCGGGCAACTTGCGCATTTTTTCCTTTGCCTGTTTGGCAATTGGCTCTTTAGGCGCTGCGTAAATCGCCTCGAGATACCAGCGACGCGCCTCGGCGAACTGCTGTTGTTTTTCGTGCAGCTCGGCAATCTTGCAGGCGACCTCCGCCCTGTCCTTGCCGGTGGGCGCTGCTTGATACGCTTTGTCCAGCAGGGAGCGCGCTTTGGACAGGTCGCCTTTTTGCTGGGCAGAGGCGGCTTGCTGAACCAGCGCCTTCCACTCGGGTTGTTTGTTCTTCGTGTTCTGGGCGCTTTGCTTTGGAGGTGGAGCAGACGAAGGCTTAGCTGGGGGCGATTGCGCCATACACAGAGATAGCCCCAGCAGTACCGCTCCACTGACCCAGAACACTTCTGTGGCTTTCATGTCCGCCTCCTAGTATTCGGTAGCCGCACCTGTTTGCCCCTGCACAGCGCCCTTCGGCGTTTGAACAGGAGCGGTGGTTTGTATTGGTCCTGACGGTGGAGGCGGGGGAGCCGGGTTGGCACTGCGGTTCATCAGATACCACCCAATCGCGATAATAAGCACTGCAGCGACAACGATAATCCCGATGGCAGCGGGAAGGGATATTTCCTTAGACTTGCCCATCCTGTCCTCCTCCTTGTGATAGGGTCGTCCCCCGCCCCGCGCGGGGCGGGGGACGGGCGTTTCCTTATAGACGGAAGTCGTAATCAGGTCGGAACAGCCACAGATGGCAGCCGTCCGTCCAGGCGTAGTACGGGAACCCCTGCCCATCGTAGTGAGTATAGGGGTCGGTCCGCCAGTCCGTTGCGGGACGATTAGCAGGGTCAGCGTTGCTGTAGACCGCACCCAGTCGGCGCCACTTGGCGTGACCGTCGGTCATCACGAAGTTGGCACCGCCGTTATGCACCCACTGCGTGCCGTCGTGTCCGAACCACGCGCTCGTGCCGCCATTGCCGGGCTGACAGCCGTTGTTCCACGGCTTGTAGCGGCAGGTGAGATCGTTGGGATCACTGCAGACAAGAGCAGGCTGAGTAAGCGCAGCGCCCTCTTTCTGTACCTTGCCTCGTCCCTCCCACAGCAGGGTCAGCTCTGCGGGAGCAACGATGCCTGCCTGTGGATACTGCATCAGTAAGCCGTTGTAGGTATAAGAGACCTTTGTCCAGGGCTTCCGAGCGGATGCGTAAATCGCATCGGAGAAGAGCCTGCTGGACGGTCCCGACGGACAAGCCCAGATGCCCTGATTCTTGAGGTAGGGCGCGATGGAGTTTGCCCAGAACGAACGATAGGAGCCACAGCGGAAGTTATCTGGCGGGCAGATGTCTCCACGCCAGTCCTCTGGCACGGCATGCCAGAAGTTCCACAGCCAGCCCACTCCAGCCGCATAGCCGCCAGCCAGCGGGAACAGCTCATCGTAGTCCTGAGTATACATCAGGAAGCCGAGACCAAGCTGCTTGGTGTTCGAGAGACAGCTGGTCTGCCTTGCCTTCTCGCGCGCCTGCGAGAAAACGGGGAACAGAATGGCTGCCAGTATCGCGATAATCGCGATGACGACCAGCAGCTCAATCAGCGTGAATGCCCGTCGGTTCATGCTAAAGCCTCCTTCACCTCGATGAAGTAGAGTTTTATCATGCGACCATCTAAAACTATACCTAAAACTTACACAAACAGTTACTTTTTGTCAAGCGTTTTTCGCTCGTGTAAGTACTGTTTTTTTGAGAAAATGTAATTTCACGCTCAGCTCTCGTCTTTCCAAGGCGCCGGGATTGTGCCGTTCACAAGGTAAGCGACCCAAAGTCCCAGGTAACATATACAGCTTATCCTTCGCAGGTATGGAGTGCTGAAGCCATGCTTCAGCGATTTCGCAGATATGGAGTGCTGAAGCCATGCTTCAGCAAGCCCGCAACTTCCAGTTGCAGGGATGTTTTTTAACACAACCTTGCGATTGGAAATCGCAGGCTACACTTAGCGAAACCTGCTGAAGCAGGTTAATGTTCTGCTGAAGCAAGCTTCAGCACTCAAAGAAGCAGGTTAGGGGTCTGCTGAAGCAAGCTTCAGCACTCCAAAGTCAGTATCCGAATCTATGGATTGCTGAAGCCGTGCTTCAGCGGTTCAAAAGCCTCCCGGCAATTGCCCCTTGAAAAAAGCCATCTATACGAGTATCCTCAATGGTGACCATCACCATAGGGCTTGGAAGGAGGTTTCTCGTGTCTCTGTCGCGTGAGGATGCATGGAATCTGTTGTGCGAATACGTGCAGTCTGAAAACCTGCGCAAGCACATGCTGGCGGTGGAAGCCTGTATGCGCTACTACGCCCGCCTGTGGGGCGAGGATGAGAACCTGTGGGGTATCGTCGGCTTACTGCATGACCTGGATTATGAACAACACCCCTCGCTAGAGGAGCATCCCTTCGTCGGGATGGAGATTCTGAGGCAGAGGGGCTACCCGGAGGAGGTCGTTCGCGCGGTGGGGTCTCATGCCGACCACACAGGCATCCCCCGCCAGAGCCGCATGGAGCACACCCTCTACGCCTGCGACGAGTTGACGGGATTCGTGGTTGCGGTGGCGCTGGTGCGCCCGAACAAAAAGCTGGCGGAGGTAGACGTCTCGGCGGTGCGCAAGAAGATGAAAGATAAAGCCTTTGCGCGGGCGGTCAACCGTGAGGAACTGCTGAAGGGCGCAGAGGCTATCGGCTTGCCTTTCGACGAGCACGTGCAGAACGTGATTCGCGCGATGTCCGAGATTGCAGGGGAGCTGGGGCTATGAAGCTGTACATTGACGGCGCATCCAGGGGCAACCCGGGCAGTGCGGGCATCGGCGTGCTGTTATGCGATGACGCAGGTGAACCGCTGAAGGAAATCAGCGAGCCGATTGGCGTTGCCACCAACAACGTCGCCGAGTACCGTGCGCTGATACGCGGGCTGGAAGAGGCTCGCGCGATGGGCTGGGATAGTGTGGAGATTTACACCGACAGCGAACTGCTTGCCCGCCAGCTGAGCGGACAGTACAGCGTGCACGCGCCCAACCTGGTTCCCCTGTATCGCCGCGCCCTGCAGTTGCTGAAGCTGTTCAAAACCGCATGGGTACAGCACATCCCCCGCGAGCAGAACCAGCACGCGGACAGGCTGGCAAAAGCTGCGGCAAGCAGGTCATTGTAATCGGGCAGGACAGCCTGGCACCCCCAGAGAACTCTGCTGTGAATAAGCCTATCGGGGGGTGAGAGTTCATGCGCTGGACGCTCTGTGCGCTTTGCCTGTTGTTTGTGGGGTGTGGTGTCCTCAGTGCGCAACAGCCGTATGCCGACCGCTGGGTGTGGATATTCGGCTGGGGTCTGAATCGCGATGAGGATGTTGCGCAGATTATCCCCCTGCTGGAGACCGCTGCCAAACACGGCTACAACGGCGCGGTGCTCTCCGCCAACATCGACGCGCTGTGCAAGCAACCGCCCGAATACTTCCGCCGTCTGGAGCAGATAAAGCAAGCCTGTGAACGCCTGAAGCTGGATCTGATACCCTCCATCTTCTCCGTGGGTTACGGGGGAGGCGCGTTGTGGCACGACCGCAATCTGGCGGAAGGCTTGCCCGTGAAGGATGCGCTGTTCGAGGTGCGCGGCTCGGAAGCCGTGCATGTGCCCGACCCGCCAGTGTCCATCGCCAACGGCGGATTTGAAGAGTTTGAAGGCAACCGCATGAAGGCGTTCGCCTTTCACGACGAGCCGGGGGTGGTCTCCTTCCCCGACACGCAGGTGTTCCATAGCGGCAAAGCCTCCCTGCGCTTCGAGAACTTTCGCGCCCAGCCCGCCGGCAACGCCCGCGTGATGCAGGAGGTGCGCGTGCATCCCTACCGCTGTTACCGCATGAGCGTGTGGGTGAAAACCGAAGGGCTCCAGCCTCGACAGAACCTGCGTCTGCTGGTGCTGGCTGGCGACCGCGACCTCGCCCCACGCAGTTTCGACGTGCCCGCCACCTCCGACTGGCGCAAACTCACCATCACCTTCAACAGCATGGCAAACGAGAAGGTGCTGGTGTATGTGGGACTCTGGGGTGGGCAGTCGGGCAGGTTCTGGGTAGACGACTGGACGCTGGAGGAAGTCGGACCGATTAACGTGCTTCAGCGTCCGGGCACACCGGTAACCGTCAAAAGCGAGGACGGCTCGGTGGTATACGAAGCGGGCAGGGACTACGCTCCGCTCACCGATCCCAGCTTCTCGTTCTGGAACGTTGACCGCCCCGCGCCCACTCTCAGGATTCTGCCCGGCTCTCGCATCCGCGACGGTCAGCGTCTGCGCGTCAGCTGGTATCATCCGGCGGTGATTTACGAGAGCCAGGTCACGGTGTGCATGGGCGAGCCTGCGCTGTACGAAATCTTCGAGCACGAGGCGAAACTGCTGTGGGAGCGGCTGAAGTTCCGCAAGGTGATACTCAGCATGGACGAGGTTCGCATGGGCGGCACCTGCAGGGCATGCGAAGGCAGGGACATGGCGAAACTGCTGGGCGAATGCGTGACGAAGCAGATACAGATTCTGCGCCGACTCAACCCGCGCGTGCAGGTATATGTCTGGTCGGATATGTTTGACCCCCACCACAATGCGCACGCCAACTACTATCTGGTGCAGGGTGACTTCACCGGCTCGTGGAAGCACATCCCCAAAGACACCATCATCGCCGTGTGGGGAGGTGCACCCCGCGCCCAGAGCCTGAAGCACTTCGCGGAACAGGGCTTTCGCACCCTTATCGCCTGCTATTATGACGCGCCCAATCTGGACGAGGTGAAGGGCTGGCAGTCGCTGGCGAAGGAGACGAAGGGCGTGACCGGCTTCATGTACACCACCTGGGAGCGCAGGTACGACCTGCTGGGCGCGTTCGGCGACCTGCTGTGGGGAAAACGGTAAGCGGCAGATGGGGCTTCTTTCGGCTCACCGGGAGGTCCGCCCTCCAGTTTGGGTAACAGAGGATGGCGAGGCTCCTGCCGAGCCGTCTCCTTGAGGGTGAGGGCTTTTCATCGGTTCACCAGGAGGTTAGTCTTCCAGCAATAGGAGATACCCCCGGCGGGCGCGAAATAAAGGCGCAGACACTATCCAAGGAGAGCATCACCGATGAACTGGCAGGCGAAATGGATATGGCATCCGGGCGAATCCGCCCCGCGCAACTTCTTCTGGGCAGTGCGCAAAGCCTTCACCATTCCAAACTCCTTTGCTCAGGTCGCTCTGCACATCACCGCCGATTCGCGCTACTCGGTATGGGTGAATGGGCAGTATGTGGGGCACGGTCCGGTGCGCGCGTTCCCGCACCGTTGGCGATATGATACCTATGACATCAGCCCTTACGTGTGCGGTGGCGAGAACGTGGTGGCGGTGCTGGTGTATCATTTCGGGCATTCCACGTTCCAGTACCTGCAGGCACGCGGCGGGTTGCTGGCACAGGTAGAGTGCGATGGACAGATTGTCGCGGCGACGGACAGCACATGGAAGGGAATCGAACATCCTGCCTACGAGCGCAAGATGCCCCGGATGGCATGTCAGCAGGCGTGGGCGGAGGCGTTCGATGCCCGGCGCGACCTGTCGCACTGGCAGCTGGCGGGCTACGATGACAGCACATGGCAGAACGCATCCATCGTGGGCGAGGTCGGTTGCGCGCCATGGAAGGAGCTGCTTCCGCGCGATATCCCCTTCCTCACGCAGGAGCCAGTTCAGCCTGTGCGTGTGATGCGCGTGCAGGCGGTGCGCCCGCCCCGGCAGGTGTGGACGTTTGACCTCAAGCCGAATCTTATCCCGGGCGACCTCACCGCCAACCCGCGCGGACTCGTGGGGCTGGCTGTCACGGTGGTGGAGTGCCCTCAGCCGACCACCTTCACGATGCGCCCCGCCTACCAGAGCGGCCGCGCCCTGCGCATCGACGGGCAGGACATCTCGTGGCAAAAGGCGCATGAGGGAATCCCGCTGTCTCCGGGCAAGCACCTGCTGGTGCTTAACGTCACCCAATCCTTCTATCACGACTGGTTCATCGGGCTGGTGTTCGACTATGAGACGGGCGACCTGCGCTTCGAGTCGCCGCTGGGAGACGGCTATCCGTGGGTGACGGTCGGTCCGTTCGCCTCCGAAGAGGACCCCGCCTTCAAGTCCGCATGGCAGGCAACCTCTCCAGCCCAGATTGCCGGTCATCCTGCGGTCAAGCCCATTCAGCCGGCGCACACCGCCTCGGTGAACGTTTTTGGGGAGACGGTATATGCGAAGCTTGTGCCCGTGCCCGTGCGGGTGGAAGACATCGGCGCGTTGACCTCTGCTAATCCGAACGATGCAGTGCTGTATCCTGCCGATGGTGCGGACGTGGAGATTCTGGTGGACTTCGGCAGGGAGCTGGTCGGTTTCTTCGAGATGGAGCTGTGTGCACCCGAAGGCACGGTATTTGACCTCAACGCCTTCGAGTACATGGAAGACGGGCGCATCCAGTGGACGTACGGACTGCACAACACGTTCCGCTACATCGCGCGGGAGGGCTGGCAGAGCTGGCGTTCGGTGGTGCGCCGGGGCTTCCGCTATGCCACGCTGACCGTTCGCTTCCCGCAAGGGGCTTCTCAGCCGGTGCGCCTGCGCGGTCTGCGCTGCTACCTGAACACCTATCCCTATGCCTATCAGGCGCAGTTTCAGAGCAGTGACGCCCTGCTGAACCAGATCTGGGAGATTTCGCGCCATACCGTGCGCCTGTGCAGTGAGGATACCTTCGTGGACTGTCCTGCCTATGAGCAGACCTTCTGGGTGGGCGATGCCCGCAACGAGAGCCTGTTCAGCTACACCGCCTTCGGTGATGCCCGGCTGGCGCGGCGCTGTCTGCTTCTGGCGGGCGAGTCTTTATGGCGTTCGCCGCTGGTGGAGAGCCAGGTGCCCAGCGGCTGGGAGGACATCCTGACCGCATGGAGCCTGCTGTGGACGGTCGCCTGCGAGGAGTATTATCGCTTCACCGGCGATATGGAGTTCCTGAAAGAGGTTTATCCCGCCGTGCGCCAGCAGAACCAGAACATCCACGAGCGGTTTATCAACGGACAGGGGCTGCTGGAGATTGAGGCGTGGAACATGCTGGACTGGGCGCCGATGGACACCCCGCGCACTGGCGTGGTGACGCACCAGAACATGTGGCTGGTGGAGGCGTGGCGACGCAGTGCGAAGATGGCGCGCGTCCTTGGCAACGAGGCGGAGGCGCAGATGTACCTGCAGTGGGCGGAGGAACTGAAGCAGGCGATTAACCAGCACCTGTGGGACGTAGAGAAACAGGCATACATTGATTGCATCCACGCAGACGGACGGCGCAGCACCGTCATCAGCCAGCAGACGCAGACCGTCGCCTACCTGTGCGACATCGTGCCCGAAGAGAAGCGTGCGCTGTTCGAGCGATACCTGACCGACGTACCCGAGGACTGGGTGCGTGTGGGCAGTCCGTTCATGATGGCGTTCACCATTGAGGCGCTGGAGAAGGCAGGCGATGTCGGGCGCATTCTTGCCTTAATCCGGCAATGGTGGGGCATGATGGTGCACGCAGGGGCGACCTCCTGTTGGGAGACCTTCCCCGGCTATCTGAGCCAGGAGTGGCCCACGCGCAGTCACTGTCATGCATGGAGTGCCGCGCCGGCGTTTGCTCTGCCCTCGTACGTGCTGGGTGTGCGTCCGCTGGAGTCCGGGTTCGCCCGCTTTGAGGTGCGTCCGTTCCTCGGCGACCTTGAGTGGGCAAAGGGTGTCGTGCCCACACCGCGCGGCGAGGTGAAGGTGTCCCTGAAGCGCGAAGGGAAGGGCATGAGCATGGAACTGGTAGTGCCCGAGCGTTCTGTGGCGGTGGTTGCCGGCAGGGAGTACGGCGCAGGCGTCCACCGCATCACGCTTGGGTAAGCGTCGGGGGAAGGGGCGTCTGCTAACCGGCTTCGGGTGGCAGGCACACCTTCCCCATCACCACCGGATGGCGTGCGCCGGTCGCAGAAGGCAGGTTGTTCGGTCGCCCCTTTATGCGCTGGTATCCCAGTACCGCGAAGGCGATAGCCTCTTTCGCATCGGGGGCGATGCCATGCGCATCGCTGGTTTCTATCTCCAGCTCCGGCAGGAGCTCGCGCAATCGCTTCATCAGGGTGCGGTTGTGTACCCCTCCCCCGGAGGCGATGATTCGAGCCACTTCCGCTTCGGGGAGTACGAAGCGGCGAATGGCGTCGGCAATGGTGCGGGCGGTCAGCTCGGTGAGAGTGGGTACTAACAGCTCGGCGTTGGAGATCTTGAACCGACGCAGGAGTTTGCGCACCATGCCTTCTCCAAAGGTCTCGCGCCCGGTGGACTTGGGTGGCTTCTGGGCGAAGTACGGGTGCTGGAGCAATTCCTGCAGCCACCCCTCGCGTACGGGATGGCGCTGGGCGAACGAACCTTCGGGGTCGTAGCGGTATTTGCCTCCGCTGGCTATCTCCATCGCCGTATTGATGAGCACGTTGCCCGGTCCTGTGTCGAAGGCGATGACCTGTTCGGGATGAGCGTCGGCGGGGACGACGGTGAGGTTGGCGATGCCGCCGATGTTCAGCAGGATGCGCCCCTCCCGCGGGTGGCGGAACAACAGCCAGTCCACATAGGGCACCAGCGGCGCGCCCTGCCCGCCCCCTGCCACATCCGCCACACGGAAGTCGCCCACAGTGACCACGCCCGTACGTTCAGCAATTACCGCCAGCTCACCGATTTGCAGGGTGGAGCGGATGGGTCGCCCCTGCCATTCAATGGGGTCGGGCTGATGCCAGACGGTTTGCCCGTGCGAGGCGATGCACAGCAGGTCACTTCGCGCTACTCCCGCTTCACGCATCAGCGCGAGCGCGCTGTCGGCAAAGAGCTCGCCCAGCACGAAGTTCAGGTGACAAATCTCGGCGACGTTCGTCTCCCCGCGCACGGTGCGCATCAGTTCCGCCTGCACATCGGCTGGGTATGGGGTAGTGTGGAAGGCGAGCGTCTCCACCTGCAGGGTGGCATCTGCCTCCCGAATGCGCACCAGCGCCGCGTCAATGCCGTCCATGCTGGTTCCCGACATCAGCCCGATGACCAGATTTGCCTCCTCCACAGCGCCCCTCCACGGTATCTTGCTTTCCTAAAGGTCTGGACAGGGTATGCGTCCCTGATGTAATATACCTTCAAGCCTGCGAGGCGAAAACCTTCTCTTTTCGGAGGGAGCCCGTCGGTTTGATGCAGGCTCTGGAGGGCGAGGCTCCTGCCGAGGTGTTTGTTAACCTAACCCCCAGCCCCTTCCCTGCGAGGGAAGGGGAGATTCCCCTCTCCCCGCGTCGGGGAGAGGTCTGGAGAGGGGTTTCCATCCCGCTTTTGCCCTCTCCTTGTGGGAGAGAGTCAGGGTGAGGGCTTTCGCAGGGAGGTTACTGCGTCAAAGGGCAACCACAGGGGGTTGCCCCTACGGTTGGCACACAGGCAGATTCCCCTCTCCCCGCGTCGGGGAGAGGTCGGGAGAGGGGTTTTCCTCCCCGCCTGCGGGGAGGTCAGGTGGGGCTGTCCGGTGTTAGGAAGGGCAACCACAAGGGTTGCCCCTACAACATCCTCTGGAGGGCGAGACTCCCGCTGAGCCGTTTTGCCCTCTCCTCGTGGAGGAGTAGGGGCAACCACAAGGGTTGCCCCTACAGGTTGTTTCCCTATTCAGGCAGAGGCAGCTTCACCGGCTCGCCGCGCTTCGCCGATTCGTAGGCTGCGAACGCTACCTCCGCCGCCGCCAGCCCGTCCTCGCCGGTAATCGGCACCGGCTTGCCCTCCTGCACGCTCTGCACAAACGCGCTCACCAGCCCCAGGTCAATGCTGGAACCCCAGTGCTCTAAGGTGATGCGCATGTTGCGGTCGTCATACAGGGTGGAGTTCTGGGCGAACATGTCCATATACACCAGCCCCTTCGTGCCTACCACCTGCAGGGTCACGTCGCCCCAGGTGGGGAACACCTTCGGGCGCGACCACGACGAATCGAGCGTGGCGAACACATCGTTGGCGAAGGTGAGGGTCAACATGCCGGTATCGTCAAAGTCGCCATGGCAGAAGCCGTTGCCAATCTCGGCGTACACTTCCACCACCTCACTGCCCAGCAGGTCGCGGCACAGGTCGGTCACATGCACCGTATGGTCGATCACCGCGCCGCCGCCCGACAGCTCGGGCACGATAAACCAGCCGCCCGGGTTGCGCCCGCGGTTGGTGCCGCGTATCGCCAGCACCTCGCCCAGCTCGCCCGACCGCACCATCTGTTTCAGGCGGATGTACGACGGGCTGAACCGGCAGGGAAAGGCGGTCATCAACTGCACTCCGTTCGCCCGGCACACCTCGATCATCGCCCTGCCGTCGGCTTTGGTAGTGGCTAAGGGTTTCTCGCACAGCACGTGTTTGCCTGCCTTCGCCGCCATCTCCGTCAGGGGGCGGTGCTTGATGTTCTCAGGGCAGACGATGACGGCATCAATGCTGGCGTCCAGCAGTGCCTCATAGCTAGGGAAGAAGCGGGTTTCGTACTGCTGTGCCACCTGCTGACCGCGCTGTGCGTCATCGTCCGCGATGCCCACCAGCTGCGCCTTGCCCTGCGCCTCCAGCTGTTTCACGCAGTGCGCGTACGAGTAAGCGTGCATGTGTGCAAAGCTCATCATGCCGATACGTACTGCCATCTCAAGCACCTCCTCCCAGCCGAATCACCTTGCCCGTGCGTGCGCTCTCAATTGCTGCGAGGGCGATTTCTACCGCTTTCATGCCGTCCTCTGCGGTGATGGAAGGCTGTTGCCCTGCCAGCACGCTGTCCACGAAGTGTTGAATCTCCAGCATGTAGGGGTCTTCCGCCAGCGGGCTTTCGGGCACTGCCACGCCGCCGCCTGCGCCGCCTGCATCCTGCTTTGCCACCGTCAGCGGCATGGCGAACCGGCTGTCGAAGGCAATCATGCCCGCGTCGCCCGCGATTTCAAAGTCCACCTTGAAGCCGCTCGGGTCTGCCCAGTTCGCCTCCACGTGCGCGATGGCGCCGCTCTTCAGGCGCAGGGTAATCAGTGCGTAGTCGATATGGTCCAGCCCCTTGAAGGTCAGCGCTTTGGCGAACACGCGATCCACCTCGCCGAACGTCCAGCGAAGCCAGTCAAAGTCGTGGATGACCATATCCAGGATGGGACCGCCGCTCTGCTCGAAGTCGGCGTACCAGTCGTTGGCGGCGCGGGGATAGGGTCCGCCGCGTCGGGTGCGGATGGCAGCGGGTTTGCCCACTGCGCCTGCCAGCACCAGGTCACGCGCCTGTTTGAACTCGGGGAAGAAGCGCAGAACCTGTGCGGGCATCAGCGTGACGCCGGCTTTGCGGGCGGCTTCTATCATCTGCTCGCACTGCTCCAGCGTGCGCCCCAGCGGCTTTTCGCAGAGGATATGCTTGCCTGCGCTCGCCGCTTTCAGCACCAGTTCCAGATGGGTAGGCGTGGGGGTGCAGATGTCCACCATGTCCACCTGCTGGAGCAGGGAGTCGTAGCTGTCAAAGACCTTCGCGCCAAACTGGGGAGCGACGCGCCCGGCAAACGCCTGGTCCGCATCGTAGAAGCCCACCAGCTGCGCGTTCGGCAGCTTTGTGTACGCGGAGGCATGGGTGCGTCCCATCGTGCCCGCGCCCACGATTCCCACCTTCAGCATGGATGTCACCTCCTTCGGATATTTACTTGAACACCGCTTTAAGGCTTTCGGCGATGTGTTTCAATCCCAGTTCGGGATAGCTGGGGTAGCCTTCCACCTCGGCGGTGATGTAGCCGTCGTAGCCTACCTGCTTCAGCGCGTCGTTCACCTTTGCCCAAGGCACGTTGCCCTGCAGGGGGTTGCAGAAGCCGCTGATGTTGCCGATGTGTGTTTTGAAGTCCTTCACATGCACGCGGTAGATACGCTTGCCGAGGATGCGGATCCACTGGTCGGGATAGCCCATCACCAGCACGTTGCCCGCGTCGAAGTATGCGCCCGCATAGGGCGAGCCCAGCTCGTCGATAAACTGGCGCATCTCCAGCGGACTGAGCAGAAACTTGTTCCACACGTTTTCAATACCGATGCGCACGCCCAGCCGTTCGGCGTCGGGCAGAATCTGGCGCAGGGCGGAGTGCGCACGCTCATACGCCTCGTCGTAGGCGACTTCCTCCGTGACCATGCCGGGCACGACCAGGATGGTATCCACGCCCAGCCAGCTGGCAATCTGCAGCTGCTTGCGGATGGCGGTCATGCCCTTCTCGCGCACGGCAGGGTCGGGGCTGGTGAGCGGATATCGCCAACCCAGTCCGGTGGAGAGGCTGGAGAGTTCCACGCCGATGCGCTGAGCCGCTTCGGCAACCGCACGCACTTCGGACTCGTTCGCCTCAAAGCCCAGCACGCCGTCTTCCGCCATATTGAACTCAATGCTGTCGAACCCGGCTTCCTTCGCCGCCTTAAGGCACTGCTCGAACGACCAGTCGCCGGGCATTGTCCATCGGTTGATACCGATTTTCATCGGGAGATGCCTCCTTCATTGGAGATGTCGGAGATATTTTCGCCGGCGCCCTGGCGTTTCCTCTCCAGCCAGAGGGCGTACAGGGTGCGTCGGGGAACGCCGGTGCGCCGCGCCGTCTCTTTCAGGGCGTCCTTTTCGCTCATGCCCTGCGCTATCAGCTCCCGGATGACCTGTAAGGGGTCTTCGGGAGGCGGCGACTGGGTCTCCTCGGCGGGCAGGAGGATAAGGGTGAACTCGCCGCGAGGTGGCGTTTGCTCAAAGTGCGCCAGCCACTGACTTATCTTCGCCGTGCGCGCCTCCTCGAACTGTTTGGTCAGCTCGCGGGCAATGAATAGCTCGCGGTCGCCCAGCACGTCCAGTACATCGCTCAGTAGGGCGGTCAGCCGATGGGGGGCTTCGAACCACACCACCGCCCTGCGTTCGCTCTTCAGAGATTGCAGGTAGGCGCGGCGCTCCTTTGGCTTTCGCGGCGGGAAGCCGTCGAAGATGAACCGCGTTTCGGGCAGACCAACAAGGCTCATCGCCGCCGTGACCGCCGACGCACCGGGCACACAGACGACAACTACTCCCATCTCTCGTGCGCGGCGGATAAGCGCACTGCCCGGGTCGCTGAGGGTTGGCGTGCCTGCATCGGTTACCAGCGCAATGCTCTCTCCTGCCAGCAATCGCCCCACCAGCTCTTCCACTTTCACGGGTGGCGAGTGCTCGTGCAGGCTGGTGAGCGGGGTGTGGATGTCGTAATGGCTCAGCAGTTTGCGGGTGACGCGCGTGTCCTCGGCGGCGATAAGGTTCACCTCGCGCAGAATGCGCAATGCTCGCAGGGTAATATCCTCCAGATTGCCAATGGGCGTGGCAACCACATACAGCACACCGGTCTGCGCTACCAAGGCATAATCACCTTCATCGCGAAGCGGGTTTGCGTGCTGGAGGCGTTGGGGTCGCCGAATATCAGGAAGATGTCCATGCCCCGGCGCACCTGCTGGCGGTAGGTCAGGTAGAGGGTGTTGATTTCGTCGAACGCGCCGAACCGACTGCCCCTTCCGATGTATCGCCCGCCGATACTGCGCTCGGCGTCGATGTCGTAGTTCAGCGTGGCGATAAGCTGGTGTTGATTGCGGTCGGGAATGGTGATGTCCTTGTACTGGATGAGGCTTCGCTCGTAGCGTACGTTCAGGCGCAGGCGCTGTGTGAAGGGTATTCCCTGAGAGAAGTACCAGAACAGACTATCGCCCCCCGCTTCCCTGCCGAAGGATACGCCTATCCAGCCGGAGTTATAAAGCCTGCGATAGTTCCATGCTGTGCCCAGCCCAAGCGTGCGGTCGCGGTACGGCGGACGATGGTAGAAGGTAGGGCTGATCCAGAACATCATGCCGTTGCGGAAGGTCACAGAACAGGAAGGGAAGATTCCCTCGTCCAGCACTCCACCGTCCAGATTCCGTCTTTGCTGGGCGTAGAGGTCGACGTTTATCTCCTGCAGAGGGCGGTCGGTCCAGATGTTGCGGTAATGGAGGGTCACGTCGTATCCGCGAAAGCCGGTTTCAGGCGCATAGCCCAGGGTGGGATTGAATGCCCGAGAGACCTGCCAGAACCGTCCACCGAAGCTGACGCGCCCATCGCCCCGTTCACGCCACAGGCTCACCTGCATCTTTTCGCCGACGGGCGAGAGGTTGCTTTCGGTGCGGAAGTAGAGCATGGCGATGGTGGCGAAGCCGTCGCGGAAACCGGGAAAGAACACCGCACCGCCGCCCAGCGCGGTCGCATGGATGCCCGGGCGGTCGTCCCGCACGATTTGCACCTCCGCCTGCGAGCGCTCGGTGAACTGGTATCCCAGTCGCCCCACCACCGCCCGCTGGTCCTTGCCCGTGCTGGCGAGCGCACCGTAGCTCCACCTGCCCAGCCTGCCGAATGACTTCAGCGCGGCGTCCACCGCCTGCACGTTTCCGCTGTAGAAGAGAGTGGTGTCGGGGAAGAACGAGTCGCCCTCCACAAAGAAGGGGCGCGTTTCACGCACGATGCGCGGCACATAGCTGAACGAGACGCTGTCCACCTCGCGCGCGATGTTTTTGAAATCGGGGTTGAGGGTGAGCAGGGTGATCAAACCGCCGGAAGAGGTCAATTTGACATCCAGCCCACTGCGCCAGTCGGTGCGGTCGGCGGTGGAGTCCAGCTGCGTATAGGGCAGGATGATGGGTGGTGGAAGCACCTCGGGTGCCTGGATGCCCTGCCAGCGGGCGCGTTTGAGGGCGTCAAAGGCGACGCCCATGTTGGGATAGTAATAGATGGCGTTCAGGCGCGGCACGTTACGGGCAAGGATAACGCCGAACTCGCGCTGGTTGCGCGGGATGCGCAGGATGCGGAACGGCACGAATATCTCCGCGCTCCAGCCCCCGTTGTGACGGGATACCGCTGCCTTCCAGTCACCGCGCCACTGCACGTTGCTGGCGCTGCCGCCAGCGATGGATTCTTCCTGTGTGCCCCCCGCGCTCACCCGAAAGGCGTACAGCTCCGCGCCCAGCCCCGTTGGTTCAATCGTTAGTTCCACGTAGTCGTCCTTCGAGAGGTCGGCGCCGCGGCGGATTTCCTGCGCCATAATCTTTTCGGGTTCGGGGTCATGGCACTCGAAAGCGGCGTAGATGCCCTCGCGGGTATAGGCAAGATAGCAGACGGTGGGCAGGTCAGCCTCGCGCTGGTCTTTCAGGAACCAGAACGGGCTGATTCGCACTGCTTCCCGCCACTCGTCGGGGTCCAGCACGCCATCAATAGCTGGTGGCTGGGAGAGGAGACGTGCCGGGATGACTGCTGTATCCGGCTCCGCCTGCACGGGATGAAGCACCATCAGCCCCCCGACACACCCCATTACCAGAAGACAGAACCAGTAAGAAAGCCTCATGCGAACCGAGTTACCCTGTTATTGCTTCTGTGCTCTGAACGCAAAAGTATGATAAGGGGTTTTTCTGGTAATGTCAACAGGTATGCCCCGTTGAAGCCATGTTCAGCAGTCCAAAGTCGCAGACAATACCGGGTGGAATCTGCTGGTGCAGGTTAGCTCTCTCTGAATCTTGACGAGGATTACCCATTGCCGGGATTCCTCTACGAACTGTTTTGCGACTTATGTCAACTCGGAGACTGAATCAGACTGTGTCTGTTACAGCAAGGGTTGGTTTGAAGGGTAGAAGGCTCGCCAACACGAAAAATATCTCCAGAACCACTCGGCATCCCACAGGAGGTAAGCCATGCCACAACTGCTCCTGCGTCTACCAGAAGT
>JABUFA010000061.1 GCA_013314755.1 Chthonomonadia bacterium
GTTGATAGCAGGTTTAGTGAACTTGGAGGTGCTGGTTCGTGGTGGACGGTTGAAGGGTTAGCCAGATGGTAGAAAGAATAAAGGGGCTAAAGGGTGTGGTTTTACCGCTATCACGCAAGAAGTTTATTGTCAAAGTGCACCCTCTCAAGGAGCACTTACTTAATCGTTTACATCTCTATCATAGCACGTTCTGCCAGAAAGCGCAATAAATCAGATGGGGAGGTGTCGTGACAGACAGTGAAAAGCAACGCCCCGACAGCACACCTGCCGGGGCGGTTTCTGAAGGTGTGACAAAGAGGTTTCAGTAGTACTCCGCCGGTCCGGGCTGAGCGACCAGCACCAGCAGCGTGTAAAAAACCAGCGCACCGATAAGGTAAATGGCAAACGCCACATAAGACGGTAGTTCAGGCAAACGCAGAGGCACTATCTCCACCGTCATATTATCCGTACGCTCTACCTGTGCCGGCATGGCGGAAGCATCCGTCGACAAAGAGCTCGGCATATCACGAAGTGCCGGCGAATCGATATTCCCCGCCGACAGGCTCCAGTTACTCCAGAAAGCAACCAGCGGGTGCTGAGCCATCACATCTTCCACCACGATAGCCCTGGCTGGTGAAGCGACCATACACAGCGCCATCAGAACAATCGTCGCAACTGCGCCCGTTTTTCCCCACATGTCTGCACCGCCTCTCAGAAATTTTGACGGTATACTCACAAAGCATGTATTCTGGATATATACTACCCCATTCCTGCAAACTTTGCAAGCTTTTTTCAGCAGAAGGTAAAGAGGGGACAGGATGGTCTCCTGTCCCCCAAATTCACTCAGCAGTTCATCCTGTACGGCGTCGCCTGACCCCCATCAGAGCCAGCACTCCACCTGCCAGCGCGACAACGCTCGCGGGTTCGGGCACCACGTGGATGGCGAAGTTGTCGATCCACACGGTGTCCGCCCCCGTGCCTGATGCCGCGTCATGCGCCAGTACGATACCCCAGCCGGTTAGCGTGGAGATGCCAGTGATGGGAATGCCGTTGTCCACCAGCACCCCGTTGTACCAGGAGTACGCCTTCATCTGGTTGAAGTCCCACATCATTTTGAGAGTGACGTACTGGTCAAACACGGTTGGGGTGGAGCCGGCGCCGGGGTTCCAGCCAAACGGGTGGGTGGCGTTGGACAGGTCCCACTGGAGACCATAGGTGGGTTCACCGCTGTCAAACCAGTACCACCACAGGTTCTGTTTCTGTCGGGGACCGATGCGGTAGATGTCGAAGGTGACGATGACAACTTTCCACCCTGCCGCCAGCGGGTCGGGGATGGAGCGCTCCATTACGGAGTAATCGCCCTGACTGTCGCCAACCTCCAGTCTTACCGCCTGTCCACCCATCGTGGGTTCGGGGGCGACAACAACGCGCGCCCAGTCGCCGCTGGTGCCACCTGGAGCGCTAACCCAGCCATCCTGTCCGTTCAACACACCGGGGCTAAAGACAGGTGCTTCGAAGCCTCCGGAGTCGTACCAGACAAGCTGAGCCCGCGCTGCGGTCATCTCCAGCGCAACCATTGCGACGACCGCCATCATCCAGCGAACGCTCATGTTCGTGCTCCCTCCTTTCTCGCATGGTGCGAAGCACACTCTTAAGTATAATTGCCTGTGCCAAAATTGGCAACAGGTAATTTTGCGAGGTTTTGACTTTTCCGTCTGAGGGGTTTAGAATCGCATTACCGCGTACGGAATGAAAGGAGGAAACGCCAGTGGTTCGCCTCTTTACCCGCTCTGGATGGCTGGCACTGGTGGTGCTGGCTCTGCTTCTGCCCGCCGGTGCTCAGGTGGACGTTCGCTGGATACAGGCATCGCCTGCGGAATCGGTCTGGATGGACATCTCTCCGGCTGGCAGGTGGATGACGTTCGGTCAGTACTTCAACACCCTCGTGTATTCCCTGCCTGACCGCCAGCTGGTGCGCGTGCTGCGCGGGGCGCCTGCCCGCTTCGTTGGTAGCCGACTTCTTGCGGTCAGAACGGATAAGGGGCTGGAACTGCGCGACATGCCCTCGTTCCGCCTTGTGAAGCGGCTGAACGCTGGAGCACCGCTGCAGGCTTCCCGCGACGGGAAGTACATGCTTACCTCAGCGGGCGAGATACAGCTCTGGCAGGTCACGCCCCCGCGACTGATTTACTCCTATATTCGCAGATATTCCGAGAGTGTCGCCCTGACAGCAGACGGCAGGCTTCTGTTCGTCTTGCGCGACAGCGGGATGATCGAGGTGCGCTCGACCGCAGATGGAAGGCTCGTACGGCAGTTCTCTGCTGTAGATACTGGAGACCTGGCGGTATCGCCCACCGGTGACCGCTTTGCTATCGTCAGTGCACGCCAGGTTGCCGTTTGTCGCGGCGACAATGGACAGCTACTGTATTCATTTGCTACTGATTATTGGCCACCTTTCGTCATGCAGTTCAGCCCCGATGGAAACTACCTGGCGGCAGGATACGGCATGTATTACGAAACAGGCTGGTGGCGGCTGTGGAGGCTGAGCGACGGCGCACTGGTGGCAGGCGAGACCTATCCGTTCACCTCCGAGAATGAAGTCTGGACACTTGCCTTCTCCCACGACAGCGCCAGACTGTATATGCAGTTTCCATATCGCACCGAGGTGGTGGACACGCACACAGGTGCAACGGTTGAAGAGTGGCATCACCCCTCCAACAGGGTGCTGGGTTTCGTCGCCAACGATGCATGGCTGGCTGTGGCGAACAGGGAAGGCATCAGCCTGTATTCCGTTGCCGATGGTTCGCTGGCCAGGCGATATGTCCTATCTCACATGCCTGTCACCAACGTCATCTCTCCCGACGGGCGCGTGTATGTGAACTACCCCTATAACGACGGCATCACCGTTTTCCGGCTGAACGACGAGGGCAGCGTAAGCCAGATGCTTTCACTGCCGTTGTTCCCACAGACCGACCTTGACGAGCCCAGGTATTTCCAGATGAATACCGACGGCTCGCGCCTGTTTGTGCTGGACACAATGGACAGGCTGTATTCGGTAGACGTGGCGGGAGGCTCGCCACGCCTGCTTGCAGAGCGGGTGAAGATCTTCGACATCGTGCCCGACGGTTCGCTGGCGGTAACGCTGGAAGATGAGGTCAGGGTGCGCCGCGTGCCAGACGGGGTGGTCGTGCGTTCCTTCCCTGCTGGAGACGATATAGCCGTTTTGGACGGTGGAAGGTCTCTGCTGATTGCTTACAGCTATAGCACCACCGATACCTACGCGACCTATCGGTTGCTGTTGCACGACCTGCAAACAGACAATTTGTTGAGGGATGGCTTCATCAGTGTCCCCAAAGAGCTCTCGGCGTACGGCGGTCTGCACAGACATCTGCGTGTCTCTGCAAACGCTGAGGTGATCGCCGTTACCGTTGCCGTTCCGGCAGAAGTGGATAAGAGAACTGACGTATATACGTGGAACCCCGTATCGGGCGAGGTAAGGTTAGTAGCCCGGTGGCGAGATGGTTTCGGCGGGCAAACGGTTCACTTTGGGCGTAACAGCAACCAGCTCGCCATAGCCGGCAGAACCTTCTTCGCAGTCGCCGACAACAGCTACGCGGGTACATCCTCGCTTTACCTGAACATCTGGATGGATGGCTGGCTGGGCGAGACACCGGAGCATCTGCGCTACACCGTGCGCTCCCCACAGAAAGAAGACTGTGTTGACCCTGGGTATGCCCGAAGTCGATTTGCTAACGGGCGATATCGACGGCGATAACGAGGTAACGCTATTTGACTTCGGGCAGCTGGTGGCTTCGTTCGGGGCGCTGGCAGGCGAGCCGGATTATAACGTGGACGCAGACCTGGACGGCGACGGGGAAATCACGCTGTGGGATTTCGCGTGGCTGGTCACTAACTTCGGCGAAATTGGGGATGAGTAGATAAGAAAAGAGCCCCCTCGCGCAGAGGGGGCTTTCCGCTTGGTGTGACTACTTGTCCACCGTCACCGATACCTTGTCCTTAATCGCCGCCTGAGCCGCAGCGAGTCGGGCAATCGGTACGCGGAACGGCGAGCAGGAGACGTAGTCCAGCCCGATTTCGTGGCAGAACTCTACCGACGACGGCTCGCCGCCGTGCTCGCCACAGATGCCCAGTTTGATGCTGGGGTTCACCTGTCGGGCATCTTGCACGCACATCTTCATCAGCTTGCCGACGCCCTTGCGGTCCAGCTTCTCGAACGGGTTGGCGGGCAGGACGTCCATCTCCACATACTTCTGCAGGAACTTGCCCTCGGCGTCGTCGCGGCTGATGCCGAAGGTGGTCTGCGTCAGGTCGTTCGTGCCGAACGAGAAGAACTCGGCGTGCTGGGCAATCTCGTCGGCGGTCAGCGCCGCGCGCGGGATTTCAATCATCGTGCCGAACTTGTAGTCGATGTCCGCGCCGGTCTCTTCCAGAACCGCCTTCGCCACCGCTTCCAGCTTCTCGCGCACGAACACCAGCTCGTTGACGTCGCCCACGAGCGGAATCATAATCTCGGGGTGCACGTCAATACCGCGCTTCTTCACCGCGACCGCTGCTTGCAGGATGGCGCGCACCTGCATCTCCACGATTTCGGGGAAGAGGATAGACAGGCGGCACCCGCGCAGACCCAGCATCGGGTTGAACTCGCGCATGCTCTCAATCGCTTCCAGCAGACGCTCCTTCTCGGCGAGGATGCCTTCCAGCGCCTTGCCCCCGAGCGTGTTCACCGCCTGGCGCAGTTCGGTTACCTCGCGCAGGGTCTGCTCGTAGCTGGGCAGGAACTCGTGCAGAGGCGGGTCGATCAGGCGGATGGTGACGGGGCGTCCCTCCATCACCTCAAAGATGCCCTCGAAGTCCTTCTGCTGGACCGGAAGGAGCTTCGCCAGCGCGGCGCGTCTCTGCTCCTCGTCGCGAGCCAGAATCATGTCCTGCACTACCGGCAGGCGGTCGGGCTCAAAGAACATGTGCTCGGTGCGGCACAGTCCGATGCCCTCCGCGCCGAACTCCACCGCCTGTTTGGCATCGCGCGGGTTGTCGGCGTTGGTGCGCACGCCCAGCCGGCGCCGCTCGTCCGCCCAGTCCAGCAGTTCGTGCAGCTCGTCGGTGAACATGGCTTCCACCAGCGGCGCCTGCCCGAGGATAACCTCGCCCGTCGAGCCGTTGATGGAAATCCAATCTCCTTCCTTGACGGTGATGCCGTTGGTGCTGAACTCGCGCTTGTTCAGGTCGATAGAGATTGCCTCACAGCCCGCCACGCAGGGGATGCCGAATCCGCGCGCCACCACCGCCGCATGGCTGGTCATTCCACCGCGTGCGGTCAACACGCCCTTCGATGCCAGCATTCCGTGGATGTCGTCGGGGGTGGTTTCGGGGCGCACAAGGATGACCGGTTCGGTTTTGCCCCGCTCGGCGGCAGTATCTGCGTCGAAGATCGCCTTGCCCACCGCCGCACCGGGCGACGCCGCCAGACCCTTGGCGATGACGTTCACCTTCGCCTTGGGGTCAATCTGCGGGTGCAGGAGCTGGTCGATATCGCCGGGCTTCACGCGCAGGATGGCTTCATCCTTGCTGATCAGCCCTTCCTTCGCCATGTCCACCGCGATTTTGACCGCCGCCAGCGAGGTGCGCTTGCCCACGCGACACTGCAGGATGAACAGGCGGTTCTTCTCGACGGTGAACTCGATGTCCATCATGTCGCGGTAGTGCTTCTCCAGCAGGAGGGCGATGTCTTCGAACTGTTTGTAGATGTCGGGGTTGATGGTCTTCAGCTCGCTCAGGTGCATCGGTGTGCGAATGCCCGCCACCACGTCCTCGCCTTGCGCGTTCACCAGGTACTCGCCGTACAGCTCCTTCGCGCCGGTCGCCGGGTCGCGGGTGAACGCCACACCGGTGCCCGAGTCATCGCCCATGTTGCCGAACACCATTGTCTGCACGTTGACGGCGGTGCCCAGGTCCCATGGGATGCCTTCGCGCTCGCGGTAGACCTGCGCTCGCGGGTTGTTCCACGACTTGAACACCGCTTCGATTGCCATCTGCAGTTGCTCGAAGGGGTCTTCGGGGAAGCTTTTGCCGGTCTCCGCCTGCACCAGCGCCAGGTAGTCGCCACACAGCTGCTTCAGCGCGTCCGCGGGAACCTCGGTATCCTGGGTAACGCCCAGCTTCTTCTTGTATTCGTCCAGCAGTTCCTCGAACTTGTGCCGCTCCACACCCAGCACGATGTCCGAGAACATCATAATGAAGCGGCGATAGGCATCGTAGGCAAAGCGAGGATTGTTTGACTGTTTGATCAGACCTTCTACGGTCTTCGCGTTCAGCCCCAGGTTGAGGATGGTGTCCATCATGCCGGGCATCGAGAACTTAGCGCCCGAACGCACCGACACCAGCAGAGGGTTTTCTGGGTCGCCGAAATTGCGCCCCATTCTGCGCTCCACCTCTGCCATGGCGGCACGCACCTCATCCATCAACCCTTCAGGAAACTTGCCGCCGCTGCGGAGGTAATCCATACACACTTCGGTCGTAATGGTGAAACCCGGAGGAACGGGTAAGCCAATGTTGGTCATTTCGGCAAGGTTTGCACCCTTGCCGCCCAGCAGGTCACGCATCTGGGCATTTCCTTCTTCGAAAAGGTACACACGCTTATTCGCCATATCCTTCCACCCATCATATAGAGTTTTAGCGAAACGGGGCGAAACGCTGTGGCATAACGCCCCTATATTAAGATAACACATTTTTGGTGCAGGTCAAGGAGAATTGCTACAATTGCGATATAATTGGCACACCGCCCCGCGGGGTAACGGGGCGGTGTGTTTGGGTAGGGCGGACGGGATGGGGTTACCGGGCAGTTAAGACGGTTGTGCCATCCTCGGCACGTGAAATCTCCAGATGCAGGCTCTGTGCCAGCCTGCGCAACATTTCGTCCAGTGCAACGCCCGTGGACTCGAGATTCACCCGCGTCAGCGAGTCCGCGTCGCCAATCAGTACCAGCGGAACGCCGTACGCCTGCGCGACATGCGACAGGGTATCTTCAATGCTGGCTTGCCTGAGCACCATCACCGGTTTGCGCTCCGCCTGGGCTATATCGGATGGGAGCCATGCAGTCAGCGCACCTCTGCTGTCCCATACCACACGCACGCTCAGCGCCGAAGTGTGCGACGAAGCGGGCAGAACCACCACCGTCTCCTTCTCCACAATTCCGCTCCATACGCTCTGTGTACCCGCAAACACCTGCACGGCGGTCGCAGAGGGAGCGTTCAGTCGCAACATCCAGCGCAGGTCGCCTGTGTCCGCGCGGAACGGCTCGAAGCGCACGGGCAGTGGCGTGTTCTTCAGCGGGGCTACCGGGCTGCCACCTTCGGGAACCACGCTCAATGCAATCGCTCCCGTATCGTTCACCCCGCGAGTCCAGAGGAACAGTGCCACAAGCATCAGCACCGCTGCCACAGCGAAGGCGAAGCGCGGGCGCCATGCCAGATCCCACCAGCGCACGGCTGGCACACTAGGTACTCGGTTCTCCACCTCCTGCATAATGCGTGCGTGCAGGGAGAGTGGAGGCTCCACGCGCGGCGCGGATTCCATCATCTGCCACAACGCTTGAACGTCCTGCAACCGGGTGCGGCAGGCGGAGCACTGCGCCACGTGCTCGTCCATCTTCGTCGCGAGGGCAGGCGCGATGCTTCGTTCGATATATGCCGATATCAGTTCCTCAAACTGTTCGCAACGCATGGGTTGACACCACTCTTTTACGTGCGGGTTCTTCGCTGGATTTGACGCCTCTATCTTCCGAAAAGTTCCCGCGAGGGTTCTAGAATCTCGCGCAGAGCCAGACGGGCACGGTTCAGCCGGCTTTTGACCGTACCTACGGGCAGTTTCAGCATCTGCGCAATCTCTTCATAGGAGAGGTTCTCGAAGTGGTACAGCACAATCAGGATGCGCCGCTCCGGCGAGAGCTGGTCAATGGCGCGCTGTAACACCTGCTCACGCTCCTGCTCCTCCACCAGCTCCTGCGGACCGGGCGAGGTGTCCTCTATCTGGCGGGTGAGCATGTCCCCGTCCAGCTCCATCTGCTCTTCAAGCGAAACCACTTGCTGGCGCCCTTTAGACCGCTTGCGCAGGTCCAGAAAGGTGTTCACCACCACCCGATGGAGCCACGTGCCGAAGTTCGCATCGCCGCGAAAGGTGTGAAGCCCCTGAAAGGCGCGCACAAAGGCTTCCACCACCACATCGCTGGCGTCGTCATAGTTGCCCGTCAGGCGATAGGCGAGGTTGTATGCCTGGCGCTCGTATCGGCGCACCAGTTCGTCGAACGCCTCGCGGTCGCCATGACGGCATCGTTCAATCAGCTGGCTGTCTTGCGGTGATGTCATCGCGTCCGTCTCACGCCGAGGAGAGAGCGTTCTGTATCGCCCGTACCTCTTCTTCACTGAGTGGGTGCGAGGGTTGACCCTGCCGAATCGCCTTCGCGTATACGCGCACGTCCGAGCGACTATACACGCTCGTCAGCACCAGCCCATTCTGCCGAGCATCCAGCAGTGCCAGCGAGAAGCTCTGCTGTCCACCGACATCTTCGAAGGCATCGTATCGTACCAGACCAACACGCTGTACACACAGGGGCAGCTGTGCCTCCAGCGCAGATACCCGCTCCTCCATCTGGCTCTGGCGCGTATCCACCTGCTCCACGCGGGCAAGATGGTCCACCAGCACTCGCTCAAGACTGGCTCCTGTCGTGCCTGCGCTCAAGCGCTGTAAACGCCTGCTCAACGCACGGGTACGTGCGAGCAACAGCACGACAAGAACCAGCCATACCACCTGCAGAATCAAACAGAACCCAAGCCACATCGCCGTGTTCTGCGCTATCTTCTCCAGCACTCCCTGCCACAGGGACATGCAACCTGACCTCCTCTTGAATGCAGTGTCCTCAAAGAGTATACTCAAAATAACATGATTCTTACAGAAAGAGGCACTGCCATGCAGTCCGCTCCAAGCGAACAGCCGGACCAACCAGTCAAGCGCTCGCGCTGGCTGAGACAAGCCGTAGCTTTATTTGTCTTTTTGATTATCGCCTTCCTCTATCACAGTTTTTTCACCCTGTCGATTGTCAGGGGAAAATCCATGGAGCCTACCTTCCACGATGGGCAGGTTATCCTTATCGGCAAGGGCGGGCTGTTGTTTGGTCCGCTGAAGCATGGCGACGTCGTGGTGTTCACCCGCAACGGTCAACTGCTGGTGAAGCGGGTGGTCGCTCTACCTTACGAGACCGCTCCCGATGGCACGCGCGTGCCTGCGAACCATGTCTACGTAGTTGGTGATAACCTCGAGGTATCCGAAGACAGTCGGACATTCGGTCCGATTCCGCTCAGCAGCATCATCGGGAAGGTGCTTTACTGAGGCAAAGGAGGTTGCAACATGTCCCGCCTACTATCGGTTTTTCTCACGCTCTTCTGTGTTGCAGGCGCGGTTTTGGGGCAGCCGCAGGCAGTGACCTCCATCCGGTTTGAAGGCTCGCAACCCGACGGCTCCACCACCATCCCCCCCGAGCAGATACTGGCGGTCATGCAGACGCAGAGGGGCAGCAGTTACGATGAGGAGCGGTTGCGCCAGGATGCGGAAGCCATCCAGAGGCTCTACGAGCAGAAGGGCTATCCGCTGGCGCGGGTGGCGGGTTTTGACCTTCAGCCTGATGGCACGCTGGTCGTGCGGATAGCGGAGGGGCGCATCCGCGAGATTCGCGTGACGGGCAACCGGCGCACCCGCACCAGCACCATCCTGCGCAATCTGCAGTTGCGCCCGGGCGAGGTGTACTCCCTGCCCAAACTGCAGGAGGAACGCAAACGGCTGGGCAGTATTCCCTACCTGAAGGATGTTCAGATTGCCCCCGAACCTGCCGATGACCTGGGGCAGGTGCTGGTGAACGTCGTCGTGGATGAATCCAACATGACGCAGTTTACCGCGGCGCTGGCTTACACTTCGCGACGAGGATTGCTGGGCTACCTCGAGTTCTCTGATATCAACCTGTTCGGTGGGGGACAGGAACTGCAACTGCAGTGGCAACGAGGAACCATCTTCTACGACGGCGGTCCCGAAGAGGGCGAACAGCGACAGGCGTATCTGTTCAGCTACATGGATCCCAACCTGACCAGCTGGGGACTAACGATAGGCATCAGTGCCTACGATTTGCAGTCGGTGTTCCGCCCAACCTTTTCGGACGTCGACGTGACCCTGCGCACCTTCGAGCGGCGGCGGGGCTATACCTTACTGCTGGGCAGGCGATGGAACGACCGCCTTCAGGTGCTTGCCACCTACCGGAACGACGCGGTCAACTACGACGACGCACCCATCTTTCTGCTGTCTCCGGCACAGCGGCTGCTGAATCGGGGGCGGGTGGTGGCGCCGGGATTGCGGGTGGCGTACGACTCGCGCAACGACAGGACAAATCCCCGACGTGGAGCGTTCATGCTCGCCAGCTGGGAGTCGGCGCAGCGTTCGTGGGGTGGGGATTTCGCCTTTGACCGGGTAACCGTGGACCTTCGCGGCTACTGGGGGATGCCCAGGCAGGGTACGGTCGCGCTGCGAGCAATGGCAGGCTTCGCCTCGGAGGGGGTGCCGCTATCGGAAAGCTTCTGGTTGGGCGGTTTTGACCTGCGCGGCTACGAGTTTGACCGCTTCCGGGGCAATCGGATGCTACTGCTCAGCGGTGAGGTACGTGTCCCCGTGCTGGAGGGCATTCAGGGAGTGGTGTTTCTGGATGTCGGCGACGCCTGGACGAACGAAAGTAGCATCCGGCTGAACGTGGGCGCCGGCGTTGGGGTAAGGTTCTTCTCGCCGTTTGGCGCCATCCGGCTGGATGTGGGCGTCGGCAGGGAGAAGGTGTTCACCTACGTGACGCTGGGACAGAGCTTCTAAAAAGGCATTCTTGACGTCCGTGCCGAAAAGGATTTAAAATCAAGCACAGATTCGTAGCTTGTGCTTCAAAACTTTATCAGGTGAAGGAGGTAGGAAGTTGAACGCGCACGGTTCGTCAGGAACGTACCATCGCGAGAAGCTGTTTATCGCCAGCTGTATCGCACTGGTGACCACCGCAATGGCTTTCTCCATCCGCGCCGACATCCTGAAGGAGCTGGGGGTCACCTTCAACATCAGTCACGAACAGCAGGGCTTTGTGAACCTGATGGGCATCTGGGGCTTCCCCATCGCCATTCTGATTGTGGGTCCCCTGTGCAACATCATTGGCATGGGCAGGCTACTTCGGCTCGCCTGTATTGGTCACATCCTGGGTATTGTGATATCCATCGCCTCGCCTACCCTGCCTCAGCAGTTCGGATTTCCCGTGTTGCTCGCCGCTACCCTGCTGATTGGTCTGGCGAACGGCACGGTGGAGGGCGTTATCAACCCACTTGCCGCCACCATGTATCCCGACGATAAGACGCACAAGCTGAACGTGCTTCATGCCTGGTGGCCCGGCGGGCTGGTCATCGGCGGTTTGATTACCGCAGCGCTGGCAGAGTACTTCAACGCAAGCTGGCAGGTGCGAATCGCCACCATTCTCATCCCCGCGGTCATCTACGGTGCGATGATATGGACCGAAAAGTTCCCGCCCACCGAGCGCGCGGCGTCCGGCGTATCCACTGCTGAGATGTTCAAAGAGATCCTGCGCCCGGGCGTGTTGTTGTTGATGCTGTGCATGTGTATGACCGCCATCACCGAACTGGGACCTGACCAGTGGGTTGGCTCGGTGCTGACCGACACGGTGGGCATTCGTGGCATCCTGTTCCTGGTGTACACGGCGGGCTTGATGTTCGTGCTGAGGCTGTTCGCCGGTCCGCTGACCCGGGCGTTTACCCCGGTGGGACTGCTGGCGATTTGCGCTGCGCTGGCGGCGGTCGGTCTGTACTGGCTGAGCCATGCGTTTGCGCCTGGCGTGGCGTTCGCCGCAGCCACCGTGTTCGGCATCGGCAAGGCGTACTTCTGGCCCACCATGCTGGGCGTCACTTCCGAGCGCTATCCGCGCGGTGGCGAGTTCCTGCTGGCGGTGATGGGCGCGACGGGCATGATTGCCGCGGGCATCGCCGGTCCGGTGATGGGACGCATCTATGACCACCACACCATCCAGCACCTGACGCCGGAAATCCGCCAGATTGTGGTGGTGGATAGCAAGTTCAGCCCCGAAAAGGCAGAGGAAATCCGGAAGCAGGCAGAGGCAGGCGACCCCACGGCTCAACAGCAGAGCCAGGTGATTAAAGAGGCGCTGAAACAGGGCGCAGCCATGGCTATCCGCTACGTGGCGATACTGCCGGTGATTCTGGTGGTGCTGTTTGGCTTGCAGTTCCTGTATTACCGCTCGAAGGGTGGTTATCGCGCCATCCGGCTGGAAGGTAGCGGCGAGGGCGGAGGCGGCAGCGGATAGGTTGTCTGCCCACGGGGCGAGGGAAACCCCTCGCCCCTTCAGATTTTTGGAGTGCTGAAGCTTGCTTCAGCGAATCAGGTTTTTGGAGTGCTGAAGCTTGCTTCAGTGCATCCACACCTGTGCCTTGTACTGCTGAAGCATGGCTTCAGCACTCCATAAGGGCGGAGGTTAAAAACAGCCCCTGCAACTAAAAGTTGCGGGCTACCCATGACAAAGCCTCCTTGCGGAGGCTGACCTCTTTGGAGTGCTGAAGCTTGCTTCAGCAACCAACCTGCTTGGGCAGGTTTCGCCAAGTGTAGCCTGCGGTTTCCAATCGCAAGGGCACAATAGAAGGTAGGGAACAATCCTGACATTCGTACCGCTGAAGCATGGCTTCAGCAATCCAAAAGACAAGGAGATACTTCGCGTTTTGTGTTATGATATATGAAGTGATGTATTGCGCAGGATGGAGGCGTGAACAGCTCGCATGACGATTTGGAAAAAGCTTCTGGGGCGTTTCTCGCGGGATATGGGCATTGACCTCGGCACGGCGAACACGCTGGTACACGTGCGAGGCAAAGGCATTCTCCTCCGTGAGCCTTCGGTTGTGGCTATCGAAAAAGATACCAAAAAGGTGCTGGCGGTCGGTGAGGAAGCAAAGCGGATGCTGGGGCGTACCCCGGGCAACATCATCGCCATTCGCCCCCTCAAAGATGGCGTGATTGCCGACTTTGACCAGACCGAGAAGATGCTCCGTTATTTCATCCAGAAAGTGCACCGGCGTTCCTGGGCGGCGCCAACGGTGGTGGTGGGCATTCCCAGCGGTGTGACGGAAGTGGAGCGTCGCGCGGTGATGGACGCCTGCAAGAAGGCGGGCGCGAAGGAATCGTACCTGATTGAGGAGCCGATGGCGGCGGCGATTGGCGCGGGCTTGCCGGTAGGCGATGCCACCGGTTCGATGATTGTGGATATCGGCGGGGGGACCACCGAGGTGGCGGTCATCTCGCTATCGGGTATCGTGGCGAGCCGTTCCATTCGCATCGCCGGCGACGAAATTGATGAAGCGATTGCCGCCTATGTGCGCCGCACGTATAACCTGTTCATCGGCGACCGCACCGCGGAAGAGGCGAAAATCCAGATTGGCTCCGCCTATCCGCTGGAAGAGGAGATGACCATGGAGGTGCGCGGGCGCGACCTGATTACCGGGCTTCCGCGCAGTGCGGTCATCTCTTCCGAAGAGATTCGCCATGCCATTCAGGAGCCGGTCAACGCCATCGTGGAGGCGGTGAAAATCACGCTGGAGATGACCCCGCCCGAGCTCGCCGCCGATATTATCAACCGGGGAATCATGCTGGCGGGCGGCGGCGCTCT
>JABUFA010000010.1 GCA_013314755.1 Chthonomonadia bacterium
GTAACAAGCCTACCTATAAGGGATTGAAACGACGGACAGGCTGTGGCGCAGGCTCTGGTTCAGGCTCGTAACAAGCCTACCTATAAGGGATTGAAACAAGCTGTTCGAAGGCCAGCTTGCACCAGTAGAGGCGTGTAACAAGCCTACCTATAAGGGATTGAAACGTATTTGAGGGCGAATCGTCGGACTTCGTGCCGGCGAGTAACAAGCCTACCTATAAGGGATTGAAACCCAGTCCTGCGAGAACATCCTGACCGAGTCGTGTTGTAACAAGCCTACCTATAAGGGATTGAAACGCTTGTCGATGGGATGACCGGAGAACTCTGAAAGTAGTAACAAGCCTACCTATAAGGGATTGAAACCTGAAAGTCAAACGCAGCGAACAGATGATCCGAGCGCGTAACAAGCCTACCTATAAGGGATTGAAACTCGCGTTTGCCACAGCTGCGGCTACGGCAGCGGGCATGTAACAAGCCTACCTATAAGGGATTGAAACCGCAACAGCGCAGACATCGCTATATCGCAAAATCAGTAACAAGCCTACCTATAAGGGATTGAAACGAATCTTAGACGTGTTGTCCAGCGTGTTCGGGCCAGGTAACAAGCCTACCTATAAGGGATTGAAACCTAGCTTGGCGGAAGTGATGGCGCCATCGGCAATATGGTAACAAGCCTACCTATAAGGGATTGAAACCCTGGTTCGGAGATGGGAATGGAGATGAGAACGATTGTAACAAGCCTACCTATAAGGGATTGAAACTGACTGTGCCTTGCACTATAACTGTCTCATCGCCTTGTAACAAGCCTACCTATAAGGGATTGAAACGCGCTTGCTCGTACCATAGGGCGGGGTTGTTATCCCGTAACAAGCCTACCTATAAGGGATTGAAACTGGCACGGTAGGCGTATGAGCGCACGATGCCCTTGCGTAACAAGCCTACCTATAAGGGATTGAAACGTCTAACCCGCCGCGAACAAGAGATCGCCAGGCAGAGTAACAAGCCTACCTATAAGGGATTGAAACTCGGCAAGCTGATAACGGACAGATTGGATGTTGCAGGTAACAAGCCTACCTATAAGGGATTGAAACGGATAATAACCAGAAGATTTATCCATACCACATTTTTGGTAACAAGCCTACCTATAAGGGATTGAAACCATCACTGGGAGAGTATCGGTGGTGTTATTGATGTTGGTAACAAGCCTACCTATAAGGGATTGAAACCTGATGGGTTGCGCATGACATCATCCACGCTGTTGAAGTAACAAGCCTACCTATAAGGGATTGAAACGGGGATGATGTGCTCGTCAGTGTAATCAGCGCTGCGGTAACAAGCCTACCTATAAGGGATTGAAACGCTAGCGCAACTATCGGTCCCCTGTTGTTGCTTACTCGTAACAAGCCTACCTATAAGGGATTGAAACAGCAGCTGACCGATACTGTTCGCTGTACCCGTAGCGGGTAACAAGCCTACCTATAAGGGATTGAAACCTGTGAAGATGGGAATAGGATGGATCAGTACGCCACTGTAACAAGCCTACCTATAAGGGATTGAAACGCGAACGAGATTTCAGCGGCGCGGGGATTCGGTGAAGTAACAAGCCTACCTATAAGGGATTGAAACTACAGAGATGCGGCGGAAAGACTGGAGCTGGCCTTCGTAACAAGCCTACCTATAAGGGATTGAAACCACACTGACAGCAAGCCCCGTTGAGAGTGCGCTAAGGTAACAAGCCTACCTATAAGGGATTGAAACTCGATCTCTACAGGGAACGGCGTCATCAGGTCATCTGTAACAAGCCTACCTATAAGGGATTGAAACCGGGGCATCGCGAGCTGGCCTTGAAGGTAGGCTCCGGTAACAAGCCTACCTATAAGGGATTGAAACTTCTCAACAGCTCTGTGGATCAACTGGAGCTTATCTGTAACAAGCCTACCTATAAGGGATTGAAACACGGTACGGTGTTGAAGTACCGCTTGTCATTTGTTGGGTAACAAGCCTACCTATAAGGGATTGAAACTTCTCGTACTTGCGGTAGCGAGTACGGATCCTGACGCGGTAACAAGCCTACCTATAAGGGATTGAAACCATGATCTCAACGGCCGGGAGCCTGCTACTCGGAGTCGTAACAAGCCTACCTATAAGGGATTGAAACCGGGGCATCGCGAGCTGGCCTTGAAGGTAGGCTCCGGTAACAAGCCTACCTATAAGGGATTGAAACGGTGGGACCTAGCGCGGGTGCAGGACTACACGGTAGGGTAACAAGCCTACCTATAAGGGATTGAAACTGAAGTACTCGAGGCTTTCTGTGCGACTGCTTGCGAGTAACAAGCCTACCTATAAGGGATTGAAACTTGTGCATGTATGGCGGGATGGGGTGCGATTTGGTGGGTAACAAGCCTACCTATAAGGGATTGAAACTGTGGTGGTCATCCCCACTGCACGCAGTTCCACCACGTGTAACAAGCCTACCTATAAGGGATTGAAACAAGCGTGCACCAAGTCTCCTGTGATGAGCAGTACGTGTAACAAGCCTACCTATAAGGGATTGAAACCCGGGGTAGTGCGAACTCGCCGGCGTTGCAGGCAGGTAACAAGCCTACCTATAAGGGATTGAAACCGGATGGCATTGCCGGAGATGATAGGGATTTGCACACGTAACAAGCCTACCTATAAGGGATTGAAACCAGGAGCGAGAGCACCACATCGCCCAGCCCGGTAGCGGTAACAAGCCTACCTATAAGGGATTGAAACTCTGGCCCGTCGTACACCGTCAGCGTCCCAATTTGGTAACAAGCCTACCTATAAGGGATTGAAACAAAAGCGCAGGTGACGGTGCTCCCTGCGGCAAATGCGTAACAAGCCTACCTATAAGGGATTGAAACTGCGCTCACGCGAGCGCATGGGCTTTTTTTTTGCTGGTAACAAGCCTACCTATAAGGGATTGAAACCAGGAGCGAGAGCACCACATCGCCCAGCCCGGTAGCGGTAACAAGCCTACCTATAAGGGATTGAAACTCGGGACGGGTGAGGATTGAAACGACATCAGAACTTCGTAACAAGCCTACCTATAAGGGATTGAAACGTATGTAGTTGTAACGAGTGTATGCGGTGATTGGGCGTAACAAGCCTACCTATAAGGGATTGAAACTGGTGGATTTCGCCTGCAGGGGATGCATGGGATTGTGTAACAAGCCTACCTATAAGGGATTGAAACGTGGTGCTGGGGTCCCCCAAGAGTGAAGCCAACAGGTAACAAGCCTACCTATAAGGGATTGAAACGTGGCGCTCACAGTGGATTGCTCCCTACAAATGCGGGTAACAAGCCTACCTATAAGGGATTGAAACCATGGTGGCATGCTGAGAGAGTTGTCCGTGCGAATCAGTAACAAGCCTACCTATAAGGGATTGAAACTTTATGGCAGCACAGATGATGTCACCTATTCGACGAGTAACAAGCCTACCTATAAGGGATTGAAACGAGTGAAGTCGGTGTTGTAGCATGTATAGTTCAGTTGGTAACAAGCCTACCTATAAGGGATTGAAACGTATGTAGTTGTAACGAGTGTATGCGGTGATTGGGCGTAACAAGCCTACCTATAAGGGATTGAAACGCGACCACGCAACACACCGATATTCATCGATAAGCAAGTAACAAGCCTACCTATAAGGGATTGAAACTTATACAGATGGAGACTGGCGGTTGGAGGACAAGCGGTAACAAGCCTACCTATAAGGGATTGAAACGCGTAAATCCGGCAGGTGGCATCGCGCCCATTACCATGCGTAACAAGCCTACCTATAAGGGATTGAAACACGAGCACTGTCGCCAGCACATCATAGATGAGCAGGGTAACAAGCCTACCTATAAGGGATTGAAACCTGATCCTTCGGTGCTGGCATTTCCACGACGACTTGCTTGTAACAAGCCTACCTATAAGGGATTGAAACAACGTTTAAACGAAGATGGAAATCTGCCAGTAACGGTAACAAGCCTACCTATAAGGGATTGAAACCTCTGACAGCATGTCAGCAGCTGGGACGGCGATATTTGTAACAAGCCTACCTATAAGGGATTGAAACGCGGCTGGCTGAGGGAAGCGGCGAGGTACCCATCTAGTAACAAGCCTACCTATAAGGGATTGAAACGCAGGGACTGGACGAACTGGAGCGTGTGGTCGCACGCGCGTAACAAGCCTACCTATAAGGGATTGAAACCCGCCAGGGGTGTCGCGCCATTAAGCCCGTCGTCGGTAACAAGCCTACCTATAAGGGATTGAAACGCTGGCGCGTCAATGCCACGAAAACCCCCATACGGGGTAACAAGCCTACCTATAAGGGATTGAAACCAAATCCACAGCAGCCTGCCTCAAAGCCTCAGCCAGGTAACAAGCCTACCTATAAGGGATTGAAACAGGTATCCAGACAAGCGGAGACCGCTACGAAAGAAAGTAACAAGCCTACCTATAAGGGATTGAAACCACAATTCATATACGCTCCGAACCACCAGCAACGATGTAACAAGCCTACCTATAAGGGATTGAAACGCTAAGGAAGCGGGTAGAATACGTGGGAGATACCGAGTAACAAGCCTACCTATAAGGGATTGAAACTATCATAGTGGAGACGGAGGGGAAAGATGGAGATTGTAACAAGCCTACCTATAAGGGATTGAAACCCAGCTGCGATTTAAGGGTTTCAAGTTCCTGCATTTTGTAACAAGCCTACCTATAAGGGATTGAAACCTGGCGATGAACCGCTTCACTTTGCCAAGTCTGAATGGTAACAAGCCTACCTATAAGGGATTGAAACTGTTCTTTTTCGTCATCCCTCCACCTCCTTAGAATGGGTAACAAGCCTACCTATAAGGGATTGAAACTGTTCTTTTTCGTCATCCCTCCACCTCCTTAGAATGGTAACAAGCCTACCTATAAGGGATTGAAACTTCAATAGCTATACCCGCGCCTCATATGCGGCGAAGGGTAACAAGCCTACCTATAAGGGATTGAAACCGCTGATAGCGAGCACGGTTTTGGGCGTTTGTGCCCCGTAACAAGCCTACCTATAAGGGATTGAAACTTTTTTCACCACAACGTTCAACTTTTCAACTTTGCTCGTAACAAGCCTACCTATAAGGGATTGAAACTTCCAGTCGTGACCCCAGATGCCAGCCCAGTAGTGAGTAACAAGCCTACCTATAAGGGATTGAAACGATATGACCGCCGACAGGCGCGCTGAGGCAATTAGTAACAAGCCTACCTATAAGGGATTGAAACCCCTACTACTTAGGGGTAGCAGGGGACCCTGCTACCGTAACAAGCCTACCTATAAGGGATTGAAACCGAGGATTTTGGAACGAGTGCGACATCCACGCATTTCGTAACAAGCCTACCTATAAGGGATTGAAACCCATTCCGCCGCACATCGCCACTATCCCATCTTTGGGTAACAAGCCTACCTATAAGGGATTGAAACTCGCGGTGGAGCGCCGCGCACTGGAGGACGACCAGGTAACAAGCCTACCTATAAGGGATTGAAACTCGCTGCGAGGGTACTTTATTGTTTTCGCCCTTGCGACTGCAAGTCGCAGGCAACACAGGACGAGGCGTTCCGTCCAACCACACACCTGCCCCGCTAAAGCCCTCTTCAGCGGTCCAAATCTTAAACCCCCTTGACATGCCGCCGTCGTGCCGTTATACTTTTTGATAGAATACGTATTCTGAGCGAGAACGATGCCGGAACTGACACAGGAACAGATAGCCAAACTTTCGCGCGTGTCCCAGGCGACCGTTTCGCGCGTGTTGCGCGGCGACCCTCGCGTCAACGAAGAGCTGCGCCAGCGGGTGCTGGCGGTCATCAAAAAGCATGGCTATGTACCCGATGCCCGGGCACAGTCTCTGCGTTCCCAGCGCACCGGCACGCTGGGGCTGGTGGTGCATCGCTCCCCGAAACAGCTGGCACGCGACCCTTTCTTCAGTGCGCTGATTGCCGCCATCATTGAGTTTGCCGGTGAAGAAGGCTATCACCTGTGCGTGGATGCGGCCAGGGCGTTGCAATCGCGCCGTGCCATCTACGAGGATCTCCTGCGCACACGGCGCGTGGATGGACTGATTCTGGTGGAACCGCAAACGCAGGACGAACGGATGCCGCGCCTGCTGGAAGAGGGCTTTCCCTTTGTGCTGATTGGTCGCTATGAGCCGACCGACGCCGTCTATTCGGTGGACAACGACAACGTGGGCGCGGGGCGGCTGGCAACGGAGCACCTTATCCGCCAGGGACACCGGCGCATCGCCTACATCGGCGGACCGCGCGGGCTGTTTGTGTGCGAAGACCGCTATCAGGGCTACCGCAAAGCGCTGGAGGAGGCGGGACTGGACTACGCGCCCGAGCTGGTAGGCTGGGGGGACTTTTCGGAAGCGCATGGCTATCGGTGGGCGAACCGATTGTTAGACCTGCCCCAGCCGCCGACGGCAGTGGTCGCGGTAGACGACCTGGTGGCGATAGGCGCACTGCGGGCAGCAAAGGAACGGGGCGTTGCGGTTCCGCAGGGGATGGCAATCATCGGCTTCAACGATACCCCGTTCTGCCAGTATGTGGACCCGCCTTTGAGCTCGGTAGCGGTGGAGATTCGCACGCTGGCGCAGATTGCCACCCGCGTGTTGATTGACCTGATAGAGGACCGCCAGCCCGCTCAGCGTCGGCATATCGTGCCCTGTCGGCTGGTAGAGAGGGCATCCACTGGACGGTGAACCCATGCGCTGGCTGCGCCTCTGGATATGTCTTCTGCTGGTGCTGTCCACCCACTTGTGGGCGCAGAACGGGGTCCCTGTCACCTTTCGATTGCAGTTAGAGGACCCGGCGCAGGTGGTGTATCTTGCCGGCACGTTCAACGACTGGCAGGTGGGCAGGCATCCCATGCGCAGCGAAGACGGGGGCAGGACCTGGACGCTGACCCTGCATCTGATGCCGGGGGTCTATCAATATAAGTTTGTGGTTAACGGCACCGAGTGGCGCACCGACCCCAACGCCGTTCAAAACGTGGACGACGGCATGGGCAACATCAACTCCCTGCTGGTGGTGGAGGCGAAGGGCATCAACCCGCCTGGGCGCGCCGGGGATGGCATCATTACCCTCTCCGCGCTGCGTCACGACCCGCAGAATCTCCTCTACCTGCAGGGTGACCGGGACAGCTTCCTGCTGACGGTGCGCACCCGCCGCGAGGACGTGCAGGGAGTGGAACTTATCCTGTACGACGGTAGACGCTTTACCAGAAAGGGGATGCCCCGGGTAGCGCGTGATACCCTCTTCTCCTACTACAGGCTGGGCGTTCCCGTGCGGGCATGGCAGTATCTCTTCACGGTGCAGGATGGCGGGAAGAGGGTGTGGCTGTCGCCCGATGGTACGTCCGAAAGCAAGCCTGCCCGATGGTTCCAGCTATTGCCCCAGCGTGTGCCTCGTGTGCGCGTGCCCGAGTGGACTGCGGACGCCGTTTTCTACCAGATTATGCCCGACCGCTTCCTGAACGCCGACCCCAGCAACGACCCCGATCCGAAAAAGCCTCTGGACGAGACCGGACGCACGGATGAGTTCTTTGGCGGCGACCTGTGGGGGGTGGTTCAGAAGGTGGACTACCTGCATTCGCTGGGGGTGACCACACTGTACTTCACGCCCGTTTTCACCTCCGTTACGCACCACAAATACGATACCGATGATTACACGCGCGTGGACCCTCACTTTGGCGGTGACGAGGCGCTGATTACCCTCTGTCGCGAGCTGAAACGACGGGGAATGCGCCTGGTGCTGGATGGCGTGTTCAATCACGTGGGGGTGCACTTTTTCGCCTTTCGTGACCTTCTGGAGAAGCAGGAGGCGTCGGCGTACCGCCACTGGTTCACGGTGCATCGCTATCCTGTGAAAATAGAGAACCCGCCTCCTTATGCCGCATGGTGGAACATCCCGTATGTGCCCAAGCTCAACCACGAAAACCCGGAGGTGCGCCGCTACCTGCTGGATGTGGTCACGCGGTGGATGCAGAGAGTGCCGTTTGACGGCTGGCGTCTGGACACGGCGAACGAAGTACCCGACCACTTCTGGCGCGAGTTTCGTTGGGAAGTGAAGCGCGTTCGCCCCGAGGCGGTGATTATCGGGGAGATTTGGGGAGATGCTTCGCACTGGCTGAGGGGCGACATGTTCGACGCGGTGATGAACTATCCCTGGCGCGCGGCGATACTGGAATGGGTGGCGTTTCGACGCATCCCACCCTCGGTGCTGGAGGACCGACTGCGCTTGCTGGCGATAACCTATCCTCGCCCGGTCACATACGGTATGTATAACATGCTCAGCAGTCACGACACGCATCGGTTGCGCACGTTATGCGGTGGTGACTGGCGCAAGGTGCGGCTGGCGTTCCTGTTGCAGATGACTCTGCCGGGCGCGCCCGCCATCTACTACGGCGACGAGATAGGCATGGAGGGTGGAAACATCCCCGACAACCGCCGCCCGATGGAATGGAATCCCTCGCCGGAGGGCAGGGCATTGCGAGACTTCGTGGCTTCGCTGATTCGCCTGCGCAAGGGACATCCTGCCCTGCGCCGCGGCGAGTGGACCACCCTGCTGACTGACGACAGGCAGAACGCCTACGCTTACCTGCGCCAGCAGGGCAAAGAACGGGTTCTGGTGGTGATAAACAACGGCGAGAAGCCCGCAACGCTTCAGCTTCGTGTGCCCGGCGGCGAGTTCCAGGTATTGCTGAGCACCGGAGAGATGCCTGCACAGCGCACCATCCGTGCGGACCCCAGTGGGAACCTGCATATGAACCTGCCTGCGATGAGCGGGTGGGTGTTGAAACCGATACGATAATTTTTCAGGGATTGAGCCTCAGAACGCTTGACAAACGCAGGGCAGTGGGTGTATATATAAGAGTGGATGCCGACGTGGTGAAATTGGTAAACACGCTAGGTTCAGGGTCTAGTGCCCGAACGGGCTTGGGGGTTCGAGTCCCCCCGTCGGCACCATTTTTATTTTCCCCCTTTGACCCCACAACATCTTGTGTTTCCCTGCGAAAACGCACACGGGACGCACAGGAATGAACACTAGATTCCTCATTATTGACGCGAACCCTTCACATTTATAGAGGCTCGCGGCAAAGCAGGATTCGGCAACTCCTATCCGTAACTGTTACCCAAAAGCAGATAGGGAAAGGTTTGTCAGCTAATGGCTCGTGTGCTGGTTCTGCCTGATGAGATAAGTGTAGACCTGCCCGAGGGGGCGCCGCTGGTGCATGCGCTGTGGCAGGCAGGGGCTGCGGTGGAAACCCCGTGTGGCGGGTTTGGAGTGTGTGGAAAGTGCAAGGTGCGCTTTGTCGGAGGAGCGGTTCCCGAGCCCACTCCCGATGAACTGCGCCACCTGCCCGCTCAGGAGATCTCCGAAGGCTGGCGATTAGCCTGCAGGCATCGGGTGATAGGGGATGCGCAGGTGATAGTGCCTGCCGAAAGCCGTCCGTCCATCGCGCAGGTGTTGACCGTTGCGGTGGAGCGACCGGTGGAACTGGAGCCTGCAGTGCGCCGATTGCCCATAGACCTGCCTCCACCAAGCACCTCCGATGAGCGTTCCGACCTGCGCCGCCTGCTGGACGCCCTGCGCGAACAGCATGGTATCGTCCTCGAAGTGGAGCAGGTTCCGCTGATGGTGGTCAGGCAGATACCACAGGCTTTGCGCGAAGGAGACTTCCGCGTGTTTGCGGTGCTGTTCCACGACCCCGAACATCCTGCGGAGACCCGCCTGCTGGCTGTGCAGAGCGATGACACGCGCCCACTGCTGGGAATCGCCTTTGACATCGGCACCACCACTCTGGTCGGCTATCTGGTTGACCTGCAAAGCGGCAAAGACCTGGCACACGCCGCACGCCTTAACCCGCAGGTGCAGTACGGTGATGACGTGGTGTCCCGTTTAACCTTTGTCTATCACGACCCGGCGGGCTTGAAACTCCTGCAACATGCGGTGGTGCGCGGGTTGAACGAAATTATCGCAGAAGCCTGCCAGCACGCTGGAGTAGACCCGCATGACATCTACGAGGTGGTGGCGGTCGGCAATACCACCATGCTTCACTTCTTGATGGGGGTCAACACCAACTCCATCGCCGTCGCGCCCTATGTGCCGGTCTTTGCCGACCTGCTGAGCGTGGAGGCAAGACAGATTGGCTTGCGCACAAGTCCGACGGCAATGCTGACCGCCCTGCCCTGTGTGGCGGGCTATGTGGGAGCGGACACGGTGGCGGTGGCGTTGACGCACCTGTACGACCCGGATGGTGAAACCGCTCTTGCGCTGGACATCGGCACGAACGGTGAGGTGGTTCTGCGTCACGAGGGCAGGTACTACTGTACCTCCGCGGCGGCGGGACCCGCCTTTGAAGGCGGGCGTATCTATCAGGGTATCCGTGCCGAACAGGGCGCCGTCTCCCAGATTAGCGTGGAGGGCAACGGCGATAACCGCTGGCTTCATGTTACCACCGTTGGCGGGGGACTGCCGAAGGGCATCTGTGGTTCGGGATTGATTGACGCCGCGGCGTGTTTGCTGGACATCGGCGCGGTCAACGAGGCAGGGCGCATGGGCAACCACGCGCAGGGCGAGTGGTGGGAGACGCACCTGACCACCGTGGGCGAGCAGAGGGCTTTTAGCCTTGTCGCTCCAGAATCGGCTGGTATTCCCGAAGGGGTGGTGCTGACCCAGAAGGACGTGCGCGAGCTGCAGCTGGCGAAGGGTTCCATCCGTGCGGTGATGGAGGTTCTGCTGAGAGAGGCGGGCATTGGGTGGAAGGACGTGCGTCGCCTGCTGGTCGCGGGAGCCTTTGGAATGTACGTGAATCTGCGCTCTGCCCAGCGGATTGGGCTGATACCACCGCTTCCGTTGCAACGCATAGAACCCGTTGGCAACGCGGCGGGGGCAGGCGCCAAGATTGCCTTGCGTTCGGTGCGCGAGCGGAAACGGGCACAGTGGCTGGCACAGCAGATGAAACATGTTGTGATGACCGGTAACCCGCAATACGAAGAGGCATATATGGAACATCTGGGCTTTGAGGAGAGGTTAGACTGAGGGATACCATGATACCGCGTGAGAGGGTGCTGACCGCTTTACAGTTTCGGGAGCCGGACCGCGTGCCCATCTATCTGTGGGTGTTCGGTCAGCCCGGCGTGATTGACGACATTACCGCCAAATACGGAACCTTTGAGGCGTTTTGCGATGCGCTGGACCTGGACATGACGCAGGCGTTTCCAGCGAAGGGTTTTTTGAAGCATGGAGCACCACCCAACAGCCCCGATTCGCAGTACGAACCCGCTTACGGCTGGGTGTACACGCTGGAGTCTGCACTGGAAGCGGAGTTTAACGACCCCGACGACCCCGAAATCTACACCACCATCCGCGCCGAGATTGAACATCACAAGGGAAGGCGGGGCAGGGCGGTGTTCGTGCAAACGCCGGGCGTCTTCGAGGCGGCGAACGGCGTGATTGGGCAGGAACAGAACCTGATGGAGCTGGCGTTGCGCCCCGAACTGTGCCGACAGCTGTACGAGCGCATCGCCCGATGGTCGGCGCGGTACGCCGAGAACTGCCTGCAGATGGGTGCGGACGTGATACACATCTCCGACGACTGGGGCATGAACAACGCGCTCATGTTCCGCCCGCAAACATGGTGGGAGGTCATCTATCCCGCCGAGAAGCTCATCTGCGACGCCGTAAAGAGACAGGGAGGCTTGCTTTCCCTGCACAGCGACGGCTACATTACGCCCGTGCTGGATGGCGTTGCCGAGATGGGCTTCCGCGTGGTGCACCCGGTGCAGGAATCGGCGGGCATGGACCCTGCGCAGGTCAAACGGGACTATTACGGCAGACTGGGCATCTATGGCGGGCTGGATGTGCGCACCATGCTGGGACGAGGGTTGCCCCGCGAGCGGCTGGCTGAAGAGATTCGGCGCGTGATAGAAACGCTGAAGCCGGGAGGTGGCTATATCTTCTGCACCTCGCACATGGTTCAGCCGGGCACTCCGCTGGAGGAGGTGGAGTTCGCCTATCAGGTAGCGCGTGACGTCGCCCGATACTGAAATCTCCCTGTATAAATTACCTGCACAGCCCGATAATGCTAACAGGTGAGTTTGCAGAAGGGGAGGCGTGCAGGTGATTCAGATACAGGATCAGGCGGTTGGTCTGCGCAGATTAATCTCACAGCGGGCAGTGGATGGTGGGGTACTGGGCGTCGCGCCAAACCTGCGAATGGGAACGTGGGTGGTCAGTGTGGTCAGCGGCACGCCGCAGTCTGGCAAGACCACCATCGCCACCAACCTGTGTGCCCTGCTGGGACAGACTGGACGCCATGTGGTGCTGGTGGATGGCAACGTCAGTCCACAGACCTGTAGTCGCTTGCTGGGCGCGGAGCCGCGTTACTCCTTAGAAGACCTGCTTGCCGACCGACACGACCTTTCCGAGATACTGGTATCCGGCGCGGCGGGCATTCGTGTGTTGTCGGGCGGGGCGCGTATTCTGGCATTGAAGCGCCTGTCGCCGCAGGGGCAGAGAGATGTGATCGAACGCCTGCGCACGCTGGAGGTGCTGGCGGATGTGGTATTCATCGACACTGGCGCCGCTGGCTCGACCGACACCCTCGCTTACGCCCTCTCTTCCGATATCGTGCTGGCAATAGCCCTTCCGCAACGCGAAAGCCTGTTGAGTACGTATAGTCTGGTGAAGAGGCTGCTCCTGCAACGTGCCGACCTGCAGGTTGGCTGGGTGATGAACCGCTGTACATCGCTCGCCCAGGCGCAGAGGATAGGCAGGCAGGTAGAGCAGTTGCTGTCCCGGCAGTTTGCAGGCAGAGTGCGTCTGCTGGGCAGTATTATGGAAGATAATATAGTGAGCACCGCAGCGGAGCAAAATACCTGCTTCTGGCTATCCTGGCCCGACAGTGTGGCAGCGAAAGGGTTATCGGCTCTTGCCGCAGAACTCCGAACGCGTATCATGCCGTATCCGGGAGCAGGAAGAGGGTTGAACGCCTTTCTGGCGCGGCTATCTGACCATCTGCGCCCGCCGGCTCTGCTGCCCATTCCGAAAGAGGAGGAACAACCATGGCTCGTAGCCTGAAAGTGCTGATTGTTTCCGCAGAGGTTGCCCCGCTGGCGAAGGTCGGCGGTCTGGCAGACGTGGCAGGTGCATTGCCCAAAGCCCTGCGTGCGCTGGGACACGATGTGCGCGTCGCCATGCCCTGTTACCGCATGATTGAGAAGAACCCCGACTATCCGGTGCGCACGGTGATCAAAAGCCTGCCCGTGCCCGTCAACCCCATGACCACGGAGGAGGCGATTATCCGGCGCACCAGGCTCAAAGATGGCACGCCCGTCTACCTTGTCGGGCATCACCACTATTTCACCGAAGCCACCGAGTCCAAAAAGATTTACGCGCTTGAACCGGAACCGTATATCTTCTTTGACCGCGCCATCCCCCTGATGCTGGAGCAGATGGACTGGATACCCGACATCATTCACGCGAACGACTGGCATACCGGGTTCGTGCCGGTGTACATCCGGGTGCTCCATGCCCATCAGCCCGAATGGCAGAAGGTGGGGCTGGTGTTCACCATCCACAATCTGGCGTATCAGGGCGAGTTTGGATACGAGCTGTTGTGGAAAGCAGGTTTGCCCGAATGGCTGTTCCACTACGAGCGGCTGGAGTTCTACGGGCGCGTGAACTTCCTGAAGGGCGGTATCGTGTACTCCGATATGGTGAACACGGTCAGCAAGACCTATGCGAAGGAGATACAGACGCCCGAATACGGCTGCCGGATGGAAGGTCTGCTGCAGTACATCGCCTCACAGGGCAGGCTGGAGGGCATCGTCAACGGTATCGATTACGAGGAGTACAACCCTGCTACCGACCCGCGTATTCCCGCCCACTACAGTGCCGATAACCCGTCGGGCAAGGCGCAGTGCAAACAGGCTCTGCAGAAGGAGTGCGGGTTTACGCCCTGCACCGAAACGCCGGTGATGGGCATGATTACCCGGCTCGCCGACCAGAAGGGGCTTGACCTGATTGCGCCCATCGCGAAGAAAATTCTCGACCTCGGCTTCCAGTTTGTGGTGCTGGGAACGGGTGACCCACGCTATGAACAGCTGTTCACCGAGCTGGCGCAGACGCGTCCCCAGCAGATGAAGGCGTTCATCGGGTTTGACCCCGATCTGGCTCAGCGCATCTACGCGGGCAGTGACATGTTCCTGATGCCGTCGCGCTTCGAGCCGTGCGGGCTGGGACAGCTGATGGCTCTGCGCTATGGAACCATTCCCATCGTGCGCAAGACGGGCGGTCTGGCGGATACCATCATCGACTTCTCGCCGCGCACGGGCAAGGGCAACGGCTTCGTGTTCGAAGATTATGACCCTGCGGAACTGCTGAAGGCAATCAAGCGCGCGCTGAAAGCGTACCAGCAGCCTGAGCACTGGCGGAAGCTGGTCGATTCCGCCCTGCGAGCAGACTACTCGTGGGAACACGCCGCAGGGGAGTATGTCCAGCTCTATCTGCGTGCGCTCGAGCTGCGCAGTGCCGGTCTCGAGGCTGCGTGAGGATAACCTAACCCCCATCCCCTTCCCTGCGAGGGAAGGGGAGCCACGCCTCTCCCCGACGCGGGGAGAGGTCGGGAGAGGGGTTTGACGATTAACCTAACCCCCTTCCTCTTCCCTGCGAGGGAAGGGGAGCCAGTCCTCCCCGCTTGCGGGGAGGTCGGGTGGGGCTGTTCTACGTTGCTGAGAGGGGTTTGACAACTAACCTAACCCCCGTCCCCTTCCCTGCGAGGGAAGGGGAGGCACGCCTCTCCCCGTGTCGGGGAGGTCAGGTGGGGCTGTTCCATGTCAGGGGGCAACCACAGAGGGTTGCCCCTACAGGAGGTTCGCCCACCAGTTGGGGGACAGATGCTCTGTGGAGGGCGAGGCTCCTGCCGAGCCGTCTCGCCCTTCGCCAGGTGGGTGAGGGCTTCCTCCCCACCTGATGAACTGGCAACGGTAGCAGTAGTGTGATATACTACATATCGTAGCGGAGAGTGGTATGAGCACAGGTCGGCTGAGGTGGCTCGTGGCTCTGGGAGGTGCCGTGTGGACGTGGCTTCTGGCAAGCTGGAACGGTATCTCGCTTGCGACAAGCCTGTTCCGAGCGATAACGGTCTTTGTGATGCTTACTGCAGTATTTATCGTACTTCAGGTGGTTCTTGGCAACACTCAGAGCGCACAGAAGCCCGTACAAAACCGACCTGCTGCCGAAGAGACTCCAGCTGCTGAAGAGATACCAGACGAGGAGGGTTCGCAGGAGAAACAGGCAGCGTGATCACCGAGCCAACCGACCCTGTGCACGGTGGTTGCCTGACCATGCTCGGTGAGCGGCTCCTGTTATTGACGATGGAGGGGAGACTGGCAGGTCATGCCCGCAGCGGAAATGGATAGAGCGTGGGAGCGTTACAAACGCTTCGGAGACCCTCAGGCGCGTAATCAGATTATCGAACGCTACGCCTATCTGGTGAAGATTACCGCAGGACGAGTGGTCAGCTCGCTCCCACCAACTTTAGACCGAGAAGACCTGGTAAGCGCAGGCATCATGGGGTTGATTAAAGCCGTGGACCAGTTTGACCCCTCGCGCCAGGTGAAGTTTGAAACCTATGCCATCGCGCTGATCCGGGGAGCGATTCTGGAGCTCCTGCGCTCGGAAGACTGGGTGCCGCGCTCGGTCAGGGACAGGGTGAAGAACCTGGAGCGCACCTATTCCGCCCTCGAAACCCGCCTGGGACGACCGCCTACCGAAGACGAAATCACGCAGGAGCTGGGCATCACCATGGAAGAGTACCACCAGTTGCTGTGTGATGCCGGGCGCACCAACCTGATTTCGCTGGATGACCTCATTCTGGGCACGCAGGATGCCGGCGAGAAACTGCACATCGCCGACGTGCTCTCTGATACTGCAGCCGACCCCATCGCCGAAGTGGAACAGCGCGAAATGCGCCGCCTGCTTGCCGAAGCGATTGACCGCCTGCCCGAACGGGAGCGACTGGTCATCGCCCTTTACTACTACGAGGGGTTGACCTTCCGGGAAATCGGCAGAGTGCTGAACGTTTCCGAATCGCGAGTTTACCAGCTCCACACCCAGGCGGTACTGCGCTTGCGCAACTACCTCCAGCGCGATATGGGCATGTTCCACTCGGACACCTGAGATCGCTTATACCTTCCCAAGCTTCTTTGGTTCCCCCGCCGAACGCAGGAAACCCCTGCCGCCCGGCAAAATAGCTGGTAATATCCTAGCAGGAGGTCAGAGAATGGCTCCCAGACCAATAGACGTCTGGCAATTTCGCTACCGAGGCTTTGTTATTGGGGCATGGTGGGGACCTGCGGCGTCCGACCCGGCACTGCGTCTGTACCGCGAGGCAGGCTTCAATGTGGTGATGGCAGGTCGGTATATGCAGATGGACGGCTACGGCGACGCCGACAGGGGAATGCGTGAACTGGACATGGCGCACAGGCATCGCCTCTGGGTGATGTTTGACACCTACACCATGAACGACCGCCCCTGGGGAGGCAGACGCTGGGAGGAGCCCTATGACCATCCCACTCACCATCCCGCCAGCCTGGCGGAACTGCAGTGGCTTTACGAGCGGATTGGCAGACATCCCGCCCTGCTGGGCTTTATGATAGGCGATGACCAGGGAGAGGTCAGCCCTCGCGCTCAGGCGTGTACCCGGTTCCTTTTTGAACAGGGCAAGCCACATCTGATGCCATGGCTGTGTGGCTGGATACCACCCGAGAACCTCGCCCGGCACAACAACCCTATCTGTAACCCGCAAATCTACCCGACGCTATATGAACGCCAACTTCCCGCCGAGCAGCTCGCTCTGCGCTACGTCAGCGCGTACGCCAGCTACTCGCGCCAGTGCCGGCAATATGGAGTTCTCTTCTGTCCCATGTTCAATGCCACCTTCCCGCCCAGTGAGCGGACCGACTCGCTGGTGCGGTTTCCGGCGTACCTCGCGCTGGCGTACGGCGCAAAGGGTATCTGGTATTTTACCTACAGCATGGACAACGATACCGCTATCCAGCGCTATGGACACTATCAGACGCTGGAGGAGGCAAAGAGATCGCTGACCCCGCTGTATCCCGTGGTGAAAGAGATAAATGGCAGGATTGCCCTGTGGGGCGAGAAGGTGCTGGGACACGAATGTGCGCGGGTGTACTGTACAGCCTTTCAGCGTGAACAGATACCGGCGGATAACCCTCCCTTTGTGCGTCCCGCGGAGGGCGAGACCGTACAGGCGATGCACGATGACCTGCTGGCGGGCGTTCTGGAGCAGAAGGGCAAGCCGCCGCTGGTGATGGCGTTGGACTGTCGGGCGAGCAAGGGCTGGAACGACCTGCCGCCGCGTGAGGTGGAGATACGTTTCGCCCGCGAGGTAACGCAGATACTGGTGTACGAGGGCAGACAACCGCGCACTCTACGAGGAAACGTTGCACGCCTGACATTGCAGGCAGGTGGCGGTCAGCTGCTGGAGCTGAGGGGCAGGGTGTAGCCCTTTACCGACAGGGGAATCCTCTCATGGTAGCGAAACATCTTCTGGAGGGTTGAGTAATGGCGCCACCCAGCCTGAACGAAGTGTTGCTGGCACAGCGTTTCAACGAAATTCGGCAGGCAAAGGAGCTTCTGCTCCCATACGCCCAGTGGTCGGCTGAGGCTTTTGTTGCCGACAGGGACGCTGTGGATGCAGCGAAATACCGCCTGTTGATGGGCATCGAAGCGTGTGCACAGGTGTGCAGTCACATCATCTCTCGCGTGACTGGACAGTCGCCTGACAGCGTTCCATCCTGCTTCGAGACACTGGCGCAGATTGGCGTTATCCCCCGTGATCTTGCCCTGCGACTCGTGCAGATGGCACGGTTCAGGAACATCCTCGTTCATCGGTATCAGACGGTGGACAACCTGCAGGTACATCGTCTTCTGCAGTCGGGGCTGGCGGACTGGGAAGCGTTCATCGGCTATGTACAGGCTTATATGCGAGGGCAATCTGATGCGTCGGCGACTGAGTGAAGAACAGAAGGCGGAGGTCAAGCGGGTGCTTCGCGAGGCACTGGAGCGCATCGAGACGGTGCGCTTCGCCTATCTGTTCGGCTCGTTCCTGCTGAAGGGCACTTTTGAGGATGTGGATGTGGCGGTTTACCTCCAGCCGGAGGCGCTCGAAGGACGCGAACCGTTGAACGTGGCTTTTGACCTTGCGGACACGCTGGAGCACGCGATTCACCTGCCTGTGGATGTGCAGATATTGAACACCGCGCCGCTGGCTCTGCGCTTCGAGGCGCTTCGCGGAGAGCCGCTGATGGCGCGATGTTGGGAAGAGTGCGCCGACTTCGTGGAGCAGGTCACCCTGCAGTGGTGGGATACGGAAGGGCTGCGCTGGGCAGCGGTGCAGTAGCGGTATTCAGCGGGAAACAGCCTTCAACCGATAAACCCCTTCTCGCAGCCGCCGGAGAGCGAACTCGTATATCTCCGGCACAATCTCGAAGCCGATGTAGTGTCGCCCCATCTGCTGGGCAACCACCGCAACCTGCCCGGACCCCAGGAACGGGTCGAGCACCACATCGCCCTCCTGCGAGGAGTACTGCAGTATCTTCTGCACCAGCGCAGAGGGCAGTTTGGTGGGCGTCTTCATGTCGCCGTTCCAGTATTCGCGGGGGATGTTCCACACGTCTTCCATATCCCGGTAGCGGGCGTTGCCTCCGTCAGGACTGCGCTCGTCAGCGGGGAAGCGAGCCTCCGGGTAGAACCGGCGCAGCCTGTCGTTTTTGCAGACATACAGGCAGTGGTAATGAGAGGTCACGAATCGCCGCCTGGTGTATACCCCAAACTGATACTTCCAGATAATGTGGTTGACCGTCTGCAGTCCGACCTCGTGCAGGGCGTTCAGGATGTCGCGCAGGTTGTTCCACCCCGAAAACACGTACATGCTTCCTGATTCTTTAAGCACGCGAGATGCCTCGCGCATCCACGACAGTGTGAACGCATAGTATTCCTCTTCGGGAATCTCGTTGTATCCTTCCAGCACTCGCTCCTGCGTGCGGTTGTAGTTACTGCGCCGTCCGCGGAACGAGATGCCGAACGGTGGGTCGGTGACTATCAGGTCTACGCTCTCTTCCGGCATCTGTTTCATGCCCTCGCGGCAGTCCATCAGGTAAATCTGGTCCAGCTGTAGCGACACCTCGGTGACCTCCATTTCAACCCGCAGGCTCATTGCCTGCAGATGCGGGAGACATGGGATACCTCCCAAACTCCTCAAAGGCTTCGTACATCGCCACGATGTTTTCCCAGGGCACTTCCGGACCGATTTCACCGTGCAGAATCAGCCCGCCGTTGAACCTGCCGAACAGCTCCACGGTCTCCCGAACATGCTGGCGCACCTGCTCCGGCGTGCCGAAGGGAATGATGTACTGGCGGTCAAGGTCCGAGCGCACGCACACCCTGCCTGCCAGCTTCTCCTCCAGCAGCTTTCGGGGCATGAGCGGATGCTGGGGGTTCAGCACATCCACGCCGATTTCTATCAGGTCGTCCCAGATGTCCACCGTCCAGCCGTCGGTGTGGAAGAATATCTTCTTTCCCGCCTCCTTCACCACGTCGAACATGCGTTTGTACCGCGGTTTGAAGAAAGAACGCCACTGGCGTGGGCTGATAAGCAATCGGTCCTGCGCTCCCCAGTCATCGGCGAAGGAGATGGCATCCGCACCTGCCTTCAGCCACTTCTGGATATGCTGGAGGTTCCACTGCACAATGCGGTCGGCGAGCTCGTGCAGAGGTTCCGGCTCCTCCGCCAGGTCGATGAACAGCTGTTCGCTGGTGCGCAGCCACTGCAGACGCTCGAAGAGGATGAACCCACCCGGTGCGCTGAACCAGTCGCGCTCAGGGGATTGCAATCGCCGGGCAATCTGTTCGAACACGCTATCGTCGGCAACCGGAGGAAACTGGTAGTGGCGCAGGTCGTCCCAGCTTTTGACGGGCGCTTCTTTGACTTCGCCTGCGCTGTAGCCCTTGCGCCGCAGCCATCGGCTGCCCCATTCGTCCACGTACTCTTCGATGTCGCCTTCAATCTGCGGCTCGGGGGGAATGGAAAAGCTGCGCCCGCCAAAGTCATCGGGTCGCGCGTTCAACAGGTCCACCAGCTTCTGCCCGTGTCGCCAGAACGCGCCTGGAAACACCGCGTGCTGAAAGGGTACACGGTCTGGTCCGCTGAACTCTATGGCAGCAAGCACCCGTTCTCGGGATGTCATTATGTCCTCCATCACATGGTTGATATGTAAGGTATTCGCAAGCGCGAGGGGAGATTCCCTGTTGCGAGGTGGACAGAAATGCTCGGAGGCTGGCATATCCGCTTCTTTCGAGTTATGAAGGTAAGCCCCGCGTTTGACCTATTCTCCGAAAACTCGACGTACCGCCTCCGCCGCGCGTGTAGCCAGAAGCGGACCCGGTTCCTTGGTTAATTGGGCAACGAATATCTCCACCAGAGTCGTGTAATACCATCGTTGTGCTGGTAGCGGAGCGTTGAACCGCTCCCAAACGGCGTCGCCATACATCCGAACACTATCAGCCAGTGCCTGCAGGTTGTCGATCTTATCCGCACAGGCGACCAACAGTACTGCTTGGTCCTTTACCTGACGCAGGTGTGCGATCGTTCGCTGTTTGCGCTCCTTCCATGGCTGGGAACGGTCCGACTCCGACACCTGCTCTACCAGCCATGCTACCCGCTCGCCAAAGCGGTGGCGCAGTTCGTCGACAGTGGTAGAAGTATCTTCTAAGGTGTCGTGCAGGAAACCTGCTACCGCCACCTCCTCCTCACAGCCGGCCTGCAGCAGTATGTAACCCACATTCAAGGGATGAAGAACATAGGGAATGTTTGTGCCCTTCCTGAACTGCCCGTGATGACGTTCCACTGCAAACTCAATGGCTTCGTACAGCATTTGTCCACCTCCCCGAGTTGTCTTGATTTTACCATAGCACGAAGGGCGCAGCGGTAAGCAAACACAGGAATCAGGACAACCCATCAGAGGATACACAGGGGGAAGCGAAGACGAACGCGTCGAATGATTGAATCACCAATATCTGGAGGGATGCCATGGCAGAGGTCAGCAAAGCACGTATTGCGTTCGTTGGTTGTGGAGGACATGCGACCCATTCCCTCTTTCCGGCAGTGCACCAGATACCGGAGATGGAACTGGTGGCGGTGTGCGATTTGCGCGAGGAGCTGGCTCAGCGTAACGCCCGCTGGTTCGGCGCATTGCGCTGGTATACAGACGTTGCCACCATGCTTAACCAGGAGGATCTGGACGGCGTTGTGTGGTGGGACCGCCGCAGATGCATGTGGAGGTAGGCAAACAGTGTCTGGACGCCGGATTGCCGATTTTTGTGGAGAAGCCATCCGCCCTGTCGTATGCGCAGGCGTGCGACCTGGCGGAGTACGCCGACCGCAAAGGGCTGTGGGGAGCGGTTGCCTACATGAAGCGGTTTGCGGTGGGCTATGAGCTGGCGAAGTCCATTGCAAGCCGACAGGAGGAGTTCGGAGAAGTCACGGTGGTGGAGATTCGCTTCTCCAACGGTCCCTATCCGGCAATCTGGGGCATCCAGAGCGCACCTCAGGCGTTTCTGATTGGTCAGGCGGTCCACCTGTTCAACCTGGCGCGCTACTTTGGCGGCGAGGTGGAGGAGGTCTATGCCCGCTTGCACACGGTGGGCGAGAACCGCTTCGGCTATGCCATCAACCTGCGCTTTGCAGGTGGCGTACTGGGCATCCTGAACCTGAACGCGCTGGAGTCGCCCTCCTGGAAGATTCACGAACGGCTTGCGCTCACGGGGGTGGACTGCTGGCTGGAAGTGGAGGATATGCTCCGCCTGCGCTATCGCCCGCGCGGTGAGCCGCTTGGGGAAGCCCATCTCGGCGGCAGAAACCAGTGGATAGAGTGGCAGCCTGACTGGACGGAGATACTGCGCGTGCATGCGGTCGGCTGCTTTGGGTATCTGGGCGAGCTGCGCAACTTCGCCCGGAGCTGCCTGGGATTGGAGACGCCCCGAAGTACCCTGTGGGACGGCGCGAGAGACCTGCAGGTTGCCGAGGCGGTTTGGAACAGCGCACAGAATGCCCAGCCCGTGACGTTAGGCTGATACCCTCAGCCAGAAGAGCAAAAACGCCAGCCCGAAATCATCGGGCTGGGCGTCCTTCTGGCTCAGTCGTCTCCAATCGCGCCGAAGTTGCGAGCCAGCACGCCGAAGTGAAACAACGTGACGCCCCCTTCCAGTGGTTGGAGTGTTATGAAGGCAATCCACAACCAAACGGCGAATATTTCATGTGGGGGATAGCACGATGGAACATGCCAATCTGCAGATTCTGGTAGCAATTGCGCTGTTCATGTTTTTCATTCTGGGCAACATCCACGCCGCGCGGCGGGGCAGGGCGCGGTTCATCCGGCGTATTCCCGGTTTGAACGAGATAGACGAAGCCATCGGTCGGGCGACGGAGATGGGGCGCCCGATGATTTTTCACCCCGGCGTGGGCGAGGTGCAGAACGTGGGCACGCTGGCGGCGCTGGGTGTGCTGGGGCATGTGGCACGCAGGGCAGCGCAGATGGGTTCCCGCGTGATTGTCACCACCGCGATACCCGTCGTCGTGCCCGTCGCCGAGGACATCGTGAAGCAGGCGTATGCCCAGGCGGGGCGTCCCGAACTGTTCAACCCCGAAGATATCCGATTCCTTGCCGCATCGGGCGACCAGCTGGCGCTGGCGACCGCCAATGTGATGACGCAGGAGAAGACCGCCGCGCACTTCTTCTTCGGCATGTACGACTATACCTCCCTGTTGCTCACCGAACCCGGTCAGCGCACAGGCGCCATCCAGATTGCCGGCACCGACCAGTACTTTCAGGTTCCATTCTTCATCGCCAGCTGCGACTACACGGTCATCGGTGAGGAGCTGTACGCCGCGAGCGCGTATCTGACCCGCGACCCCATCATGCTGGGCAGTCTGGTGGGGCAGGACTACTCCAAGATTATCGTGCTGGCGGTTATCCTGCTGGGCGCGTTCAGTGTGACCTTCCTCGGTAGCCAGAACCCGTTTGTACAGATAATAGGAGTGTACCGGTAGCGATGACGAAACGTCGGCTGATTGCGCTGGTGACTTTCCTTGCCGGGCTGTATTACTTCCTGGAGTTCGTGGTTCCGCCTACCGTTCCCTGGCGTACCCTGCGTGGGGAGGTGGTGTCGGTGTCGCCGACCGCTATCGTCCTGCGGGTGGACGGGCAGGAGCGACAGATTGCCATCGAGCCGAACCTGATTGCCTATCGAGAGCGACCGACAGGCGCACCGGAGCGGGTAGAGCCTGCGCAGCTGCGCGTGGGCGACAGGGCACAGGTTGGACCCAGCACCTACCTCTCCGACTGGATCACCTCCGTGAACAACTTCTTCATCGTGCTGGGGGCGATGGCGTGGGGCATGGGGCTGATTAGCCTCGTGATGGTGCATTCGGGCAATATCCGTCGTCGGCGACCGGAGTGGTATGGCAGTGTGCTGTTCTTCGTGGCGGTGGCGGGCGGGATGGTGGCAGGGCTGGGATACGGCGTGGAGAGCGGCTGGCTGAAGGAGGCGAACGACGTGGTCTTCAACTACCTGCTTCGCCCGATGAGCTCCACCGTTTTCTCCCTGCTGGCGTTCCATATGGCGACGGCGTCCTATCGGGCGTTTCGCGTTAGGTCGGGCGAGGCGGCGCTGATGATGGCGTCGGCGTTCATCGTGATGCTGGGGCAGATACCGATTGGGCTGTGGCTGACACACGGTCTGCCTTCGTTCCTGCAGTTACCGGTGATGGCGCAGTGGATTCTGTATATCGCGAACTCCGCCGCCGTGCGCGGGATGTGGTTCGGCATGATGGTGGGTGCGATTGCGGTCGGGCTACGCTTCTGGCTGTCGCTGGAACGCGGGGCGTTCTTTGACCGAGAACTGTAGCGCGAAGGAGTTGACGGCAAATGTGGGAATGGCTAAGCAAGCTTCAGGCGATAGACCGACGGTGGATATACCTTTCTATCTGGGTGGCGTGTGCCCTGCCGTTCGTGGTGAATATCAAACTGCCCGTTTACGTCTCGCCGGAGACGCGGCGGCTGTACGAGTTCATTGAGAAGTGCCCACCAGATAAGGTGGTGCTGGTGGACAGCGCATGGGACGCCGGCAGTCAGGGCGAGAACTGGGGGCAGGTGGAGGTGGTGTTTGAGCATCTGTTCCGCCGGCGAATCCCCTTTATCGTGACTTCGGTGGAGATTACGCCGCTGGGGGCGCAATTTGCCGACAAGGTGATTGAGAAGCTGGTGCGCGAGAAGTTCCCCGACCGCAAATACGGGGTGGACTGGGTGAACCTGGGCTACACCAAAGGCGGTTGGCAGGCGATACAGCAGATAGCCAGAGACATCCGCCAGCAGTATAAAAAGGATTCGCGCGGCTATTCCTTAGACGACGCCGAAAACCTTCCGCTGATGCAGAGGGTGCGCAACATCGAGGACATCTATCTGGTGTACTCGGTCACCTACTCGCCGATGGAGGACTGGATTCCCTTTGTGCACGGGGTGTACGGCACGCCGATAGCCTTCGGTTGTGCGGGCATACAGTCCACTACCTACTATCGGTATCTGCTTTCGGGACAGCTGGTGGGGATGCTGGTGGGCGTGCGCGGCGCAGCGGAGTATGACGCCCTGCTCCATCCCGACATTCGCGAGCGCAACAGCATGGGCACGCGGTTGATTGTGCCGCAGGCGTTCGGGCATCTGGTGATTATCGTGGCGGTGATACTGGGCAACATCGGCTACTTCGCCGCACGCAGGAGGAGAGGCTGATGGAAGGTGCGCAGACGTGGCAAATCTGGCTGGCGGCAATTGTGACGCTGGGCATCTATTCGTATCTCATCAGCGATAACAAGCTGTATCGCCTGCTGTTGAACGTGATGATTGGGCTGGGAGTGGGCTATAACTTCATTGTCATGTGGAAGCAGGTGCTGGCGCCGCTGTGGTGGGAGCCGATGGTACAGGGCTTTTCGGCGGTGTTCAGTGGTTTCGCGCCGGGCAGTGCGCAAGCATTATGGGTTTTCGTCGGTCTGCTGGGCACGCTGTGGTATTTCCAGTTCAGCCGCAAGTATCTGTGGCTATCGCGGATTGTGATTGGCATGACGCTGGGCGCGGGCGCGGGGGTGGTGTTCAAACAGCAACTGCTGATGAACATGCCGCAGATTGCCGATTCGTTCCGTCCGCTTATCGCTCGCGCAGATGGCACGCCGCTGGTCGGGGGGAGCGCCGCGCCGGTGTCGCTGTGGATGTCGTTGAACAACATTATCTTTGTCGGAACCATCGTGTGCGTGATGGTCTATTTCTTCTTCTCCTTTGAGCACAAATGGGCGCCTGTCCGCCATACCGCCCGCATGGGTCGCTGGTTGTTGATGATTAGCTTCGGGGCGTTCTTCGGCAACACGGTGATGACCCGTATGGCGGTATTTCTGGAGCGACTGCAGTTTCTTCTCCGCGACTGGCTTCACCTCGGCACGTTTTGAGGGGGGTCGTGCTGTTAAAATTGCTATTTTTTGGCTTCGCCGTCAGTAAAAGGGCAAAATCTTCTTGCAACTTTTTGACGAGAATGGCATCATAATAAATAAAGACGACGGCAGGCAGTAAGTCAGGTTACTGACGGCTTGCGGTTGGAGTAAAGAGCCTGCCATACCACAAGGTGGTGTCTGGATGCGCAGTGTGCTGGTCTCGTTGATGTTTGTTGTGGCAGTCTGTTCTGATGTCGTGTTCGCTCAGCCGGAAACACCATTTGAGGTGCTCCAGCCAGAGCACGGTAAGGTGTTCGCGTGGTCACGTACTCGCCCCGACATCCATATTGAGGTGCGAATTCCCGTTCTGTCCGCTGAACATCGCTCGTTTGTCACCGCGAATATCTACGACCCTGCAGGCAACGTGGTAGACCGTGTCGCCCTGTATGATGATGGTTCCCATGGTGACAGCCAGCCGGGTGATGGCATCTTTACGGGAACCTACTCACCCCAGCGGACGGGCGACTACGTGCTGAAAGCGCGATGGCAGTGGACAGACCCCGCTTCTGGAAATCCACGTGAACGGTGGACATCGGCGTATTCCTTCGCGGTGGAAGCTGTGCCCTATCCGCGAATCATCTCGCCAACGCCCGGACAGCGTGTGGGCAGTCGGGTGAAGGTGACCGTTCGGATGCTGGCGGGTGAAGAGATGAGACCTTATGACCCGCAGGGCGATGAAACCATTCGGGTGCGTGCCTGGGCGGAGCCATCCGCGAAGGCGGTTGTGCCCGACAGGTCGGGGGGCGAGTTTACCGCCACGCTGGAGCTTCCCAAACCGGGCGGTTATCGCCTGTTCGTAACCACCGCTGTGCTGCGGCGGGGACAGTGGATTGAAGCCGAACCCGAAAGCGTGCAGGTGCAATACAACCGTCCATCTACGTGGCCCTTCTGGATTGGCGGGCTACTGCTGGTAGTGGGCGTGCTGTTGCCCGGTAAGAAGGTTCCGCTTTACAGGCACTCCCTGCGTCTGCGCCGGGCGGATGGCTTCACCCAGACGGCAGAGATAACCCCGCAGCTACTCCAGACGGTGAGGAAGACGGTAGGCGGTCAGGGCTGTGACATCAAGCTATCCGGCGTGGAAGGCATGCTATTTACGCTGGTAGCCGAGCCGGGTGTGAAAGCGCTTCGGGTGGAGCCGGGTGAGGTAAAGGACCTGAGCAAGGAAATTCGTCCTTTGCAGGGGGAAGTCGCGCTGCGCTTCAATGACTGGGCACTGGAGTATGAAGGGGTTCACCGTGCTGGCGAAACCCGACAACTGTGGAAGCAATTCACACCCGTGAAGTGGGTGTTGGTTGGGTTAGCGGTCCTCGTGTTGCTTTACGGCGGCTGGACCTGGTGGCAGTTCCAGCGACTAACTACGCTATAAGGAGGGTATCACTCATGGCTGTTCAATCAAAAGTGTCTGACGTTCTTGAGCAAACCGTAACAGCGGTTCAGTTCCACGAGGGTGGCACGTTCCGCCCCACGCTGGTGGTCGGGCTGGGCGGCAGCGGCGTCAATACCGCCCGACGGCTGAAGAGGCTCCTGCACGAGCGGTATCAGGTGCGGGGGCTGATTGGCTTCCTGTTTGTGGACACAGACCAGGGTCCGTATGGTGCTGACCCTGAGCTGGCACCGGTAGACAAATCCGAGAAGGCAACCATCTTTGTCCACAACCCGGAGCAGCTACTCGAAGAGTACCGGAGCAATCCCAAACTTCACCCCTATTTCGAGTACATCCTCAACTCGAATCTCGATGTAACCATGCTACGCAACGCAGACGGGGCAGCAGGCATCCGTCCGGCGGGACGGTTTGCCTTCCACGCCTCTTTCGATGTGCTGTATACCGAGTACCTGCAGCCGGCGATACATCGTATCATGCAGGTACGGGAGCTGACGAGTGCCATGATGCAGGGCGTGCCCCAGAAAGTGGAGGTCGAGCACTTCAAACCCAGGATATACCTTATCTGCTCCGTGTGTGGAGGCACCGGTTCGGCGATATTCATGGATACCGCGATGGCTCTGCGCTATATCATGGAGCAGAACAATCTGGACGGGGAGATAGTGGGTGTGTTCTACCTGCCCTCGGTGTTTCGCAATGAGAGCGGCATCAGTGCCTCGCTGATGGAGGTTATTGAGGCGAACGCATACGCAACGCTCATGGAGCTGGAGTACCTGTGCAACCCGCGCAACCTGAAGGAACAGGAGTGGACCTTCCGGTTCCCCATCATCGGCGAGTACCGACTGCGCGAACCGCTGGTCGACGAGGTCTTCCTGGTGGAGGGAACCAACCAGCAGGGGCAGTTCCTTTCCGACAAACTGCATGCTTTCGAAATGGCGGCGCGCAGTCTGCTGATAGACATCGGTTCCCCAATCGGGGCGTATGCACGCAGTGCCAAGCGAAACTCGCTGGCGGTTATTGAGACCATCCCCTGCGCTGAGACGGGACTTCCGCGCCTGATGAACAGCCTTGCCGTCACCAGCCTGGCGGTGCCTGTAGATGAATTACTGCGCTACTGCGCCATTCGCGCAGCGCGAGAGATGTTCGGTGAACCGCCAAATGCCGGTACGGAGTGGCAGGTTACAGCCGTCGTAGATGAGTTCCTGAGCACGAATCAGCTGGAGGAGCGCGGATCCAGCAACCAAATCATTGAACGGTTGTTAAAGGGGCCGGATGGCAAACGCTACGTCTACAACCCGCCGTCCGTCAGCGACATCCTGAACGAGGCAGAGGGCGCAGGTAAGAAGAATATCAGGTCGCAGGCGCAGTATTGCAAGGATTGGTCTGATAGAGAACTCGATCGGCTGAGGCGGGAGTGGCTCGCCGAGAAACAGAAACCTATTGCACTGACGGCGGAACAGGTTCTCGGCGAGGCTAAGGAGGCTATCGGCAAACGTGCCGAGGAGATTCTCAGAGAGCGCGGACACGATGGGTGCATGGCGTTTCTGGGAGAACTTACTGGCGTTTTCGAAAAAGTGTGCGGCGAGCTGACCGAAGAAATCCGGGAACACGAAAAGCGAATGCAAGATGCAACCGACGCGATACAGCGTGCGCTGGAACAGGTCGAAGAAATCGCCGGAGGTCGCTGGTGGCAGGTAGGTGGGCGTGACAGGTTGATCAACCTCGTGGAACAGGTTCGCCAGCAGTTGACCATCTACGCCGACCGAGGCCTTCGCAGGGAAGCCTCTCAGCAGGCTTTGCGAATACTTAACGCCGACGTCGGCAAAGAGCAAAAGCCATTGATTGCTCAGATCAAGGACTGGCGCGAGCTGGTACAACACTGGAAAACGCACGACCAGAACACCGACAACGTCCTTCGGGGCAGGGATGGTGTTAAAACATCTTCTCCGCATACCAACGGTTACGAGCTGGAGTGGCTGGCTATCCTGCGTCAGGACTTTGATGCCTTCTATCGTACGCTCAATATAGATTTCGGTAAAATCCGCAAAGTCTATGCCGAGCTGAAAGAAAAGTATCAACATGAACCAGCATTTGGCTCCCTCAGGAGCACACACATCGGTCATGAAGAGGAAGCGGATCTCCGTATCGCCGCGGCGGCGGAAGTGCTCAGAGAGGAAGTCAGAGCCAAAGCGAACATCGTTGTGATCCTGCAGGGCATTGATCAGAAGAACGAACGAACACCATACCTGCGCCGCAAACTGAAAATGCTCTTCGACGTCTGTCAACCCTTCTGGAGCACCAGCGACCCGCCGGGCGAGCCGCGCTACGAAACCAGCGTGGCAGTGAGTATACCTCCAGCAACAAACGGTAAGACCCCCGAAGAACTGCGAGCCGCTGTGGATGACCTGTGCAGGGAGTATGGTGTCAAAGCTGAGTCAGTGCAGGATGGCTATCCGTTCGCGATTACGGTGTTAAAGCGCTGTTATGGGGCACGGGCTTACTATCTGCGCAGTGCCAACCAGATGCGTCACTTCTACGAGCGACGCGCCGCCAACGAACAGGTACGCCATCGCCTGCACGTGGATAAACGGTTCTTCGACACCCTGCCCAAGCTTCACCCTGTGCACCAAACCGACGAAGAGGTGGAACTGTGGGCATGGGGTGTCGCTTTCGGCTACATCGCCCAAAAGGGCGGCAAATACTACCTGAGTGTCCACCGTGGGCGAAGGGGGGAGTTTATGCCAAAGTACTCCTCGGAGTGGCCGCTGTTAATCACCGAGCATCTGCCGTCTGGTTGGCAGAAACGGGTTCTGAAATACCCAGATAATGAGGACCTCTTGCACGCGGGACGCCAGCAGGCAATGGAGAAGTTTTCCAGCAACGAACAGCAGAAACAGCTCCTCCGCGAGGTGCGGGCGCAAGTCGAAAAGCAGATTACCTTAGCGCGGGAGCTGGACCTGCTCGAGGAATACTATACACGGCTGGTGGGGGTGTTTAATCAGGAGGAAAACGAGCAGGTAAGGAAGCAGCTTCGGAAAGAACTTGAGGCTGTTCGCCAATACATGTTATGTCTTGAGGGGCGCCTGGAAGACTCCCATGCCAGCTGAGGAAACAGCCGTGTACCCGACTATCGTGCTGGGCAGGGGAGAGGTCAGCACACAGGTTCTGCAGAAGCTGGCGAAACTGCTGGACGTACACCGCTCCCCTGTCCGGTATGTGGTCGCCGTAGGTACGACCGATGGTTCCAGTTATGAGGCTCTACACCAGCCCAGCGTGCATACCAGCGAGCCGTTCATCACCCCGCTATCCAGGTGGATGCATGCCATCCGCTCGGAAGAGAACCTGACGGCAGCCCGTGAAGCAGGACTGAGCGTTGGACCGCCTGGCGGCTACCTGCTGGTGCAGATATTGCTGGTGGTGGACAGCGCGAACCTGCCGGACGTGCCTGCCATCGTGCAGGAACTGCGTCAGGCTTCCGCTCATGCGCAGGAGGAGCTTCCTGTGCGCTTGCATCTGCTGGTTCTGCACCCCTTCCATAACCTGAATACCCTGCGCTTGCCGGAATCGCCTCTTGCCGCGGCGGACAGATGGCTGGTGCCCTGTGCCACTTGGCTGGTCGGGCTGATACGCTCCGATGGCTCCAGTATCACCTGCGAGCAGATGGTGGAGACCCTGCCTTACCTGCTCTATGCCGCTATCCATACCGCTTCCTCTGCGGGGGAGCACTGGTTCTTCTGCTCACCGTCGCATTCTCCCGACGCCGTGCTGACGCTGGGCTTCAGCTTTCTGGTACTTCCGCTGGCAGAGATCGAGCAGGCGCTGACCGACAAGCTGACCGCCGATACCTTCCAGCCTCTGCTGGAAGAGCCAGAGGAGCCTCCGCCCCTGCCTCAGGAGGTAACGCCAGCCGAAGGCAGCTGGTGGCAGACCCTGCTTTCCAAACTGCCCGGGCTGGTGTCGGGTGGAGCGGGGTTGACCCTGAGCCTGCTCAGGCAGGAGACGCCCCCGATTGGCAAAGACCCGCGCCGGTGGCTTCAGGAGTCGGATGAGTGGGATGCGCGGTGGCAGCAGGAGACTCTAACCAAATGGCGCGAAGGCTTACAGCAGGCGGCGGATGACCTGTTGAGCGTATTCCAGCAGAAGGTGCACGAGGAGTTTTCGCGTTACGGTCGAGTCCTGACAGGTCTCGTGCCTCTGCTGAGGTTTCTTGTGCGGGGGATGGCTCAGGCGATAGAGGGGTGGAGCATCTTCAAACTGGAGATGCCGAAACTGCCCACCGAATCCCTGCAGACAGCACGGGCGCAGTTTGAAGCGGCGTTGCAACAGCTCCCAGAAACCAGCTGGCTGGTGCGCTGGTCGTTGATAGCGGCGGTGGTGGGATGGCTGGTGCTGGGGCTTGCGGGTTACGCGGTATACACCTCCCTAGCTCTACCGCTGGCATGGCTGGTGCCGATAGTGGTTGGGCTTCCCGTACTGATTGGTGCCAGCATTGCATGGTTCCACTATCACAAACGCCGCCGCGAGGTACAGGAGGCATGGCAAGTATACCAGCAGCGGTTGCAGGAGTTCCACGCGGCACAGATGCGTCTGAGCGCGCTGGAGGTATTGCGCGATGCCGCCGAGAGGGTGCGGAGCATCGTTGACCAGCAAGTGGCGCACGCGGAGAGCCTGACACAGCGGTTAACGGGCATGGTCACGCTGAGACAGGCGGCGGCGCTGGGGTTGCGGATTATCCTGCCTCCGTGGATAAAGGTTGCGATAAGCGCATGGAAGCACCTTCAGCCGGTGGCGCAGGAGCTATGGGGGCATCGCGACCTGCGCGAGCTTCTGCGCCGCCGCGCCGAGAGGGAGGGTATCACGACCCCCGAAGACTGGCTGAAGAGCATGGACTATCTGGCGAGCGACCTGCGCGATTCGCTTGTGCATCACTGGATGACGCCTCAGCATCGTCGGCTGAGCTACTACCTGCGCCAGCGATTTTGTTCGGAAGACGAGATGCGCCAGTGGCTGCAACAGCAGATGGAAGAGATGGCAGAACAGGCATCCTGTCTTCTGTGGCGCAGTGCCAAGCCCCCTCTGCAAAGCTGGCAGTTCGTGGATGTTAGCTTGCCGTCGACTCACGGCTCGCATGACGACGGCATTATCCTCGTGCCGGACATGATGGGGCGGGTGTGCGTGGGTGAGGCGTGGCTGCAAAACGGCTCATGACGCGCGTTGTTTGACATCGGGTAATCCGTGTGCTATAATGGACAGTGCGTGGGCGGTTGGCGCAGCGGGAGCGCGCCTCGTTGACAACGAGGAGGTCAGTGGTTCAAATCCACTACCGCCCACCATATTTTGTTGTACGCTCCCACTGCTTCCCGTCCCTCTGCCACTATACGTTGTACGGCAACAGGTGCCTGCTAATCCCATAGCGAGGCGCACTCATCAATGTTTTGCCGTTTCCTACCTCGTATAATGATGGAACAGCGTCAGGCATTCTTTGAGCTGCTCCCGGATGGGGATGTGCTGTGGGCAGTGTGGTTCGCACTCGCCGCAGTCCAGGCAGGCGTCCGCCTTCTTGCCCTTCACCCACCGCGTGCCGATGGCGTGATAATGCTCATAGGCGTATGCTTTCAACCCGTACACGCGATAGTAGTTCATCGCCTGGAAGATGTGTGAAATATTGACCTCCTCCGGGCAGTACGGCAGGCAGTAGTTACAGCCCGTGCAGTACAGGTCTGCCAGCCGCTTATTCTCTTCCATCGCGGCGTTGATGGCGGCTACCTCTTCCGGGCTGAGGGGCGCGAGGTTCGAGGCTATCGCCGCGTTCTCCTCCACCTGCTCAACCGTGCTCATGCCCGACAGCGCGCAGTCCACGTTTCGGTTGGCGAACACGAAGCGCAGAGCCAGCTCCGCACTGCTGTGCACGCGGATGCCCAGCCGCTCGGCGGTTTCGCGAGGCAGACCAGCCAGCTTACCGCCACCGACGGGTCCCATTACCACCGTGCCCAACCCTTTGGATTTGGCGTAAGCCAGCGCCTCTTCGTTAGCACGGTCCAGCAGGTTGTACTGGCACAGCACGGAGGAGAAGATGCCTAGGTCAATCAGGCGCATCATCACTTCGGGCTTGTCGTGGAAGGAAAAGGAGATGTGACGGATCAGCCCTTCCTCCTTCGCGCGCAGCGCCTCGCGGATGAACTCGTCGCGCCGCTCGTGCTTCAGGAACCACTCGCCGATGCCGTGAAAGTGATAGAAGTCCACATGGTCGGTGTCCAGCTTGCGCAGCTGTATCTCCAGAAGCTCGCGGTAGCCCTTCTCGTTGCCGATGGGATACTTGGTGGAGACGTACACCTTATCGCGCCATCCCTTCAACGCCTTGCCAACCACAATCTCGCTCTGTCCATCGCAGTAGAACCAGGCGGTGTCGATGTAGTTCACGCCCAGCTCAAAGGCGCGATGAATCATCCGTATTGCCTGTTCCTCATCCACCACCCGTTGACCGTCTATCTCCGTCATGGGCAGGCGCATTGCTCCGAAGCCCAGTCGTGAAATGCGGATGCCCGTGTTTCCGAAGTCCCTGTACTCCATATGCCCTCTCCTTAAGCGTTTAATGATTCATCAATTTTATTATACAGTCTCAATGGCTGAATTTCATCTTCTGAATAAACATTAGATAGCAAAAACGCCTTGAGGAAGCCGCTGGCAGGAACTACGAAGGGCTGTGGGCGAATCGAACAATAAAACGTTTCAGGAGGAAGACGCCATGCCCGTACCTGCCACGACGTTACGAAGCCTGGCGCGGGGGATCAACCTGAGCCACTGGCTTTCACAGCATTCACTGGACGAGCCACATCTGCAATCCTATATCGGTGAGCGTGACTTCGCGCTGATTGCCCGACTGGGGTTTACCCATGTCCGCCTGCCTATAGATACTGCTCTGCTGCAGGGGGCGGATGGTGGTTTACGCGAACAGGGGTTTGCCTATGTGGACCGGGCGTTAGACTGGGCACAGGCGCAGCGACTCGGCGTGGTGATTGACCTGCACCCCGTGCCTGCTCCCAAAATCGCGCGAGATGCCGATGCCTATGCACGCTTCGAGAATCTATGGCGAGCCATTGCCCAGCGGTATACCCGCCGTCCGCTGAGTGTGGTGTATGAACTGCTGAACGAGCCAGTGGAGACTGACCCCAAAGCGTGGCGTAACACGAGTATCCGGCTGGTAAAGGCGATTCGCGAGGTGGACGGGCGACATACGATTATCGTGTGTGGTCACAACTGGAGCGGTCCTGATGACCTGCCTGCAATCACTCCTATAGAGGACGACAACATTGTGTACACCTTCCACTTTTACCTGCCGCACGAGTTTACCCATCAGGGAGCTAGCTGGGGCAGTGCACACTGGCGTCCGATGCGCAACGTTCCCTATCCGCTCACCACGGAAAACGTCCAGCCGGTGCTGGCAGGTCTGCCGGAAGAATCTGCAAGTACCCTGCGCCGACTGGCGGAGCAACGGGTGGACCTCGCCTGGATAGAGAAGCGGATGCAGCCGGTGGTGGAGTATGCCAGACAGCATCGGGTGCCGCTTTACTGCGGCGAGTTCGGGGTCTACCGCGCCTTTTCGCCGCCGGAGGCACGCGCCCGCTGGCTGTCTGATGTGGTCAAAACGCTGGAGAAGTATCGTATCGGCTGGGCGATGTGGGATTACAAAGGTGGTTTCGCCCTGCTGGAAAGCGACAAGCCCGAGCCAAAGCCAGACGAGGCAACCGTGCGCGCGCTGGGATTGAGGTAGCGCGTGGTCCACACTGCTGACGGCGGTCATCGATATGCGCATCATGATCTGAGCAGGTTCCTGGAGGGCGAGGCTCCCGCCGAGCCGTTTGAGGTGTCAGCCCCCCTGTAGTCCCCCCGCAAGCAGGGGGATATTCCCTCTCCTTGTGGGAGAGGGTCAGGGTGAGGGCTTTCCTCCCTGCCTGCGGGGAGGTCAGGTGGGGCTGTTCCGCGTCAGGGAGAGGTGGGGAGAGGGGTTTCACCCCGCCGGCTGGCTGGGCAACCCAATAGCCTTTACTCGCGCGGAGCGGGTTTCTGCATCTGCTCGTATTCCAGTGGATGCTCCTCCTGCAGGTGACGCAGGGAGATGCGCCCGTCCAGCCATACCCGGCTCATGGGGAACATACCGGGCTTGAAATGCACATGGTACATGTGCCAGATGATGATGGTCAGGAACGCCAGCAGCGCCTCGTAGCCGTGTATCAGGCGGGCGATGTGCCATATCCACAATGGCAGGTAGCGGAACGCCAGCTCCTCGCCCCACATGATCAGCCCGGTCAGTATCATCACCACCGTGCCCCAGACCACCGCGAGGTATTCGAACTTCTCAATCCAGTTGAAACGCCCGAAGCGCGGTTTCTCCTGCGACAGCCCCAGATAGCATCGTATCATCTGCCAGATGTCGGCGAAGTCTTTGCGCGTCCAGCGCAGGTGTTTTAACTGTTCGCGCCCACGCGGGGTGAGAAGCCACAGCGGATGCCACACTGCCAGAAGCATCAGCAGAATCGCTCCGATGCGATGCACGATACCGCGCGCTTCGGGTCCGCCCGGAAACTCTAAAAACACCCTTGCCCATCCTGCTTCAGGATAGCTGAGCGGCATCCCTGAGAGCACCAGCAGGGTGAACGCCACCACCAGCACGATATGCTGGAACCGTTCGTTCAGCGTCAGCCGTTCCACGTACTCATGCGAAAGGGGGTCGTCTGCCCGGTGCGGCGACACCGCGTGGCTGGGGCGTCCGCGGCGATAGTTCCATAGGTCCAGAAGCATGTAGGTCAGGAAGAAACCGATGGTAGCGAAGATAGCCAGCTGATAAGCTACCTTGATGAACCAGTATAGAGGGCTGGCGGTGCGTGTGCCCACAAAGTGCACTCTGCCCAGCGCAACCCCCTTACCGATGCCCGGGTGACAGGAGCCGCAGGTCTTTTGCAGGTTCGCCGCGTTGACGGTAGAGCGGGGGTCAGAAGAGGGCAGGATGTTATGTGCGCCATGACAGCTGGCACAGTGTGCCACGGTACTCTCACCATAACGATTCATGATGCCGTGATAACTCTGCCGGTAGGTAGAGAGTCGCAGAGTGGGCAAGCCGAGCGCGCGTTGGAGCCGCTGATTTTCGTGGCATTTACTGCAGGTCGCCACGATATGCTGGGGGTATACCGAAGATTCGGGGTCATGGGGGCTGCGGATAGTATGCTCACCGTGACAGTCGGTGCACACGGGAGCGTCCTTGATCCCTTTGGCGAACGCCTGTCCGTGAATGCTCTCCCGCCACTCCTTAAAGATTCCTTCGTGACACTTGCCGCACGTTTCGGGCAGGTGGGCGCGGGCTACGGTGGAGTTGGGGTCGGTGGCGCGGCGGATGCCATGCACCCCGTGGCAATCGGTGCAGACCGCAGGCTGTTTGCCCGGCGCGGACGAGGTGCCGTTTTTGCCCTGTTTCAGCAGCTGTCCGTGCACGCTTCGTTCGTAGTAGAGCAGAACCTCTCCTTTGGGGATACGGTTCCATTCCACCAGCTGGGCGTCGCTATGGCACCGGGCGCAGGTCTGGGGAATGTTGGCGTGGTTCACGTGCGATTGCGGGTTGCTGGCAGGCAGGATATCATGGTGCCCGTGGCAGTCGGCGCAGCGCGGGGCATCGGGGTTGCCGCGAGCAACCGCCTCGCCGTGCACGCTATCGGCGTATGTTTTAAATATCGCCTGCGAGAAGCCCGGAGCCTGCGCCATTCGTTTTTCCAGATGGCAGGAGCCACACTCCACCTTTTGGGTGTGTTTGGGGTGAGGCAGCTGGGCAGGGTTGATGTCGTTGTGGCACTGGGTACATCGCAGGTTCTTGTGCACGGAGCGCTGAAACGCAGTAAGGTCAACGAACACGCTTTTGCGTTGTCCGTGGATGTCGAAGCCGTACAGCTCGGGGTTGCCGTGACATTGCTGGCAGGCTTGTATCTCCTGCTGGGCGGTCATCACGGTGCGGGCGGGCTGTTGCGCCCACACGATGGCGATCACCGACAGTAGCGTCAGGCTACTGAGAAGCACTATTCGACGATGAGCGTTCATCGTTTTCCTACCTTGTTATCCGCATGCGCTACGGTTGATGGCACTGGTTACAGTACTTGATGTCATGACAGTTCGCGCATTGCGCTTTCTGCATGTTCTTGACCCCCGTGTAGCCTTTCCAGCCGCGCTGCTGTCCCAGTTTCGCGTGTGCTTCATCCCAGTTGCCGGGATGTGGCATCGGCAGTTTGTGGCAGTCCATACAGGCATTCCTTCCGTGGCACACCTGGCAGCTTGCCCCGCTATCGGTGATGCGGCGAGGATGTTCTTTGCGGAAGTCCTCGGTGTGCGAGGAGGGCGCCGCCTGATGGCATGTCTGGCAAGTCTCATCCTTGAAGTTATGACAGCGCTGGCACAGAGCGGGGTTCTTGTGTCCCACCTGCGGGTGGTCCGAGTCCCAGCCTTCGGGATGAGGCATCGGTAGTCCATGACAGGACTGGCAGAATTGCGGCTGATGGCACGAGTTGCAGGAGGCTGTGCCCTGCTTGAGCGCGACCTTTCCATGCCCCACCTGCGGGTCGCGCAGGAAATCCGAAACCTTATGGCTGGCGGGTAGTGCGCCGGAGTGACAGCCCTGGCACGATCGTGGCGTGTGGCACTGGTAGCACATCTGGCTCATGGTCTGCCCTGCCCATTTCATCTTCTCGCCAAACTGTGCCAGCTTCGAGCCGTGTTGTTGCAACCATTGCGTATCGTGGCGCATCACGCGGTGGCAGCTGTCGCAATAGTCGGGCGAGTGGCAGGAGGCACACATTTCAGGGCGTTCCGCCGCATTACCGAAGTGGAACTTCAGCCACTGTGCATCGTGCGAGCTGGGGCGGCGGTTCTGGTGGCACGCCTGACAGAAGAAAGGCTTATGGCAGTCGCCGCAGCTTGCTGGGTCCTTGCGCACTTCGAACTTGTGGTTCACAAACCAGTTCTCCTCGAAATGCGAGGCAGGCTTCTCAGGTTCCGTAGGCGGGACGGGCGGCATCTTGGAGTTCGGACCGATGCTGACGATATACGCCACCAGCGCGTTTTCCTTCTCTGGCTCTAACTGATAGGCGGGCATGACGGTATGTGCGTTGTGTGCAGCGGGATTGCGCAGGATAGAGCGCACCTGCTCGGGGTCTCGCTTGCCACCAAGACCCAGGTCGGGACCCACCGGACCGCCGCCGCCGTTAATGCCGTGGCAGGAGTAACACTTCAGCTCCACAAACAACTTCTGTCCCTGCTTCTCCAGCGGAGAGAGCTTCTCCGGTTCGGGCAGGGATTCCATGCCCTTAACGTTCAGCCCGACGATAACGAGCAGGATAACGGTGCCGGTGGTCAGCGCGGTCAATCGCTTGCGCGGCTGGCGTTCAGGATTGCGCTCGATGAACGGCACCAGCAACAGCAGGATGACCAGCAGAGTTGGCAGAACAAACGAGCCGACAAATTCAAGGTGCGAAGGGAAGAACGCCACCAGTTCATGGAGCCACAGCACATAGAAGTCGGGATGCGGTTTATAGGCGGTATCCATCGGGTTGGCGCGAGGCTCCAGCGGGGCAGGATAGTTCAGCGAGAGCCAGACCAGCAACGCCGTCAGGATGACCGCTCCCACGGCGATACGAGCGGTATGTTCGGGATACAGGCGCTGGGGCTTCTCTACTTCTTCCTCCCGGTTGACTGGCACGCCGGGCGGCGTGACGCCCATACGGCGCACCTGAAGCACATGCCACGCCACCAGCAGGAACACGATAACCGACAGCACGAACACATGCAGGACGAAGAAGCGCATCAGCGTGACCGCGCCGACGGTATCGCCGCCGCGCAGGAAGGTGGCTGTTGCTTGACCAATCAGCGGGATGCCTTCCGCAATCTTCAGGCGCACTACCGTGCCCCAGTATGCTTTCTGGTCCCAGGGCAGGGCATAGCCGGTCAACCCATAACCGATGACCGTCAGCAGAAGCAGGACGCCGGTAACCCATATCATCTGGCGCGGGCGTTTGTATGCTCCCCAGAAGAAGACGCGAAGGATATGAATGATGATTAGGGGCACGATGAGCCGCGCCGCCCAGTAGTGCAGGGCACGGATAAACTGTCCGGCGGGCAGATAGTGCTCAATGTACTGAACCGATGCATACGCCTGGTCGGGGGTAGGGCTGTAGTAGAACATCAGGGCGCCGCCTGTGATGAACAGCACCACCAGCGTCAGCAGGGTCAGGGCGCCGAAGATGTGTCCCCATCCCACGCCGGCAGGCAGGGGCTGTGTCCAGAAGCGTCCCCATGCGCTGATGAGTCCCGTTTCGCGCTCAAGCCACTCCAGCAGTTTTCGCAATGTCGTTGCCTCCCTTCTCCTGCGCGTTACACACTCTCCAATCGCACGTACAGCACTCCGCCTTCCACTTTGTGAGGGAACTCGGGTAGCGGGCGCGGAGGTGGACCTTCCATAACCTTACCGCTGGCGTCAAAGTAGCCTGCATGACATGGGCAGAAGAAGGCTTTTCGGTCGCGCTCCCAGCGGACGGCACAGCTGGCGTGAGTGCAGATGTTAGAGAGCACTTTCAAGGAGCCATCGGACGTTGATACCACATACACGGTGCTGCGCACGGTGCGGATCACCCACCCATCGCGACGCTGGTAGCTCAGCGTTACCGCCTTCGGTTCGCCAGAGGTGAACTCGCTGGCGTTGCCGACCTTGACCCATGGGACCTTTTGTCTGCGGAAGGCTGGAACAATCAGCATGACCAGCGCAGGTATGCCGTAAACGAAAGCCAGCAGAGCCGTCAGTGCCTTGACGAATGTGGCTAACCACTCCCGACGTGTCAACCTCTGTTCCATGCTGGATGCGTCCTTATCCTTCGGGTTTTCGCTCTGAAAGCTGATTCGGCGTCACTCGCTCAAAAACCTTGCAAACCCAAGAACCGCATTTGGTTAGGTAGATAAAGTTTTCTAACTAATGCCATTTTATAGAGTTTTGATTTACTACACTTATTGTATCGGAAAGGGGGCGCGTTGTCAAATGGTCGAAGTTGCAGTCTGCCCCGAATGGGGGTATACTATGGGTGTGCGGAACTCAAATCCGAGCGTTGAGCAATGACCAGCACTTCCATTCGGGACGGTTGCATTCGCCAGCGTATCGAGCAGTGGGAGTTATCCAGCCTCTCACCCTATGCGGCGAAGAGCGCCCTATCGCGCGGGCGATTGCGTCCAGAGCCCCCGTGTCCGGTGCGTACCTGCTTCCAGCGCGACCGCGACCGGATTCTGCATTCCAAAGCCTTTCGGCGGCTGAAGCATAAGACACAGGTGTTTCTGGACCCCGAGCAGGACCATTATCGCACGCGCCTGACCCATACTCTGGAGGTGGCGCAGATTGCCCGAACCATCAGCCGCGCCCTTCGGCTGAATGAAGACCTGACCGAAGCCATCGCACTGGCGCACGACCTGGGACATCCGCCTTTTGGACATGCGGGCGAGCAGGCGCTGGACGAGGTATTGCAGGAGTATCTGCCGGGCAAACGGTTTCGGCACTGGGAGCAGAGCCTGCGCGTGGTGGACGTGCTGGAGCGGGATGGAAAAGGACTGAACCTGACCCATGAGACGCGAGAGGGCATCCTGTACCACAGCAAGGGGCGGGCAGACCTGGACGCCGACCTCCCATCGGATGACTGCACGCTGGAGGCACAGGTGGTGCGCATTGCCGACCGCATCGCCTATGTGAACCATGATATCGACGATGCCATCCGCGCGAAGGTCATCCAGCCGAACGATTTGCCGACAGAATGCGTCAAACTGCTTGGAGAAACTTCTTCCGAGCGCATTGCGTCTATGGTACTGGATGTGATTGAAAACAGCCTTGACCAACCTCAGGTGCGGATGAGCGAGCCGGTTCAGCAGGCGACCGATGCGCTGAAAGAGTTTCTCTTCGAGCAGGTGTATCAGGAAGAAGCCATCGGTTTGAAGGAACTGCAGAAGGCAAAGGGCATTTTGAAATCGCTCTTCAGGCTGTACATGGAACAGCCCGAGCTGTTGCCGCAGAGCGGGCGCGTGTTGACCGATAATACCAGTAGAGAGGTACTGGCGCAGGTGGTGTGCGATTACCTGGCAGGCATGACCGACCGCTTTGCCATGAGCGTTTACAGTCAGTACTTTGTGCCGCGCATGTGGCATATCACCTCCTGACGAGGAGATACAGACGATGGAAGACTCTCAGAACATGCGAACCGGTATCTTCTGCTCCTGTGGGCAGCGCATCTACGAAAAGGACGTGGTGCAGAGAGGTTACTATCTGCGCCGGGTAGGTTCGAACTTCGTGTATATCCGCTACCGTTGTCCCCGATGCAAGCGGCTGGGTGAGCAGTTCATCCGGCAGGAAGCATGGAATGAACGCCTTCTGCGTGGCGAAGCCAACGAATTGACCCCTTCCGAAAGGGAGCGAATGGAAAAGCTGGGACCGATTACCGTGGACGAGATGATTGACTTCCACGAGTATCTGGAGCAGGACCCCTCCCTGCGGTTCATGCCGGATAAGTAAACAGCCCGCGACTGTTCGGCGGCGAGCGGCAGGAGATCAGGGCTGAGAGGCGAATCCAGAAGAGTACACTTCTTCTGCAGGAGGGCTGTGATGGCTTTCAAACAGTCGTTCTCGTGGTGGTGTTTCGCGGGGCGCCCGGACATCGGCGGCGATGCGGGCAAGCTGCTGAAGGGCGCCAAAGCGATTGGCTATGACGGCGTGGACCTGGTGCCCACCGAACTGCTGGACGCGGTGAAGGAGCATGGACTGGAAATCGCCAGCTATGTGGGGCACGCTTCGCTGACCGATGGGCTGAACCGGCGCGAAAACCACGGGCGCATCGCCGAAGAACTGCACCGCAACATCGAACTGGCAAAGAAATACAATATCCCCAATCTGGTGTGCTTCTCGGGCAACCGCGGTGGACTGGACGATGAGCGGGGCGCGGAAATCACCGCCGAGGGGTTGAAACTGGTGGCAAAGGCGGCGGAAGAGGCGGGCGTGTTGCTGGTCATTGAACTGCTCAACTCCAAAGTAGACCACAAGGATTACCAGTGCGACCGCACCGCCTGGGGCGTGAAGGTGTGCAAGATGGTTGGCTCGCCCGCGGTCAAACTGCTGTACGATATCTACCACATGCAGATTATGGAAGGCGATATCATCCGCACCATCCGCGAGAACATCCAATGGATAGGGCACTTCCACACCGCCGGCAACCCGGGGCGCAACGACATGGATGAAACGCAGGAGCTGTATTATCCTGCCATCGCACGCGCCATCAAGGAGACAGGCTACGACCGCTGGGTGGGGCACGAGTTCATCCCCAAAGGCAACGATACCTTCGCCGCTCTGCGCCGGGCATACGAACAGTTCAAGGTGTAAGAGAGATGGGGCGCACGCCGCGCCCCATCAAAACTATCCCTTCACCGCACCGGCTGTCAGCCCCGCGATGAACTCCTTCTGCAACAGCATGAACAGCACAATCACCGGGAGCACGCTCAGGAACGTGCCTGCCATCAGCGTGCCGTACTGCTGTTGGTAAAGCCCCACCAGCTGGTTGAGCGCGATGGGCAGGGTGAACCGGTCGGTATTATGCAGGATAATCTGGGGCCAGAGGAAGCTGTTCCACGTGCCCATGAAGCTGATGAGGCAGAACGCGCCAATCATCGGGCGGGAGATGGGCATCACGATGTCCCAGTAGATGCGGAACTCGGAACAGCCGTCAATGCGCGCCGCGTGCAGGAGCTCATCGGGAACCTGCAGGATGGACTGGCGGAACAGGAAGATGCCGAACACGCTGACCGCACCCGGGATAATAAGCCCTGCGTAGCTGTCCACCAGCCCCATGCGATAGATGAGCTCGTACAGCGGTGCCATCAGCACCTGTCCGGGAAGCATCATCGTGGAGAGCATCAGGATCATGATGGCTTTTTTGCCCTTAAAGTCATATTTCGCCAGCGCAAACCCCGCCAGCGAGGAGAAGAACAACTGCACAATCACCATCGTGGTGGCGACGAAGGTGCTGTTAATCATGTAGCGATGGAAGGGCACGGTGTTGAACAGGTCGCGGAAGTTGAACGTGCTGAGGCGCGGCGCAAAGAAGGTGTAGTGGAACAGGTCATCCGGCGATTTCAGCGTCGCTGCCACCAGCCACACCATGGGCGTCAGCGTCAGCGCGGCAAACGCCAGCAGGAACAGGTTCACCAGCACCCGAAGCACCCGATAGAACAGCTTCATCAGTCGGCACCTCCCTTCCACGCGCCTGTCACGCGCATCTGGAACAGGCTGATTATCAGCACGCCCAGCGCCAGCGTCCAGCCGACCGTTGAGGCGTATCCCAGGTCCCCCGTCACAAAGCCCGTTTGATACAGATACATAACGATGGTCAGCCCAGCCTGGTCGGGACCGGCGGAGTTGTTGAGCATAATCCACGGCAGCTCAAACAGCTGGAACGAGCCGATGGTGCTCATCACCAGCACGAACACCGCCACGGGCTTGATGCCGGGCAGGGTGACCGCCCAGAACTGATGCCAGGCGTTGGCGCCGTCCACCGTTGCCGCTTCATAGAGGTCTTTATCCACCGCCTGCAGCGCCGCCAGAAAGTAGACCATATTAAAGCCCACATACATCCACAGCGAGGTCAGCACCAGCGCGGGCATCACCAGATCGGGGTTGGACAGCCACTTGGTATCGGTCGGAATGCCTGCGATGAAGTGCAGGAAGCGGTTGACCAGACCGTATTGCGGGATGAACAGCACGCTGAACAGCACGCCCACGAACACCTGCCCCAGCAGGTTGGGCGAGAAGAAGGCGAGCCGCAGGAGCTCGCGTCCCTTGACCCAGAGACTGTTCAACAGCAGAGCCAGCCCCAGGCTCATCGGTAGCTGCAGGAACACCGACCAGAAGGCGAACACCGCTGTATTCCACACCGCCTTGTGGAAGTCGGGGTCTGAAAACAGGAACGCGAAATTCTGCAGCCCTACGAATACCGCGCTTTTGGGACCGTTGGTCACATAGAACGAGAGCAGGAGGCTTTTGACGATTGGGTACACGCCGAAGGTGGCGAACAGGATGAGGAAGGGTGATACGAACAGATAGGGCGCCAGCCGGTGCTGCAGAACGAACCAGCGCGAGGTTCGCGGGGCGCGTACGATGCTTATTTCGGTTTCTCGGGTTGCCATTTCAGTAAGGATTCCTCCGCATCAGACGGCGCACTTCATCTGCGCTCTGTTTCAGCCGCTTGCGTACAAACTCTTCGAAGCCCCGGTCGCCGTGCGTTTTGTAGTATTGCACACATGCCACCAGCGCTTCGCTGAGCTTGCCCTTAGCGGTTGCCACGAATGGACTGGTGTACTGGAAGGGCACATGCGGCGCGAGTTCGGCGTACAGTTTGCCGAGAGGCTGATTACTCCAGTAGGGTCGGGGTTCGCTGTAGGCAGGATGGTCCCATGCCTCTTTCAGGGCGGGCAGGATGTTGGTATCGCGGAACCGCTGGGCGAGGTCTTCCTTGTTCAGGTAAAGGTGCAGAGCGAACTCCCAGGCGAGGTCGGGGTTTTTGCAGTGTTTGGTGATGCCGATCATGGTGCCTCCCCAGGTGCTGGTGCGTCTGCCGCCCGGATACACGGCAGGCAGGGGCATCAACGCCATCTTGCCGCGCATCTTGGGCACGTCCACCTCAATGGTTTTGGAACGCCAGTCAGGCGCAATCATGCACAGGAAGTAACCATCCTCCACCGCTTTGGTGAAAATCTGCCCGCCGCCCAGGTCGCTGGCGATGCGGTTGGGTCCGGCGACCAGCGGCACGTAAAAGAGCATGGTCTGCACGGCGATTTCGTTGTCCATGATGCAGTTGCCCTGCGGGTCAAACAGCCCGCCGCCTCGCTGGTAGAGCAGGGGCTCGAAGCGGCTGGATTCGCTGTCGGGCAGTTCCAGCATGTACCGTTTGCCGGGAATGGTCACCTTGCGTCCAACGGCGATAAAGTCGTCCCAGGTTTTTATCTTGTTTGGGTCAATGCCGAGCTGTTCAAACAGGTCGCGGCGGTATGCAAGCATCACGGGGTGTACATCGTGTGGAAGCCCAAAGATGCGCCCGCGGCTGGTGTAGGGGGCGAAGCGTGCCTGCACCATGCGGTCGTACAGCCCCGATTGCTTGATACGGTCGGTCAGGTCCAGGAAGCCGACATCCTTGAGCGGTCCGCGGAAGAAGCTGCCCGCCGCGCTGATTTCTACCTCTACCAGGTCGGGCACGTCGAGGTCGGACAGGAACGCTGCCTGCAGTCGCGACGTGACCGCCTGCCAGGAAACCAGTTGCAGGTCGATTTTGACGCCCGGATGCTTCGCCTCGAAGGCGGGTATCGCCTGCTTGTAGGCGTCGTAGTGCGTTTTGGCGAAGGTCCACATCACCAGCGTGGCTTGTGGACGCCTTGCGGGATTGAAAGCCAACCACAGCCCCGACAGGATAGAGAGAACCAGCATGCTTAGCGCCGCCGGTCCATAAGGGAATCGCATGACAGCCCTCCCACTAACAATGAAAGCTTTCCATCCGAAGATTTTACCTTTTCAGAGGCGGTTTCCTGCATTTAATCGTTTAAGAAGTGCGGAGAGGGGAAGTGTTATCCTGAACGAAGGGGCTCGCTGTATTGTCATCCTGGATGGAGTGAAGGGTCTTAGCAAAGAGGTGTTCTCCTGCGCTTCGCAGGACGGAAACACCACACCTACCGTCGTGCATGGTATAATAAAATCCCAAAGGAGGAGATGCCTATGCCCACTCTGTTCGAGAAAATCTGGAACGCTCACGTCGTCCACGAAGAACCTGGGCGACCGGCACTGCTATATATTGACCGCCACTTCGTGCACGAGGTGACCTCTCCGCAGGCGTTTGACGGCTTGCGCCAGGCGGGGCGCAGGGTGCGCCGTCCTGACCTGACCTTCGCCACGATGGACCACAACGTGCCCACCGATAATCGGTGGAACATCACCGACCCCATCTCGGCGAAGCAGATTGAGGTCCTGCGCAGGAACTGTCAGGAGTTCGGCATCACCCTGTTCGATCTGGATAGCGAGGACAACGGCATCGTGCATGTAATCGGTCCCGAGCTGGGAATCACCCTGCCCGGCTTGACCATCGTGTGCGGCGACAGTCACACCTCCACGCACGGTGCGTTCGGTGCGCTGGCGTTTGGCATTGGCACCTCAGAAGTTGAGCATGTGCTGGCGACGCAGACCCTGCCTCAGACCAAACCCTTGACCATGGCGATTCGCCTGGAGGGCAAGCGTCCGCTGGGTGTGACCGCCAAAGACCTGATTCTGGGCATCATCGGGCGCATTGGCGCGGGCGGAGGCACTGGCTGTGTGGTGGAGTACATGGGCGAAGCCATTCGCGCCCTGAGCATGGAAGAGCGGTTGACGATATGCAACATGTCCATTGAAGCAGGCGCTCGCGCGGGCATGATTGCCCCTGACGAGACCACCTTCGCCTATCTGGAAGGCAGGCGATATGCCCCACAGGGCAAACAGTTCGAGCGGGCGGTCGCTTACTGGCAGACTTTGCCGTCCGACCCCGATGCGCGGTTTGACCGCGAGGTGCAATTCGACGTCTCTACGTTCGCGCCGCAGGTGACCTGGGGCACCAGCCCCGAACAGGTGGTGGACGTGACCGGTTGTGTGCCAGACCCGGCTTCCTTCGCCGACGAGACCAAAGCCCGTGCTGCCGAACGCGCCCTGCAGTACATGGGGCTGAAGCCGGGCACACCCATTCAGGAGATTAAGGTGGACAGGGTGTTCATTGGCTCGTGCACCAACGGCAGGCTGAGCGATTTGCGCGCAGCGGCGGCAGTGGTCAAGGGCAAAAAGGTCGCGCCCCATGTGCGGGCGATGGTGGTTCCCGGCTCACAGCGAGTGAAGAAGATGGCGGAAGAGGAGGGACTGCACGAGATTTTCATTCAGGCAGGCTTCGAGTGGCGCGACTCGGGATGCAGTATGTGCTTGGGCATGAACCCCGACATCCTGATGCCCGGTGAGCGTTCCGCTTCCACCAGCAACCGCAACTTCGAGGGGCGACAGGGACGCGGCGGACGCACCCACCTGGTCAGCCCCCAGATGGCGGCGGCTGCGGCTATTGCCGGACACTTTGTGGACATCCGCGAGTGGTACCGAGAAGGCAAAATCGCTGAGGAGGTTCTGCGCCCATGAAACCGTTCGAGAAGCTCACCGCGCTGGTGGCTCCGCTCGACCAGCCGAACGTAGATACCGACCAGATTGTGCCCAAGCAGTTTCTGAAGCGGGTGGAGCGCACGGGCTTTGGGCAGTTCCTGTTCTATGACTGGCGGTTCCAGCCCGACGGCTCACCGAACCCCGACTTCGTGCTGAACCAGCCGCGCTATCAGGGGGCGCAAATCCTGCTGACCCGCGAGAACTTCGGCTGCGGCTCCAGCCGCGAACACGCCCCGTGGGCACTGCTGGACTACGGCTTCCGGGTGCTGATTGCCCCCTCCTTCGCGGACATCTTCAGGACAAACTGCTTCAAGAACGGTATCCTGCCTGTGGAACTGCCTGCGGAGGTGGTGGATGACCTTTTCCGCCGCGTCTACGCGCAGGAGGGCTATCAGCTGACGGTGGACCTTCAGGAGCAAACCATCACTGGCGAGGATGGCTTTGTCGCCCGTTTCGAGATAGACCCCTTCCGCAAGAAGTGCCTGCTGGAAGGACTGGACGACATCGGGCTGACGCTACAGTACGAGCACAAGATTGCGGAATACGAGGCGACGCACCGCGAACCCTGGCAGGCTGCCATCGCAGGGAGATAACCCGCACACGCCATGTGGTAAAATATGGTCGACTGTTGCATGGTGACATGGAGAATCTGCGATGCCCATTACACCTGCCGATATTGACGCTTTTATTGAGCTCCTGCGCCAGGACCCCGCGCTGAGACAGCGCGTCTTCGCCGCGATTGCTCCTGAGGAGTTTCTGGCTCTGCCGGCGAAGGTAGACCGGCTGGCGGGTGAGGTGTCCGCTTCGCGCACAGCCTCTGAGGAGCGGTTCGCGCGCATTGAAGCGATTCTCGAACGGCTGGCAGAGAGCCAATCGCGCACCGAAGCCGAAATCGCCGAACTGCGCAAAGCAATAGACCTGTTCCGACAGGCGGCGCAGGAGCGGTTCCAGAAGCTGGAGGACGAGTGGGCAAAACTGCTCGGCAGGTATCTGGAAGAACAGTACGCAAAACACATTTACTCTTATTTCGGACATGTTCTGTGCAGGATGCGCTTGCTCACACCGAGCGATATTGATGACCTCGTACGCCCTGCGCTGACTATCGCGGAGGTGAAAGACCTCTTCCTGGCGGACATCATCGCGCGGGGGCGCCTCCTCGAACAGCCCGACCAGCAGGTCTATCTGGTCATGGAAGTCTCCCGCACGATAGACGAAAGCGACGTCGCACGCGCCAGACGCCGCGCCGACCTGATGCGCAAAGCGGGGCTACCCTGCGTAGCGGCCGTTGGCGGCGAGCAAATTACGGAGGCAGGGCGTCTGGAGGCGGAGCACTCACAGGTTCTGTGCATGTTGGACGGTAATCTGGAGGGAGACTGGCAAGAATCGCTGGCGCGCTCACTGCAGGAGGGATAGCTGCCCGCAGGGAATCCCCGTATACACTTCAACGTGTAGAGGGGGTGTATGCATTGCGGGCAATGCTGATTGTGTTTCTCACCGCAGGTGTCTCATCGGTCGCTTTCCCGGAAGTGGTGCTGGTGCGCGCGAGCAAGCCTCAGGCGGTCATCGTGGCGCCTGCTCAACCCCAGGGCGACCTTGCTTCAGCCATCGCTGACCTTCGCCTGTACCTTGAGAAGATGAGCGGAGCGCGTCTGCAGGTTGTTCAGGAGGCTGACCGGGCGCGCCCGGCGATAATACTGCGCACCGGAGCTACCGGGCTTTCCAGAGCAGGCTACCGTATCCACACCGAAGACAATCGGCTGGTTATTGAAGGCGCAACCGACGCCGGGCTGGTGAACGGCATCTACGGCTTTCTGGAAGACCACCTGGGCATCCACTGGTATATTCCGGGCGAGCTGGGCGAATATGTGCCTCGGCGCAGAGACGTAGTAGTACGTGCGCTGGACGAAACGCGCGAGCCGGCAATCCCCAGCGTCACTGGCTTCGGCGGCTACCAGGCGGACCCACCCAAAGGCGCAGAGTGGAAGCGACGCAACCGATTGAACGGCTTTGAACCCTACTGGCACAGCCACAACTGGGAAGGCATTATCCCGTCCAGCGAAGCGTCGCGCCATCCCGAATGGTTCGCGCTGATAGACGGCGAGCACAAATGGCAGCTCTGCACCACCCATCCCGAGGTCATCCGCATCGCCATTCAGCGGGTGCTGGAATACTTTGAAAAGAACCCCCAGGCGAAAACTTTCTCCCTCTCACCCAACGATTACGGCAAGTTCTGCCAGTGCGAGCGGTGCCGTGCGCTGGACCAGCAGATAGGTGTGGACACCTTTGCGCCGGGGGGACAGTTTACTGACCGGCTGGTGTATTTCTTCAACCAGATTGCGGAAGAGGTGGCGAAGCGCTATCCCGATAAACTGCTCTGCTTCTATGCCTACCTCACCCACACCGAGCCGCCCCAAAAGATAAAGCCTCATCCGAATCTGATGCCCGTGATTTGCCACACGCCGTGGGAGTTCTGTCATGCGCACCCCGTCACCGCCGATTGTGAGCCGGGCAGACGGTTTCGGCAGATTGTTCTGCGCTGGCGCGATCTGTGCCCGCACGTGGGCATCTACGACTATTACGGGCACTGGCAGTGGTTCGGGCAGTGGCCGCTGGTGCATACGTTGAAAACCGACATCCCCTTTTACGCCAAGCTGGGCATTGAACACCTCAACAGCGAAACGCACGACGACTGGTGGACACAGCCTCTGAACATCCTTGCCGCGGTCAAGCTGGTGTGGAACCCCCAGCTGGATACCGACGCGCTGATACGCGACTTCTGCCAGCACCTGTTTGCCGAATCCGCCGAGCCGGTGCGCCGGTACTTTACTCTGTACCAGCAGCTGATGGCGAACATCCCTCTGGACGCCTACGCGAATCACGAGGACTGGTGGGTCTATCCCTCCGCGCAGGCGATGGAGGAGGGTCGGCGCTTGCTGGAGGAGGCGTTCAGGCTGGCACGCTCAGAGGCAGTGAAGGAACGGGTGCGCCGGCTTCAGGTTGGGCATCAGGTGTACCTCCTGCAGTGGCAATCGGCAACTGCTCGGAGGGCGGGCAAAGTCATGCAGGCGTACGACGCCGACCTGCAGTTTGCTCAGCTGGTTCAACAGATGAAGCACAGTGGTCCGCGCGATGTCATTGACCTGTGGCTGGCGGAGCACGAGAGCGGACAGCGTGCCAGCGAAGCGCAGGCGTTTGTGGAGCTGTTGAACAACGCCGGCTACACCACCGCGCAGGCACGGGAAGAGGCTCTGCGCCGCGCGGAAGCGGAACCCATCGCCTTCGCCCGCGATCTGGGCTTCATCACCGAGTGGCTGGTGCTTGGTCCCTTCCGATGCCAGCAGGGCGCGTTAGACCAGCCGGATATTCCCGTACAGGCGATAGAGCCGGGACAGAAAGCAGAGACGCTGGCAGGTTCCAGAGAGTGGCAGAAGGTGAGCGTCAACCAGCCTCTGGGGGTGCTGGACCTGCGTGCCCTGTTCACCAGAGAGCCATGGGTCAGCGCGTACGCCGCGTGCTGGGTGCAGTTGCCCGGTCCCGCACCAATCAGTCTGCGCGTGGGAAGCAATGACGGCGCGGCGGTGTGGCTGGATGGCAGGCTCATCCTGTGCTCGGATGTGCCCAGAGGGCTTCAGCTGGACCAGGACCGGGTGTCCGTCGCCGGCGGAGGCAGTAAATGGTATCTGCTGGTGGTGAAGGTCATCAACCACGCGAACCTGTGGAAGCTTGCCGTGCGCTTCACCGACCTGGCAGGGCGCCCCCTGCAGGTTCCCACTAGCACAACGCCGCCATAGGGAGCGCACCGAAGAGGATTCCGCCCCCAGATTCGCCTCTCCCCGCATCGGGGAGAGGCTGGGAGAGGGGTCGGCTCACCAGGAGGTTCGCCCTCCAGATGGGGCATCAGCGGGAGAGGGGTTCTCCCCCGCTTGCGGGGAAGTCGGGTGGGGCTGTTTTGCTTCTCAGCGGGCAACCACAAGAGTTGCCCCTACAGACGGCTCACCGGGAGGTTCGCCCTCCAATCTTGTGGAAATGTTATCCTCTGGAGGGCGAGGCTGCGGACGAGCCTTTTTCCCTCTCCTTGTGGGAGAGGGTCAGGGTGAGGGCTTTTCCTACAGGTGGGCTGTCTTGCGTCGGGAAAAGGGGTTCCCTCCCAGAGGGCGAGATAGCAGACAACTACCCGCTTCCCGCGCCAAGAAGGTCGCGCTCTACCCACGTCCGTACCTCATGGAGCAGATATTCAAACTCCTTCAACATCTGCTTGTGCTCTTCCCAGCCCAGTACACGCGCCAGCACACGCAGTTCCCACTCCTCATCGGGTATCACATCGCGCGGCATACCATGACGCAGGGTGAGGATATTGCGCACGCGGCTCCACAGCTGGTATGCCTCTCCGGCGTTGCGGCTGTCGGCGGGCGAAACGAGCGATATCATGCGCAGGGCGTGCAGGGCGGACAGAGTGCTGGTATGGCGGATGCTCCGATGCTGTTTGCCCACGCGCAGCTGCCAGGTCTGCACCGTGAACTCGATATCCACCATTCCGCCATGTCCCAGTTTCACGTCGCGCCAGCGGTGTTCGGGCTTCAGCCGTTCCGCCTCCACGCGGCGTTTGATGTGTCGGATGGACTCCAGCTCCTCGTCGCTCAGTCCGCGCGCGTACACCACCTCGTTCTGCACCATTTCGCTCCATGCTTCGCCAACCGCTCGGTCTCCGGCGATGGGGCGTGCTTTAATCAGTGCCTGTCGCTCCCACGTTTCGCCGCGGGTCAGGTAGTACTGGCGGTAGTCGTCCACCGTGCGTACAATCGCCCCGAAGCGCCCCTCGGGACGCAGGCGAGCGTCCACCTCGAAGGGCACATCCTGCGCCTGAATCGCCCGGCACATCTGCAGGAACTCCTCGCACATCTTCGCGGTGACCGCGTAAGCCTCCGAGTGGGAAACGTTGTCCGGGTGCTGGAACACGAACAGGATATCGGCGTCGGAGGCGTAGCCCATCTCCCAGCCGCCCAGCTTGCCCATGCCGATAACGGCTACCGAACGCAACACCTCTTCCCATTCGGGATGCTGTTCGGTCGCGCGCGCCTGCGTTATCTGAAGGATGCATTCCAGCACCGCCTCTGTCAGGTGTGTCAGGTCGCGAGCGGTGTCGGCGCCACGTGCCTCGCCCCACACGTCCCGCGCGGCGATACGCAGGCGTTCCCGTCGGATATAAGAGGCTATCGCCTGAACGACACGCTCGGTATTGCCGCGCGATGCGCCCAATCGCCCCTGCAGTTCGGTAAGCATCTGTTCGCGCGTTTTGGGTTCGCTGGCGATAATCTCCTCGCTGAAGAGGGTATCCAGCAGTTCCTGGTGTGCGCTCAACAGGCGCATCGTCGGGGGGCTGACGCCTGCCAGTTCCACCAGTCGGCGCAATACTTCGGGGCTATCGGCAAAGGCGGTGTACAGCTGCGCCCGGTTAGGCACTGCCAGCGCGAGCGTTTCAATGCCCAGCAGGGCGTCGTCGGGCGAGGGGCTTCGCGAGGCGTAGGTAATCAGCATGGGCGCGATGCGCAGAAAACTCTGACGCATGGCAGGGCTTGCCGCGCCGCGCGCCACCGAATGCGCCTCCTCGCCTCCTTCAATGCCCGCATCGGTTCCGGTGAGCGGAATCTGCAGGAGCCGCAGGGCAGAGGTCGGGTCGCGGAAACCTGCCTCCTGCAGGTGTTCAAGCACCTTTTGCTGGGCGCGGGGGTCATCCAGGGTGTTTAGCAGGTCGCGCAGGGTGCTTTCCTGCTGTTCCATCATGCGGTCGCCCGCGTCGCCGTAAAAGATTCGCAGGAAGATTTCCCGCACCTGGGCGCGCACCCGGTTGTAGGTTTCCAGAAAATACTCTGCGTTCTCAAAGCCCATCCGCCGGGCAAGCAGTTCCAGCTGGCGTGGAGCGGTGGGGAGCTTCTGGGTCTGTTGCTCGTAGAGAATCTGCAGGCGGTGCTCCACCGTGCGCAGGAAGCAGTAGCTTTCTCGCAGGATAATGGCTTCTTCGGGGGTCAGGAAGCCTTCCCGGCGCAGCCTCTGCAGGGCCTCCAGCGTGTTACCTGTGCGCACGGAAGGGTGCTGACCGCCCACCAGCAGTTGAAGCAGTTGCACCGCGAACTCAATATCACGGATGCCCCCCTCGCCGATTTTGACGTTAGTATCGCTCTCGCCGGCAAGAGCGGCTTTCTGCTCCAGTCGGCGTTTGTTGTGGCGAATGTCCTCTGCCCACTCGGCGGGAATATAGCTCTGGTAGATGTACTCCTCCGCCATGCGGGTAAACGCCTCGCCCACGCGGGGGTCGCCCGCCACGAATCGCGCCTTAATCAGCGCCTGCCGCTCCCAGGTCTCCGCCCAGCTTTCGTAGTAGTGGCGGTAACTGCTCAGCGAGCGGCTGGGCGCACCGTATCTGCCCTCCGGGCGCAGGCGCAGGTCCACGCGAAACACAAAGCCCCGTTCGGTGTTGCGTGCCAGCACGTTCACAATCTCCTGCGCCAGGCGTTCGGCATACTGGGCGCCGGTCAGCCTGCCGCTAACGCCCACCTCATCGTCGTGCACGAAGATAAGGTCTATATCCGATGAGTAGTTCAGCTCCCTTCCGCCCAGCTTGCCCATGCCAATCACCGCGAAGGCGGGCGTGCCGGTCATCCCATAACGCTGGGCAAGCTCCTCGTGCGCGATTTCGTACGCCACCTGCACACAGGCGTCGGCAAAGTCGCTGAAAGCACGCGCCACCTCCGGCAGATCAAGCACGCCCAGAATGTCCATCACGCCGATGCGCAGTACCTCCCGCTGTTTATAGCGGCGCATGGCGTCTATCTTCATGCCGTAGGAGGTGCAGGTGCGCAGGAGATTGCGCAGGTCGCGATAGTGCTGTGGGGCGGTTTTGGGGCGACGGCGCAGGCTGGGGTCGGAGAAAAACTCGAAATACTCCGGGTTGCGAATCAGGATTTCGGAGAAGAACTGGCTGGTGGCGCATACGGTGAAGAAGATTTCCAGCACGGTGGGGTTCTCGGCAAGGAAGCGGTAGTAGGGCAATCGGTTGGCAAGGTTTGCCTGCCAGCGTTCAAAGTTATTCAGCGCCATGTCGGGGTCGGGCGACAGCTTCATCGCCTGTAGAAGGTGAGGAAGCATCTGGTCGAAGGCTTCGGCATGGGGACCCCAGCCGCGCAGGATTTCGAAGATGGTACGCGCCCTCTGCAGTTCGCGGATGCCCAGCTCCTGCAACTGCGCGTCGGTCAGGTGGTCCAGAGGGTTTCCCGGTTGTTCCATCGGCTCCTCAGTCGGTTCGGTGTTTGCCCGTGGCTTCGCGCACTTCCATGCGAATGGGTGTGCCCTCCAGCGGGAACTGCTGGCGTATCTGGTTCTCCAGATAGCGCAGGTACGAGAAATGCACAATGTCCGGGTCGTTCACAAACAGCACGACCGTTGGCGGTTTCACCGAGGGCATGGTGGCGTAGTAGACCTTCAGCATCTTGCCTTTCCGGCTGTAGGGTCGGGCGTCCACGGCATCATGAATCAGGCGGTTCAGCACGCCGGTGGGAATACGATGGGCGTGCGCCTCCGCCGCTTCGAGCGCGGTATCCACCACCGCAGGAACGCCCATTCCCGTCAGCGCGCTGGTGAACACCAGCGGTGCGAAGTGCAGGAACGGACACTCCTTGCGGAAGATGCGGGTGAAGTCCATCATCAGCGTCTTGCTGGTCGGGTTCTTCATCAGGTCCCATTTGTTCACCACCACCACGCAGGCGCGTCCCTCTTCCACCGCGTAGCCCCCCACGCGCTTGTCACCGTCGGTAACACCTTCCGGTCCGTCCAGCACCAGCAGAGCAACGTCGCACCGCTTAATCGCCTTCTGAGCGCGGAGCACGCTGTAGTACTCCACCGAGCCCTGCACCTTGCCCGGTCGGCGGATACCCGCGGTGTCGATGAGCACCATCTTCTGCCCGTCGCGCTCGAAGGGGGTATCAATGGCGTCACGGGTGGTGCCGGGGATTTCGCTAACAATCACGCGCGGCGCACCCAGAATAGCGTTCACCAGCGAGGATTTGCCCACATTCGGTCTGCCCACGATGGCGAGCTTGATGGTGGTGTCCTCTTCCTCGGCGGGGGTGGCGGGCGGAAGAAGTTCAATGACCCGGTCGAGCACCTCCGCGACACCGTGCCCGTGCACGGCGGAGATGGTAAATACCTCATCCCAGCCCAGCGCGTAGAACTCGGCGGCATCGGCTTCTCGTCTGGTGTTGTCTACCTTGTTGGCGACCAGCAGGACGGGTTTGGTGGTGGTGCGAAGCACGTCCGCCAGCTCCTCATCGGCGGGGGTAACGCCCTCTATGGCGTCCACCATGAACAGAATCACGTCCGCTTCCTCAATAGCGGATAGAGCCTGAATGCGCACTTGGGTGATGAGCGGGTCGCTGTCTTCCAGCAGTACGCCGCCCGTATCCACCACCTGAAAGGCACGCCCGCGCCATTCGGCTTCACCGTACAGGCGGTCGCGGGTGATACCGGGGGTATCCTCCACAATCGCCACGCGCCTTCCTACCAGGCGATTGAACAGGGTGGACTTGCCCACGTTCGGGCGACCGACAATCGCCACAGTGGGCAAACGCATCTGCTGGGGTTCACCGATGGTCTGTACAGAGGTTTTCTCCATAGTGGACACCGCTAAAGAGGATACCACAAAAAGCGTGCGCAGGCAACACAACATGGAATCTGGTATCTGTTTGGTATTTGTACTCCGTTGCTACCCTCCAGTTTTTTCGCCAGTTTCACGATAATTCAGCATGAGGGACATCCGGCTAACCGGCGCAGATATGGAAGGATTCCTCATACTAAACGAGGTGGCAACCCATGGCTGTTTGGAAGGGTGTTTTCAACAAACAGGGCATCGTTGGGCTGGACATGGGCAGTTACACCATCAAGGCGGTGCAGGTAGAACCTACCCGCACCGGATGGAGGCTGTTGCAGATTGCCCAGTGTCCCACCCCTCCCGATTCGATTCGGGATGGGGTCATCGTTCAGCCCGAAGAGGTGGCGTCCGCCATCAAGCGGCTCTTGCGAGAGAACGCTTTTCGTGCCTCTGCAGCCGTTACGGCTGTTGCAGGTGCGCCGGTTATTGTCAGGCAGGTCACCCTGCCCAAAATGACCGAGGCGATGCTTCGCAAGACCATCCGCTACGAAGCAAGCAAGTATGTTTCCACTTCGGTCGAGGACAGCTACATTGACTTTGAAATCCTCGGTGACCTGGACAGTCATCAGGGGGAGGGTGAACAGGCAGAGAGGCAGATGCAGGTTCTGCTGGTGGTGGCGCCGCGTGAGATGGTAGATGCACAGGTTCGTACCTTAGAGCTCGCTGGGCTGGAAGCGGTGGCGATTGAAGTCGAAGCCTTCGCACTGTATCGGGCTCTGTTCGAAATCAACAGGGTGGCTATGGCGAATCTGGCAGAAGCTCCCGCGGCGTTTGCCGACATCGGCGCCTCTGCGACCAACCTGTACATCGTTTCCGGGGAAAGCTTCTTCCTGACTCGAACCATTCCCATCGCCGGCGACGCCTTCACGCAGACGGTGCAGTCGTTACTGCACTGCAGCTGGTCGGAGGCGGAGCGGTTCAAACGGACGCTGGACCTGCGCCATCTGCTCAAGCGACGCAGCTCCCGGTCACGTGCTTCTGTAGAAGAAGCGGATGTCGCCGGAGAGAGCGTCGGAGGCTCTCAGGAAGAGGCGGTGCTAAAGGCTCTGCAGGGGCAGGTGGACGAGCTTCTGCGCGAGGTTCGTCGCTCGCTCCACTACTATCAGTCGCAGTTCCCGGAGGGCAGTCCGCAGGGGCAGGTTGGCAGGATTGTCATCACCGGAGGCAGTTCGCAGCTCGGTGGTTTCGCCGAGTATGCTTCGGCGAGGCTGGGTCTGGAGATCGAGCCAGGCGACCCCTTCAACAATCCCGACTTCGACACTGCGCACATCTCTGCCGAAGCCCTGCAAATGTTCACGCCCGCGCTGGGCATTGCGGTGGGGCTGGCGGTGCGTGAGGCGTTCGCGGAACGACAGCGTCACGCCGCCTGACCAGCACGGGCAAAGGAGGTACTGGTATGCCACTGATTAACATGATATCGGAACGCAGACGGCAACAGGCGCAGCTGATTCGTCGGCGCAAGCAGTTGCTGACCGTCCTGCTGATAGAGGTGGGCGTGCTGGCGAGCCTGTTCTCGTTCCTGACCCTGGGCACGATGTCGCTACAGGCGCGGCTACAGCGCGCTCAACGCGAGATCGAGCGGCTACAGCCTACCCTGGATGCCATCGCCAAAATCGAGCGCGAAACCCAGGCGTTAATGCCTAAACTGCGCACGCTCACGGAAGCACAGGAGCATACCCGGCGCTGGTACGCGACCATCAACGGCATCGCGCGATGTCTGCCTGCCGATGTGTGGCTGACCGGTATCAGCAGTACGCAGGTGCAGGATACCGAGAAGAAAGGTCAGACCACCGTCATTACCCTGACCGGCTCCACCCTCAGCCAGCAACAGGTCGGAGAGATGATGCTTCGCCTGAACACCATTCCCACCTTTGAAAAGGTGGAACTGCACTTCACGCAGCAGCGCAGTTACAACAACTTCGAGACGGTGGACTTCGAGGTGGCTGCAAGGGTGCAAACGCCGGCTACGGAGGAGGGCAAAGATGAAACTGGCAGTTCCTAGTGGAGGCGGCACCAGGGTCTTACACGGTCTGGTGACCATCTGCATCGTCGCGCTGCTGGCAGGGGCAGGGGTCATCTACTGGCAGTACACGAGCTACTCCGAATTGCAAACACGGGTGCAGGCGGCAGAGAAGCAGGTTGAGGAGAATCGCACCATTGCCCAGCGTCTGGGAAGTGCTCAGGAACAGTATACCAATATTTCCCAGAAGCTCCAGCATCTGGAGCTGTCGGTCAGCGAGCGGGCATATATTCCCACTCTGCTCAAGCAGCTGGAGACCACCGCAAAATCGCATCGCCTGAAGGTGCTGTCGGTGCGTCCGACGAACGCCCAGCCTCAGCCCAAAGCGCAAAGCGAGGACGAGGAGAAGAAGAAAGAGGAGAAGAAAAAGCCCGCCGAGCCTTACGAAAAGCAGGTGATAGACGTCTCGGTGCAGGGGCAGTTCTGGGATGTCATGCGCTTTACCGAAGACCTCACCCGCTTCCCCAAGATTCTGGCGGTAGAGCGTGTGCAGCTGCGCCCGCGCCAGCGCAAAGACCCCGGTGACCCCTTCGAGGTGGAAGCGCAATTTACCCTGACCGCCTTCATCTTCCGCAGTGGGGAAGGAGGTGCTTCGCAATGAAAAAGCTGGACCGCAAGCAGATGCAACAGGTCATCGTGCTGGGCGTTCTGTTCCTGGCAGCGATGGGCTACGCGGGGTATCAGCTGTTCTTCTCTGGCTCTACCGGTGCCAGCACGAAAACATCTTCGGCGACGACGCAGGCACAACCTGCTGAAGATAACCAGCAGGCGACCACCGAGCCGGAATGGCTCACCGCGTCTGGTCCGGCACGTGACCCGTTTGTGATACCGCCCCAGTTCGATAATCTGAGACAGCAGGCCCGGGCGCAGAACGTGCGCGTCAATCCCCCGCGCGTGGCGTCAGCACCCAGCCTCAGCGCTCTGCCGCCGATGCCGGTGATGCCCGTTTCGGGAGGTTCAGGTAACGCGTCTCAGCCTCCTGAGAAAGTCGCCAGCACTCCCACCGAGCAACCGGAGGCTCAGCCGAACATCACGGTCACGGGCGTGGTGGTAGGTGCATATCCGGTGGCGATACTGCGCACGGATGGGGGTGATCAGCGCATCGTCAAGCCGGGGCACTCGCTGGAAGGCGGGTACATTCTGCGCGAGGTATCGCGAGAAGGAATCGTTCTTGAGAAAGACGGCAAGACTGTGACCTTGCGTCCGGGAGGTAATACGAATGCAAAGTAGAACCATCTCTCCGTTCGTCACATTACTGCTCGTGCTGGGTGTTGCCGCCGTCGTGCACGCCGCGCCCAGCACCAAGAGCGTGCAGGTGAAGTTCGTTCAGAACGACGCCTTTTTCCAGGTGGTCATGCAGTTCAGCGCACCTGTGAACACGCCCGGGGTGCATTTCTACGGCAAACGCGGCTGGGTTTACGTGGATGTGCCCGCGGGTCTGATAGGCAAGGCAAAATACGAGCGCGTGCGCAGTGGTGGTATCCTGTGGGCACGCTACGGCTGGTACAAAGCACGACCGCCCATCACCCGCATCTGGGTGGCAACCAGCGAGCGGCGGCCGGCGCAGATTACGCGGCAGGACGACGGCAGAACGCTGGTGCTGACGGTGTGGAAACAGGGACGCTCTCCCGAGGCCGACCCGGTGCAGCCAGCGATTGCTATCCCCCAGAACACCCGGGCGCCGCAGGATGCACCAAAGCCAGCGATGGCTCCTGCACAGCCTGCTCAGGAAGCCAAACCTACAAAGCCGACGATGGCCGCGGCACAGCCTGCCAGAGATGCCGAACCCACAAAACCTGCGCCTGCTGAGGCGAAGCCGCAAACTCAGCCTCCGGCGAGTGAAGGAGCGACCGCTTCGCCCCAGCCGCAGAAGTCCGAGGTAGAGCAGGCACAAGCCCCGGCAGACGAGGCGAAATCGGAAGGCGTCCAGGTGGCGCAGCTGCCCGAGTCGAAGCCGAGCCTGCCTCGCCAGCCTGCGGCAGGGGGAACGCGCATTGCCTCCGCGCCTCCGCGCCCGGCAGCACCCCAGGTGACAGTGGACTTCGTGGGCGCCGAGATTGCGGACGTGCTGAAAGCGCTCTCTCTGCAAACGCAGACCAACATCGTCACCAGCCCTGATGTGAAAGGCACGGTGACCGTCAGCCTCGCCGGGGTGGGCGTGGAAGAGGCGCTGGACCTGGTGACCCGGCTCAGCGGCTATCGCTACGCCAAACTGGGCAACACCTATGTGGTGGCAACTCCGCAGGGACTTCAGAACCTGCTGAGCGGCACGCAGACCACCACGCCTTCGCCGCGCATCACGCAGATAGTCGCCTATCGTTACGCCGACCCAAACAGCCTGGGCAAGGTGCTTCAGGAGCAGGCTCCGGGTGTGCAGGTGTCGTGGAACCTGACCAGCGTTCAGCCCACCGAAAAGGGCACCGGCACGAAGGTGGCGCTGGTGTCGGGGACGGAGGCAGAGGTGCGCACCGCCACCGAGCTGATTGAAATGATAGACAGCACCCTCAGCAAATCCGCACAGGACATGGTGGTGGACATCTACATTGTGAAGCACGCTTCGCCGACCGACCTGCGCACCATCGTATCGGAGCTGGTGCCGGAAGTGAGCATCATCATGGGACCGCGCCCCGGTTTCAACCTGCTGGCGCCCGCGCCTCTGGGCGATTCGGCAGGGCGTAGCGTGGGCAAGGAAGGCTTGGACCAGGCGCTGCAGGGCGGCGGTGGATCCGGCGGCGGACAGCAGGCTGGCGGCAACCAGCAGGGCGGTGGCAAAGAGGATGCCTCCGTTGACCAGCAGGTCAACACGCTCATCCTGACCGGACCGCGTTCTGCGGTGGAGCGGGCGAAGGAGGCTCTGGCGCGCATCGACGTCGCGCCTCCTCAGGTGTTGATCGAGGCACGGGTGGTGGAAATCAGCACCGATGTGGACAACACGCTGGGCGTGCTGTGGGACTTCACCAACACCAAAGCCAACTTCAGCCTGAGCACCCCGAACCCGCCGGACCGGGGCAACTTCGGCACCATCGTGTTCGGGCGGTTGACGCGCGACGCCATCGGCATCAGCGCGAAGCTGGATGCACTGTTCAAAGACAACAAGGCACGCCTGCTGGCGAATCCCAAACTGCTGGTGCTGAACGCCAAGCAGGCGCAGATATTCATCGGCGATGAGGTGCGCTACATCGAAAGCGTGCAGTCCACGCAGAACGGTGTGAGCGTGACCACCGGCAAGGTGAACGTAGGCATCCAGCTGAACGTGGTGGCGAAGGCGAACCCGGATGGCGACATCAGCCTGCAGATTCACCCCGAAGTCAGCCTCATTACTGGCTTCCTGAAGACGCCTGTCGGTGGCGAGATACCCCAGGTGTCCCGCCGTTTCGCCGACAGCGCGGTGCGCCTGCGCAATGGTGAGACGCTGGTCATCGGCGGTCTGATTTCCCAGCGCGACCTGAAGCTGGTGCAGAAAGTGCCACTGCTGGGAGACCTGCCGGTGCTGGGCTATCTATTCAAGCAGACGAACACCAAGCGCAGCAATTCCGAGATAATGGTCTTCCTGACCGCCAGTCTGTGGAAAGAATAGATTGGGGATACAGGGTGTGATGGAGGGTGAGCCGCGATGCTCCACGTCGCACTCACCCTCCGCTCTTCTCGCAAGAAAGGGGCGGGTATTGTTGCTCGCCAGGGGACAAGGCAGTAGCGATGGCATCCACAACCGGTGAGATATTCGTACAGGCAGGGCTGATTACCCGCGAGCAACTCGCGATGGCGATTGAAAAGCAGAAACAGCTGCAATCGCACGAGAACATCGGTGAGTTGCTGGTGGATATGGGGCTGATTACCGAACGCGACCGCGTCCGGTGCATGGGCGAGCACTGGGGCGTGGCGTATGTGGACTTGTCACAACAGCCTCCTGACCCTGAAGCGCTGAAACTGCTGGCACAGGACATCGCCCGCCGGTTCAAGGCGGTTCCCATCAACATCAACAACGGACGCCTGACGGTGGCGATGGTCAACCCCCTGGACATCTTCGCCATCGACGAAATCCGCCTTATCACCGGCAAGGACGTAGAGCCGGTCATCGCCACCGAAGAGGACGTGCTGAACGCACTGAACTCCGCTTATCGCCAGGAGACAGCGGTGACCGACGTCCTGAGCCAGGTGGTGCGCGAGATAGACGACTCCCAGATAGCCGTGCAGAGCGCGTCCCGCAGTGATGAGGAAGAGAACCTCAGCGTGGAACAGCTGCGCGAGATGAGCGAGGACGCGCCCGTGGTGCGCCTGGCGAACCTCATCATCACCAAAGCCATTCAGGACAAAGCCAGCGATATCCATATTGAACCCGCCAAAGAGTATGTGAAGGTGCGTTATCGTATTGACGGTATCATGCAGGATGCCATGGTATTGCCCAAGCGGGTGCAGGCTTCGCTCATCAGCCGTTTCAAAATCATGGCGGATATGGACATTGCCGAAAAGCGCGTGCCCCAGGATAACCGAATCTCCGCGGTGATAGACGGCAAGAGCTACGATTTCCGCGTGTCCACCCTGCCGTCCGTTCATGGCGAGAAGGTGGTTATGCGTGTGCTGGACCGAAGCAGTATCACGGTGGACTTCCATAAGCTCGGTATGCTTCCCCACACGCTGGAAATGTTTGAGGCGATGATAACCCGTACATATGGAATAATCCTTGTGACGGGACCGACAGGCTCGGGTAAATCCACCACGCTGTACTCGGTGCTGTCCAAGCTCAATTCGGGCGAGAAGAACATTTTGACAATTGAAGACCCGGTGGAATACGAGCTGCAGGGGCTGACCCAGGTCAACGTGAACCCCAGAGCGGGCATGACCTTCGCGGCGGGACTGCGTGCGATGCTTCGCCAGGACCCGGACATCATCATGGTCGGCGAGATTCGCGACGCCGAGACCGCCATCATCGCCATTGAAGCGGCGTTAACGGGTCACCTGGTGCTGTCCACCCTGCACACCAACGACGCGCCGGGCGCGGTGGCGCGATTGCTGGATATGGGCGTGGAGCCGTTTCTGATTGCCTCTTCGCTGGTGGGGGTACTGGCTCAGCGTCTGCTTCGCACCATCTGTTCAAAGTGCAAGGAGCCTTATGTGCCGCCGCGCGATGCCATGCAGAGGCTGGGCATGAACCTTGACGGGCATTTCAACGTGACCTTTTACCGAGGGCGTGGCTGTGATGTCTGCAAGGGAACCGGCTACAAGGGGCGCACCGGCATCTACGAGCTGATGCCGGTTACCGATAAGGTACGTGAGCTGATTCTGGCGCGGGCATCGTCCTACGCCATTCGCGAAGCGGCCATCGAGGCGGGAATGCGCACTCTGCGCGAGGATGCCATGCAGAAAATCCTGCTGGGCATCACCACACTGGAAGAATCGTTGCGAGTCATCTACTCAGGCTGAAAACCATAACGTATCGGAGGTAGATAGATGGGTTCACAGGTAGGGGTATATCCGAAATCGCCCCAGGAAGTGGTGCAGAGCGTCGGCGAGATAGCCATGATTCCGCAGGTGGTGATGAAGGTGCTGGATATGACCAGCAACACCCGCGCCACCACACAGGAACTGGAAGAGGTTATCGGGCAGGATCAGGGTTTGACCAGCAAGGTGTTGACGCTGGCGAACTCCTCTTACTATGGGTTACCCCGTCGGGTCAGCTCCCTGCGCGAGGCGGTAATGTTTCTGGGCTTCCGCGCCGTGCGCAACATCGCCATGACGGCATCATGCTACAACATGTTTATCGGCAAATCCGACAGCCAGAGCCTTCTGAAACGGCGCATCTGGAAGCATTCGGTGGACACTTCCCTGCTCACGCGCTTGGTCTGCTCCTATGCGCCCGATGTGGTGCCCGACGAGGCGTTCGCCGCCGGCTTACTGCATGATATCGGCAAGGCGGTGCTGGAGCAGTACTACCCGCAAGCCATGATACAGGTGGTGCAGACGGCAGAACGGTTAGCCATCCGACACCACGAGGCAGAGGAGCAGATTCTGGGCTTCAACCATGCAGACGTTGGGCTGGCGCTTGCCATTCACTGGAACCTGCCCACCGCGCTGGCGGAGGCAATCGGCTACCACCATTACATCTCCGCTGCGATGACCGCGCCCAAGCTGGTCGCAGTGGTGGCGATAGCCAGCGACATCTCCAACATGCTGGAAGATAGTATCAGTGACGAGCTTTGGGAAGCTGTTATCAGTCGGGAGGCGATGCAAACGCTGGGCATATTACCCGAGCAGATAGAAGCTCTGCTTGCCGGGTGCAGGGTAGAGGCAGAGCGCAGTGCAGGACTGCACAACATGGCAGCCTGACAGGAGGTGAATTTGCATGGAGCACGGCAACATGCGACAGATAATGGACATTGAGGACCTGGTGCCGCTGGAGGACGAAGGCTATCCAGCCCACTCCCCGGAGAGGGCACCGGTAGCCGTTGAAGGGGAAGCAGGTCACTCCACCGACGGGGAAACTCTTCCCATCGACGAGGTGCATATTGATGACCTTCTGCGCATGACCGTGGAGAAGGGCGGTTCCGACCTGCACCTGTCTGTCGGGTTGCCGCCGATGGTGCGGGTGGACGGACGGCTCTATCCGCTACCCTTTGACCCGTTGAACCCGCGTGACATTCAGCGGCTGGTATACGACATCCTGACTGGCGAGCAGATACAGAAGTTTGAAAAAACGAAGGAGCTGGACTTCTCGTATGGCGTGAAGGATGTGGGCAGGTTCCGCTTCAATGTGTACCGACAGCGCGGCTCGGTGGGATGCGCGATGCGTGCCATCCCCTCCGCCATCCCCACGCTGGAGCAGCTGCGCCTGCCGACCATCCTGCGCGACCTGACCCGGCGCCACAGCGGGCTGATTCTGGTCACCGGACCCACCGGCTCTGGGAAGTCTACCACCATCGCGTCCATGATTGACGTGATTAACACCGAGCGCAACTGCCATATCATAACCATCGAGGACCCGATTGAATACCTGCACTCGCACAAGAACAGCATGGTCAATCAGCGCGAGCTGGGCACGGATACCGACTCGTTCCACAACGCCCTGCGCGCCGTTCTGCGCGAAGACCCGGACGTGATTCTGGTGGGCGAAATGCGCGACCTGGAGACCATTCGCGCGGCACTGACGCTGGCAGAGACCGGACACCTGGTGTTTGCCACCCTGCACACGCGCAACGCCCCACAGACGATAGACCGTGTGGTGGACGTGTTTCCCCCAGAACAGCAGGAGCAGATACGCATCCAGCTGGCAAACACCCTGGAGGCGGTTATCGCCCAACAACTCCTGCCGATGCTGGGAGGCGGGCGCGTGGCAGCAATAGAGATTATGATTGCCACCCCTGCTATCCGCAACCTGATTCGGGAAGGCAAGGTACACCAGATTTATTCCATCATGGAGACCAGCGCGCAGCAGGGAATGCAGACGATGGACCGTGCACTGGCTGACCTGCACCTTAACGGGCTGGTCTCGTTTGAAGAAGCGGCAATACGCTGTATCGACCGGGAGAACTTCATGCGGTTTATACAGGCGCAATAAACAAGGAGAGTGAGGACAATGCCCCAGTTCATATACAGTGCTGTGGACCCATCCGGGCGCACCCTGCGCGGCGTGATGCAGGCTGACAGCGAGCAGCTGGTGCTGGCATGGCTGCATGAACAGCATTACCACGTGCTCAGCGTTCAGCCGAAGCGACAGGGCTTAAGCCTGACTGCACTCAAGGAGCTGAACCGCTCCAAAAAGGTCAAACTGCTGGAGCTGGTGATGTTCAGCCGCCAGTTCGCCACGATGATTGATGCCGGTATTCCCATCCTGAAGAGCCTCGACGCGCTGGAAACGCAGGCGAAAAACCCTGTCCTGCGCGAGGTCATCGGGGCGGTGCGACAGGATGTGAAGGGCGGCATGTCGCTGGCTGACGCGCTCAGCAAGCACCCGCACGTGTTCTCCAAGCTCTACGTCAATATGGTACGCGCCGCAGAGTTGGGCGGTATTCTGGACCAGATACTCGACCGCTTAGCGCAGTTCCTGGAAAAGGAGCTGGAAATCCGCCAGAAGATTAAATCGGCGATGATGTACCCTGTGCTGGTGCTGATATTCTCCGTGGTGATGGTGTTCGCGCTGTTCACGTTCGTGCTACCGCGCTTCAAAGAGATTTTCGAAAGCATGAACGTGAAGATGCCCGCCGCCACGCAGTTTCTGTTCAGCCTTAGCGACTATGCGGTGGCTTACTGGTACGTGCCGCCCGCCCTGCTGGTGGGCACGCTCCTGTTCATCAAGCAGTACGGGAGGAACCCCAAAGGACGATACCAGATTGACCTGGTGAAACTGCGAGTGCCCATCATCGGCGACCTGGTGCTGAAGATGAGCATCTCGCGGTTCGCGCGCACGTTTGGCGTGCTGATTGCCAGCGGCGTCTCCATGATGCGTTCGCTGGAGATTGTCGCCGAGACCGCCGGCAACAGCGTGCTGGCCGGCGCGATTGATCAGGCACGCAACGCCGTGCGCGAGGGACAAAAGCTGAGTGCTCCGCTCGGCGCCAGCGGATTGTTCCCCACCATGGTAACGCACATGATCGATGTGGGCGAGGAGACCGGTCGCCTCAGCGATATGCTGGTGAAGGTTTCCGACTTCTACGAGAAGGAGGTGGACGCCACCGTTAAGGGCTTGACCTCCATGATTGAACCTATGCTGATTATCTTCCTGGGCGTCGTGGTGGGGTTCATTGCCATCTCGGTGATGACGCCTATCTTCACGCTGGTCAGCAGCATCAACTGATGTCGCCATCTGGAGCGCGGAAGCTCGCTTCCGCGCTCTGGCTCACTCCTCGCACAGCACACCATCTTCGCCCGCTTCCGCGATGATGTCGCTGAGCGTGGTGCTGCGGAACGACTGTTCTACCAGCTCCCATGCATTGTCCAGCCGCTGGTGTAAGGGGCACAGCTTTTCACGATGCGCTTTCAGTTTCAACGGGCAGGAGGTAATGCGCGGAATCGGGTCTACCGCCTGCACAACCTCATAGACAGTGATCTCCTCTGCGGGTTTTGCCAGTGTGAACCCTCCGCCCAACCCTCGGCGCGAGGTAATCAAACCCGCTTTGCTTAAACTCTGCAGAACCTTCGCCAGATAGCCCATCGGCACACGGGTAATGCGGGCAATTTGCTGATTGGTGTGCGGACGGTCAGGCTCCTGAGCCAGATACACCATTGCCCGCAAGGCATACTCTGCCGTCTGCGAAATCATTTTTTCTCCTCCACAATAGCAGACCTTGACATCTATTTTATCACAGCGGTATAATAAAAGCAAACTGGATAAAAATATCTTATTATCCAGTAAATTCTAAAGGAGGAGACGAAGATGCGATACACCAAACTCTGGTTCGGGCTGGCAGCCGTGGTTATCTTCTCCTTTGCCGTGCTGGGATACTACGGCTTTGAGATATATCAGCAGGCTCCACCGATTCCCCGTCGCGTGGTGACTACCGAAGGGGAAGTGCTGTTTACCCGCGAGCAGATTCTGCAGGGACAGAACGTCTGGCAGTCGATGGGCGGTCAGGAAGTCGGCTCCATCTGGGGACACGGTGCGTACGTCGCGCCTGACTGGTCAGCAGACTGGTTGCACCGCGAGGCAGTGGCGATGCTGGACATTCTGGCGCAACAGCGATACGGTGTTCCGTATACCAGGCTTTCCGCTGAACAGCAGGCTCCTCTCCGGGAGCGGGTAAAGCGAGAAATCCGCACGAACACCTATGACCCTCAGACGGGCGACATCGTGGTTTCGCCGTTGCGGGCGCAGGCAATCCGCGCCGTCAGCGCACACTACTCTGCTCTGTTCGGCAACGACTTGAACCTGCAAACCCTGCGTGAGGACTACGCGATTCCACCCAACAGCGTGCCCGACCCTCAGCGTCGCTCAGCGATGAACGCCTTCTTCTTTTGGACAGCATGGGCTTGTGGCACGAATCGCCCCGGAAGCGACATCACCTACACCAACAACTGGCCCCACGAGCCTCTGATTGACAACCATCCCACCAGCGCGATTGTGCTGTGGTCTATCATCAGCGTTTTCGCCCTGCTGGCGGGCGTTGGCGGGATGGTTTGGTACTTTGCCGCACGCCGTCAGGAGGGAGAAGAGGCTCCTGTGCCTGAGGAGAACCCTCTGCATGGGCTGAAAGTAACGCCGTCCATGCGTGCTACCATCAAGTACTTCTGGGTGGTGGCGGCGCTGTTTCTGGCGCAGGTGGTTTTCGGCATCCTCACTGCCCACTACGGTGTGGAAGGTCTCAGCTTCTTCGGCATCCCGCTGGCAAAGTATCTGCCCTATGCGGTGGTGCGCACCTGGCATGTGCAGCTGGGCATCTTCTGGATAGCCACCGCTTGGCTGGCGACGGGACTCTTCGTGGCGCCGGCGGTATCGGGCTATGAGCCAAAGTTCCAGAAACTGGGGGTTAACCTGCTGTTCACAGCCCTGCTGGTGCTCGTTGTGGGTTCAATGGCTGGACAGTGGCTCTCGATCCAGCAGCGCATGGGACTGGACGTCAGCTTCTGGTTCGGGCACCAGGGCTATGAGTATGTAGACCTCGGCCGCTTCTGGCAGATTCTCCTGCTGGCGGGGCTGTTCCTGTGGTTAGGGCTGGTGGGACGTGCTCTGTTGCCTGCCCTGCGTGCACGTTCCGACAGCCGCAGCCTGCTGGCGCTGTTCCTGATGTCGGCGCTGGCAATCGGCTCGTTCTATGGTGCGGGCTTGATGTGGGGTCGCCACACGCACCTGGCGATGGCGGAGTACTGGCGCTGGTGGGTGGTGCACCTGTGGGTAGAGGGCTTCTTCGAGGTGTTTGCCACCGCGGTTATCGCCTTCCTGTTCAGCCGGATGGGACTGGTGAAGGTAACGACCGCTACCAGTGCAGCGCTGTTCACCGCCACAATCTACCTGACCGGTGGCATCATCGGCACGATGCACCACCTGTACTTCACCGGCACACCGACTGCAGTGCTCGCCTGGGGCGCGACTTTCAGCGCACTGGAGATTGTGCCGCTGGTGCTGGTGGGGTACGAGGCTTACGAGAACCTGAAACTGAGCACCATTCGCCCCTGGGTGCAGGCGTTTCGGATGCCCATCCTGTTCTTCGTGGGCGTGGCGTTCTGGAACATGGTGGGCGCGGGGCTGTTCGGCTTTCTGATTAACCCACCAATCGCTCTGTACTACATGCAGGGATTGAACACCACGCCGGTACATGGGCATACCGCCCTGTTCGGGGTGTATGGACTGCTCGGGCTGGGCTTGATGCTCTTCTGCCTGCGTGCCTTCACCATGCACCGCGAATGGGACACTAGAACTCTGCGGTTCGCCTTCTGGTCGATGAACATCGGGCTGTCGCTGATGGTTCTGCTGAGCCTGTTGCCCATCGGGCTTCTGCAGGCGGTGGCGAGCATTGACCAGGGGCTGTGGTATGCACGCTCGGCGGAGTTTCTCCAGCAGCCGCTGTTGCAGACGCTTCGCTGGATGCGTGCGATTGGCGATACCGTCTTCACCGTCGGTACGGTCGCATTCGCCTGGTTCGTTGCTGGCTTGCACACCGGCTGGTCGCTTAAACCGGTGGAGGAAAAAGTTCCGGTATCGCGCGAGCACGAACCAGTACTTAGCAACTGAGGAGGTTACACGAGGTGGCTAACCCATATCTGTTCCTGACAGACCTGGCACAGCAGGTGGAAATCCCGCAGGATGGTATCCTGAGCCGCACGCTGTATCAGGATGAGCATGTGAAGGTAGTGCTCTTTGGGTTCGACAAAGGGCAGGACCTTTCCGAACACACGGCGTCTATGCCCGCTCTGCTCCATTTTGTGCAGGGTGAGGCGACGCTCACGCTGGGGTCTGAAGAACGCATCGCCACCGCCGGCACCTGGGTCTACATGACACCGAACCTGCCCCACAGTGTGGTGGCAAAGACGCCAGTGGTGATGCTGTTGATACTTCTCAGGCAATAACACAAGGAGGAAGAGACGATGGCAAACATTGACCTAAGTACCACTGTAGCGCAGCTGGTCATCGAGAAGCCGGCACGCGCCCGGGTCTTCGAACAGCTGGACATTGACTACTGCTGTGGTGGCAAGAAACCCCTTCGGCAGGCTTGCGAGGAGAAGGGAGTGAACGTGGACGAGGTGGTGCAGCGACTGCTACAGGTAGAAGAGAACAGCGAAGCCGAAGAGCGCGATTGGTCGCAGGCGACGCTCACCGAGCTGTGCGAGCACATCGTGCAGACGCACCACGAGTATCTGCGCCAGGAGCTGCCTCGTCTGAGCGAACTGGCACGCAAGGTGGCAGATGCCCATCGCGAACGACATCCCGAGTGGGACGAGGTGCGCGAGGTTTACGAGAGTCTGCGCTTTGAACTGCAACTGCACATGCAGAAAGAGGAGCACGTGCTGTTCCCCGCCATCATGCAGATGGAGCAGGCGAACGCCCCTCTGCGCTTCCACTTCGGCACGGTGGCGAACCCCATCCGCATGATGGAGTATGAGCACGACAACGCGGCGGAAGCCCTGCGGAGGCTGCGTCATCTCACCAATGGATACACCCCTGCCGAGGATGCCTGTCCGACCACCCGCGCCCTGCTGGACTCGCTGCAGGCTCTGGAGAAGGACCTGTATCTGCACATCCACAAGGAGAACAACATCCTGCACCCGCGCGCTATCGCGCTGGAGGAGCAGCTCCTCAGGCGGTAGCTGTTGTGTCCTGCAGGGGGCGCGGCTGCGCCCCCTGCAGCAAAACGTTCTCAATCCAGGCAAGCCGCTTGCGTTTCTCGCTGCGAGAGTATCCTTTCATTTCGCCGCCTGTGCGATGTTTGCGACCTTGGGCTGTACCAGCCGCTCGAAGTCCTGATAAGCCATCCGAATCACTTCGATATGGGAACCCGCGTTAAAGGCAATCTCCTCATCTTCGCACAGGCTGGCGTCGGCATACACCTCCATGCCGTAAAGGTTGCCGAAGGGCGGCATCGCGCCCGTCTCACACTCGGGGAACAGGTACTGGAACTCCTGTTCGGTGGCGAGTTCGGCTTTCTGGGCGCCTGATGCCTGTTTGAGGGCATCCAGGTCCACTTTGCGGGTAGCGGGCAAAACCGCCATCGCCATCTTGCCGTCCAGCTTGACCACCACCGTCTTGGCGAACTCTTTACCGCGGATGTGGGTAGAGGCGGCGACCTCCTGGGCGGTGTAGGCGCGCGAGTGGGTGATGCTGATGTACTTCACGTTGTGGCTGTCCAGAAACTCTTTCAATTTTTGTGCAGGCATGGTCGTACCTCCTGTCCTGCAGGGTGCTGACATCAGTATAGTAATATAAAAAGCCAAAACCGTCAAGCCAGATTCCTCCCCGCCTGCGGGGAGGTCAGGTGGGGCTGTCCTGTTTGTCATTGGGCAACCACAAGGGGGTGCCCCTACAAACAAGGTTCGCCCTCCAATTCGGCGGATAGGTCATCGTCTGGAGGGCGAGGCTCCTGCCGAGCCGTTTTGCCCTTTCCTTGTGGGAGAGGGTCAGGGTAAGGGCTTTCCAAGAGCATCGCCTCTCCCCGCGTCGGGGAGAGGTTGGGGGAGGGGTTAGCCCACCAACTGATTACCACGTAATCTCCCAGACCACCACCCCATGCGCGGGGATGCTCATCCGGCGTTCAAAGCGAGAGGGCACTGCCTGCGTCTTTCCTGTATCCTCTGCTCCCGAAATCTCCTTCAACTGTACCTGCCTGCCAGTAACGCCGTACGCCGAAGGGTTGAATCGCATCGCTGCCGTCACCGGCTGGTCCGCGACATTGATGAAGAACAGCACCAGCCGTTTCTGTTCCCGGAGCTGCCACGCGCCGGTATACACAGCGGGCGCACTGACCCACCACTCGCCTTCCCACTGCCAGTCGGCGCGGACGGTGGGAATGTTCCCCTGCAGCCTGGGGGGGCGTGCCATCTCACCGTAGGTGAAGAACTGCCGATACCGCCAGCGCAACTGCACCATCTGACGCAGGAAGCGCGCGCTGACCTCTTCGCGCACGATGTTGGGGTCTATCCAGCCGATTTGCTCGCCGAACACCAGCTGCTGGGCGGACTTCATGCGCAGGGCAAGGTCTCTGGTGTCTCCCCCGCGGTAGGCACGCCCGAACATCTGTATCGCCTGCGAGTAGACGGCGGGAAAGACGGGAACCTGCCCCTCGTACTGCCAGTGCCACGTCAGGTAGCCGTCAAACCACGCGATGAACGGTTCGGCGTTGCACTCGGTGGTCAGGGCGCGGTCGGCGGGCATCTCCTGCCGAATCCGTTCCAGCATCTGCCAGTAGCCCTCGTTCCACCAGTGCCCACCGCCCAGCGGATGCCCGTGCGTGGGGTCAAAACAGAGCACCGGCGGCGCCGCGGCGACCTGATCAATGTACACCGCGTTCACGCCGTACTCGCTGAAGAGGCGAAGTACTATCTCACGCACCTTGTTCTGCCATAATTCGGTCGTCGGGCACATGACCGCGAGGCGTACAGGACTGCCGTCCGCCTCCTTGCTCCCGTATATCTCGGTGTAGGGGGTTCCGTTTTCGTCTTTGGTGGCAGCGGGTTTCGCCACCGTACTGAACTGGAAGTCCTCCATGCCCCTGTCGCGCGTATCCCAGAGCCGACCGTTGATATAGGGCATGACGAACACGCCCGCCGCCTTTAGCCGCTGAACGCCCTCCCCAAAGCCCGGCTTGACGGGGAAGTAGTGCGGATAGTCGTTATCAAAAGGTATCTGGTGCCAGTAGTACCAGTGAAAGCCTATCGGCACGCCGCAGTATTTGGCGAACTCTTCCACCGGAGGCACCACCTCCTGCGCTCCACCGCTCGCCAGTGACCAGGCGGGCAGGTCGCGCATCCATTCGCGGAAGGTTTTCAGCGGGCGGGGAGCCGTCCATGCACTCACATTCTGCAGGCGAGAGGAGGTGTTTGCTCCCCGGGGATACCATCGCGCCTCCCGAATCACCCACTGGCGGTAGATCCGCGCTGCGTCGTACCAGTCGCCACGCAGTAATTGCCACACCGCCTGCCCACTGAGGGTGAAAGAGTTGCCCGCTCTGCCCATGTTGGGCACAGGGATATCGAAGAGCAGATGTACACTGCGCTGGGCGGGCTGACCGCGCAAGCCAAGCTCTTTGGTGCTGCCCATGGGGTCGTGCAGGGCGAAGTACAAGCCCGTGGGGCGCGGAGACTCCGCATACGCCGCCATGAACTGCATACTGCACCAGCCGTTCGGGTAGGTGCTGTGGTAGCTGAACTCGCGCCGCCATACGCCTTTCTGTATCTCGCCCGGACCGCGCGGGAACAGCACCGTTGCTTCCTCGCCCGGCTCCGCCACTGCCACCTGCGGGAAGGTAACCCGCCACAGACTCCACTGCTGACTCGTGTTCTGCACCTGCAGGTTCCAGCGGATGGCGTGCTGGCGGCTGTCGGTCTGCGCCTGTGCGGTAACGCTGAGACCGGCAAAGCGGGTGTCGCCGGGATTGCTCCACCTCAGTGTGAAGCCACTGCGTGACTTCTCTACCCTCACCTCCTGCCAGCCGTCCCCGGCGTGCAGGGCGGTCGTTTCCCGCGTCTGGGGGGCTCTCAGCGTCAGTGTGAAAAGGGGCGGATTGTCCCCAGCAAGCAGTTCGCGCTCGCGAAGCAGGTCGTACAGGCTCTGCAGGCGAATACCTCCGCTCGTTCGTTCAAGCACGATTCCCATGTCGCCAGCAGTAAACTGAAACCATCCTTCGGGCAGGTTCCCGGCAAGCATCCTTTCGACATCCGAAAATCTGCCCTGCGCTTCCAGGCGTTCCGCGAGGGCTAACGCCCACAGCCCCCTCTGGCGTTCGCGTCCCCGCAGGCGCAAGACCTTTTGTCGAAACGCCTCCATCCGCCCACGTAACGCTGGTGTAGTGACCACCGACGCGACGTGAGGACCATACTGCCGGGACGCCTGCCGGATGGCTTGAACCGGGTCGTCCGCGGAACCAATCCACAGCCATGTGCTCACCTGCAGGTACGTGCTGTCCCAGCTCTGCCAGGTGGAGTGCAGGTAGGTGCCGTATGCGCCGCGGCCATCATGGATAATCAGGGGCTGTGCCCACATGCCGATGGCGTTCCGTCCGTCCAGCAGGGCGCCCCACCCGTCCAGTCGGACGCTTCCACCATCGGCGACCAGAGGCTCCTGCCGGAGCGGCTCGCCGCCCGCCCACCGGGTGAAGCTGGTATCGGGGAAGTTCAGCTCCAGAAAGTGGAATTCGTCCCAGGCGAAGGGCGTCTTCTGATGTATCCGCGCGGTCACGTAAGCCAGAGGCAAACGCTTGAACACAAACCAGTGGTACACCGCTTCCGGCTCCGAAGGGGGACGCCTCCCTCCCTGCTGGCAGTAACGCGCCCGCACCCGCACAACGGTGCAAATCTCACCATCCGACACCACCTCGGCGCGGGCGGAGGGGTCAAAGCGCAGATGGAAACTGCCCAGTTCGCGGTGATGCACCCTGTCGTTCCACACAAAGGTATCAAACCGCTTCCCGCTCCGGCGGAACAGGATGGCGGAAGGGTATCCCGCCTGTCGGCTGTCGGTAAAAAGCATCTCGAAGTGTTCGCTGGATACACTGGATGCGGGCTTGGAGGTGGAATCTGCTCTCTGCAGGCGCAACTGCATCTTCCAGTCGCCCGCGCCGGGCAGCTGCGCCACCAGCGTTCCCATAGCCCCATCATCATCGGGCACAAACTGCACGGGGATGGGCTTCCCACCCGGGGTCACGAATGCGCTGAGTGCCATAGAACCTTTCGTCCTGATAAAAGGTTGAAGGTTCACGCGGGCAACTACCAGTCCATGCGAAGGGACACCACGAGCAATCCATATCGCCTCTTCTGCCGATACCGTCGTCATACCTGCCTCCATCAATATCCACAGTGTGACCAGTGTGCGTACCATCCGTGTCATGAGTGTTTCCTCCGATCGGCTTTCCGCAAGGTTCCGCACAGAATGGCAAAACACCCTCCCAGAGCATCTTCCTCTCTGGTATTCGGGACAGGGCAGGGGAGTCCTTCCCGGAAGGGTCGCCCCGCCCCGCCTACCGTTCCACACGAAACTGGACAAACGAGACGACGGCGTTCGCGCCCTCCTTCAGGTTTTCCATCACCACTGGGATGACGCCTGCCCCTGTGTCATCCGGTGTTATCTGCACCTCTATCCATCTGCCCGCCTGAAAGCCTTCAAAGACTCCCACCTCTCTTTCCCCGACGGTTATCTTCTGCTTTCGTCCGCCGGCGAAGTTATCCGGGTCTATGATGAAGAGCCTCAGCGTTCCCTTCGTCTGCCTGGGGCACAGGATGTCCAATCTCAACTGTTTCCATCCTGCCCAGCAGTGATTGATTTCGCCCTGCCAGAGAACCGGCGAGTGAAACGAGTAGCCTTCCCTCCACCGATAGTCCCAGCCCTCCTCCACGAACTCGACGTCTCCACCGGGATGACCACAGCGCAGGCTCAGAGTTATTCCCTCCGCCCTGTACCTCTGGGCTACTTTCTCCTTTTCCGCAATCTGAGCGGCATCGGGAGAGGGCAGGCGAAGCGCATAGGCGGGCAGAGGCGGAATCGGTAAATGCGGTTCGGTTTGATACCAGTAGACGGTTGTGGAAAACTCCAGCGTGTGCGCAGGCTGGGAGAACATCTGCCTGAAGCTCGGATGTTCGTTCTTACCAAAACCGATAGCTACCTTCAGCGACCTGGTGAACGAGACCCGGTCGTCTATCAGGAACTTGTAGGCAAACGCGCCGGTCTTGTAGTAAAGGTGCCAGCCTCTGTACAGGAATAGGCTCTTCTCTTCGGGGAAACCCCACGAAAAGCCGAAGCCATCTTCCATGCCCTGCCACTCGATGGACGGTTCGTTCTCACCGTCGATGTAAAACTTCACGTTCTGGTCAACCGGATATCCAACGCCCCCGGGAGACACGCCCCGCACCGTCACATTCAATCCCACCAGGTGTCCTCTGCCTTCCGCCTCCAGGGCGATATAGTCCCTTCTGCCGAGAAGTATCTTTTCCTGCTTCCAACCAGCATGGAAGTACAGGGCGTCGCGCGGCAAAGACTTCACGGAGCGCCACATCGCGTAGAAATAGCAGGGAGCGTAAGAGTGAATCGCCTCCTCCGGGATGTGTTCGTCATCGAAGTGCAGAACAATGCGCGCGGACTTCCTGAAGGGCATCGGAAAGTAAGCGTTCCATCCCCGCTTCTTATCCACCAGCACGGTATCTAACTCCTCCATCGTGCCATTTGGGTCGCAGAAGAAGTCCACGAGGGGCACATTAACGCTGGGTTCCTTCTCTCCATCCCAGTAGATGCGCATTACCACACTTCTGTCCATCTTCATCCTCTCGGGGAGGGCGAAGTGGAGCATCGTGATGATGCCCGGTCCCTTCAAATCGGCGATAACGACCTCTCTTCGGGTAAACCGTTTGTCTTCGGGGTTTTCCCACCAGAGGGCGTTGACTGCCTTCGTTTCGCCGGGAATGGGTGAGAAGAGGGAAGAGATGTCGGGGGAGCGCAGCTCCTGACCGAAGGAAAGCGAAGCGAACAGCAGAAGCAGGAAGGGTACTGCCTTTCGCATGGTTATCACCTCTTGTTGGGTCTTGCTTTTTCGCCCCCCATTATACGCCATTCCTGCAAAAAAGCCGCGATTTTGAACGCTTAGCCCAAAAAAGCTGTCTACCTCGCTCCTGTACAAACCGAATCGGAGGTAGACAGCTCAGCCGTGACAAAAACGCAGCGCCTCTGCTACGAAGCGCGGCGTCCTTTGCGCTGAAGGTCGCGGATTACGCGCCAGCCAATCAGCTTCACGTCCTGCTCCTTCAGAATGCGCCGAACCTCCGCGTCAGTGGTGAACAGCCGAAACTCCTCCGCGCGGTCTTTCCACGAGCCGGCGATATGCTGCATCTCTTCGGTGGGCAGGGCAGGGTGGATATACAGCTCCGTCACGCCCGGCTTTAGCTCGCGGAGCATCCGCTTCCAGTACTGAGCCACGCTTTCGCCCGGCTTGCGACCGCCGTGTATCAGGTAATCGGGAAACAGGATGCCCTGGTCCAGCACCTTCTGGCGCATATCGGGATAGCCGAACTGTGCCAGCAGCTCCTGTGAACCCATGCGCACCGGCAGATTGAACTCCTTCGCCAGCGGCACGTATACCTCGTAGAAGTATTTGTCGCTGTACTGCAGGGTCCCCATGTGCGAGTCCAGATGAGTGATGTCGATGCCGTTGTCTATTGCCATCTGTATCTGGGCGCGTGCTTCAATCATCGCCTGTTCAGGGGTGGCATGCGCGTACACCTCCGGCACGTCGCTCCACAGGTAACCCTTCGGGTCAATCAGCCCTTTCAACTTGCACCGGTCGCCCACAGGACCCCACCGATAATACTTCCACTCACTGGTGTGGGTCAGGTGGATGCCGAAGTCGGCTTTGGGGTGCGTGCGGGCATACTCGGCGATGTGCAAGAACCACGGGCACGGAACCATGATGGAGCCGGTGGTAATCAACCCTTTCTCCATGCCCTGAATTGTCGCCTGATTGGCCGCATAGCTCATGCCCACATCGTCGGCGTTCACAATCAGCACTTTGTCCGTTGGCTTAAAGCCCAGTTTGACAGCAAGCGTCTCTGCCTGTGCCATGTTGAACCTCCCTCCGTTATCGGCAACAGGGTTGTTGAACGGGAATCATGCACAGCAATCGCAGGGGGTCCTGCCCGGTGTTGACGAAAGTGTGCAGTTCATCGGGTGGCACAAAGATTGCATCTCCCGCCCGGAAGGGGTGTACCTCGTTTTGCCCGCGCAGTTCGCCTTCTCCGCTCAGGATGAACACCTCGTGCTCCCAGGGATGCTGATGCAGGGGAGTATTGCCGCCGGGAGCAATTTCGAACAGACGCATGGCGAAGGTCGGTGCGCCGTCGCGGTCGGTGATCAGCTCCTTGATACTGGCTCCGCGTGCCCCTTCAGTGGTGACGGGTTGAAACGCTACCTCAGACGATGGTATCACTTTCATCTTCGTTGCCTCCCAGCAGAGATTTCGATACAAAAAACGGCTCCTCCTGCAGAGGAAGAGCCGCTGGCTTGCGCAAGGGGGCTACAGCAGGATTTCTGCAGGCATGGCGAACACGCGAAGAGCCGGCTTGCGCCGCTCCTCAAAACTATCCACCATCTGTTTCAGCTTCTCGGTAACCTGTTGCGCCATGTCCTCCGACATCACGCTCAGGAAGACGGTGTTCTGTCCGGGCATGATGGGCGAGCCCAATCGTCTGCCTGTTTCGCCCACGCCCGACACCCCCGAGTAGCGCGTGTAACCGGGCACGTGCACCTCATCAAGCACCTTGACCACCCGGTAGTCAATGCCCGTCTCGCACACAATCATAAGCATCTTCATGGCGCCATCCTCCTCTCGAAACCTTACCCTGCGAGCACGGAAAGAAGTATCGGCAATAGATGCTATCCATATTGAATCCTATCACCAACAGCGGAGGTTGTCAACAACAGCTTGCAGGTCAACCCCTGCTTATGGTATACTGGGTTGCGCAAAAGTGTTGTACCTTGTCAAGTTGCAAGACGGAGCCAATGAGCGAGTTCCTGCCCGATGTGCTGGCTATAGTGGGTCCAACCGCCACCGGCAAGACCGACGTGGGCATGTTGCTGGCGCAGTGGTTGGATGGAGAGATTATCTCTGCGGATTGCATGGCGGTGTATCAGGGGATGGATATCGGCACCGCCAAGCCTCCACCCGAACAGAGAGCGCACGTGCGCTTCCACCTGATAGATGTCTGTCGCCCGGATGAGCCTTTTAGCGTAGCAAGGTTCCAGCAGATGGCGCTCGAGGCGATAGAGCAGATTCGCGAGCGAGGGAGGTTGCCGCTGGTGGTAGGCGGCACAGGGCTGTATGTGAAAGCCCTGCTGGACGGATTCCAGATTCCCCCCACCGCGGCGAACGAGGCGCTGCGGCGCGAACTCTGGCAGGAGGTGAAGCGAAAGGGCAGTGCGTGCCTGCATGCACGTCTGCAGGAGGTAGACCCACAGTCGGCATCCCGAATCCACCCCAACGATGCGGTGCGCATCATCCGTGCGCTGGAGGTATACTTTGTTACCGGTCAGCCCATCTCGCAGTGGCAGAGACGCCAGCCGCCCCCACAAATAGGCAGAGCGCGTCGGTTTGGCTTGACCATGCCGCGCGACCTGCTGTACCGCCGGATCAACGAACGGGTGGAAGCGATGATTGCCCGGGGCTGGCTGGACGAGGTGCGCCGGCTGATGGAAGCTGGCTACTCGCCCGACCTGCCGGCGATGCGCTCACTGGGCTACGCGGAGCTGGTACAGGTGGTTCAGGGCAGGATGACGCTCGCTGAGGCGATCCCGTTGATACAACGTGAAACACGGCGCTTCGCCAAGCGTCAATTAACATGGTTCCGCGCCGACAAACAGATTGAATGGATAGATGCTTCGCAGGGCGCCGAGCACGCGGCGCGGCAAATCATGGAGCGACTGCGAAGCGAACGAACACACACTTGATGGATTTTGGGATGGAGGGGAGCCTAAGACAATGGCAAAGACTCAAATCAACTTGCAGGATGTTTTTTTGAACCAGGTGCGCAAGGAGAACATTGCCGTCACCATCTACCTGATTGGAGGCGTACAACTGCGCGGGTTGGTTCGCGGCTTCGATGCCTTCACGGTGCTGCTCGACAGTCCGGGCAAGCCCACCCAGCTGGTGTACAAACATGCGATTACCTCGGTAGTGCCTTCGCGACCGGTCTCTACCTATCGCCCGCCGGATGCCGCAGCGCGAGCGGTCAGCACGCCTGCCGAGGGTGCAGAAGCCAGCGAGACCCCTTCTGAAAACGCCTGAGCACTCGCTGGATGTAACGCAAGCCCCATCAGCACAGATGTCCGCAGGGGATTGTTCCGCCTGGGCAGGCAGGCAATCTCCTGCGCGTGCAAACCAGACAGGAGGTTGATAAGAGCGTAAGGTGCAGTTCACCAAAATGCATGGGATTGGCAACGACTTCGTGGTGCTGGATTGCCTGAAGTCGGAGATTGCCGAGGAGAGCCTGCCCGACCTGGCACGTCGCCTGTGTGACCGCCGGTTCGGCATCGGCTCCGATGGGTTGATTCTGGTGTTGCCCTCACGGGTGGCGCACCTGCGGATGCGGATGTTCAACCCCGACGGTAGCGAGGCGGAGATGTGCGGAAACGGCATCCGCTGTTTCGCCAAATACGCCTACGACCGCAAACACGTCACCAGCACCCAGATGAACGTCGAAACACTGGCAGGAGTAAAACCGCTGAAGCTGAACGTTCAGGGCGGCAAGGTCACTTCCGTCGCGGTGGATATGGGTGTGCCGCGCCTCCAGCCGCAGGAGATACCCGTTCGCGTGGAAGGCGATAGCGTCATCGGCTATCCCCTGCGGGTGGCAGGTAAGAAGCTGGAGTTCACCGCCGTCTCCATGGGCAATCCCCATGCGGTCATCTTTCTGGATAATGTCGCCGCGTTCCCTGTGGAGAAGGTCGGTCCCGAAATAGAGCACCATAAACTGTTCCCCAAGCGCACCAACGTGCAGTTTGTGCAGGTGGTGAACACGCACGAAATCATCCTGCGCACCTGGGAGCGTGGAGCGGGCTTGACGCTCGCCTGCGGCACGGGAGCCTGTGCCTCGGTGGTGGCAGGTGCACTGAATAAACTGACCAGCAGAGATGTGCTGGTACATCTGCCCGGCGGTGACCTGCAGGTGGAGTGGCTGGGCGACGGGCGCGTGTTGATGACGGGTCCAGCTACCGAAGTGTTCGTCGGAGAGATTGAAATCTAAGGCGAAGGAGGAGAGAGTTTTGCCAGCACGTGCATCGCGTTTAGATAAGACCCCGCCCTATCTTTTCGGTGAGATTGCCAAGCTGAAGGCAAAGGCGCTGGCAGAAGGGCGCGACCTGATAGACTTCGGCATCGGCGACCCCGACCAGCCGACCCCACGCGACATTATTGACCATCTCTACGAGGCGGCAAAGGACCCCGCCACCCACCGCTACGACGAAACGCCCTATGGCGAGCCGTTCTTCCTGCAGGCGGTGGCGGAGTGGTATCGTCGCCGATATGGAGTGTCGGTGGACCCGGACGGGGAGGTTCTACTGCTCATCGGTTCCAAAGAGGGACTGGCTCACCTCGCCTGGGCATACATCGATCCGGGAGACATCGCCCTCGTGCCCGACCCGGCGTACACGGTGTATGCGATTAACACGCGCATGGCAGGCGGCGAGACCTTCACCATGCCCCTCAAGCGCGAAAACGGCTTCCTGCCAGACCTTTCGGCTGTCCCTTCGGATGTTGCCAGACGTGCCAAACTGCTGTTCCTGAACTATCCAAACAACCCCACCGGCGCGGTCGCCACGTGCGAGTTCTACCAGGAGGCGGTGCAGTTTGCGCGGGAGTACGACATCCTCCTGGTCAACGACGCGGCGTATTCGGAGGTGGTGTACGACGGCTACCGCCATCCCAGCCTCCTGCAGATGGAGGGCGCGAAAGATGTGGCGATAGAGTTCAATTCGCTGTCCAAGATGTTCAACATGACGGGCTGGCGTATCGGCTTTGCGGCGGGCAACCGCGACGCCATCGCCAACCTGAACAAGATGAAATCGTACGTGGACAGCAAGCAGTTCGCTGCCATCTCGCGCGCCGGGGCATACGCCCTGCTGTACGCCGACAATACACCGACCCTGAATCTTTACCAGAAGCGTCGCGATATTCTGGTGGAAGGACTGCAGGCAATCGGCTGGGACGTGCAAAAGCCCAAAGCCACCTTTTACGTGTGGGTTCCCACGCCCGGCGGGATGTCGTCCATTGAGTTCGCCAAGCAATTGCTGGAGCGGGCGGGCATTCTGGCGATACCGGGCATCGGCTACGGCGAGCATGGCGAGGGGTACGTGCGCTTCTCCATCACCGTCAGCGGCGACCACCACGGCGAGCGGGTAGAAGAAGCGGTACGCCGCATCCGCGAACAGTTCGGATAGTTGACACTGTTTGAACCTAACCCCCAGCCCCTTCCCTGCGAGGGAAGGGGCGCATCGCCTCTCCCCGCGTCGGGGAGAGGTTGGGAGAGGGGTTTGAACATCGCAACCTAACCCCTAATGACACCCGCGAGAGGGCAGGGGAGCCAGATTCCTCCCCGCCTGCGGGGAGGTTAGGAGGGGCTGTGTTTGGAGTTGCCAGCCCCCCTGTCGTCCCCCCGCAAACAGGGGGACATTCCCTCTCCTTGTGGGAGAGGGTCAGGGTGAGGGCTTCTTTCGGCATCACCTCTCCCCGCGTCGGGGAGAGGTCGGGAGAGGGGGGTACAACGAGGCTCCCGCCGAGCCGTCTCTCCCCTCGCCTCATGGGAGAGGGGACGGGGGTGAGGGCTTATAGGGGGCTTTTCCGCTTCGCGAGAGGAATACCTCTTCACTTCGCGTCTTCTCTCCTCCCAAGATTTCCTGTAAAATGAAAGCATGGCAACACTCGCTCACCCGCTTTTTCTGGCTATCAGCGCCACCATTGTCGCCGCACTGCTGGGCGGGGCAGTGGCGCACCGTCTGCGCCTGCCGGTCATCATCGGCTATATCAGCGCAGGGGTTCTGCTGGGAGCCCTGAATCCCGTTCTGCGTATAGACACCGCCACCGTGCATACCATTTCCGAGTTCGGCGTGGCGTTGATGATGTTTGTGGTGGGGGTGGAGCTCTCTCTGCGTGACCTGCTTCGTTCTGGGGTGAGGCTGGTGATGGCAGGCACGGCGCAAATCGGGCTTTCCATCCTGCTGGGCTATGGGTTGATGAGTCTGCTGGGATGGGGCTGGTTCCCCGCGCTGATTGCCGGCTGTGTGGTGGCAATGAGCAGTACCGTGGTGATGATACGCCTGTATGAACGACAGGGCGACGTGGGCAGCACCGCCTCCGTGCTGGCAATGGGTATTGCCATTACCCAGGACCTCGCGCTGGTGGTGCTAGTGGGGATGCTTCCGGTGCTGGCAGATTTCACCCCCGAACGAATCTCCGCGCTGGGCGGCACATTGCTTCGCTCGGTGCTGGTGCTGGTAGCGACCGGTGTGCTGGCGACACGGCTTATCCCTGCCCTGTTGCGCTATGCCGTTCAATGGAACTCGCGCGAACTGTTCCTGCTGATGGCAATCAGTCTCTGTTTCGGCACCGCTCTGGGCACGCACGCGATGGGTTTTTCTATGGCACTGGGCGCGTTTCTCACCGGCTTAATCATCGGCGAGTCCGAGTACAGCCAGCAGATTATCGCCGAGGTCGTGCCCATTCGCGATGTGTTCGCCATCTTCTTCTTTGTGTCGCTGGGCATGTTAGTGGAGCCCTCGGCGCTGGCGTCGCAATGGGTTCAGGTGCTTCTGTTACTGGTGCTGATTGTGCTGGGCAAGGCACTGCTCATCGCCGGGTTGATTCGGTTCATCGGCTTTCCGGTGCGCATTGCGGTCACGGTGGGGCTGTCGCTGGCGCAGATTGGCGAGTTCTCGTTCGTGATTGCCGAAATGGCTCGCGCGAAGGGCTGGTACAGCATGGAGCAGTACAACACCATCCTGCTGGCGTCGGTGATTTCTCTGCTCCTGTCGCCCCTGCTGTTTGCGCTCTCTCCAGCTATCTCTCGCGTGGCGATGCGTTTCGTTCGGGGCGAGCGGTTCCGCGAACTGCGCGAAGAGGTTCAGGTGCACCGCAGTGTGATGCGCGACCACGTGATCCTGTGCGGCTTTGGCAGGGTGGGTAGCCGGGTGGCACAGCACCTGCTGGGGCGCAAAGTGCCCGTGGTGGTAATTGACCTGAACCCCGAAAGCATTATCCGCGCACGTCACCTGGGCATTCCTACCATCTACGGCGACGCAGAGGCGCGAGAGGTTCTGCATCTGGCAAACCCGCATACCGCCACCATCGCCATCCTCACCATGCCCGAAAGCAGCAGCGCCATGGTGACCGCACGGCGGTTGAAAGAGATTAATCCCCATCTGACCGTGCTGGCACGCACGCATGACGAGCACAAAATCGCCGACCTCAAACGCTGTGGGGTAGACTACGTGGTGTTCGCCGAGGAAGAGACCGCGCATGTCATCGTAAGGCTGGCGCTGGGTTCGGTAGTGCGTAAGGGCGAGTGGGAAGGTTAAAGCGCAGGTAGGAAAAACCGTCCCCAGTCGCCAAACTCCATCACAGAGACACTATCCGCAAAGGAGGCTGAGCACAATGCCCGCCCTTTTTGGAAGGAACATCAGCGTCGGTGAGTTATTGCAGAAGGTCGGTGACATCTCACAGGTCGCCCGGGTGAAGCCGGTTCGCCTGATAGAGGGTGTAGAGGACGGAGTGCTGGGTTTTGACTTCATGACCGGGAGCGGTTTGACCTTCAGCGTGCTGGCAAGCCGGGGGATGGACATCTCCGCCGCCCATTACAGAGGCAAGCCGCTGGCGTGGCGCTCTGCCACCGGCGACGCCCATCCCTACACCTACGAGCCGGAGAAGTTCGGCTGGTTGAGGGGGTTCTACGGTGGGCTGGTGACCACCTGCGGCTACAGCACGATGGGCTTCCCCAGCGAGGATGACGGACAGCAGCTGGGCTTGCACGGACGCGCCTCCTACACGCCCGCCTACCACCTTTCATGGGGTGGCGAATGGCACGGTGAAGATTACGTGCTGTTCGCGCAGGGCAAACTGCGTGAGGCGATTGTGTTCGGCGAGAACCTTGAGCTGACCCGGCGCATTGAAACGCAGCTGGGGGCAACGTGGCTTCGCATCCATGATGTGGTGAAAAACCTGGGCTACAAGCGCACGCCGCACATGATTCTGTACCACATCAACCTGGGATTTCCTGTTGTGGACGAGGGGGCGGAGGTGGTTCTGCCCAGCAAGGAGGTGACCCCACGCACGGAGATAGCCGCGAAGGATATCGATATCTGGAACCGGCTGATTGCGCCCACGCCCGGATTTTTCGAGCAGGTGTATTTCCACACCATGGGCGCGAAGGGGGATGGCACGGTGCTCTGCGGCATCGTCAATCGCGCCTGCGAGGGAGGCTACGGCGTGTATGTGCGCTACAACCGCAACCATCTGCCCTACTTCACCCAGTGGAAGATGATGGGACAGGGCGAATATGTGGTCGGTCTGGAGCCGGGCAATGCGCTGGTGCAGGGACGTGTGGAAGAGCGCGCTGCTGGGCGCCTGCAGTACCTGGAGCCTGGCGAAACGCGGGAGTATACGGTGGAAATCGGCGTACTGGACGGCGCCGAAGCAATCGCCCGCTTTGAGGAGGAGGTGAAGGAATGCGCCATGTGATGTTCTGTCTGTGCTTCACTCTGTGCTTGCTGGGGCAGGTGCTGGCTCAGCCGCAGGGCGAGACGCCTGAGCAATTCGCGAAGCGTACCCGCTGGTGGCGTGAGGCGAAGTTCGGCATGTTCATCCACTGGGGAATCTACGCCGTGCCCGCCGACGCCACCGACCTGCAGGGGCGCAAAACCATCGCCGAATGGTATCTGAGCAACAAGCAGATGCAGGTGCGCGATTACGAAAAGTTCGCCCAGCAGTTCAACCCGGTGCAGTTCAACGCCCGTGAGTGGGTGCGCATGGCAAAGGAGGCGGGCATGAAGTACATCGTGATTACCAGCAAACATCACGATGGCTTCTGCATGTTTGATACCAAACTGACCGACTATAACATCGTCAAAGCCACACCCTTCGGGCGCGACCCGATGAAAGAGCTTGCTGAAGAGTGCAAGAGACAGGGCATCCGACTGTGCTTCTACTACTCCATCATGGACTGGCATCACCCGGACTATCTGCCTCGCCGCCCCTGGGAACGCAATGTGCGCCCCGCCGAAGGCGCCGACCTGAACCGCTATATCGATTTCATGAAGGGGCAGCTGCGCGAACTGCTGACCAACTACGGACCGATTGGCGTGCTGTGGTTTGATGGGGGCTGGGAGCATAACGCCCAGGCGTTGCGCTCCGCCGAAGTGAACGCCTTCATCCGTCAGCTTCAGCCTTCCATCCTGATTAACGACCGCAATCACCTGCCAGAAGACTTCTCCACCCCAGAACAGACCATCCCCGCAGGCGCATTGCCGGGCGGACGCCTGTGGGAAACCTGTATGACCATCAACGACACCTGGGGCTATGCCAAAAACGACACCAACTGGAAATCGGCGGAGGACCTGATACGCAAACTGTGCGACATCGCACACAAGGGGGGAAACTTCCTGCTGAACGTCGGTCCCACCGCCGAGGGCACGTTCCCCGAGCCGATTGTGGAACGCCTCCAGCGTATCGGGCAGTGGATGGAGGTCAACGGCAGGAGCATCTACGGCACCACCCAGAGCCCCTTCCGCACCCTTTCGTTCAATGGACGCTGTACGCAGAAGGGCAACACCCTCTATCTGCACGTCTTCGAGTGGGGCGAGGGCGACCTGCGGCTCGAGGGGCTGGAGACCAAAGTTTTGAGCGCACGCGCCCTGCTTGGCAACGAACCGCTGAAGGTGCGCACCGAGCGCGTGGAAGGCGACGAGGGCTATACCGTGGTGTACATCTCCAAACCGAAACGCCTGGACCCCGCCGCCACGGTGGTTGAACTGAAGCTGGCTGGCGCGCCGGTCGTAAAGCGGGTGACGACAGTGGTTAAACCCGACGCCCGTGGTGTGCTGGTCTGCCACGCGCGTGACGCCGAAGTGCAGGGTCAAACCGCACGCTACGAACAGGGCGATGGCAAGGACAATATCGGCTTCTGGACCGTGCCCACCGATTACGTGACGTGGAACGTCAGCGTACCCCAGGTCGGTTTCTACAGGGTGACCGTCACCTATGCCTGTCCTCCTGAAAACGCGGGGAGCCGTTTCAGCGTGGGCATCGAGGGCGGACGAAGAGTAGAAGGCACGGTGGAGCCGACCGGCTCGTGGACGGCTTTTCGCGACTTCACGCTGGGCGAGCTGTTTCTGCGTGCAGGCAGGCATACCCTGTCGATACGGGTCACCCAGATGCCCCGTGGGGCGGTGATGAACCTGCAAAAGGTGGTGCTGGAACCTGCGAAATAGCGGATGTGGGGCAGGGTATCCTGCCCCCGGCGTCCAAATGGATACACCAGCGTTGACACGAAAGGGGATGGCGATGACGGAGCGAACCTGCACCTATGTGGTGCCCGGATTCCACTCGGATGTGGTGTGGCTGGAAGACCAGCGTGACTACGCGGTGAGCCTGCTGGGCGATATGCACCAGAACCTGCAGATCCTGCGTGTGGACCCGCATTACGGCGTGTTTCTGCACGAGCTGACCTACCTGAAGCCCTATCTGGACACGCACCCGGAGGCACTGCCGGAAGTACGCCGCTGGATTGCGGAAGGACGCATCGGCACGGGCGGCTCGCACAGCCAGCCGACCGAAACGGTCATCGGCGGTGAGGGCATCGTGCGCAACATCCTGTACGGTCGCTGGTATCACGAGGGCGTGCTGGGCGATCAGCCGTGGATATATATGCCCTGGGACGTGTTCGGGCACAGCGCACAGCTGGGGCAAATCCTGCGCAAATCACGTTTTCGGGGATGCATCTGGAGCAAGGATATTCGGGGCGCGCTGGCGGTGTTCTGGCATCTTGCGCTGGACGGCGAGCCGCTTCTGTTCAAGCGCATGGGCTACTGGTTCCCCAGCAGTGATCCCGAAACCTTCCTGCGGGCGATTGACGACTTCTTCCAGGAGATGCGCTCGTTAGGATTCACCGCCGACTGCCGGCTGGACTGTGTGGATTTCAAGCCGCCCACCGCATGGATAGCCGGGCGCTGCAAGGAGCTGGCGGAGCGCGAGCACGCGGTCATCATCAGCGGGATCGGACATGAGCAGTGGTTCGAACACGCCTTACGCCAGCATGAGGAGCGCACGGTCTCCATCCCCGTCACGTCGCGCGATTACGAGTGGCATCATCAGGGAACGGGGCTGTCGCGCATCGAGCTCAAAATCGCCAACCGACTGGCAGAGCAGAGCCTGCATCAGGCAGAGTTCTTCGCCACGGTGGCACACCTGCTGGGCGCGGAATACCCAGACAAGGCAATAGATAAGGCGTGGCGGCAGGTGCTGTTCAATCAGCATCATGATGGCATCGCCGGACCATCCTGTGACCGGTCGTATCTGGATATGATGGCGGGCTTCCGCAACGCGCTGGAGCTGGCTCATGACGTGCGCACCCGCAGTCTGCGCTACATCTGCGACCAGACCGACACCGCTTACACCGCCCCGCCGCCCACCGTCATCGCCCTGCAGGTGCACAACGCGCTCAACTGGAGCCGAACCGACGCCGTTCGCGTGAAGCTGCGCTTCCCCAAGCCCGTCAACGGCTTTCGCATCGAGGACGCGGAGGGGAATGTTGTGCCCTGCCAACTGGAATCGCCCACCCTGCCGCGCCTGCCTCTGAGCGAAGCGGAGGTCACCCTGCTGGCAAGGAACATTCCGCCGATGGGCTTCCGCACCTATCGCGTGGTAGAGACCGATACCCTGCCGCCAACTCCTAAACTCATACCGGGATATACCATTGAGAACGAGTTCTTCCGCGTGACCGCCGACCCGCAGCTGGGCGGTGGACTGAGCAGTATCTATGACAAAGTGGCCGGGCGTGAGGTGCTGAACCTGCAGGCGGGACCCGGCAACGAGATTGTCGCCCTGCTGGAAAAGGCAGATCGTCCCGAACCTGCGTGGGAATGTTACACGCTGGGACCGAAGTGGTTCTCGCGCGACTACGCGGCGAACGTGCAGGCATGGCAGGGACCGGTACAGTCCCGCCTGGTGATACGGGGCGAGATGCGTTCCTGCGAGCGCGAGCAGACGGTGATGCTGACGACGGGCATACGTCGCATTGACTTCGCTACCCAGCTGCAGCGCTACCGCGGCGAAAACGAGCTGTTTGTGGTCACCTTCCCGGTGAATGTGACGAACGCCGAACCCGTCTTTGAGGAGCGTTACGGAGCCATCACCAAGCGCAAGAGCAAAGGCAAGATGGATTTCCGCTTCCACCAGTGGCGCAACTTCTCGGAGTGCGGCGCACGCCACGCCTGCCAGTGGGTGGACCTTTCGGGCGCGGCATGGATACGCTTTGCCGATGGACAGCGACGCCCCTTCGGGATGTGCCATCTGGTGACCTCACACCATCCTGCCAGCCTGCAAGCGGCTTATGCCCTGCAACGTGCGCTCATCCGCAAAGGCGTGCCCTGCACTCCTGTGTACGACGACTTTGACGCCCCGCGCCGGCTGGGATTGCCGATTGAAGATACCATCCTGCCCCTGCCCGACAATCCCAACGAAGACCTGTCGCTGGGCATGTCCTTCCGCGTGGTGTTCAGCCTGAACGGGGATAACGCCTACCTATCCGACCTGCTTGCCCGCCTGCCGGAGGCGCAGGCTGAGCGGTTACGGGCGATCCTGCAGGAGGGACAGGGCATTGCGCTGGTGGAAGACCCCGATATGCCCGATGGCTGGCAGCCTCTGCCGGTGCTGGTGCTCTCGGCGCGGGATGAGGCGTCCCTGCAGGAGATGGTTGGGCAGATTGTGGCTCAGCTGGAGCAGACCGCTACCGTTTCCCTGCCCGCCAGCGCGAATCTGGTAGCGCATCCTTTGCCCACCGATGACTACGGCGTGACGCTGGTGAACACGGGCAACGTGCTGAACTCGGTGGAAAACGACAATACGATGGTGCTTTTCCTGATGCACACCGCCGCCTGGGGCGGCACGCCCTGGGGCAAACCCGACCGATTGCCCTTCGTGTTCATCCCCGAACACAAAACGCATCTGTTCCGTTACAGCCTGTATCCCCATGCTGGCGACTGGCGCCAGGCGCAGGTTGCACGGGTCGGCTGGGAGGTGAACAACCCCCTGCAGACGGTGCAGGGGATGCTTCACGCCGGACCGCTTCCGCTGGACTACTCGTTCCTGCAAGCAGAGGCGAAAGAGGCGATACTGACCGCCTTCAAGCCGGCGGATAACCCGACGGGACGCTTCGAATCTCATCCAGTGAACGCCGAGAGCGCAGGGGTGGTGGTGCGCCTGTATGACCCGACGGGGTTTGGGGATACGGTACGCCTGCGCTGGCATACGGGCATCACCGCGGCGCATCGCGCGAACCTGCTGGAGGAACCGATGGAGGAGCTGTCCTTGCAGGATGACTCGGTACAAGCCTCGCTGGACAGTTTCGCCATAGAGACCTTCCTGTTGAAGCCGAAGCCCTTTACCCCGAAGGGCGGTCAGCGTGTGCTGGGAGCGACGGCGGAGCCTGTTCAACCGGTGTATGTGCGCTACTGGCAGCACAACCTGGGCGCCGACCCCATCGGCTATCTGCCGGTAGCGGTGAGCCTGCGCGGCGAGGTGAAAACGGGTATCCACATCCGCCAGGGCGGCGTTACCATCAACACCCTGGAGGTAGGCGTGGTCAACAACCTGCGCGACCGCAACGCCACCGGCACGATTCGCCTGCTGGTTCCCGACGGCTGGCACACCGTACCTGCGGAGATTCCTTTCGACCTGCCCGCCGGCGCATCGCAGGTATGGAAGGTGCTACTGTGCTTCGACACCCCCCGGCGCACGGGGGTAGTGCGTGCACAGATGGAGTGGGATGGACAGACGTTTGAGGATATTCTGGAGGTTGGGCGCGAGTACTTCCCCGAGTGGGAGGTACGTGTGGAGCGTAACGCCTTAGTGGTGCGCCTGCGCAACGGCACGGATGACCTGATAAGCGGTGCAGTGCAGGTGATTACCCCACTGGAGACATGGGGCGACGCGGTTGGCATGTATCGCCTGATCGCTGGAGGCAACCACACCCAGGGCTTCAGCCTTCCCCCTGACGGGCGCACAGAGATACGCTTTGAGGGCGAACGCCCACCCGGCAGAGGCTTCATCATCGTCAAGGTGATGGCACACGGCAGGGTGGAGTACCGGATGGTGTAGGGGATGATGACACGTTTCTTTTCGTGTATACTTAGATGAGGAAGGACGATTCACTGCTAAAGGGAGGGACACATGCTTCAACCGTCTCTGTTCGAGCAAGAAACTACTTTGGAGAACCCTGACTTTTTGACGAAACAGATAATTACTCAGATAGGCAACAAAAGATCTTTGCTTCCGTACATTGCTGAAGCGGTAAGTATTGTTAAGCGTCGTCTTGGTAAATCGAAAATTGTATCACTGGATGGTTTTGCAGGATCAGGTATCGTTTCACGAATGTTGAAGTCTCAGTCCAGTTTTCTCATCGCTAATGACATTGAAGATTACTCTACAACTACATGCCGATGTTATTTAACCAACCGTAGCGAGGTTGATATCGACACCCTGCAGGACATTGTGAATGAAATGAATCAAAGGGTATTGAGGGATGATTTTTCTCCAGGGTTCATCGAAGAATTATACGCGCCTCGTGACGAGAACAATATCACTGCAAGTGACAGGGTCTTCTACACCCGGGAAAATGCGCGGCGTATAGACAATTATCGTCGTATGATAGACGAGTACCCCGAAGAGTACCGCGACCTGTTGCTCGGGCCGCTACTGCATGAGGCATCTGTACATGCTAATACAGCAGGAGTGTTCAAAGGGTTTTACAAAGATAGACAAACAGGTATCGGATGCTTTGGGGGTACAAACCGAGATGCCTTATCGCGCATTCTCGCTCCTATCACTATGGAGGTGCCTGTTCTTAGCAGGTTTGAGTGCATTGTTCGCGTGACTCAAAATGACGCCAACAAGCTGATAAAATCTATTGACGAGGTAGACTTGGCATATTACGACCCACCGTATAACCAGCATCCATACGGTTCTAATTATTTCATGTTGAACCTGATTGTGCGCTACCAGCGTCCCACCAAGCTCAGCAAAGTATCCGGTATCCCCGAGGATTGGAAGAGGTCGGGATACAATGTGCGATCAAAATGTTACCATCTACTACGCGATCTACTTCTGCACACTCCAGCAAAGTTCATCCTCTTGTCTTATAACAACGAGGGGTTTATCTCTGTGGAACAAATTCATTCGCTTCTGAGCCATATCGGCTCCTTCCAGAGTATTGAGATACCTTACACTGTATTCAGAGGATGTCGAAACATCCACAAGCGACATGTAAGGGTCACTGAGTATCTGTTTCTGATTGAGAGGAGGTAGACAGGGTTGGCAAAAAAAGAGCAGCTGAGGCGAGTGCGAACAGGCACCGTCATAAATCTGTCTGCTAAAAAGCAGGAGACCACACTGGGCAGAGCTCTAAGAAGAACCGAGGCGATAATCAGGGGAAAGTTTCCTAGTGTGCAACTGATACACGAGTCTCAATGGTTTCTAAAAGATATCATAGTTAAGCTTCGTACTCTGTATCCAGATATCGATTTTTGTTACTACTTTGAGACATCCAACATGAAACCAGATGGAGGAATACTCTCTATTCTGGACAAAGAAGAGAACAAGTACCCTATTCTAATTGCAGAGGTGAAAAATCAAGGCACGAACGTCCTGCGCATTCAGGAAGGGTTGGAACCACAGGCAAGAGGCAACGCCATAGAAAGACTTGGTAAGAATGTAATCGGCTTTCGTACCGCTTTGATCAACGAAGGCATCTTTCCCTTCGTTTGTTTTGGTGAAGGATGTGACTTTGCAGAAGATAGCAGTATCCTTGACAGGGTAGTAACGATAGCTATGTTTGGCAAGCTGAATAAAACCTATTTGGTGAATGAAGGTCCAGTGGGAGAGTTTAAGCGCGGGAGCTTCTATTTCAGGGAACAGCCCTGGAGCGAGGATGAGATGGTATCGGTTATGTCAGACATTGCCACCCGCAGCATATACTACTACTTTTCCAGATATGGAGAGCAGAGGTTCAATGTAAACGAGACGCCAGATACTGAGATGCCGCCATAAAAACCTACAACCTTTCCAACTTGACATTCTTGCAGGGAAGAGGACGGGCGTTAGGTGGTTTTCAGACAGGTCTACCTGACCTCCCCGCAGGTGGAAAGAGATGTCCCCCTGCTTGCGGGGGGCGACAGGAAGGCTGATACCTCAAACGGCTCGGCGGGAGCCTCGCCCTCCAGAGTGGAAACCCCTCTCCCAACCTCTCCCCGACGCGCGATAGCCCCACCTGACCTCCCCGCAGGCGGGGAGGAATCTGGTGCCCCTTCCCTCGCAGGGAAGGGGCTGGGGGTTAGGTTCACAACGACTCGGCGGGACCGAGACTCACTGAAAAGCCATACCTACCCAATCGCCTGCAGTTCCTTCTCTAACGTCTCGCGGTAGGTGGGGTCGTCTTCGTCGATCTTTTCCAGCACCGACTTCAGCAGGTTGATGTAGCCGATGTCGGTGGGGTTCATGCCGTACAGCAGAGCCAGGTAGCAGCTCACCCAGTCGCCGAAGTAGATGGCATACAGCATCCGCGCCAGCAGGCTCTGCCCTTCGGCAAAGAACTCGTGCACGTCGGCGGCGCGGGCGAACAACCGTTTGGTGGTCTCCACACGCGCCACGATTTTCGGTCGCTCTGCATGGTCGCGCAGAAGCACCACCGCCAGGTTCGGCACCTGCTGTTTGGCAAGCACCCAGCCCAGGATTTCGTTGTGGTTCATTTCGGGGTAGCCGTTGGAATAGGCGTGAATCTTGGTGTTCTCGTTCAGCTGCGTCTTCCAGCGGAAAGCCACCACCGTAGAGTACGCCTGCGAGCCGTAGATGATGGGCAGCTTGCCGTATAGCTTGGCAGCCATCTGCTTCGCCGGGTTCTTTTCAAAGGGCACATCTGCCTTCCATGCTTCACGTGCCTGTTCCAGCAGGTTGATGGCGTTCAGCAGGTCGCCCGTGGGGTCGCGCCGAATCACGCCCGCTTTGTGCACCGCCAACAGCATGGGGATGAACATATATCCCATCGCACTGCGCGGGGGCTGTCCCTTGGGGATGAACGCTACCGGCGTGCCGTAGTGGGCGGCGCGCTGTGCCAGTTCCCCGCCGCTGGTCACGCAGGCAAGCAGTGCGCCCCGGTCCTGGGCGTCCTCAAACGCGCTCAGCGTCTCCTCCGTGTTGCCCGAGTAGCTGGCGGCAATCACCAGCGTGTGGTCGTTAACGAAGGCGGGCATCTGGTAGTCGCGATTGACCACCAGAGGCATCTCCCCGTTATCTTCCACCAGCACGCGCAGGAGGTCGCCTCCAACGGCAGAGCCTCCCAGTCCCGTCACCACGACGTTCTGGATGGGAACGCGCGGGGTGGGGGGATTGAACTGTCGGGCAATATCCAGCGCCTTTCGGCACTGCTGAGGAAACTCGTCCACAAGAGGTATCATATTCTGAGCATCCAGCGCGGAACGGCGAGCCGCATCATCCAGCACGCTGGGGTCAATAGCCATCCGTTCGGACATGTGTCGGTTCCTCCTCGTCAAAAGGTTGGCAGACAGAACAAGAGGTCGGGCAAGCCTACCCGACCCCCTCCGTATCTATGCGAAAAGGCATCGCAGTACATTCACTCTGCGACAAAGGGAAGCAGAGCCAGGTGGCGTGCCCGCTTAATCGCCCGTGCCAGCTGGCGCTGGTGTTTGGCGCAGTTACCGCTGGTGCGCCGGGCGATGATTTTGCCTCGCTCGGTGATGTAGCGGCGCAGGCGGGGCACGTTCTTGTAGTCGATATAGGCGATTTTATCCACGCAGAAGCCGCACACTTTGCGGCGTCGGCGATAGCGCGGTTTACTGGTCATAATTTCCTCCGTTTATTCCTCATCGGTGTCCGCAAAGGGGTCGTATTCGAAATCTTCCTCTTCCGGCAGGTCTTCGTCGGTCAGGAAGGGGTCCTGTACCATCTCTGCTGGAGCCGCAGATGCAGGTGGTACGGTACTTCGGGCGGACGGCGTCGCCGTTGTGGTCGTCGCCACAGGCGGTTCCTCTTCAATGGGCTCCACAGGCTCCTTCGGGCGGTCAAGCCCCGCCAGTCGGTCCACCACCACCTCGTAGGCGCGGCGACGCTCGCCCTGAGGCGAAACCCAGTCGCGCACCTGCAGGCGCCCCTCCGCCATAATCAACCGTCCTTTTTTCAGGTAGTTGATGGCGAACTCTGCCTGCTGACGCCATGCTACGAGGTCAATGAAGTCGGTTTGCGATTCTCCCGTTTCCCGACTGCGCCCACGGTCGACGGCGATTCGCATTCGCGCCAGAGTTATCCCATCTGGCGTGTTGCGGTACTCGGGGTCCCGCACCAGCCGTCCAATAAGGATAACGCGGTTGTACATGTTGATTTCCCCTTCCTGAGCGAGAAGTGGTGTTTAGCCTTGCTCTTCCGCTGTGCCGGCGACCGCCTCCTCAGATGGAGCGGGTTGCTCTTCTACGGCTGGCTCCGGTTCGGCTTCAACGCTCTCCTCCTGGGCAGGCTCAGCCTCTGGAGCTGCCTCTTCCGGGGTCTCCTCTGCCTCTGCGGTTGGCTCTTCTTCGGCAGTTTCCTCTGCAGGAGGTACCGTCAGCACCAGATGCGGTTTATCGTGGCGAATGATGAGATGCCTTATCACCTCATCGCTGATTCGGAACAGTCGGTCTAACTCGGCAGGCACCTGCGGGTTGGCGCGGAAGTACATCAACACATAGGTGGCTTCCTGCACCTTGTTGATGGGGTAAGCGAGGCGCCGCCGATCCCATTTGCCGGAGTGTTCGATCACTCCGCCTTCGCTTTCTACTACCTGATTGAACCGAGCGATAATCTCTTCCAGTCGCTCGTCGTCCACGCTGGGGTGGACGAGGTACATCGCTTCATAGAACGGCACTGCTGTCTTTCTCCTCCCTCTGGACTGATTTGGCTCCATCATCTCAGGATGGAGCAGGAAGGGTAGCTGTAAAGCCTCACGTTATTATACTATGCCAGCCAGCTGTTTGCAAGGGGTTGTCGCCTCGGGTAGCGCATCATGTCACTCACTCGCTGTCACTCAGCTCCTCCGGGCGATTCAGCAGTTGCTCGATAGCTGGCTTTTGCACACGGGCATCTGGATATCGGTCAATTGCCTCAATCGCTTCTATGATGTCCCTTAGCCGCTCTTTAGGGTCTCTCACAGGGGCACTGCCTCCCGAAGTACACGCTCGCGGATTCGTGCCTTGATCCCGCGTTCTGTCACCACATCCACCGGGCATCCGAGCACCTGCTCTAGCTCGTACTGAAGCCCACCCAGGTCAAAAAGACTGCGTCCTGCTTCCATCTCCACAAGGAAGTCGATGTCACTGTGTTTGTCTGCCTCCCCGCGCGCCACCGACCCAAATATCCGCACGTTACGCGCCCCGTACTTCGCACAGATGCGCAGAATCTCTTCTCGCTTTTCGCGCAACAGGTTACCATCGGTCATGGTGTGTCCCCTCTTTTCGGCGTCAATACTGCACCATCCTCCCTGCGATTCTACCACAGAATGGTGCGCCGAGAGTTTTGAACCTCGCCACTGAAAAGCCGTCAGGCGCGTGCGGGCGTGCGTGTTGCAAAATGGACAGAAGCTCCTTTATAATGGGCATCGGCAAATCAATCTGCGTGAAGGGACTGCGTATGAGTAAGGCAAGAGCAGATATCGGTGTGTTTGGCGGGTCAGGCTTTTACCGCTTTCTGGAAAACGTGCAGGAAATCAAGATCGAAACCCCTTATGGCGCGCCCAGCGACCACATCGCACTCGCAGAGGTGGAAGGCAGGCGCGTGGCGTTTCTGCCACGGCACGGGCGACATCACAGTATCCCACCCCACCGGATTAACTTCCGGGCGAACCTGTGGGCGATGAAGGAGCTGGGCGTCACGCGCATCATCAGCCCCTTTGCGGCGGGGAGCCTGCAGGCGCATATCCACCCCGGCGATTTCGTGGTGGTGGACCAGTACGTGGACCGCACACACGGACGCGCGGATACCTTCTATGAAGGACCGATTGTTACCCATGTCTCGCCTGCCGACCCCTACTGCCCCACCCTGCGACAGATAGCCATCGACGTCATCCGGGAGCAGGGTATTACCTGTCACGAGCGAGGCACGGTGGTGGTCATCCAGGGACCGCGCTTCTCCACCAAAGCCGAGAGCCAGTGGTACACCTCGATGGGCTGGGAAGTCATCAGCATGACGCAGTACCCCGAGGCTTATCTGGCTCGCGAGCTGGCGATGTGCGTGGTGGGCATCTCGCTGATTACCGATTACGACAGCGGGCTGGTGATGGGTGGACAGGTGCCTCCGGTGACCACCAAAGAGGTGCTGGAGGTGTTCCAGCGCAACTCCGAGCGCATCAAAAACGTGGTGCTGGAGATGATTCGGCGCATCCCCGACACGCGCGAGTGTCCGTGTCCGCACGTGTTAGACCACGCCCGAATCGAGGTGTAAGATGCAGATTCGCCCTGTGCGCTGGGACGGCGATGCGCTGGTGCTGATAGACCAGACGCAGCTGCCGCACCGTTACGTGGAGGTGCGCTACACCGACTGGCGAGACGTCGCCCAGGCGATTCGGCAGATGGTGGTGCGTGGTGCTCCTGCCATTGGCGCGGCGGCGGCGTGCGGGCTGGTGCTGGCGGCGCAGTCCATCCCCGTAGCGGAGATGGCTGACTTCCGCGCCGAGTGGCTGAGGGCGGCGGACGTGTTCGCTTCCACACGCCCCACCGCCGTCAACCTCTTCTGGGCGATTGAGCGCATGAAGCGCGTTCTGCACACCTGCCATACACCCGAATCTGCCCGCCGCCGGCTGAGGCAGGAGAGCGAAGCGATACTGGAGGAGGACGTGCAGGCAAACCGCGCCATCGGACAGCACGGACAGACACTGATTCCCGATGGGGCGCGAATCCTGACCCACTGCAACGCGGGGGCACTGGCAACGGTGGGCTATGGCACCGCGCTGGGCGTCATCCGGGCGGCGGTGGAGGCAGGCAAAAAGGTGCACGTGTACGCCGATGAGACCCGTCCGCGCCTGCAGGGGATGCAGCTTACCGCATGGGAGCTGGTGCAGGAGGGCATTCCCGTCACGGTGATAACCGATAACATGGCAGGGATGCTGATGCGGAGGGGCGAAATTGATGTGGTGGTGGTCGGGGCAGACCGTATCGCCGCCAACGGTGACGTGGCAAACAAGGTGGGCACTTACAGCGTGGCGGTGCTGGCAAAGTTTCACGGCATCCCGCTTTATGTGGCTGCGCCCATCTCTACAATTGACCTGTCGGTGGCGGACGGTTCGGGCATCCCGATTGAAGAGCGGGCGCCGGAAGAGGTAACGCATATCGCGGGTGTGCGCATCGCGCCCGAAGGGGTACGCGTGATTAACCCCGCATTTGATGTCACGCCGGCGGAGCTGGTTCAGGCGATTATCACAGAGGAAGGCATTGCCCGTCCGCCGTACACGGTTTCGCTGGCGCAGATGGTCGCAAAACGTTCGGGGGAGGTTTTCGGCGATGGGGGAACTGCTGGCTGAGAAGCTGATTCGCAATATTCCCGACTTTCCACAGCCCGGGGTGCTGTTCCGCGACATCACACCGGTCCTGCAGAACCCGCAGGCTCTGCGCGAAGTGGTGGAAAAGATGATAGAGTACGCGCGCAGTCGTGAGCCCGATGTGATTGTGGGCATCGAGTCGCGCGGGTTCGTGTTCGGCATTCCGATTGCCCTGGCGCTGGGGGTCGGTTTCGTCCCTGTGCGCAAACTGGGCAAACTGCCCTACAAGAAGATAGTGGAAGAGTACGCGCTGGAGTACGGCACCAACGCGATGGAGATACACGTGGACGCCGTACAGCCCGGGCAAAAGGTGGTGATTGTGGACGACCTGCTGGCTACGGGTGGAACGGCAGCAGCGGCGGCGCGTCTGGTGGAACGGCTCGGCGGTGTGGTAGCCGGTTTCGACTTCCTGATTGAGCTGGAGTTTCTGAAGGGGCGGAAGATGCTGCATGGCTACGACGTATTCACCCTCATCCGGTTCCCGTAGCGTGCTTGACCGGCTGTTTGCCCTGCATGAACGCGGCACCTCGGTAGAGCGCGAGGTCATCGCCGGGCTGGCGACGTTCATGACCATGGCGTACATCATCTTTGTGAACCCGCAGATACTCAAAACAGCAGGAATGCCGGTCGAAGCGGTGGCAGCGGCAACCTGCATCGCGGCGGCAATCCCTACCCTCATCATGGGCTTGTGGGCAAACTATCCCTTCGCGCTTGCCAGCGGCATGGGCTTGAACGCCGCGCTTGCCATGCAGGCGACGCGCCCGGGCATGGACTGGCAGACCATGATGGGCGTCATCGTGGTGGAAGGGGCGATAGTGACCATCCTCGTGCTGACGCGCGTGCGCGAGCAGGTGATGCAGGCTATCCCCATGAACTTGAAACGCGCCATCGGCGTGGGCATCGGCATCTTTATCGCCTTTCTGGGACTGCAACACGCGGGATGGGTGCTGAAAGGTCCCGAGGGCGTCGCCCTCACGCACGGCGCATTTACCTCCAAAGGCACGCTGGTCTCCACGGTCGGCGTGCTGTTGATGATGCTGCTTTTGGCGTTTCGGGTGCGCGGAGCCATCCTGCTGGGCATTCTGGGCACGGCGGTTATCGCCGTGATTGCTGACCGACTCACGCCGGGCACGCCCGCGCTGACCACTCTGCCAGAGAGGTGGCTGGCAATACCTGACTTCTCTACCTTTGGGCAGGCGAACATTCTCGGCGCGCTTCAGCCCGCGCTGGTAGGCGTTATCTTCGCCTTCCTGATTACTGACTTCTTCGACACGATGGGCACGGTCATCGGCATCGGAGGGCAGGGGGGCTTTCTTGACGAAAAGGGCAACCTGCCTCGCCTGAACCGGGTATTGCTGACCGACTCGCTGGCGGCGGTGTGGGGCGGTCTGTGCGGCGCCAGCTCGGTGACCACCTATATCGAAAGCGCAGCCGGCATCAGCGAAGGAGGGCGCACCGGGCTGACGTCGGTGGTGGTCAGCATGCTGTTCCTGTTGAGCCTGTTGTTTGCGCCGCTGGTGGGCGTTGTGCCTGCGGTGGCGACCGCTCCCGCGCTGATTATCGTGGGCTACCTGATGATTCGGGTGGTTCACGAGATGGATTTTGACACGGTGGAGGAGGGCATTCCCGCCTTTCTCACCATGCTTCTCATCCCGTTTACGCAGAGTATTTCCTTCGGCATCGGCGTGGGCTTCATCTCGCATGTGGTGGTGATGCTATTGCGCGGCAGGGGACGCGAGGTATCGCCGTGGATGTACGGCATCGCCCTGCTGTTCGCCATCAGCTTCGCCTGGGGTGGGTAGGGAGCAGCCGAGCCAGACTGCTCCCTGTAGCAATTACAGCCTCCAGATATGCGACAGGGAGAACGCCTTCATCGCGTTGCGCGTGTCCACAATAAGCCTGGCGTTCTCGGCAATCATGCTCCAGTCGTAACTGCTGTGGTCCGCCACAATCACCACGCAGTCCGCCTGCTGAAGCCGCTCCGGGGTCAACGTCTCGCTTTGCAGGTGCAGGTCCACGTGGTCCTGGACGTGCAGGGTGGGGATATAGGGGTCGTGGTAGCTGACCTTCGCGCCCCGCTGATGCAGGATTTCAATAATCTTCAATGCAGGCGACTCGCGCAGGTCTGCCACATCCCGCTTGTAGGTCACGCCCAGTATCAACACGTCCGAGCCGTTGACGCTCTTGAAGTGCGAGTTGAGCGCATCGTTCACCCGCGAGCACACGTAATAGGGCATACTGTCGTTGATGGTTGCCGACAGCTCCACGAACTTCACATGGAAGTCGTAGTGTCTTGCCTTCCACGCCAGATAGTAGGGGTCTACGGGAATGCAGTGCCCGCCCAGCCCTGGACCGGGGTAGAAGGTCATGAAGCCGTAGGGCTTGGTGGACGCGGCGTCGATTACCTCCCACACGTTCAGCCCCATGCGGTTGCACAAGAGAGCCAGCTCGTTCACCAGCGCGATGTTCACGCTGCGGAAGACGTTCTCGTAGATTTTGGTCATCTCCGCCGCGGTGGGGGACGAAACAGGGACTAACTGGTCGATAAACGGTTTATAGAACTCGATAGCTAACTGTGTGCACTGCTCGGTCAGCCCGCCCACCACTTTGGGCACCTGGCGCAGCTTGAAGCGCTTGTTGCCCGGGTCAATACGTTCCGGCGAGAAGACCAGCGCGAAGTCCACCCCTGCCCGCAGTCCGGTGGCTTCCAGACGCGGCTGAACCAGCTCCACCGTCGTGCCCGGATAGGTGGTGCTCTCCACGATAATCAGCTGCTCGGCGCGCAGGGTGCGCGCGATGGAGTCGGTTGCCGCTTCCACTGCGCTCATATCTGGCTCTTTGGCGCGGTTGATGGGCGTCGGCACGCACACCAGCACCACGTCGCATTCCCGCAGGCGTACGAAATCCGTGGTAGCGGTGAGTTTCCCGTTTTCGATGACGAACTTCCATTCTTCGGGGTCTACATCTTCTATATAGCGCTCGCCTGCGTTGATGGCTTCAATCTTGCGTCGGTCGATATCAAAGCCAATCACGGAATAGCCTGCCGTTCCTGCGCCCACTGCCATCGGCAAGCCCACGTAGCCAAGTCCAATGACGCCCACTTTGGCGGTGCGGGATTGTATCCGCTGTCGTAGCTGTTGCATCCTTCAGACCTCCTTCATTCCTCCTGCCCGGGAGTAACCGGTGCACGCCCATGATACCACTGGCTGGCAAATTGCTGATACTCCTTTTTGCTCTTGATTTCCTTCCACCACTCGCTGTGCGAACGGTACCACTCCACCGTGTGCCTCAGTCCATCCTCGAATCTCCAGCGGGGTGACCATCGCATCTGGCGCAGGCGCGAGGTATCCACTGCATAGCGTCGGTCATGTCCCGGGCGGTCTGCCACGCTCTGGATCAGCGATACAGATTTGCCCAGTATCTCTACTATCTTTTCGGCAACCTCGCGGTTTTTCAACAGGTTTCCCGCCCCGATGTTGTAAACGCCCCCCGACTCGCCGTGATGCAGGACAGTATCAATGGCGACGCAGTGGTCTTCCACGTAGATCCAGTCGCGCACCTGCGAGCCGTCACCGTAAAGGGGCAGGGGACGGTCTTCCAGCGCGTTGGTGATGAAGAGGGGTATCATCTTTTCGGGGTACTGGTTGGGCCCGTAGGTGTTGGAGCCGCGCGTGATGACCGTATCCAGCCCGTAGGTGGTATGGTATGCCTGCACCAGCAGTTCTGCCGAGGCTTTGCTGGCGGAATAGGGGCTTCGCGGGCGCAGAGGAGCCTCTTCGGTGGCAAACCCTTCCAGCACCTCGCCGTACACCTCATCGGTGGACACCTGCAGGAAGCGTCTGGAGCCGAACTCTCTGCACGCCTCCAGCAGGACGTATACGCCATAAACGTCTGTCTGCAGAAAGCTGCCCGGGTTCAGGATGGAGCGGTCGACATGCGTCTCCGCCGCGAAGTTGACCACCCAGTCGTGGTTGCGCACCAGGTTTCGCACCACCACCGGGTCGCGCACATCGCCGTGATAGAAGGCAAAGCGAGGGTCGCTCATCAGGTCGGCGATGTTGGACAGGCTACCTGCATACGTCAGCGCATCCAGCACCGTTACCCGATAGTCAGGGTATGTGCAAAGCAGATGCCGCGCGAAGTGGCTTCCGATGAACCCCGCGCCTCCGGTGACCAGAACTCGCCTCATCACCCAAAAACCTTTCTTGCCAGAGGATTGCAGAGGTCATTATACACGTGTCGGGTGTTTCATCACAAGGGGCGGAGCGTGAACTACCATATTCCTCTCCATGTGCAGGGGCGTTAGGTGGGATTGTTTCAGGTGTTGTCAGCCCCCCGCACGCAGGGGGACATGTCTCCGCGTCGGGGTTTCAGTAGCGCAACGTAACCCCCAGCCCCTTCCCTGCGAGGGAAGGGGAGATTCTCCTCTCCCCGCGTCGGGGAGAGGTTGGGAGAGGGGTTTTCACTTTTTCAGGCGTTGTCAGCCCCCCGCAAGCAGGGGGACATCCCTCGCCTTGTGAGAGATGGTCAGGGTGAGGGCTTTTGCGGGGAGGTCAGGTGGGGCTGTCCCATGTCAGTGGGCAACCACAGGGGGTTGCCCCTACGGATGGTTCGTCGGGAGAGACGCCTCTCCCCGCGTCGTGGAGAAGGCGGGAGAGGGGTTATCCTGGAGGGCGAGGCTCCCGCCGAGCCATGTTTCCCTCTCCTTGTGGGAGAGGGTCAGGGTGAGGGCTTCCATTCGGCACACCTGCACCGAGATATACCAGATGCGCCGGGCAGCGGCAGTCGCTGGAGCCGAATCCGGATGCCACAACCCGCGCCCCACGCGCAGACAGCGTTTGTGCGTTCAGGGCGCATTCCGTGACGTCGGAAGAGGGGTAGACGCGAATATCCTGCACCACGGCGTACGGGAGGAAATAATCAATATGCCAGCGCAGGCGTTTCTCGGCACGCAGGTGACGGGCAATGCGCGCACGCAAACCGCCCATCGCACTACCGGTGTAGATGTATCTGCCCGCGGGAAAGGTAAACATGCCCAGCCTGCCCACCTGCAGAGTGACCGTTTCCGGCAGCCACAGCACCAGCTGGTAGATGCCGGGCGTATTTGGAATGGAGGAAGGGTCAATCATCCTGTTCGGAACCTTTGAACCGCTTGACCTCCCGCAGGACGCGAGCGGTGGAACGGGGATACTGCGGTGGGGTGGGTTCCGCTTTTCGTGCCCGCACCAGCAGGTTCACAATGTCCGAGTGGGGCACTGCGACCTGCACGGTGTCGGGTTCTGCGCCGCCCATTCGCTGTATCTGCTCGCGCGCCTGCTCTACCTCTGCGTGCTGGCTGGGGCGTTTCAGCCATATCGCCATGCCTCCCACGCGCACCAGCGGAATCGTCCACTCAGCCAGCGCCCACAGGTGCGCCACCGCTCGTGCCGTTGCCACATCAAACCGTTCGCGCAAGCCGGGCTGATGGGCTGCCTCTTCCGCGCGGGCGTGGATCAGCTCCACGTCGCGAAGGTTTAGCTCCTCGCACAGCGAACGCAGGAAGAGGATAGGGTCGTGGCGCGAATCCAGAAGCGCCAGGCGGATTTGCGGGAAGGCGATTTTCAGAGGCAGACCGGGAAAACCTGCACCTGTTCCCACGTCCACCACCTCTGCTCCTGCCTGGGGGCGCCATGCGGTGACCAGCGTCAACGAGTCCAGAAAGTGGCGGACGACTGCCTCCTCGGGCGGGACGGAGGTCAGGTTCATACGCTGATTGGCTTCATAGAGACGCTGGGCGTAGTGCTCGAACTGCTCCACCTGCTCCTCATCAAGCACCACACCCAGCACCTCTGCACCCGTGCGCAGGGTCTGTCGCGAAAACATCTGCCCCCTGTGAAAGGAAGCCTATCGGCGCCTCAACAGCCACGCCAGGCTGGCGATTGCCGACAGCATGGACAGCGCGGTGCCCAGGTTAAACTGCTCGCGCGGCCGTTCGGCAACCACAATCTGGTCGTTTGGTTCGAGGTAGATGTCGTCTGCTTTGCCTTCCTCGATTTCGCCGAAGTTCACCTTCAGCGTCTGGCGTTTGGTGGAGCCGGGCACAGCACGCAGAATTTTGATGTCCCACTTGCGGGCGAATGGGCTGAAGCCCCCAGCGGCGCCAATCGCCTCACTCAGGCGCATGCGTCCCACCAGCGGCACGGGACCGGGACGCATCACCCCGCCGAACACCGAAACGGTCACCGATTCCTGCACGGTGGGCACCAGGATGCGGTCGCCGTTCTTCAGCACCACCTGCTTGCTGGGGTCCTGAGACATGGCTTCGGTGTAGTTGACGGGGATCTCTTCGGTAGAGCCTTCGTGGCGGATGGTGATGCGCATGTTATCCGCGTTGGGCGACAGTCCACCTACCTGCAGGATGGCCTCCCGGAAAGTGCTTCCCTCCTGAAGCGTCACGGGTCCTGGGCGTGCCACTGCGCCGGTCACATATACGGTCATCATCTGTTTGGCGGGCACAAGCACCACATCATCTGGCATGATTTCCACGTTTGCGGCAGGGTCACCAAATTTGATGAACCGCTCCAGGTCCAGCGTCATCTCAGCGGGGGCAGGTTGTTTGCGGGTCAGCTTGATACGCGCCAGGTCGGCGCCCGGTTCAGGCTCTGCTGCCTGGATGACCTCAATCAGGCGGGTGGGGAGGTTCTCTTTGAGCGGTATCTTGCCTCCTTTGCGCACCGCGCCGGTGACCGTGACATAGCGGGGAAATCGCTCCAGGATCACCACAGTCAGAACCGGGTCTACGTAGTACTTCTTGAGCATCTCGGTGAGCTTTTTGGTCAGGCTCTCTTCCGTCTCCCCGGCGACCTTGATGGAACCCAGCAGGGGCATCTTGATGTAGCCGTTGTCGTCTACTTTATATTGCCCGCTGAGGTCCTTATCGCCGACCAGGGTGATGCCCAGTGTATCGCCTGCACCGATGCGGATTGGTTCGCTTTGCGCCAGCACCGATGGGATAGCCACAGCTATCATCAGCAGGATGAAAAGAATCGTTACACGCTTCATAGGCGGCGGAACCCCCTTCTTGTGGCTTGAGTATGTGTCCACAGGTGTATTGTACCCCTTATTCGAGCAACGATGTTGCCCGTGATGCCCGCGCAATCACGGGTTTCTGCGATATATTATCGGAATCCGTCGCCGAGTCCGACAGTGCGTTACCCAGGGAAACCCGCTGGGAACCCTTGCCCTCCACAGGATAACGCATCCACCAACTTGGAGGGCGAACCTCCCGGTGAGCCGACCGTAGGGGCAACCCCCTGTGGTTGCCCTCTGACTTCCAGCAGGCGGGCAGGAATTGTCCCCCTGCTTGCGGGGGGACCACAGGGGGCTGATACCTCAAACGGCTCAGCGGGGGATGCGGAGCAAAACCCCTCTCCCAACCTCTCCCCGACGCGGGGAGAGGCGACGCTCTCATGCTGGATGGCGAACCTCCCGGCGAGCCGTCAACCTAACCTGAACGGAAAGATTTTTCGAAAAATCCCTCCCAAACAGCCCAAAACCTGTTGACTCTGATAAACATACCTGCTATACTATATCCAAAACATATAGCACAGCTCCCGCAGTGGGTTTGGGAGAGCCAAGACACTTTCTCAACAACACAAAAGGAGGGTGCTTTAAGATGCTGAGACGCTTTCCGTTTGTGCGTACACTCGCAACGGTATGCATCCTGAGCCTCACGGTGCAAATCGCTGCACCAGTCCTCTCCGCTCCCCAATTGGCTGTGCGGGGGGGGTAAAAGCGACAAC
>JABUFA010000062.1 GCA_013314755.1 Chthonomonadia bacterium
GGGTGGCGATGGTGAGGTTGTTCCAGGACTGGCTGAGGGTGCTGGCGGTAGCGGTCGCGGCGTTTGCGAGCAGGAGAGAAAGAGAGGCGAGGGCAGTGAAGAGGGCGCTAAGAGTTGTTACCCCCCGAATTAGTAAGCAAGAATACAGCAGAAAGCATCACAGCGAGAGGTTTGGTCACAAAGCGTTTGCGAACACGGTTCATGATGTAAACCTCCTTTGTGATGGTTTCCCAGCATTGATGCTGGTATTGTGTTCCGTCGTGTATATATAGCAATATTCATGCCACAGAAACGTTTTAGCAATGGATCGCAGGAAAAAATTCTCGGTTTTTTAGCGAGCATTGCTGGGCAGTATTCTATCTCGGCTGGATAACATATCGCCGTCGCGTCGCAGTCCCTCTCCCCGCGTCGGGGAGAGGGGTTAGAACAAGGCTCCCCCCGAGCTATTTGCCCTCTCCTTGTGGGAGAGGGTCAGGGTGAGGGCTTTTGCAGGGAGGTCAGGTGGGGCTACCCTGTTTCGTATCGGGCAACCACAGGGGGTTGCCCCTACCGACTACGGACGGCTCGGCGGGAGGTTCACCTTCCAAATGGGGGATGCGCTTTTCACTGGAGGGCGAGGCTCCTGCCGAGCCGATTTGCGGTGTCAGCCCCCCTGTGGTCCCCCCGCAAGCAGGGGGACATTCCCTCTCCTCGTGGGAGAGGGTCAGGGTGAGGGCTTTCGCGGGGATGTCAGGTGGGGCTATCCTGTTTCGTATTGGGCAACCACAGGGGGTTGCCCCTACGAACGGCTCACCGCAACGTTCGTCCTTCTCATTTGACAGGGCTAGCTTTTTTTGAGATACTTAGATACACGGTATCTCTGAGTACTCAGGAGGAGGATGGATGCGTTTCGGAACCAAAGCGATTCGTGTGGGACAGGAGCCAGACCCGGTCACAGGAGCGGTGGTGCCGCCCATCTACATGGCGTCAACCTACGTGCAGGCGAAAGTGGGTGAGCTGAAAGCGGGCTGGGAGTACGCACGTTCGGGCAACCCCACCCGCGGCGCCCTGGAGCGAAGCATCGCCGCGCTGGAAAACGCCGATTATGGGCTGGCGTTCGCCTCGGGGATGGCAGCGGAAACGGCGGTCACCTCGCTGGTGCGCAGCGGTGAGCATATTCTGGCGACGAAGGATATTTACGGGGGAACCTTCCGCCTGCTTCGCCACCTGCGTGAGAAGTACAATATCCAGTCTTCCTACGCCGATTTCACCGACCTGGACCGCCTGCAGGAGGCGTTTACCCCCCAGACGCGCCTGGTGTGGATAGAAAGCCCTTCGAACCCAACGCTGGTGGTGGTGGATATTGCTGCGATTGCCGAGATTGCACACCGCCACAACGCCCTGCTGGTGGTGGATAACACCTTTGCCAGTCCATACCTGCAGACGCCGCTGGACCTCGGCGCCGATATTGTTCTGCACAGCACCACCAAATACATCGGCGGGCACAGCGACCTGATTGGGGGAGCGGTGGTGACGCGAAGCCCGGAGCTGTACGAGAAGCTGTATCGGTATCAGAACGACTTCGGCGGGGTTCCCAGCCCATTTGACTGCTGGCTGACCCTGCGCGGCATTCGTACCCTGCATGTGCGCATGGAGATGCACTGCCGGAACGCGATGCGGATAGCGCAGTTTCTGGGGAGCCATCCCAAAATCGAGTGGGTGCGGTATCCCGGTTTGCCCTCTCATCCCCAGCACGAGCTCGCCCGCAAGCAGATGCGCAACGGTTTTGGGGGCATGATTGCAGTTGGCGTGAAGGGCGGAGCAGATAGCGCACAGCGATTCTGCGAGGGCACGAAGATTTTCAATCTGGCGGAAAGTCTGGGCGGTGCGGAATCGCTAATTGGCTATCCGCCGAAGATGTCACACGCCTCAATGAGCGCAGAGGAGCGGGCATGGTGCGGAATCCCCGACAACATGGTGCGCCTCTCGGTAGGGCTTGAGGACGTGGATGACCTGATCGAAGACCTCCAGCAGGCGCTCGAGGCGGTGTAGCAGACTGTGCTCCTCCCGTGCAGGAACCGCTCCTGTTTTTGCAGAACAGCAACAAGAGTAACCTATCTGCCGGGAGGAGAAAAAATGAACCCTTTGACCCTTTCCACCCTGAAGGCGCTGACACTGCGCAGATACGCGCGCACCAGACGGGTATCGAGTTACGATAAAACCGGTGGCAATGCCGATTGCTGGTACATTCCTGCAGGCGAAACCGCAACGCTGGCGGATATCCAGTCGGCGGGGTGCATCACGCATATCTGGTTCACGGTTGCCTGCCAGGACCGCGATTACCTGCGCAAGACCCTGCTGAAGATGTACTGGGACAACGAGCCGGAGCCAAGCGTGTACGTGCCTCTGGGAGACTTCTTTGGGCTGGGGCACGGCATCGCGCAGTCTTTTGCTTCTGCGCCGCTGGCGACCGTTGCCCCGGCGGAACAGGAGGGCAAACGAGGCGGCAATATGGCGATGAACTGCTACTGGCAGATGCCCTTTGCTGAGCGTGCAGTCATCCAGATTGTCAACGAGTGCGACGAGCCGATACGCGCCTTCTACTTCTATATCGACTACGAGGAGTATGATGCACTGCCCGAAGACAGCCTGCGCTTCCACGCGCAATACCGACAGGAGTGCCCGACCAGAGGCATCAAAGGCGAGCTGGGAAGGCAGGGCATCGATATCGGCACGCTGTTCAACGAACCCAACGTCGACGGCAGGGAGAACTACGTGATTCTGGAAGCGGAGGGCGCCGGGCATTACGTGGGCTGTGTGCTGTCGGTGCATAACATTGACCCGAACGTGGACGGCTTGACCTGGTGGGGCGAGGGCGACGATATGTTCTTCATCGACGGCGAGCAGCTGCCCTCTCTGCACGGAACCGGTTCTGAGGACTATTTCTGCCACGCCTGGGGCATGCACGACCGCGCCTATCCCTACGCGGGAACATCCATCTACGAGCACGACCCGCGCTACCCGGGACGTCACAAATGCACCAGCTACCGGTTCCACATCCAGGACCCGGTGGTGTTTACCAAATCGCTGAAGGTAACCATTGAGCACGGGCATGCGAACCTTCAGAACAACGACTATTCCAGCGTGGCGTTCTGGTATCAGACGGAGCCGCACAAGCCCCATCCGCCCATGCCCGGCAAGTGGGAGCGTTGCGCGCGACCGGACACGTTGAGGTGACGGTTCGTCCGAACGTTCATTGCCACCTGTACCACACCAGGAAAGGGGGAACGCGATGAAGAGGAGCCTGCTCATTCTGCTGGTGCTTATTGCCGGGTCGGCGTGTGCTCAGCCGACGGCGGTGGAGGCACTGGCGCAGTCGCCAGTGCAGATTAACGTCTACTGGCTTCCACCCGCGCAGGGAGAGGTGCAGGCGTATGTGGTACAGCGCGATGGCGTGCCAATAGCCACCCTGCCCGCCGATGCCCGCCAGTATGTAGACCAGCCGCTGGAGCCTGCTCAGACGTACCGTTACAGAGTGGTGGCGCAGATGGCGGATGGCACTCTGAAGCCATCGGTAGAGGTTAGCGAACGCACCTTCCGCGAACTACCCAGGCGCATCCACTATCCGCTGGTAGTGGTCGGCGGCACCGCTTCAGGGGTCGGGGCGGCGGTAACCGCGGCGCGAGAGGGCGTAACGGTCGCCCTGCTGGAGCAGACCAATCGGCTGGGCGGCATGATCAGCAACGGTGTGAGCCTGACCGACATGCGTAACCCCGCCCGCTCCAACGGGCTTTTTGAAGAGTTCCGCAGGGCGGTACAGGCACACTACGGCACGGGCAACGGCATGGCATACGAGCCTCGCGTGGCAAACGCGCTGATCAAGGGCATCGTGGCTCAGCATCCGAACATCCATGTGTACTTCCGCGTGCGCCCTGTTGGCGTGGTGCGAGAGGGAGACCGTGTGCGTGCGGTGATTGTGCAGGATATGCTGACCGGGCGCAGAGCTGTCTTCGAGGGCGACATCTTCATCGACGCCACGCATGAGGGCGACATCGCTGCGTGGGGAGGTGCTCCTTTCCGCGTGGGGCGCGAACCCCGTTCCCCCGAAGAGCCGCACGCCGGACATATCTACTATGACCGCGCCAACGACCGCATCCTGCCCGGCAGCACCGGCAAGGGCGATAAGCGTATCCCCTCTTATGCTATCCTGCTGGCGGTGAAGGACTACGGCAAGGATGCAGACAGGACCATCCCTCAACCCCCTTTCTACAACAAGGAAAACTACATCCACACCCCGCCGTGGGAGAAGACGTGGGCATATCTGTACGGTCGCATCCCCGGCGGCAAGTTTGAGATTAACCAGCATCCGCAGGGCAGTAACCTGCCCGGCATCAATTATGACTATCCAACCGCCAGCTGGAAGCGGCGCGACGAGATTGCCGAACGCTACAAGTGGCACGCACTGGGGTACCTCTACTACATCCAGACCGAACTGGGGCTGAAAAACATCGGACTGGCGGAGGATGAGTACCGCGACAACGGCAACATCCCGCCTCTGCTATATGTGCGCGAAGCGAGGCGCATCATGGGGCACGTGCTGATGAACCAGAGCGACGTGTGGAAGGCGCGGGAACGCCTGCGCCCGGATTCCATCAGCATCGGCGACTATCCGATGGACTCGCACGCCGTCCAGCCCAAAACGGACTGGAGTTCACCCGATATGGGCGAGGGCGAGTTCTGGCTGCCCCAGTACACGCCCTGGTATCAGGTGCCGTATGGCATTCTGCTTCCCCTGCGCCTGCGCAACGTGCTGGTTTCCACGGCGGTCTCTGCCACCCATGTCGCTTATGGAACCCTGCGCATGGAGCCGGTGCGTATGAATATGGGGCAGGCGGCGGGCGCAGCGGCGGCGCTGGCGTTGCGGTACGGTACGGAGCCCAAGCGGATTCCCTCCCGCCTGGTGCAGGAGGTGCTGCTGAGGTACGGCGTGTATCTCTACTGGTTTCCCGACGTCACCGCCGAGACGCGCGGTTTTCGGGCGATCCAGTATCTGGCGGCGCGCGGATACTTCCCGCAGGAGCGTTTTGAGCCGGAGAAAATGCTCACCCGCGCCGACGCCGCGCAGTGGCTGTGGCATCGGCTGAAGCAGGGCGGATGGAAAACCAGCTACGCGAAGCCCGCTCTGCCGTACACCGACCTGCCCGAAGAGCACCCCGCCCGACAGGCGGTGGAAGGACTGGTGGCAGCGGGCATCCTGAAGCCAGATGAGACGCTGTTCCGCCCGGACATGCCGATATCGCGAGCGCTGTTCGCGCAGTGGCTGACGAACGTGATGGTAAAACTGGGGCGATGGACATTGGCAACGCCCGAACGGTCGCGCTATCTGGATGTGCCGGTCGACTCGCCGCACGCCACCGCGATAGAGACCCTGCGCCGGCATCATATCACCTCCATGCTGTGGGATGGGGTGGAAGCCTTGCAGGAGGACGGGATGCGCTTCTTCCCGGAGGGTCCCATTACCCGCGCCGACGCCGCGCGAACGCTGTACCTGACCGTGCGCGATACGGTCTGGCGTCCCGAAGAGGCGGATTATGTGCGATGAATCAGATGGGCTGATGCCGGAGTCCAACAAACGGTAGCCATTTGCAAGAGGTGAGTCTATGCGCAGGACGATAGTCTATGTGTTGATTGTACTGATAGCGGGGCTGGTGATTTATGCGTTCCAGCCCCCGAAACCGATAGGGGAGGGCGATACCGCTCCCAACATCACCCTTCAACTGCTGAACGGCGAAACGAGATCTCTGCAGGACTACAGAGGGAAAGTGGTGGTGCTGGACTTCTGGGCGACGTGGTGTGCGCCCTGCCGATTCACCATGCCCAAGATGATACAGTTCCACAACCGCCACCGGGATAAGGGCGTAGAGGTTATCGGAGTGGCGGTGGACGTGACCAACAGGGCAGAGGTAGAGGCTTTCGTAAAGGAGATGGGGGTGGATTACCCCATTGCGGTGGACAGCGACGCCAGCGCGAAGGGAGCGTTCGAGGTTAAGAACCTGCCGACGCTGTTCATCATCGGCAAAGAGGGCAACATTCTGGCGCGGTTGGAAGGTTACGACCCCCAAAACACCGACAAGATCATAGAAGAGACCGTCCAGCGGGCGCTGTAACAGCATAGGGGCACACCGCGGTGTGCCCCCGTCGCGTTCTATCCCACCCGCACCAGCCGGATTCGGTTCGGGTCGTTGGTGCCCACGCCCATTTGGGCAGCGGTTTGTAGGTAGCGCACCGGTCGTCCCACCTGCGCCAGCGGCGGCAATCCCACCTCCTTACGCCGTGCCTCAATAATCTGCCAGCCTACGGTATCTATCGCTATGGGGTCGGTGGAGGCAAGAATGGCGTTGTAATTCCATGCGTAATCGCTGCGCAAGCCGGGTCCGCCTTCGCAAATCGGGCGGATGGCATCGCAGATAATCAGGCGCGTCTTCTGGCGGATGACCGGCAAGGCGTTGAGGTCCGCCAGATAGGGGTCGCACCCATTGCCATGATGGGCGCCCGGGTTATCGATGGAGCCGTAATGGTTCTTGCAGGCGTTGGTGATACCTGAGATGCTGTGGTCTTTCAGAATGGGCGCGTTGACCAGTGCGGTGATACGCTCGCTCAGGATTTTGCTCAACCTTCCGTTGAACGAACCGTGTCGGGTGGGCGTGGGGTCGTAGTCGCCGTTGGTGCCATAGCACTTCACGCCGGGTCCCTCGCGATTAAGGGTAAAGCCCGCTTTGGCTAAATCGCCATCACTGCGGTCCCAGATGATAATGTTCTCCGGCTTAACCCCTGCCAGCTTGAGACCCTCCACAATCGCCATCACCACTTCGGGATGGGTGGAGGCTCCTCGCCCAAACAGGCAGTTGACCTTAATGCCAACTACGTCTTCAGGGGTGAAGTAATGCTTCCAGGCAGCACGGTCGTTCTTCTCTCCGCTCAGGCGTCGTACCGCCTCGAAGACCATCGTCTGCACAACGTCTGTGCGAAGACGGTGCCCCTCGCTCTGTGCATTAGGGTTTTTGACCTCCACGACGGTGCTCTGGGGATTCTTTTTCTCCTGCAGCAGCACGGCGAACACGGCGGCGGGGGTATACAGTCCCGCTCCTGTTCTCATCAGGTCCTTCAAGAACTCTCTTCTGGATGGCATGGTCGCTTATTCCTCCTTTTCCAGATGTCGCTCGTAGAATCGCTTTTGCGCTTCGCGCGTCAGGTGACGCAGGTCGCCCAGGGTGGTCACGCGAATCGCCGCTATCGGTTGCACCGGACATTTGGCTTCGCATTCCCCACAACCGGTGCACAGGTATTCGTTTACGAACGGGCGGCGCAAGCCATCTACTACCTTCCAGTGCAGGGCGCGATACGAACAGTGCTCATCGCACACGAGGCATTTTTTATCCTGCGCCCACACGATGCATGTGCTTCTATCTATATACGCCCGTCCGATGAAAAGATACTTCTTCTCCTGCGGGGTGAAGGGCTGGATGGCGTCGGTAGGACAGACGTCTCCGCAGGCGGTGCAGTGCTGACTGCAGTGCCCAATGCGCGGAACCAGAATGGGCGTCCAGAAACCTTCAATGCCTGCCTCGGTCAGCGCGGGCTGTAAGCCGTTCGTCGGGCATACTTTCATGCACAGACTGCACCGCACGCACTTTTGCAGGAACTGCTCTTCGGGCAGACTGCCGGGCGGTCGGATGCGGAAGGGGCTGGATGCCTTGATAGGCGAATTGCCGACCTTCTTCGCGCCGATGTCGCCCGCCGAAATACCTGCCCACAGCACGCCCAGCCCGGCAAACCCCAGCAGCCGGCGACGGTTCAGGTCGGTAGCGGTCTCGAAGCCCTCCCTGCGCAGGGTGATGGGGAAGGACGTTGCGGCGGGCGCACATACGGATACGCAGTTATAGCAATAGATACATTCTCGCGCCAGGTAGCGATGCCCATCGGGCAGGATGGCGCCCATCTTGCATTCGCGGTCGCAACGGTGGCACTCGATACACTGGTCTGCCTTCGTTTGCCGTCGTACAATGCCCCATCCTGAAAACAGCGCCAGCAATGCGCCCAGCGGACACAGGTTCCGGCACCAGAACCGCCGACTGACCAGCCCCAGCGCAAGGATGCCCGCGAACAGCAGTGCCGCCAGCAGGTTCATGCGGTAATGCGGCTGGCTTTCGGGGATAAAGGGTATCTGCGTCAGCGAAGGCGCCCAGTCCGCCACCCACGGTGAACCAGTAACCGCCCGCCCCAACAGGGTTACCGGCGCGACCAGCACCCACACCACCGTGCGCGTGAGGATGCCGAACGGGTCAAAAAAGTAGGCGAGTTGCGCGGAAAGCAGGGCAGAGACCAGCACGGTCGCCAGGATGTAGTACTTCACTTGCGGGAAGCCTTTTGCACCCGCTGCGCGACGGTTACGCCGCACCAGAAATCGGTCGGACAGGTCTATCAGCGTGCCCATCGGGCAGAACCATCCGCAGAAGAACCTGCCCAGCACCACCGTCAGCGCCAGCACCACCGCCGCCAGCGGAATCAACGCACCAATCACCTCGCGCGAAGCAATGAAGGTACTGAGCACCGCCAGCGGGTCGGCGCGGAAGAAGAAGTCCACCGGCACAGGCGAGCGCAGGGGATAAACCGTCAGCGCCAGCAAGAACAGGAACAGCAGAAGGAACGCCACCTGCACCATGCGCCGGACGTTCTGCATCCGCCAGAAACGTGGGCGCACCCGCCCCATCGCCTTGAACCGCTGGCGTGCCTCTGTTGCGGTGCTCATCCGCTATACCCTCGTGATGTTCAGCCTGTTCAGGCGGGCTTCACCCACCCCCAGCTTGTGGGCGTGCATGATGTAGCCGATGTCGTCCGGCTTCAAGCCGAACAGCGTGGTGGCGAACGCATCGACCGCCACCGGGTCCACCCCTGCAATGACCTGATTGAGGTGTTTGACCTCGCCCGGACCTTTGGGACCCTTCGTTGCCAGAATGCGCGTGGCGTCGATGATGGTCAGATGCGGCTTCACCGCCAGCGCGAAGTCGCCGATGCACTCATGCAGGCCCTGCACATGCCACGTCTGGCGGTCCCACACCACGCCCATCAGGTTCTTCAAGCCCAGTGTGACCCGTGTGGCGCTGTGGTCTTTGGCGACGGGCAGGTTGATGAAGCAGTCTGCCTCCAGCACGTCGCGCACCACCTGCGTCTGCGCAAGCACCTTCGCTCCCGGAATGCTGACCGGGCGATACATCCCCTCCGCGTTGGCGTTGACGATGACCGCTCCCGCTGCGTCGGCCACCTTACGGATGCCACTCATCTCGAAGCAGACGGTCGCGGGGTTATCGCAGGTATGTTCCACAATCAGGATGCGCTTTGCCCCAGCTTTCTGACACAGGTCAATCACCGCTGCTACCACTTCGGGGTTGGTGTTGGCTGCCTGCTCGGGGGTCCTGAGCCACGCAGCGTTTGGCTTCAGCACGACGGTATCGCCCGGGCGCACGAACTTTTCCATGCCGCCGAGCGGGCGCAGGGCGCGTTCCACCATCTCACGCACACTACCCTGCGAAGCCACCGCAACGACGTTCCCTACCTTCTTCTGGTGTTCCGCTCTGGCGGTATCTAGCGGTTTCTGCGTGCCTTCCGATTGCCTGGTCCCTCGCCCGGAGCAACCGGCAACCACTGCTATCCCTGCCAGCCCCAGCCACTGCAACATCTCTCGCCGGTTCATAGGGAAACCCTCCTCCATCTTATTGACGTCTTACCGCGTGTAACAGCTACGTTTTGTTTAGCCATTTGGCTCAGTGTATCTAGCTTATTTACTATTCAGGACGCACACAGTCAGGACAGGTTCGTGCTCTGGGGAAACAGTTGACACAAAACCTTCTGCGTGTTATCTTGAGTATAACACAGTACAGGTTCGCAGGCAACCGCCGGGGCACAAACACTCTTGCAACTGAAAGCTGCGGGCTTTGGACCGCTGAAGCGTGGCTTCAGCAATCCATCATCTCGAGTGCGGAAACCTGCGCCTGTTTGGAGTGCTGAAGCTTGCTTCAGCAAGCCGCATTTGCGGAGGTTAACCTGCGACTTCCAGTTGCAAGGTCTGGGTGAGGGGAAAACTACTGAAGCACGGCTTCAGCAATCCATATCTTAGAACCAGCCTTCCTCACGCTGCCCGGAGATAGGAACGCAGGTCTGAACCCTGCGAGGCAGAAAGGGTCTCCACAGCATATTCCACAGAGATGGCTCCCTGCATTACCGCCTGGCGCAGAGCCTCCCTCAAAACAACCTCGCCCGATTGCCTGAGCACCTGCACCGCTTCGGAGATCCTGCCATGGCGGAGAGCCTCCAGCAAGGGCTGTTGCGCCTGCACTACCTGGGCGACAACCGCCACGCCGGCATGTCCCGTGAATCGACACTCTGCACAGCCGGCGCCGTCGTATACTGTCTCGGAAGAAACCCCCAGCCGTTCGGCAGCTTCCCCTTTGGCGGGAAGGGCGGTCCTGCAGTGCCCACACAGGCGCGGCAGGTTGTACAGATGTACCACGCCCCTGAGCACCCCGGCGAATAGCACTGGCGCCACCTGCTGGGATGCCACCTGCGCCAGCGCATCGGCAGGGCTCTCCGCGTGCATGGACAGCAGGATGAGGGTGTGGGCGTTATCCGGGGATGCCAGCAGTTGCAGATGCTCCCAGTCGGGCGGCGTATCCAACACCAGAACGTCTGGCTCCTGCTCCAGAGTAACTACCACCTGCTGAAAAGCCCTGCCGGGAGATTCATACTCCAGCGGAACGACGAACACGTGGTCGGGTGCTTGAAGGGGCGAACGCGTGAGCACCAGCGTGCTGTAGCCCTCCCCGGCATACGAGGCGATAGTCTGCAGGATGAACTGACTGCGCGACTGCCAGCTGTTGCTGGATACCAGAATCAGCCCCTGCCGGGCATGTATCCACTCCTGCAACAGCCTGTCCCCCTCTGAAGTGAGTACGACCTCATAGTTCTGGATATGCAGATTCTGCCTGCTCGCCGTTTGCAGGACAACCCGCTCGCCCTGAACGGTCCGTATACAGGAGACACGAACCGACATCTCCTCCGCTGGTCGCGCGAAGCGGATGGTTGCGAAAACGTATGGGGCGTTGTTGTCCTGTGTGCCTGCCATCCGTTTCAGCGCGTAGATACTGATCAGCGCGAAGGGGTGCGAGACAGTCTCAATCAACTCCATCGTTCCATCCGCACGCCGGCAAACCCGGTAATACAGCGCATCATGCGGTTCCATCTGGACCGGGCGAACGTCGCCGCCTGCCATTTCGAACAGTCGCTGTAAAAAGGCGTGCACGCAAGGCTCCTGCGCCGCGCTTTGCCAGTCCGCCTCATCTCTGGGATAGTAGAAGCGGATACCAGCCTGCACGGCATCTGCACTCGCAGAAACCACCACTATCGGCATGTTAACCAGCCGCGCGAGTTCGCGCTGGGCGCTGGTGTCGTGAATATCTGCCAGCGCGATATACAATTTTCCATCGCGAATCCACAGGGGTAGGGCTTGCAAGCCACGTGCAACAGTGGGGTCCAGCAGTGCCAGTGCTTCAGGTTGTATCTGCTCGATGCGCACCGGCACAAACTCCACTCCTGCCTGTATTGCCAGTGCCTCTGCCAGCTGCTCACCGTTCAGATACCCCAGCTGCAGGAGAATATCTCCGATGCGTTTGCCGGTGTTTTTCTGCACCATCACCGCATCGACCAGCTGCTCTCGCGTGATGTAGCCCAGGTCCAGCAGAATCTGTCCAATCTGTTGCCGCCTCATTCCTACCCCCGATGAACGTGCTTGTTATTTCTCATAGCTATATACTGCTATCGCGCCCAGCCGAGCAACCCTTGTTTTTATTATCGGAAGAACAGACTCTGATTGAAGGGCATAACCAGGTGGTAGTCGGTGACTTTCGCATCGGCATGGATTTAGGATACAATACCCAATGGAATGAACGCACACACCCTCAAAGTTCTGGAATACGATGCCATCCGGCAGAAGCTGGCGGCGCACTGCACCACGCCTCTGGGCGCGGAGCGAGCACGTCAGATGACGCCGCTAACCGATATCGAATCCGTCCGCCTTCGCCTTCAGCAAACCTCGGAAGCCCGCCGGTTGATAGACCTCGCCGAGCCGATGTCTCTGCGGGGGGCGCAGGATGTGCGCTCTGCGGTGTCGCTGGCACGTGCGGGCGGAGTGTTGACGCCCGAAAACCTGCTTTCGGTCGCCGACACGCTGGAAACCGCCCGGCGTCTGCGCCAGTTCCTTCTGGCACGGGAAGAACGCTGTCCTGCGCTGTGTGTGCTGGCGCGGCAGCTGGAACCTCTGCCCGACGTGGTGGGCGAAATCCGGCGCTGCCTGCGCGAGGACGCCACCGTTGCCGATAGCGCCAGCCCCGAACTCGCCCGTATTCGCCAGCGGTTGCGCCATCTGCATACGCGCATCACCGAACGCCTGCAAGCCACGCTCAACTCCTCGCGCGTGCGCAACATGCTTCAGGAGCCGGTCATCACCATGCGGGGCGACCGCTATTGTCTGCCGGTGAAGGCGGAATACCGCGCCCAGTTCGGGGGCATTGTGCACGACGTGAGCGCATCGGGGGCAACCCTCTTCATGGAACCGCAGGAGGTGGTGGACCTCGGCAACCAGATTCGCGAGGCGCAGATTGCCGAACAAAACGAGATAGAGCGCATTCTGGCGGAGCTGAGCGCACAGGTGGGCAAACATGCCGATGCTATCCTGCTGACCTGCGACGCGCTGGGCGAGCTGGACCATATCGACGCCCGTGCCCGCCTCAGTGTGGAATGGGACGCCATTGAACCGGGGCTGAACACACAGGGCAAAATCCGCCTGCGCAAGGCACGTCATCCCCTGCTCAAGCCTCCTGTGGTGCCCATTGACGTGGAGCTGGGCGACCGATTCCGTATTTTGCTCATCACCGGACCCAACACGGGCGGAAAAACGGTCACGCTCAAAACG